>CAJUAN010000031.1 GCA_910584715.1 uncultured Oscillospiraceae bacterium
TGATTTTGTTTTGTACTCAAATCATCGACGGTAGCGTAATTGCTTAAATCAACAGCGGTTGTTCCTACAGGTTCGTATACGCCGTCTATCCACAGATATTCATCGTAAAGATTTTCGGAAAGCAGACCGTCTTTTGGCAAAAGATACAAGATACGATCGGAACCTACTTCCGGAAGCTTATCAACCTTTAGGGGCTTGAATCCTGCGGAAGCAAGCATTGAAATAACGTAATCAAAAACAGCTTTTGAGGTGCTTACCGTCTCATTAGTGGAATTTGAGTCTATGACTTTCGACGGTACAGGAATATCCGGTTTGTTTGTCAAATCGTTGTAATCTCCGCTGAAACCATTGTCACCTCCTTTTCCGCGGGGCTTAAAAGGGTTATGCGCCGATCCCGTACCCATTACCATAACCTTACCGCTTCCGGAAATGTACAGGTCGTTAAGCATGTACCCGTGCATGGTACCGTTAGAGCTTCCGGGCGGAATGCTTATAACGCCGTCTTTGCCATCTGAAATGTTGGGAGACAAGGATATCCGAATCGTATCGGAGCTGTCATTTCTCACCCAGAAAAAGGGATAGCCTGCAGTAAACCTCGCCTGCAATTCACCGCCTGTGAGTTCAAGTTCCATTGCGTTTGTTTCGATCGTTGTCATTTTTATGACCTCCTTTTAGTTTGTTGACCCGTCGGGGCGGGGGTAAAGACTGAAGCAATTATAGAAACAGTTTGTACCGTAAACGCAGTCGTCCGCAAATTCGGCTGTTTCGAGAGAGTTGCATACCTCAAACGAATATCCCCCTGCATTGGTACAAAGCGGCGCGGAAATCGTTTTTAAATATCTGTTTGAGGAAAACGCATAATCAGCAATTTTAACGCATTTCGGAGCGGAGACCTCTTCTTCCTCACATACGTTAAACGCTCGTTTTCCTATTTCGGTGCATTCCGGCAAAACTATTTTTGGGGGGAGTACCGCTTGTCCAAAGCCGAGTTCTCCAATTTTCTGAATTTTTGAAAAATCAAAATTTTTCGGAATAGGAGTAATAGAAAAACATCGTTCCGGAACTTCGATCATGGGTTCGGCTAAATCAAGACGTTTCAGCGATGTACAATTGGTGAGACCGTATTTTTGCATTTGAGAACTTCCGTTTATTTTTACCCACCGCAGCCGGAAATTATAGCCGAAGGTGCCGTCCGAGGCACGCCACCCGGACGGATCGTCGGGGACGTTTACAAGACAAATATTTTTACCTGTTTTCGCTATCAGAAGATTTGTACCATGACCGATATAATTTCCGTCTTTTACTCTGTGTAAAAAGCTGCTGAATTTATCTGTAAGCACCTTAACGATATATTGACCCTGTTCGGAGTATGTGTGCGAATGGAAATCGCTGCGGCGCGTCGTTTGAGGCCAATCGTCGGGAGAACACCCTTCGTATGTTTCAACGATTCCGTCGCCCCAGTCCACGGTTACATTTCCGTATCCGGTGTAGCCTGTTTTGGGATCATACAGACTCAGATAAAACGTCGGGACGTTCCGTATCTCTATCAGAAAATTAGCCTCCCACTCTCCCGGCTCCGGGACCTCCAACCAATCAGACGGCGGCTGCCATATCTCGGGTGTCGTGCCTCCGCCCCATTTCTTTTTACCTACCGCAAGTCCCGCGGCAAATCCTGTGGCAAATCCCATATTATTCCTCCTTTGGCGGGTCCTTGAGCGTAACATTGTCGCCGTCCCATTCAAGCTCGAACCGCATAACGGTATCGCCGTATATGGTACTGAAACCGCTGAGATCATCTTTTACTTCTACTTTTGGCTTGGCTTTATCCTCCATTGCTCCGTCAAATATAACAACTCCGTCGGAAGTGGCGGGGGAGTACCCAAATTTCTTGACCGCAGCCGCTATACCGCTTTTCGTTTTGCTTTTTTTCTCCTCAAGATGTACAACCCCTTGATAGCGTGTTATCATGGTATTTTTAAGCTTTTCACCGTCCGCAATGCGCTCCTCAATTTTTCGGGATAACGCCCCAAGAAAGTCAAATTCCGTCTCGGTAACATCGTTGCTTCCGCAAGAAAGCAAAATTCCCGCTGCCGTCGGTATTTTGGTGATATGATTTGCAACCCGCTCCGAACCGTCCCCGAAAGCGATCGCCGCATTTATTTCAATACCGCACGCGCTGTCGTTTATAATGCATTTCCGGCACTCCCAGGCTTCGTAAACATAATCCCTGACCCGCTCCATGATCTGAGCCGCAATGTCGCCCGAAGCGTACTTAGAGGAAAGCTTCAGCGTGTTGAAAACGTCCGCGCCGCTGTTTCCCGCAGAAAAGGTCTCGCTGCCGTTAGACATTATCACTCGCATTATAGGACCCTTAACGCCGCCCGTAGATACCGACGTGTGCCTGTACGCCTGATTACCCAGGCTGTAAACGGAGCCGAACGGAATAAATATCAGCTTATCGTCATTACCGACCTTGAAAAACCCGCACCATGCCTCGGAAACGGAATTAAGAATATCATGACAGCTTTTTCCGATAATGTCCTCCTTCGGCAAGTATACCTCCGGAACAGCCGTTACCGTACCGCCAAGCCCCCAGCCCTTGAATCCGCACTGCGAGGCTATCTGCTGTACGATCCACTGACTCTCGACCATGCCGTTATCGTCGAAGCTGCTTTCACTTGCAGTATCGGGCTGCTCTGCCCATATCATGCGGTCATAGCACTTGAAAGAAATGACTCCGCCGCTCTTGTTTCTGGAATAGATATAGAACGTGGGCGCGAAGGTAACGGGTACGCCGCCAGCCCCGACCATTTGAAACGTCACCTTTGCCGACGGCGGTATATCCTGAAAGTCGTAATCGGAGGCGGGAATGCTGAAGGTCAGCTCCGACATGCACACCCCGGAAGTACCGTAGCCGTCCGCATTCTGCATTATCCTCACATTGCTCCACCGCGGGAACTCAAAATCATTTATTTTTAGTATGTAGCTAAAGACCGTCGCCGTCCGTTATAAGGCTTTTGGCGACGAGAGTAAAGCTTACACCGTACCGCACGCCGTTGAAATTCGCCTGCTTAAGATCGCCCGGAATGTTATCGCAATAGCATTCTCCCTCAAAATCAGGGCACTCCAGCGGAATTGTCGGCTTTTTAAGCTCCGCGACCAAGGCGTTGAAATCCTCCGGCATAATGCGGTCCACGGTGACCTTGAGAGAAAACCTGATGCCCTTCAAAATTTTCTCCTCGCTTCCGTCAAAATTTGTAAAGCTGTTTTCGGTGTCGTAAACATTTTCCCATGACGGAGAATACCCGTGAAGTATACGAAGCGTAAAATTTCCGATATACAGCGTATACCCTCCGTTGAGGCTTTCGTTTTCCCGGAGAACATAATCGTCCATACAATTCCTCCTTAAAGATGAAAAGGATTGCCGCTCGACCTGATACCTTCGTCAATAAGCTGCTCAATGGTTTTTTCGTGCTTGACACCGTCAACAATGATCGTTATAGGCGTTTTTACGCTGATAAAGTTACCTACGGCTCCAACCGCATTATTAGCTTTGGCAGACTTTATCGAATCGTCGGTATACCCCGCGCGGAAAACGGCGTTTATCGTTTTCGTATCGTTCAGACCGTCCATGTTGTCTATCATGCCCTGATAAAAGCTTTTAGCGGTTTCCGCGCCTTTTTCATATGCGGTCTTGGTCATGTTGTTAAACATATCGGTTACACTGTCAACCGCTGCCTGCGCTTTTTTATTGGTCTCATTCAATTCTTCCTCAACGGCAAGATTTGCCGCCGATTCCTGCCGCGCCTGAAGCTTGTCCCAATCTTTATAGTATTGCTGAAGCTTGTCAGCCGGAATGCTTAAAAGGGTATTTATGTAATCTTGCCGTTCGCCGCTTGAATAATCCAATTTGTTTATTTCAGCCATAAGGCTTTCGCTTATGCCCGTGGCTCTCAGCTTTGCAAGAGAAGCCTCGTATTTGTCAAGCCTTTTTATCTCCGCGTCAAGGTCTTTAAGGATAAGCATATCTTTTCCGTTTTTATCCTTGACAGTCTCCGTAAGCTCTATATTCCTGAAATCGTTAAGAAGCTGCTCCCGCTTGCTCTTTATTTCGGCATAGGCTTTCTCAAACTGCGAGGTTACAGCCTCTGCCTGTTCCTTGGCGGATTTTACAGCCTCGTCGTCCAGATCGTCCGCAAGTTCTTTTCTGCCTTTAAGAATTTCGGAGTTGTATTTTTTATACAGGTCGGATTCCTTGTCAAGAGCGGTAATGATCGTCTCCAGCTCGTCATAATACATCTCGTCTGTAAAATCGTCGTTAAGCTCCTTGCGCTCCTTTAAAGCTTCAGCCTGATTTTCTATCTGCTGTTCGTAGGCTTCCTTTTGTTCCTCGGTAAGGTCGGCGAAAAACTTTTCGGTCTCATCATAGTATTTCCACCATTCCGCGGAATCTTTATTTATGTTTTCATTAAGAACCCGCCGCCGCTCGCTCCAGTATTCCGTATCATCAGCAAACTGATGAGTATTTTTCTTATACTCCAGATTTTCCATTTTCTTCTGGAGATTATTGACTATTTTCTTCTGTTCTTCTTCAATTTTGTTTGCGGCATTTTTGGCTTCTTCCGCATACTCGGCCGCCATTCCCTCGGCGGCGATTCTTGCACCGTTATTGTCTTTGGTTTTGCCGTAATCAAATAACCCCTCAAATTTGTCAATTACTGATTGATACGAATTTACTTGTTCTTCAAGTGCAACTGACTCTGTATAAGCTGCACTAAATTGTTCTTTTAATTCTTCTGTCTGTAAAATTAATTGTTCATAGGGCATATGCTCAGAATAACCCGTTTGATTAGCTTCATTTAACCACTTTTGTTTTTCATTATATTCTTTGAATAGGTTTTCTCTTTTTTCTAAAGCTTCTTCATATTTTTTGGTTGTTTCATCAATATTTAATAAAGCTTCTCCGTAGCTGTCTTGTAAAAAAGACATTTGCGCTTCACGCTTTGTTTGTTCAATATAATCGCTCATAGTTGAGGTCAAATCTTTATAGCCTTGAATTTGTCCGTTAATGACTTCTATATTTGTTCCTGCAATTTGATTGAATCGTGCTACAGCTGTATTGAGTTCATCAGCGGAACCTCTTGCATTTCCTTGTTCGTCAACAAGTTTTTGAATTTCATACCAATAATTACGTGCCGCCGCCGCATTTTGCTCTGCTTTTTGAGAATTTTCTTCCGCTGCTCGAACGGATTTGTTATATGCATCTGTTTGGTTATAAATAGCTTGACTGGTTTCATCAACAAGATTTTTAATTTCGGAATGAGTATCCAGCCAAGTTTTTAATGCCGTAGCCATACCTATTAACGCAGAAGCAACAGCAGCATAAATATTAGTTTTTATGATATTGTTGTACGCCTGCATAGCAGTTGCGCTTTCTTGCGCTGAAATTTTAAGTTTCATAAAAGAGGTATGTATACCATTTAAACCTGTTATTATATTGCTAAATTTCCATGCAATAAATGCGCTACCTATGCCGACAATAACGCCTTTAACCAGCTCACCATGGTCGGCAATAAATTCAAAAAAATTTATCGCAGCAGGAATACCTGTGTTGGTAGCAAACTTAGCAATCTGCTCCAGAACCTTAGCAAACGCATTGCCTATCTTTTCCAGGCTTTCCCCAAGTTCACCGTCTGAAATTGAAATTTTGTCGCTAAGCTTAGATACCTCTTTTGTGGTAACCTGAACAGCTTCCCGGAAAGATTCTGTAAACTGGTCGTTAACTTCAATTCCCAAATCCTGAAGCTTTGATTTAAGGGAGTCGATGTCACCCCGAAGATTATCCCGCATGATCTTAGCGGTATCCTCCAGCGCACCGTTACTGTCCTCTATCTTTCCGAGAAGAACGTCGTACTCCTCATTTACGCCAGACAATAACGCCTGTAAGGTGTCATACTGGGTCTTGCCGCCAAGCTGTGCGGTAAGCACTGCACGCTGTTCTTCATCAAGCTTTTCAAGAGCTGTAGAGACCTGCTCCAGTGTTTCCGTCACGCCGATAAATTTTCCGTTGGTATCGAAAGCGGAAACGCCCAGAGTTTCCATAGCCTCCGAGGACTTGCCCGACGCGCCTATAAGGTTTATAAGAACGCTGTTCAAAGAGTTTCCCGCTTCGGAACCCTTAATACCCCTGTTTGCCAGTATGCCTAAAAGGGTTGCGCTTTCTTCCAGGGAAACATTAAAGTTTTTGAAAGAACCGCCTGCAATAACATAAGCGTTGAGAAGCTGTTCCAATGATGTGTTGGAACTGCTCTGCGCTTTTGTGGCAACGTCCAGATAATGGGTAAGATCGTTTACCGATACGCCCATAGCCGACATGGAGTCCGTAACAAGGTCGGAAGTAGTGGCAAGGTCCATTGCCCCTGCTTCGGAAGCGCGGAGGATCGGCTCCAATCCGCCTAACATCTGCTGTGTATCCCACCCCGCCAAAGCCATGTAGCCCAAAGCGTCTGCGGATTCCTTGGCAGTTTTGGAAGTCGTTGCGCCCATTTCCTTAGCTTTTTCCCGGAGAGTGTCAAGTTCTGCACCTGCCGCTCCCGACAAAGCTTGCACCGTACTCATGGATTTATCAAAATCCGAACCTATTTTTACAGAAGCGGCTCCTGCGGCGACAGCAGTTGAGGTAATAGCAGTTGCGGCTTTAAGGGTGATGTTCCATATATCGTTAAGAGCGCCGCCTACCTTGCTTTTCAGTTCACCCGCGCTGGAGTTGAGCCTGTCCATTGCCTGCTGATATTCCTTAGTGCTTTCAACGGCTTTGCGGAAAGCTTTTGAGGACTGGTCTTCTACTTTGTCAAGAGCGGAATTTTGTTCTTTTAATGAATTATTTACTGAATCAAGATTTTTTTTGGTTTTTATAAGATTTGTTTCAGAGTCAACAATTGCTTTTTGCCATTTAAGCGTTTCGTCTGAGCTTTCTCCGTAATATTTTTTTGATTCCGCTAAAGCAGTATTTAATACGGCTATTTTTTGTTTTTGAGCGGATATGCTTTCTTCGTAAAGCTTTTGCTTTGCCGCAAGTGCTTCTACACTTTCGGCATTGTCAGAATATTGAGCAGTGACTTTTTTTAATTCACTTTCATTAATGCTTAAAGCATTATTATAACTTTTTAAAGATGTTTCTATTTTATTGAAAGCTTCTGCTTGCTCTTGTACGGCTTTTGAGGACTGTTCTGTAGCATTGTCAAGCTCTCTGGTTTCTTTTTCAAGCTGAGAAGCGGAAATGCGCGTCTGCTCTAACTCACGGCGGTATCTTCTGTATTCTTCCTCGGGAATGCGTCCGCCCGAACTGTCAAATTTTTTTTCTAAATCAGTGATTTTCGCTTCAACTGCCGCCTGCTCTTTTTGCGTTGCAACAAGAGCGTCCCGGTATTCTTTATACTTGTCGTATGTAATTTCTGTATTTCGGAAACGTTCGTCAGCTGTTTTTGCCGCTTTTTCCGCATCTTTGACTTTTTTAATAACCTCGTCAAGCTCTTTCTTCAAAGGCTCGTAAGCGTTTTCAAAAGCCTTATGGTTGGCAACGCCTTTTGCCATTTTTACCTGAACTTCTTCTAAGCTTTCAGCTTTAACCTTAGCGGATTCAAGCTTCTTGCTCAAAAGTTCGTATTTCTGCGCCAGAAGCTCCGCGTTGGTAGGGTCAAGTTTTAAAGCTTTGTTTATTTCCCGCAGTTCGGTATTGGTCTTTCGGGTCTCATCGTCAATTTGTCTTAACGCTTTTGTAAGTCCGTTAGTATCCGCGCCGATGGTAGCAATATAACCGTATTTAGCCATAATATCACCTATTTATTTAAAATTTCCTTAATTTTTTTATCAAGTGCCGCAGCCGCTTTATCATTTGCCGGCTGAATATGTCCGCCGATAGGGGAGGGAGCAACTGGCTTTCCGTTTTTGGCTTTATGCCCAAGCTCCAGCAGCCAGGTAAGCTGCCAGTTTGTCCTGTTATAAAGAGTACCGTAAATTCTGCCGTTACCTTTTTCACCTATTTTCATTTTCCAGCCTTTTTTATATGCCCCAGGCTGTAAATTTGCTTTAGCCGCAACGCGCTGACCGTTTCTGGTCGTATAGACGGTACCCGCCTGTCTTACCGGAGAAAGCTCCGTTACAACTTTTTGTTCAATGTTGAGGGTTACTTCTCTTACTGCTTGATCAATATCTTCTTTAACATCGGAGGTGTAATCCGCCACGCCTTTTAAGATTTCTGATACAAGATCGTCAACTGATACCTTTTGAGACATAGCGGCTCACTCCTTTTCAGTCAACTGTAAAATCACCCAAATAAATTTTCGTCCGCTTCAGTGCAGGTGATACGGTAAGCGTTATCAAGATATTCCCGCCCTTTTTCGGTACGGGAAAGAAGATAAATAAACGCGTCCCGCTCCAGGCACCAGTATTCGAGTATGGATATTCCGTCTATTTCGTAAATATCCATATTGGCATAATCGGCGACCAGCTTGTCGGATACTGTGTAACGGTCGTACTTTACAGTATCCTTACTATCCTCGGAGGGATAGTAAGGAACCGTAAGCTTTAGTTCATCACGGACCTTGTTCATTTCCACTTTATAAGCTTCAACAAGCAGTACCCGCTCACTTTCCGGGATATCGATATCTCCAAGAAGCTGCCGGCAATTGTCGGAACAGTCCCCAGCTCTGAGCGTATCCCATACAGCTTTGGTGCATACGGGGACTTCATATCTTTCGGATAGAAGCTGTATGGGAATTTTACCAATGTTTATCCTTATCATAACAGACTGCCTTTCCGGGTAGAGGAATCAGCATTCGCCGATACAGCCGCAGGAGTATCCGCCGACTTTTCATAGCGCAAATCCTCAATAATGATAAGCGTTCCGGTATTGTCCATAGCCTCCGCGGCAAATTCCACATCAACAACCGTAGCCGCATCCTGCTTAAAGGAAAGCGTAAAGCCGGAGGTATTGTGTCCTATGATTATAATGCGTATCTTCTTGCTGTAATGCTCGAAAGTGACAATATATCGCTCATCTTTTTTCTTACTGAGACCGCCTATTTTAATAGTGACTCTGCCCGTTGTATCGTCGATAGAAACGTCTGCCGTTTCGCAAAGCACCTTGAACGTTTCGCCGTTTAAGGTCATAAGACCGCTTCTGAGTACAACGTTTTCCGCTGTGATCTCTTTTATCTTGACCTCCCCCAAGTCGCTCTGATCCTCGAATACGTCTACGGAATATTCCAGCTCCGCGCCGCCCTTGACCGCACCGAAAATGTTATCCTCGGAAGCGAAAAAGGAATCCCAGCTTGCGGGAAGTGTTCCGTCATACTTCTGGATACGCAGTTTTCCCGATCCGAGTATGTGCTTTTTGGTTTCAAATTTAGATTCATTTGCCATGATTTATTCCTCCGTTTCATCATCGTCAAAATTTTCGTTTACTTCAAAAACATAGGCTATAACGATCTCTTTAAGATCGTAGGATACATCAAGCACTCTTTTGAACGTTCCCAGTCCGCGGAGTATATCCTCAACCGGTTTTTCAATAGGACGTGCTTGCTTTTCGTTCCGCTGCTGCGGATAATGAAAGTATACGGCGTATGTTTTGCGCCAGTATAAGGCAATACAGTCCGCACCGTCGGCAACGCTCTGAATGTTGCTCCATGTCACATAAGGCTTTTGCGGTACGTGCTGGAATACGTTTTCCACCACAGGTACTTTCATTTCCTTAAGAACGCTTATGATGTCCTCCATTATAGGATTCATCAGATTTGCCTCCTTGCCTTGAATTTTATCTGTCTGTGCAGAAACTGCACATCATCGGGCGGGGAAGTGAGCACATATGTAAAACCGTTAAGGATAAACCTTGTTGTCTGCGGGGCAAGGAGCATGATTTCTTTGTTATAACGCACCGTAACGTTAACAATGTTTTCAGCGATACCGCCCGAATTAGCCGCCCAAAACTCATCGCCTTTCAGACCGTTTACATATGCCCATACCGACATAAACGGAACAAAGCTGCTTACATCTTCCGGATCAAGTGCGATCTGCAATTCTATACGGCTGTTATAAGCTCCTGCCTGCATTATTCCGACCTCATTTCCATTCGTATCTGCTGTAATGCGCTGCTGCAAATGTGCCTTACCGCATTGCTTACCTTATTTCCGGACTGCGCCGTAAATTCCCGGTTATCGTACAGATCGTTGACTATAAGCTTTGCAATGGTCTGTACGCGCGGGTCTTCTCTGGGAAAGTCGTCTCCCAACGCGCTTTTTATGTAATTTTCGGCGAAAAGGATAAGCCTTTCCACTACATCATCTTCATAGTCGCCGTCTATACGTGCGTACTTTTTTGCATCTTCAACAGTTATAAGCAGTTCAGCCATATCCTCACCGCCCTATAAATTATTTAGAACTGCGGCTCTTGGCAAGCAGACTGCTTTCCTGTGTGTCGTCGCCGTCGGGTGTTCCCGATTCCTGACCGAGCAGACCGTACTGATACGCGTTTTTATCCGCACTTATAACGTCAAAGCTTTCCATCACACGGAGAGCGGTCTGATTTTCACAGAAAAATATGTGTTCCGATACAGCAAATTCGAGAATTTTACGTTCAATGAACCAACAGCCGGCTTTCAGCGAACCGTAAAATACAGGGTGCTTGCCTTCTACATCTGGAAGCTGCGCGTCTGGGAAAACAATAACGGAAAGTCCGTTAAAGCGTTTCTTTGTTGCTTCTTTTACGTCGTCAGACAAGATCGGTCTGCCGCTTGCGTCCACAGAATCATCAAGATATGCAAACCCGCTCTGATTTGTTATGATAATACCGTCAATCCAATAATCAGCAGCCACGTCCGTATTGATTGAATGTTTAAGAGCCTGCCAACCCGAAAGAGCTTTGGGGGTTTTATCTTTTTTAAGAGTATCAAAAATTTTACCATTTTCGGTTATAATTGAATCTCTTACAAACCAACGGTTAAGGTATGCCATAAGCCCGCCTGTTTCGTTATCTTTAAGGATATTAGAAACAGGCATGATTTCACCGTAATGTTTGATTTTGTAATCTACTGTGCTAAATGTAGGTTCTTTTCCCGTAGAAATTCTGCCGCCATCTTCAAATGCTATCAATCCTGTAGGTTCTCCCGCTTCAAAAGTAAATGAACCGCTGATGGTAGATGTAGGAATAACAGAAACGTAATCCTTTGCGCTCATATAGGTTTTGCGGAATTCCGTAATTGCCGTATGTATATCTTCAGGGATAAGATGATTTTCGCCGTTTACGGCATTATCTCCGGAAATAAGAGCTTTTTCAAGGGAAATAGCCTCCTTTTCCTCGTCCGTCAGATGCTGCTTTTTCAGCATTTTGGCAATGATCTTAAAGCCGTTGACCATGCTCTTTTCCTTATTTTCGGGGACTTTTGCCGGAACGTCTGCCGCCGCTGCGGTTTTTTCGACCTGCTCAAGACCCTGTTCCACGTTATATTCGTTGTCAAGCAATTTGATCTGCGCAAGCTTATCCGCCGCCTCGTCAAATTTTTTCTCGACCTTAAGGCGGGTCGCCTCTTCAAGAAGAGACTTTTTTGTGCTTAAAATTTCTTTCATTCTTTCAGTCATGATTATTATCCTCCTCGTTTTCGTGTATCGAAACAGCCGCTTTTGCCAAAGCTATCTCAATATCAAGCATTTTTTCCTTTTCGTCGGTTTCCGTGCTGTCGGTTTCGGGAATTTCCTTAAAAGGTTTGTCCCCGTACGACTTTATTACCCCCGCCTCTTTTTGTGCGGGAACAGCTACAAAGCTTACCTCGAAAGCGTCCTCGGGGTCTTCAAGTATAAAATGACACTGCTTGTCCCCATAAGTCTTGCCTCCGATGTGTTTGCAGTAGGATTTGATGTTGTCCTGACCGCATACAGAGCATATTACCGATTTAAGCTTACAGGATACAGACACCTCTTTCATGATCCCCGCCGAAAGCATTGTAATAAAATCCTTTGTCGCGTCTGTCTGCACCGTGTAGCATTTGGCAATAAGCCGCGTCACATTCCCGTCCGTTTCCACCGCGGTATCATATATCCGCGCACACTGATTTTTTGCGCTTGGGTCGTGGTCGGATATAATGGTTTTGCCTATGAACATTTTTGCGAGCTGCTCTATGGCGTTTTCGGAAAAGCGTTCATAATCGCGGTCTATCCGGTTATCGCAGACGGCAAGCTTGAATCCGAAAATTTCGTCAGCCGACAAGCTTTTCAGAGCGTATCTGCCGTTTATTACCGCAAGTTCATTCTCGGATATGTCCGATCTTTCAATTTTTGCCGATTTTATAATACGATCCATTTACTCACCTCCGTTTACCTTATACTGTTTTCCCGCGTCCTCCGCGGGTATCATTGAACCGTTCACCAGAAGCTTATCACAGCCCTTGGCAGGCAGGTCAATGTAATCTCTTGCCTCGTCGGGAGTATATAAGCCGCCATTGATAGCTTCCGTAAGCGTCTTTATCTGCTCCGTGGGACTTGCTCTGAGGATAGCCGCCTCATTGAACTTGAAGTATATACCGTTTCGCCGTTCCTCACGCGTAAGCAGCTTATAGCTGAATTCCTCCTCATACTGTTTCAGAATGTACAGCAGCGTCTCAATATAAAACGCTAACTGCTGCTGTTCCGCCGCCGCATAGCTTGCCTTGGTATAGTCGTTTATCTGGTTGGGCTTTATGCCGAACGCCGCCGCGATCTGCAAAGCGGAATATTGCTTAAGCTCCAGAAACTGACCGTCCGTGAATTTCATGTTAAGCGGCTGTATGGAAGAACCCAATGGTATCGGTATAAATAATTCCGCGCCTTTTTCTTCACCTCGGGCATAACGGGTAATTCCCTCGGCAAAGGTTTTCGCACTCTTATCGCTCAGGTCTCCGGTATATTGCAGGACTGCCTTTGCCACAAACCCGTTTTCATAAGCCTTTGAAAGAAGCTGCTGCCCTTTTTGATTTGCTTCAACGGTAGAAGCGAGAATATCCTGAATAGACAATCCTGTTATGCCGTCAAGGCTGACGGAGGAACGAACGTGTATTATATCCTCCGTGCCGAAAATATATCGCTGACCGTTCTTGGGGTGCGTGTAGATATACCACAGCTTGGCATTACCCGTATCAATAATTTTCGCGTTGTCAAACCACAGCTGCATATACTGCGGTTCCAGCGGATAAAGCTTAGGGTTCCTGCCATAGCCCTGAATAAGTGCGTATGCGTTTCCGTAATGGTTACGGTTAGCCTCCATAGTCCCCATAAAGGTGGAGGAGGTCATGAACTCATTTGGACGGTACCGTACAACGTCGTACATATCATGCCATGTGCAGTTGACTTTACCTTTTACCGGGTCTTTCTGCAAAAGCTTAAAGGGCATTTTGGCAATGGACTCCGATAAAATTTTTATACAGGAAAAATACGTTACCTCCGACAGCTTATTGGACGATACGCCGTCCAGGTTAAAAAGGTCTATAAGCTGCTGCATGGTGACGATTTTTTCACTGTTGGCGGTAATTTTGCCTGTTTCGGGAACGGTAACAGCTGTTTCCTCTTTTTTTCCGCCGAAAAGGCTTTTCAAGCTGAATTTTCTTTCCTTAGCCATTCCGCACCTCCGTAAATACCCGCTCGGAGGGTGAACGAATGCGAATGCTTGTTATCATGATATCTTCCTTTCTATTTCCAGCCCATTTGCTGTAAATAATTATCCATTTCCTTTTGCGTATCGATAACAGCGTGCTTGTCCCTTTCAATGCTGTACTTGCGGCAATTAATACAAGAGTCTACCGGGTCTATGCGCCTGTACCTGCTCCGTGCGCCGCTCTGCTTATCGATCTTTATTTCCTTATAAGAATTCATGACTGTCACAGAATTGCAGAACGAGTACCGAAGCAGCTCGTTATGTTTGTTGTATTTTAATTTGTGAGACCTTACGCGGAGCTGAATATCGACCGTCGCGTCGTTCAGCTGCTTGTGGGATTGAGTTACCGCCACTACGGGAACTCCGAATGTTTCTTCCAGCTCTGAAAGGATACCGTCAAGATTGTGCGGGTCGGCAGCTATTGCTTCAAGTTTAAGGTCGTACATACCTATAACGTCCCTCGCTCTGCTTATAATAAATTTATAATCGTTTTTGTAGTCGGTTTCGCCGCCTGTTACAGTTATAAGTCCCTGCTTTTCCCATACGTCATAGGGGACAAGATCGGTCTTGCAGTGTTCGGAGAAACGTCCGCGGGGCATGAAACTGTGAGAATAATAATACAGGTATTCCCCGTCCTCGAATTCCAATGAGAACGACGTAAGGTCTCCGCCGCTGGAAAGGTCAAGACCAAGAACGCACTTTCTTCCGCGGTAATTTTCAAGGGTATCATCACAGCCGCAGGCAAGTATATCCTCCGCGCTGACATACTGATTATCCGAAGCCTGGTACCACAAATTGCAGCACTTCACAAGATAGTCGGACAACGCCGAGCCGCCCATATCCCGCGCCGTGTCCGCGTCTCTCTGCTGGGTCTCTATGCCGAGCTCCGTCTGACACAATACCGGGTTTGCCTTTATCCATACGGCGGGGCTGTAAGGATCGTCCTCTTTGTCAAGCGTGTATATGTCAACAAAGAAGTCCTCCGCCGTAACCGCGCCGCTCAGAATATCGCAGCAGTATTTATCCATCTCAAAGCAAAAGCTGTTTACTTCCTTGCCGCGGGTGGTTATCATGCTGTTAAGAGTCTCCGGCAGGCTTCTTGTACCCTTGTAGAGCGCGTCGTATATGGAACTGTCCTTGTGCTGGTGTATTTCGTCAATGGAATTGAAGATACTGCGGAAACCGTCCTGTAAGCCCGCTTCTTTTGATAAGGCTTCAATGGTGCAGTGGGTATTCAGCGCGGTTATAAGGTTTTTGTATTCGGTTATCTTGAAGTAAGCGGAAAGATCGTTGTCGGCAAGGATAAACTTGGCCATTTCCTCCCACGCAAGCTTGGATTGCCGCTTCATGGTAGCCGCCGTGAATATCTTTCCGTAATTGTAGCTGTTAAATCCCGCAAGGTAAGTGCCGCGTATACCGTTTTTGAACGTTTTGCCGTTCTGACGCGCCATAGATTCATAGCTCCGTCGGAAACGTCTGTAGCCGTTTGGCTTTACCCAGCCCATAGGTACGCCGAGATCAAAGCATTGATTGCCGTACAGCTTTACAGGCTTAGGACTGTCACCCTCGATAATAGTCAGTGTTTCCGCGTACCGGAGAATACGGTCACTTTTTTCCGTATCCCAAATATAAGGGAAATCCTTTGTACCCTGCCGTTCCAGGTCCCGCAGGTGTCTTTCGCAGGCTTGACGGTGTTCCTTGCAGGCAACGATATTTCCGATAGCGACCTGCTCCGCGTATTGTGTAGCGCGGTCGATCATTTTATCACCGCCTAAAATAAAAATGAGCCTACAATTACACGAAATGTAATCATAGGCTCATAGGCTCAACAGATTATTTAATCTTTAATTTTATCGGTATTTATCCTTATTTCAAACCAGTCATGGCATATCGGACATTTACATCGCGTCCATACGCCGCGGCATACAGCGTCGTCTTCCATTGCGATAGTTGATATATCAGTGCCGCACTTCGAGCATTTGACTTTTTTCAGTCTCTTTGAACAAGCTTGCTCGCTTGCTTGTACCGCCGCGCTTCTTTCAATTTCCCGCGTCAAACCTACGTCCGTCAAGTTCATGATATAACTCCTTACTATAAACAGTGATTTCTTTTCTATGCTCACTATAAGCATTAAACACAAGCGTTTTATTGCATATTTTTTTAAGATAATCTTCGCAAGCTTCAGGAATAGTATCTCCTATGCCATAACAACTTGACAAAAAATCGCCGTATTTAATTTCGCAATTTTCAAAAGATACATATATTTTATTGTTTACTATTTGTTTAGATATTTTTTTATTTATTGAGAGCAAAATATTTTCTGCCGACATTTTATCACCTCTCAAACTTACTGAATTTATTCTCCGGAGGAGCCTCTTTCGGAGCGATCAGCTTACAGCGAGACGTAATAGTCAGCCCCATAGCATTGGCGCAGGAAAGACATTCACGGAAATTTTTGTCTTTCAACGCCTCAAACTCCTTAAGCTTAGGCAGCCATTTCAGCCGCTGATTGGCAGACGGATTTTTCTGTATGATCTCTTGCAGGGTTTTCTCATATTCGCTGTACCTTGACTTGGAGCATATGAACATGCCCAAAGTATAACAATCAAGATTTCCCATTACTCCGATACGCACAAGCTCCTCTGCGATCTCGTAAAATTCCCTGACCTGCTCCGGTTCTGTAAGAAAGTCGGGAGGGTGAATATTATCGGCAATAACCTTCGGCGCGGAGCTTTCCCGCTCCTCTATGTCTTTCTTGGTAACATGAGTACGTCCCGCCGCCTGTATAGCTTCCGCCGACATTTTATTTCTTCCCATTTGTTTCCATACCTCGCTTTAAATATATTTTATCTCTGTTAAAATTCTCGTAAAAATTTTTATAAAAGGATTTTTTTCTACACGGAGGGGCAGTGCGGGTATTTTGAACGTAGGGCAAACTTTTTTGTTCACCCCCCGTTAATAAATAAAATGTTAAATTTTAAATCAAATTCACCTTTTTGTTCGCTTCTTCTTGTGGCAGGAATCGCACAACGCCTGCAAATTGCTGTAGTCAAGCCGCTTGCTCCAATCTTCGAGTATCGGGACTATGTGGTGGACGTCGGTTGCTATGCCGCCGCATTCCTCACAGGTGTAATGCTCCTGTTGGAGCTTATACGTCGACAAGTCTTTCCATGCCTTTGAGTTATAAAACTGTCGGCTTCTCGGGTCGTGCCTGCCTGACGTGCTTTCTGCATACTTGCTTTCGCATTCCTCGCACATTCGCTTCGGGTAAGAAACTAACCGTCCGCAGTTACTGCAAAATTTCATCATAGTTTGAAATCGTCCTTTTCAGCTTTTTTTTCCAAAAGCTTAAGTTTCTGCATAGCAATATCGTATTGCTGAGGATTATTTTTATATCTCTCGGGATCCCAGTTAGCAAGTAAAAATATACACGCAGTGACATTTCCGGCTGCAGCGGCTTTAAACACCGCGTCTTCAACAACCTTGATTCTATCGCCGGCACTCTTTTTTAAGGCAGCCGCAAAGGTCGCTTTTTCTTTCTTGTATTTTTTGAACGATGTATATCCAATCCCAAGATTTTTCGCGATTTGACGCTCTGATACTCCGTTGCTATGCCACTCAATAATTTGACTTAGATTCGGTTCTATGATATCAAAATATATATTTGCCACGTTATCACCTTCAAATCACGTATTAACCAGAGTTTGCGCCGAATAATTACCAAACCGCTATTTGTTTCAAAGGTCTCAAAAACAGTCTTATCGGGTCTTTTTATTTTATAATAGCACAAAAATGTGATATATTGCAATATCAAATCACGGAGGAATTAACGGTTTAAGCGTTTTTTTTAGATTCCTGCGATGTAAACTTCTTGTTACAGTAAGTGGTGATAGTTTAGCCAGACGGTCAGGGTGTGCCTCGGATAAAGCGGCAGTAAGTTCGTTTATGCTTCTTCCTGTGCATTGCTGCTCGTGTACCCATTGAATTTCTTGCTCTGTTAAAATTTCTTTCATTTACACCAGCCCCTCCAGATACTTAACAATTTCCTTCCGCGCCGCCTCCATACCGCGGCAGACGACGCAGTAATAACCCGCAGCCGAACGCCGCTCCAGAAAACCGCGCTGCTCCGGTTCGACGCGGCCGCCGCGCAGACGTTTCAGCTCGATGTACATTCCGTGGTACCCGCCACGCGGACACGGCAGGAAAATATCCGCCACGCCCTTTTTCACGCCCATAGCTTTAAGACGTCCCGCCTCCGCCTTGGAGCGTCCGCCGCCGTTGGGTATGTGGTGCATATCCTCCAATTCGGGATATTTTCCGGAAGCCCACCGCGCCCACTCGAAAAGCTGTATCTGCTCTGTCTCCTCCGTGGGACACGGAACCGTTATTCTTTTTTCCTGCACTTTTTGCCCTCCTCCGTTTTCTCTGTATGCAAAATATCGACTACCGCGTAAAGGCAGCCGTTGACCTCGTTGTCAAGCTCGTCAATTCCGAGAAGCTCCGCGCCGTCAAGAACCTTGTGCGCCGTCTCGTTTGACTGCAATGCTTCAAGGAATTCAACAGCTTTTCGGCGGGATACAGTCCTCACGCGCTCTTTAGGCTTGACAAGATTTTTAGACGGAATCCACCGTTTACTGCCAAGCGGAGACTTTGAGACATACCCAGCCACCCGGTCAAGTCCCTTAAAAAAATCCGGCTGTAATCTTTTGCAGTTGGCACAGCCCCGTCCCCATAAATTTTCTATCTTGTCGCGGTCAAGTCCCTGTGATAAAAAAATATGCACATGAAAATTGCCGCGCAGCTCTCCCTCTTCAAAAACGATTATGTATTTTAAAATTTTACTGATTTTTTTGTAATGATAACGCAGACGGCGTATAAAATCCTGCACGTCTTTCTGTACATGCTCCAAGGTATCCGGTCTGTTCCAGTCCTGATAGCCGATACTCAGCAAAAGATCGTTTTTCCCGAAATTGCAGTTTATACTTCTTGCAAGCTTGCGCACAGCATTTTTATTATTAAGCCGCTGCTGGGTCTCGGAAGTAGCTTTATATTTTGGAGCGCGTTTTCCTTTTTTTGCTTTTGCAAATTCCGGATAAATAAAAATTTCCTCACGCATACCCGATGTGATTCTTTTTTCTCTGTATCTGCATTTCATTTTGATTTTCTCCGTTTTTAAAATTCGCTGATTTGATAATACCCCATTACCGGCATAAAAGGCAGTACGCCTAAGTTTTCAAAATACTATATATAATAGTATAGCCGCCATATCGTCTTGGATAAGATAAAAAACAATTGAAATATGAAAATGTAAGTGGTCTGCACTCGAAATGTGATATACTGTGTGTACGGTAAAACTGCCGAATATAATTGAAAGGAGCTATTGCAATGAGAATTACAGAACCCAAAGTAAATCCGGTAATTGAGATACACAATACATTGGAACACGGCTATCCGCATTGCCATGTAGGAGTTCAAAAAGTTAAGGTTTATGTTTTTTCTGACGGCATTGTGCCGGAAGAAGCACTTTCTAAAAAAGATCTTAAATTCATTTACGGATATTACAATAAAATGATCCAGATATTTAATGATATGGCATGGACTGTTGTGCCTTGCCCCGCCGAATACTTAGGTAATCTTTATAACGGAAAAAATACTTAAATAATCTTACAACGGAAAAGGCACCTGGTGACGGACAAACGTCCGTCACCATTTTATACTATATAATTGTACTTTTGTGTTTATCATTTTTTATCGGACACCGCCAATAACCCCGACGAAAACCCGCTCCAAGCCATGATAATAAAATTAACAGCGGACGCTGCCATAGCCGCGCCGAAAGATATCTCCCCGCAGTCCATACTGCCGGCGATAAGGAACATTGCAAGCACCGTCAGCAGGAATATTATCTGTTTAAGTTTTTTCATATGTATCATCACTTTCTATATAGCACCACGACTGCGGCGGCTTAGTTTTACCAAACTCGGAAAGCTCTTTCGGCGTATCGTAAATAACAAGGTCGGATATGTTCCATGCAAAAAGTCCAACATTATTTGATAATTTCGGGCATTCATATTTAAAAAGTTTGATTTCGGATAGACAAGATTTCTTTTCTATTTCCTCTGTAGAAATATCGTTATACGATTGAAATGCAAGGCATGTAGTATAGGTATAAATTTTATCGCATATAAATTCACTGATTATTTTTCCGTTTCCTAATTCATAGGTTTTTGTGCGAAAAGCTTCCGGGAATCCTTTTATAAATACAGGATCGCCGTGATACGTTTCACCGTGAAACTCGTCGCCGTCGACCATAACGTCTAAAAGCTTTTTCCTGCCCTTGGTGCAGTATATGTACACCTTAAAAGGCGTTTCAAGCTTTGGACGGCTTTTGCGTACTTCCAAAGTTTTTGTGCCCTTTGCGATCAGCTTGCACCATTCCGGCTGAATGGAGATAAGTACTGACCTGCTCATAATTTTTCCCCGCCTTTCTGATTTACATCATACACGCCGCCCGAATATGAGGTGACAAAATTTTTCCTGCAAATCACACAAGCCTTAATTTTAGTCTTTTTAGCCATGATAAAAATCCTTTCACTTTATAGTCGGTACAGTATTCAAAGCGTGCTCGAACAATTTATCGGTATCAAAGCTATGTGAATTTTCCTGCCCCGAACCGTAAGTGTCCTCAATAATTTTTTGTAAATTATCGGGCTTAATAATAAAATCAAAGTTAGCGCGCCAATTTCTGTCGCCGTTACCGTTAAAAAATGGAATCAAAGCCGCCTTTTTTACAGCATCTCGGAAATCGTCCAAAGTAAAGCCCTGTTCAAGACATATGCGTATAGCACGTTTGCGTTTGTCGGTAAGCTTGGTGGCTTTCGGAAGCTTTCCGCAGCAGTCGTTATATGTATTAAGAATCTGCTGATACTGATCTGCGTTTAAATTTTCCGTCTTTTTTGCAGCAGGGGCTTTGGCTTTCGGAACGTTCCCGGCCTGCTCGTTAAATACGGTAATGACTTCTGTCAGCCCTTGAATAGCCGACGCAAGTTTTTCCGTATCGGACTTCCGGCGTTCTTCCTGTTCCGTCTCTTTCTGGGCTATAAGCTTGTACATAAAATCGGCGGCGTCCTTTAAGGCGGCGTTGACCTCCGGGGTATTTCTGTCGGAAATCAGGCTCCGCCAATATGCGGCACGGGTGCGGAATTTTTCAAATTTATCGGTATTCATAATACAATTTCGGTACGGTCGTCACCGTTCATATTATTCAACAGTTCCTGTTCCTGCAATTCCTCAAAAGCGTTTTTCAGGATTTTTAAATTTCTGGTGCACTCATAATCGTTAAAGGAGTGCGGAAGTATTACCGCCTTTGTGATAAGTCCCGCCTTTGCGATGATAACGCGGACGTCCTCACCGTCTACAGTGACCGTGCGGCTGTAAAATTCGTACTTTTTATCGGAAAGGGGAGACAACAGCTCCGGGAGGACAAACAGGCACACCTCGGGGAAATTACGCTCCTCGCTGTTATAGTACGTCCTGAATACCGTGTAGCCGAACATTTCGGCAGCGGGACAGACGGGGATATCCGAATCGTCGGAATCCTCCAGAGCAGCCAAAAGCCATTTGGGGGTAATGCTAACAAAGCAATTAAAATCTTTTTCGAGATCGACACCAATAAGTCCGCAAATGGTATCGCCGTCGAACAGCGGGAGATTTTCCAGCGCATAGCACGCCGAACCGTCGCACAAATACTGCATGGCGATCTTGGTTTCTCCAGCGTTATCTTCATACAGTTTGTTATACAGCTTCAAGCCTCCGCGCTTTTTGAACATGGAATTTATTTTTTCGAGTTTCATTTAATCACCCTCCGCAAAAAGTTCATGTGACCCGTCCTGCAATTGCTTCTCCTCGTCGGACATCTCATACCCGAAAGAGCAAAGTATTTCATAGATCATATCCAGCGCGGGACATTCGTTATATGTGAGATAATAATCGTTGTAATATTTTAAATTGTAAGTTTCAAGTACGGCGATCATCATGTCAAACAAGGTCTTCAGTTCCCAGTTGCGGGACTTTTTAATGTGGGTCTCAACAGCCTTATCTTGCTGCTCCCCGTCCATTTCGTCAAATTCTTTCGTTACTTCCATACCGATATTATCAATGAAATATTCGACGGTCTCACATTTGTTAAATTCAAACGAAATATACGTAAGCGCCCAGAACTCCAGCATCGCTTTATACCGCGCAAGCTGCTCCTTCTGAGAATTGCAGCCTTTGAGCGGATCAAACCGGATTACAAATTCATGTCTGAGCTCGGCAGCAATATCGGTGCGCTTTTTCAATTCCGCGCGTCTTTCCTCGGTACGTCTGCGTTTTTCCACCGAAGCGGAAATTTCCGCTTCCTTCTGCTCACGGTCTTTAAGCTCGTCCGGGGTGTATTCCCGGTAAAGCTGCACGTCGCCGCGATCGCTAATAATATAAAAATATTTTACGGTATCGGTATCGTCCGGTTTTTTAAAATTTGACGCACTCCAGCCGGTGATATAGTCAATATATTTTAACTCATCTTTTTTATCGTCGGAAATTTCCCCGGCAAAGGATTTTATTAACTCCTTGACCTCATCAAGCTTTTTATTGCGTTTTATGTCATTAACAGCTCTTTGGTATTCAAAATTAAAACTTGAAGTACCCAGCGATTTCGCAAGCTTGTCCCTCGTTTTGGGATCGGTTATTTCGTCAAGCTTGGAAAAATCCTCAAAAGTCGCGCCCTGCTCATAGGCTTTTCTGCACGTTTCAATTCCGTATTCCTTTATAGGATTTATGCGGCGGTACACAGTTGATTTTGAAAGACCCGTCTTTCGGGAAATATAGTCCACAGTGTCTCCCATATCAAGCATCATCTGCATACTTTCCGCCTGCTCGATCGGAGTAAGATCGGCACGCTGTATATTTTCCGAAAGCATAATGCATATCTGATCGCTAAGGGACATTCCGGCGTTTTCCACAGCACAGGGGACCTGTTCCAGTCCCGCAAGCTTGGCAGCCGCAAGCCGCCTGTGTCCGATAAGACAGCGGTACCCATGCTCATGGGGGATAACGGTCAGGTTTTGCCTGATACCGTTTTCTTTGATATCCTCCGAAAGCTCCGAAACGTCACCGACGTCCTTTCGGGGATTGTTGGGGTGCGGCTCGATCTCGTTCACCCCTATGTAAACGATGTTTATTTTACGGCCGTCGGTTATTTCTTCCGGCGGTTCATTTTCGGGAGCGGGCTCTTCATCGGGATAATTCTCAAAATATTCCGATTCAAAATCCGGGTCTATCAGAAAATCAACGTCCGCGGGACACCGTTCTCTCCAGCACTTTTGGCAGGCTTCAAAGTCCTTTGCAGTGTAACTGCATTTATCGTCGGCGGGATCGTTTACGCCGTCGCCGTCAAAAAACTCGGACGGGCAGAAAACAGTGTCAAACCATTCGTCGGTCTCGCTGACCTTCGGGTACTTCTCACGCAGCTTGTTGATATAGGACAGCTGATTTTCGGCGGCTTGAACAGGTTCGGCAGCGTTTTCTGTATTCAGCTTTAGCCGCCACATTCTGTGAGCTCTGGGTACTTTCTTTCCGCCAAGAGTATGCGTCCCCTCATAGTTGAATGCATACTCGCCAATCCTGCCGGTATCATTTTTCTTAGGTCCATCTGTCAGTGCGACACTTCTGCTGCCGTCAACAACATTTGTATAAATTTTGTCTATTCTGACAACCTTATACCAGTTTCTGCTCTCAGTGCTGCAGTCATTAACCGCCAATTGTCCGACCATTTCCGTAAGTTCATCAAAGGAGAGCAGTTCGCCGAGCATATCCTCCTCAACGTAATCTCCAACCTTTGGCTGGACGGCTGCGGCCGTTTCGTCGGTTTCGTTTTCAGACTGCGGCTCGATAAGAAATTCGTTTATTGTTTCCAAGTCATGTTCATACATATTATCGCGCCACTCATACAAGCACTCGTCCTCCCAATGCTTTTTACATTCGCAGCCGAATATACATTCCGCACCGCCGTCATCAAAACAGCAGGCAACGCAGAGGCTATCTGCAAATTCATCAAATCTGCTTACGTCAAAATTCGGGTAATGCTCAAGAAAAATATCCTTATAGGTGGGGTTGGGTGCGAAATTGTTTTTCATAATAATTTTCCTTTCCGTTACAGCAGCCTCAAATCTGCTCTTGACAAAAAGCGGATAACAGGTTATACTGTAGTTGTACATTTTTCTTTGCCGCGTTTGCGATCAGTCGCTCCGCGGCTCTTTTTTTATTCGGATTTTTATAGTCGGTCTTATCTGCTATTGCGAACAGCTCCAACGCTTCAGGGACGTCCATGATATTGTTTATGAACGTCTCGAAATACTCCTTAAGCCAGCCGAATACTTTTCCGCTTATGTGTTCGTCCCGGGGAAGCTCTTTCGGGAGCAATTTTGCGTATTTCGGTTCGTATTTCATGTACCGTCCCCGCAGGAATTTCCAGAGGATATTTTCCCATGCTGCGCGCTGTGCGTCGCTGAACGGAGGGTGCCCCAGCTTGTGCCGCTTTATGGTGTCCTCATAAAAAGCATTGATGACCGTGTTGTTGATATTGAGCTGGCAGTGGTATTTCAGGGTGTAGGGTGATACCCCGGTGTACAGCTCTGTCGCGCGTTTCTGGGCTTCGTAGGCTATTTCCGCCGCGGTTTTATATGGCATTTCTGACCTCCTCTATTCGAGATGTACGTTTCAGTCCGCTGTACCTGCCCGCTTCCTGCCATATGGCGAGTACGGCAGGAAGCCCCGACAGGTAAGAGTATAGCAAGTACTGCTTGTCCGTAAGGGGGGACGGACAAGTACAGCGGACCGACTTTCCGCGCGTCAGAACGGCAGATCCGATTCGTCAATGATTTCCTCCGGAAGGCATTCGGCGCAGCGTATCAGATCAATAACCTTTAACTGTGCGGCAACGAGTATGCTCTTGATATCCTCAAGCGGATATTTTTCGCGCAGACCCGCAATAATGCTGTTGACCTCTTTCGCCTTTTCTTCTTTTGCAAGGCTCTCATTATCGGCGGGTACCTCTCTGTCAAAGGTGCAAACGATCTCGATACCGTCAATTTCTTTTTCGTAATAATCGGTTGTATCGTACGTCCTTTTATAGACAAATCCTTCGGCTGCCAGTTCGTCTGCGGTAACGTTATTGTCTTTAGCCGAAAACTGTATCCATATGCCTCCGACAGTCTGACTCCGTTTGTCCCACAAAGAATCGGAAGCATAATTCTCCGGACAAGCTTCGGCGCGCTTTTGGGTATACTCATCGCAAAGAGCCTTGAGCTTGTCTTTAAACTCATTGAGCACCATGACTCCCGCATATAGGCTTTTGTAGTTGATCATGGTTGATCTTCCTTTCTGAATTTTTAGGCGTTAGTGGACTTTATATAACTTTCAGTGGATCACAGCCTGTATACCACCATACAAATTGAGCCGTTGGAATACTGTACGCCTTATTCATAGCACCGCTTTTGCGCCATGCCATACCAAACACCCCGTTTTCTATTGCTGCGCGGACAGAATCCTCGTCTACTTTCAGGAACTCGGCAATGTCCTTTACGGTAAGCTTTTCGGGGTGCTCCTCGGCTAACTTGCCAAGGCTTTCAAGCTTATCATTCAAAAAAGAATTTAACTTAGTAAGAGTCTCATTCATTTAATCATCTCCCGTAGGTTCTATTTTAAATCCGTCAGGCGGCGGAACATCTTCACATTGTTTTATTTCTTCCTGAGTTTTAATTAGCTTTGGCGGTGCCACTATCCAGTTAAGACCGTTATTGTTCAAAAGCGTTATCAGCCCTTTAATAGTGATGATCAATTTGTAATCATCATTAGGGCAATAAGCCATAAGCACATCGGTAGTATATATGTCAAAAACAAGCCTTTCTCCGCACTTGGGACAAACCATGGTTGAGAAAATTGTATTCGAGTTGCGGATAGTTATACAAGATGTACACGATTGAGTACCCGTATTTAAAGGCATAAAAATATCACGTGTCATTTGCAAATTTGTAAACGAATCAAATGGATACATTTTAAACAGCTCCTTTCATCGCGATGTAGTCATTCTCTGAAATTATAGGAATTCCCAGTGCCTTAGCTTTAGCGTTCTTGCCGCTTGCGGACAATACATCGTTGTTGATAAGGAAATCCGTATTCTTTGATACGTTCCCGGCTACCTTGCCTCCGAGGCGTTCAATTTCATCCTTAAGTTTATCGCGGTTTTTATAGTACGTTACAGACCCGGTAATAACAAAAGTTTTTCCTTTTATTCCATTGTTAGGCTGAACAGGATCAGCGGCAAAATTATTTTTAAATTTCATAAAGCCGCATACACTTAAAAATTCGTATGCCGTCTCTGATTCCGGTTCAAAATATTTTTCAAGACTTTTCTGCATCGCTTCTCCAATATCGGGAACGGAAATTATACCGGAAATCACCTGCGGATCGGTCAGCTGCTTAATATTTCCTTTGACATAGCGGCATATATCCTTTGATGCGGACCGTCCTACAAGAGGGATACCCAACGCATACAAAAATTTATCGGGTGTTGTCGTTCTTGATTTTTCAATGGCTGCCAGAAGCTTATCCAATCCGTTATAGGATAAATTTGCCGCCGAAACTATTTTATTTTCGGATTTTTGGGAAAGGGTATAAAAATCCGAATATTTTTTCAGAAGGCCAGCATCGTAAAGCGCGGTTATAACGCTTTCGGCAACACCGGAGATGTTCATTGCTTCTCTGTCCGCAAAATGCGTAAGCCTGCGAATGTCAATTTGACGCTTATCGTTTTCAGAATCCTGCGGGGACATAGGAGCGATATAATCCTCATGCTTTGCCCAATCGTAGTTTTCAGCTATCTGAGGGATTATCATATTAGCCTTATACACTCCTATGCAGTCTCCGACTGTAAGACGAAGCTTCTCCAGAATGTCCTTATTATGAACCGACGCTCTTGTGACCGTCGTTCCCTCCAGCTCGACAGGGTCAAAAACCGCTACCGGAGTATATGCGCCTGTTTTGCCGATCTGCCATTCAATCGCGCGGAGCGTGGTCTTTTCAACAGTATCACGCCATTTAAAAGCTATGGCGTTTTTGTGGTACTTGCCCGTCACGCCTAAGGAATTTCCGTACTTTGCGTTGTCGAATGTAATAACCATTCCGTCAACAGGGTACTCAAAAGCTTTTACCTGTTCTTCCTTTGAAGTAAGGAACGTCTTGACAGAACCCGCGCTTACAAGTGTATGGGGGACAACCTCAAATCCAATCTCGGAACAATAGTCCAGCTGATCCCCGACGGTGGGGAACTCTTCAAAGCCCTCGGTGCATGAGAATACAATAAATCTTACGTTCCGGTCTGCCAGCTCTTTCATTGATGTGAGCCGCAGGGAGCCTGCCGCCAGGTTGCGGGGATTCTTATACTTTTCGGCGGTATCGGCTATTGTGCTGTTTACGCGGTCGAAATCCGCATATGTTATAACCGCTTCGCCGCGGACTGTTTTCCGCCCATTGCAAGGCAGCTTTAAAGGTATCCCGTGAATGTGCTTTGCGCTTGCGGTTATATCGTCTCCGGTATAACCGTCTCCCCGCGTTACCGCGCTTTCAAGCCTGCCGTTCTCATCATATGTAAGCACCAGAGTAAGACCGTCCAGCTTCCAAGATATAACGCCGACCTCCTCGCCAAGAAACGCCTTTATATCTTCGGGATTTTTGGTCTTTTCCAGCGAAAGAGCCGGGTGCTTGTGTGCCTTTTTCGGGAAACCGCTAAGAGATTCATAACCCGCAAACCTTGTCGGGCTTCCGGAAAGAACGCAGCCGTTAATGTTTTCCAACTCGGCAAGTTCATCATAAAGATTATCATATTCGTAGTCCATCATATCTGACGTGCCGCCGTTGTAATAATCTCTTGCTGCCTTGTTCAGCAGTTCCGTAAGAAATTTTTGTCTTTCCATACTCATAATATCTTTCCCCTTTATTTTAGTTGTACTTGCTTACCTTTCGATTCCAAGAAATTCGGCAATCTTCTGTGCCAGCTTCTCATTTTCGGAATTGCCGTTGATAAATGATCGCACATTGCTGTAGCCGTACTTGATCTTTTCGGCAAGCTCCTTCTGGGTCATTCCGCGAAGCTTGAGCTGCTTTACGATCTCCGCATGAAACGAAGTTATCATTATAACCACCTCTTTCATTAACATTTGTTATTTTTAACTGGAATAAATACGCAATAATGTTGACAGGCACTCTAAAACGTGTTATAATAAAGTCGCCAAACCAATTACATACACATAAACTCCCATGTTCTGTACTCGTTGTATTGCAGGAGAGGTGTTTTCTGTACCTGTCAATTGTTATTGCGTTATCTTTATTATAGTTAGAATTATTCTAAATGTCAATATATTTTTAGAATAATTCTAAACTTTGTTGACTTTTAATAATTATGAGGTGATTTTTTGGATATTCTTAACAGAATTTCAGAACTTTTAGGCGAAAGAGAGCAGAAAGAATTAACTTCTTATTTAGGAATAAAAAGTTCTGCTTTTTCAGAATGGAAATCAGGAAAGACACAATCATATAAAAAATATCTAATTGAAATATCAGAATTTTTTGGAGTTTCAATAGATTATTTAGTTTATGGAAAAGAAGTTGCCTCCCAACTGTCAGACGCAGAATCAGGTTTAATTAAAAAATTTAAAATTCTAAATGATATTGATCAAAAAAGAGTTTTGAAGCAAATAGATACGTTTCTGCAAGACTATCCTGATGAGGAGGTTAAAACGGAAGTAAGCCGAAAAGGAGCATAAAGTAATAGAGCTGATCTATGCAGACGGTCAGCTCAAAGTACATAAAATAAGAAAAGCCGCCACGGCTGACCGTGACGGCAAAGGAAAGGAATTTTAAATTATGGGATATACTTTTGAAAAAGTAAAATTTGAAAGGGACATTCACGGGTTTATTACTTTTCTGTCGTCATATGAAAAAACAGCATTTGGAAAAGTAAAGCCGGAGCTCATTCGTGATTTAAAATGGGTTTGCATGAACGAATTAAAAGAATATTATGATTATAGCAAACTCGACCAATATTTAGAAATTATTAGGTATAAAGCCACTATTGATTCTTTTACATTCATACTTTCATACTCGAAACCGAAAAACAAGTTTAATTTTGAAGTGATCTATGCTGACAACCCTGATAATATTTATCAAATTCCATGCATTTTGGACAGTGAAGCAAATCAAACAGCATTACACACTCTTTACGATGATATAATTAAATATCGGTTTCAAAAAATGGAAAAGCTTTCAAATTTTCTAAATCAGGATGAAAAATCTACTTGATAAAACAGCCGCCGAAATCATGTTCAATATTATTATTGGTTTCTTCAGATCCCGAAAATTTTTCGACTAATTTAATTTCCGAATTATTTAAGTAGCTTTCTAAATCTCTTATTGCGAATTCGAGTTGTCTACTAAGTTTGTGTATTTTATCTCTTTTTTCGCAAAGCTCATCAAGACCCTTAATTTCAATACCCGTTATAGTCATTATGCTCACCACCTTTCAGGAAAAATTTTAATGTCGTTCCGCTAAAAGTTTGTTAAATAAAAAGGAGATATTCAAATGTATACTGTTATTGCAACCTATTCCGATAGAATTACACGTTCCCGAGAAGTTAAACATGTTACAAAAATAAAATATAAAGTTGCAAGTTTTGAACAAGAAGTTATCGGAGATGAAATATTAACACACAAATTTTCGGCTTCGGTTCCGCTTCATTTATTTTCGGAAACACAACAAACTATTATTTATCCGGATAAAATAATAGATTTGCAAATAATAAAAGAATAGCCTTTCAAATAATGATTGCTTTTATTATTGCTTGCGGGTAATCTTTTGATAACTGGTTGATATACTTTTTAATTACATCATACGGAAAATCCATTTTAAAATAGCATGTAATCTCAAGAATTTCTTTATAATGGCAATTCCTGCGCTTCTTGCATACTTTCACTCATATTACCGCCTTTCAAAAAGAATTTTTTAATGCCGCTTCACTTTAACCGGCATTTCAAATGCTCTTTTAAATGTTCTTTAAATTCGTTTATAAAATCGTTTGCTTCGCTTATTGTTGTTATCTTGCGGTATACCTTGACATAGTCTGTCATAACTTCGAGAGAAAGTTTCAGTATCCAACAATAAACCAGAAGCACTATAACAGCTATTGCTAATATTACTGCTATTAATACCGCCAACCCGTTCACCGCCTTTCATAAGTTTAAATACATTATACTTAGAATTATTCTAATTGTCAATACCAAAATAAAAATTTTTTCAAAAAGGAGGCAAAACTATGCCGCGTCCAAAGAAAGCCGCCCCCAACAGAGCAAACGGAACATATGAATACAAAGCGACAATCGGCAGGGAATACGACGGTAAAGCTATCCGCAAGAGCTTCTACAGCTCCATCAGCCTGGAGGACGCTAAGCGCAAGGCCGAGGAGTACAAGATAAAGCGCACCGTTATAGACACTTTCGGAGCAATTGAGGAGACTGCCTCCGACATTTCGTTTGCCGAGTGGTCCAAAAAGTGGCTTACCGTCTATAAGAAACCGTATGTCACCGAAAATACATACCTTTTGACTTACGAAAATTTTGTCGTGAACCATATAATACCATACTTTAAAGTGGCAAAGCTAAAAAATATCCGGAGTATTGATATCCAACGTTTCTTTGACCAGAAGCAAAAGGAGCTTTCCCAATCGTCGCTTGACAAGCTGCACCTGTGCCTGTTCGGTATATTCGATAAAGCCATAGACAATGACCTAATAGTGAAAAATCCTGTCAAGAATGTAGTCTATAAGAGCGCAAAAGAAAAGAACATCAAAAAAGTGTGGACTGACGAACAGATAACGCTTGCCAAAATCTTTTTTGCCGACAATCTTCCGGAGGCCGTCCTCATGCTTGATACGGGACTGCGGCGCGGCGAAACGCTCGGGCTGATGTGGTCTGATATCGACTTTAAAAACAAGACCCTGACGGTAAGACGTTCCGTTACCGACAAGCAACGTGGAGGGATAGAGATCAGTCCGCCCAAAATGGAAAGCTACAGAACAATACCGATCCAGACAAGCCTATGCGAGTTATTGAATAGCTTGCCACATTTAAGCGAATATGTGTTCCCGAATACGCGAAATGTACCCCAATCTCCAAGAGCGTTTTCAAAACGTCTAAAAAATGCAATGCAGCGTTTATGCGAGCAGTATCCGGATATTCCCCAACTGACCGCTCATGAAATGAGACATACCCGGGGAACGCAACTTCGGAGAAACGGTACGGATATCTATACAATACAAAAAATAATGGGTCATAAAGATATAAATGTGACTGCAAATATATATGTCCATGACGAAGTTGAAGCTACAAGAAAAGCCGCCAATATCGTCTGATTTTTGCCCCAAAATTACGACAAACTTACGACATAAAGGACGGTTTATATTAAGCAAGGTCGGCTTATATATTCCAGCAAATCAAGGAGTACGACCATTTTTTAATCCTGCAAAAGAAATGAACAAGGTGGTTCACATTGTTTCAGGTTCTAGTGGTAGTAATACCGTGTGGGTTCAAGTCCCTTCACCTGCACCATCTGAATCACCTACCGAAATCTGAACCCCCAAGGTTCGGACATCGGTAGGTGTTCTTTTGTAAAGCCTTATTTCAAGCGGTTTTGCGGGTCATACTATTTGAAATTCAAAATGGACACTTGAAACAAAACAGTCTAAAATCGGGAATAAAAAACGAAAAAGAAATAAATCCGAACCCCCAAAGTCCGATTTGAAATGCG
>CAJUAN010000032.1 GCA_910584715.1 uncultured Oscillospiraceae bacterium
CCATTCCGAGGGGGAGCGAACACGACCGCTCCCCCTTCTGACGATTTAAGCAAACCTTATCTTCAAAACAGTCCTGTGGACTGTTTTGAACGAAGCAAACTATAGTTGTTTAGATTTAAACAAAAGTCGGATTAACCCAATCCAAGTTTGTCCGTTAAAAACAATCCACTGGATTGTTTTTAAGATATATTTGGTTTAAATCGCCGGAAGGAGGGGCGGTCGTGTTCGCCCCTCCTCGAAACGCTGTCGCGTTTCTCACCTCCTGCTCCGTTTTTGAACAAAAAGGGATTTCGCGCTCTGCGGAGCGCGACGAAGGGGCCCTGCCCCCTCGACTCCCGCAAGCTGTGCTCAGCTTGACCAGCTAATCTTTGGCAGGTTTTGCATTATTTGTGAGTTAAACAATAATTTACAAAAGTAAAAATTGATTTCCGTGAGGTTAGGGTATTCCGATTATTTTTTTGTATCGGGCAAACCTTTCCGATTTTTTCGCGACTTTATAAGTGAAAGCTTTCAGCGAGGTACTTCAAATGGATAAGAAAAATTTGACCGAATACGCCAGCTTGCTGCTTGACGCGGCTCTCTATCGGTGCGGCAATATCGCGGACGCTCAGGACTTGGTTCAGGACACCATGCTGGCGGCTCTTACGGCTATGGCCAAGAAGCCCTTGAACGACCCCAAAGCATGGCTCATGACTGTCCTGAACAGAAAATATTACGATATGCTCCGCAGGAAATACAATAAGCCCACGGTTTCCTTTGAGGTCACGGAGGACATTTCCGACGGCGGCGGGCTGTACGAGACTGTGGAAAGGTCCGAGGAAGCCGAGGAGATTCGCCGCTGTCTTGCGTATCTGACCGTGCTGTACCGCGAGGTAATGGTGCGGTACTATATGCACGGCGAAAAGGTAAAGGATATCGCAGCCTCGTTAGGCATATCGGAAAACACAGTGAAAAGCCGTCTTGACGCGGGAAGAAAGCGTATCGGAAAGGAGTTTGCTATGGAAAACTATTCTAAACAAAGCTATGAGCCTGAAAACCTTATGATGTCCTGCTCCGGACGTACCGGTCTTAGCACCGAGCCGTTCAGTCTTGTGAGGGACAATAAAATTGCCATGAACCTGCTTATCCTTGCCTATGAAAAGCCCGTTACAGTTACGGAACTTGCAAAAGCGATAGGAATAGCCACGGCGTACATCGAGCCTGTTATTGACAAACTGGTGAACGGAGAGCTTCTAAAGTACGTCGGGGACAAAGTCTACACCGATTTTATCATTTACTCTCCCGACGACCGTACAGTCAGCGTTCCTCTTGAAAAACAGCTTGCGGATAAACTCTACAGAGATGTGTGGGAAATTATGGACAAGGGTCTGAATGAGCTTCACGGCTGCGATTTCTACAAACGGCAGACCGAGTCCAAGCAGGCAAAGCTTGACAGCTTCTGGGCAGTACGTACTTTAAATCATGTGGTAAATAAGGTGCGGGACGAATTTTGCAATGACTATATGCGCTTTGAGGAATATCCCGACCGTCCCAACGGTGGCAAGTGGATAGCAATGGGCAGCCGTCACCCCGCAAATTACAATTACGGCAATACGGAGTTTGATCATGGAAAATACTATATAAGTGGGGAGGCGTGCAGCGTCTGTACTGCCGACAGCGGCGGAAAAAATCTTGATCTGACTTTATGCGAGTACAGCACCCTGCTTGGCAGTGCAAACCTCGGTATGCGAGATATACTTAAACGCCGCATGACCGACGTGGAGATAGGTCAGATGCTTTACGCCATTCACAGCGGCAGGGAGGAGCAGTTGCCCCTGATAAACGCAGGCTGCTTTGAGAATTTTGATAAATTTATCGAGCTGCGTTATCTTGCCAAAGAGGGCGAAAAGGTAGTCTGCGACGTGCCTGTTATTACCGACAAGGAGCGGTATGAGCTGTACGAACTAAGCGAAAAGTATGACAATATCATTTCTGAAAAATTCCATGACGACTTGGTAAAGCTTATGGTAAACCCCGTGAAGCTTCCACCCCATTTAAAGTCCGTCCCCGAATTTCAAAGGTATATGTACTGCTGCTCCACCGTCTCAATGCGTATAGTCAAAAACGCGCTGGATAACGGGCTGTTCCCCAAGTGCGCGGACTACCCCGCCCCCGCCGTACTTCTCTCCGTAAAGGAATAACGGGTATAGTTCTTCATTTTAACCTTATAAGTCATATATTTGCAAAAAGCTCCCCTGCCTTAATCCGGCAAGGGAGCTTCCTATTGTCCGTATTTATTTTCTGAGCTTGAAAATGCTTATCCTCTGGTGGAGCAAATGCGCCTGACCGTTCATTTTCTCACTGGCGGCAGCGCTTTCCTCAGCGGTGGCGCTGTTGTTCTGAACAACGTCGCTTATCTGCTGCACATTAGTGTTGATATTTTCGATAGACCGGGACTGCTGTTCGCTGGAAGCCGCGATATCTTTAAGAGCGGTCTTTACCACTTCCGCGGTGTCGGCAACGTCCTGTATTGAGCTGTCCGCCTTTTCGGATATCCGTTTGCCGTCCTTAACGGTGCTTATTACGTTGTCAACAAGATCGTTTATCTCATTGGTTGCGGAGGTGGTTTTCGCGGCAAGAGTCTGTATCTCTCCCGCAACCACGGCAAATCCGCTTCCCGCCGAGCCTGCCCTCGCAGCCTCAATAGCGGCGTTTATTGCGAGGATATTTGTCTGGGAGGCTATCTCATCGACGGTCTTTACAATATTGCTGATCTTTTCCGACGCTTCGGAAATAGCGTTCATAGCCGTATGCATCTCGCTCATTTCCGCGCTGCTTGCGGCTATTCCCTCGGCCGCGGTTTCCATAGCCTTGAACGCGCCGTGTATGCTCTCGTTGTTCTGAGCGACGTCGCGGGTAAGATTTTCTATCGACATTGAAAGATCCTGGATAGATGAGGTCTGCTCGGTGCTGCTTTGAGCCAGCGACTGGGCTCCGACAGCCACCTGCTCGGAACCCGCCGACACCTGCTCCGCGGCTTCATTGATATCGGCTATGGTATGATTGAGCGTATCGGAAATATTTATGAGAGACGCCTTGATCTTTTCAAAGTCTCCGGCATAATCCTTGGTAAGTCTGAACGCAAGGTTTCCGACAGCGATATCGTTCAGCACGTTTGAAATTTCGTTTATGTATTCAACGTAATCGTGAAGCTTTGTAACGGTATGGGAGAAATTCTCGGCGAGAACTCCTATTTCGTCTTTGGACTTCACGTTCAGCGTAGCGGTCAGGTCGCCCTCGGCAATTTTCTTGGCGGTCTCCGTAAGCTGCGCGACAGGTCTTGAAATGTTTGAAGCCATTATCAGAGCGACAGCGGCGGCAATCGCTATTACTATCGCCGAAGCGGCAGCAATTGAAATAAACAACTCGTTTCTGCGGAGGTGAACGTTATCGGCGGGAACGGAGGCGATTATTGTCATACCGTTCCTCAGGAACTGATGTGATGTGAAATGATCGAGTCCGCCGTATGACATTTCCACAAGCGCGTTATCGGGTCTTTTAAGAGACAGCTCCTCGCATAAAGCCTTTGTTCCTCCGTCCGGATCAAGGTCTTCGAGCATCGTCCCGTATTCAATATCCTTGTGGTACAGTATCTGATTGTCCTCGTCCACAATAAACGCCGACGCTCCGTCGTACAGCATATCTATATCGGCGATCTCTTCGATCACAGTAAAGTTAATGTCCATGCCGAGTATACCGACGCTCTCGCCGTCCTTGAAAAGAGGTACAACATAGGATATCATATACACCTTTACATTGTCATTAAAATAAGGCGACATCCATGTGGGTTTTCCGTTGTTTACCGGGATATAGTACCAGCCCACATGGTTCAGATCCGTTTTTTCAAATACGCTGAAATCGGTGTTTGGAACGACCTTATAGGGATCGTTGGCTGAGTCTTTCATATAAAACATACCGGACGTGGGATAGGCAAAATCGGGATTGTACCTGATATAGGCGGACATTGCTCCGTCCGTATGCTGCGCCGCGGTAAGAAGCACTGGAGCTATGATATCGGTATACTGATCCACGTACTCATCAGAACTTTTAAACGCTTCAAAGTCCGTAAGGTTTTCCATGGCATAGTCTGCAAGCGTATCGACCGACTGCTCGATGCGCATAAGGTAGGCGTCAATATCGGACGCCGTCTGGATACAGGAATTTTTTATGATCTCGGTAGAATCGTCTTTGATAAGTTCATTGGAATTAAAAAAACTGATTATGCTTACAGCGGCAGCGGCGGCGGCTGTGCATACGATGACCAGAGCTGCGATTTTTGCCTTGATTGATCTCATTGTTTCCACTCATCCTTTGTAATAATTTTTCTGACAGCAAATTACAATGTTATGCACATTATACATTATTTATTAAATAATTGCAATATTTTTCATTGGTATTTGTTAATACTAAACAAATTAATCTGTATTAGTTGTTACTTTTACACGGCAGTACTTACAAACGGCAACAGGTTATAATAAATAAACTTATACATTATGACGGCGGACTATACGAAAAATATGGATCAAAGGACATATTTCTGACATGCTGCGGTGAAAATATCTTTTTGCGTAAAATTTGATTTCGCACTTGAATATTGCATTAAAATAGTGTACAATTAATATATGTATTGTCAAAATAACGGGAGGAACTGTTTATGAACTGGACGGAAGTCAATATCTATACCACAACGGAGGGAATAGATCCTGTCTGCGGTTGTCTGCTGGGGATAGGCGTAACAGGTTTTGCAATAAGGGATTCAAAGGATTTTGAGGAATTCTTAAACGATAAAACCGGAAACTGGGACTATATAGACGATGATCTGATGAATATGCGGGACTGCGAGACCTGCGTTACGGTGTACCTGCCCGACGACTCGCAGGGGGCGGATATGCTTTCCGCGCTGCGTTCGGAGATGTCTGCATTGGGCGAAAGGGACGAAAACAAGGCTTTCGGCAGACTTGCGGTGGAGCTTGCAAACGTCCGCGAGGAGGACTGGGCGAACAACTGGAAACAGTATTTCAAGCCCCTGACCGTGGGCGAAAGGCTTGTGATAAAGCCCTCATGGGAGGAGTACGACCCAACGGACGGCAGAACGGTACTGGAGATAGACCCGGCGTCAAGCTTCGGAACCGGCCAGCACAATACCACCCAGCTTTGCCTTGAACTGATAGAGAAAAATCTTAGGGACGGCGACCGCGTCCTCGACCTTGGCTGCGGCAGCGGTATACTTTCCATAGCGGCTGTTCTGCTGGGTGCGGACAGCGCAACGGCGGTGGACATCAGCCAAAACAGCGTTGAGACCGCAAAGGAAAACGCGTCCAAAAACAATATTCCCGCCGAGAAGTACACGGCTTACTGCGGTGATATTATAAACGACAATTCGCTGGTTGAAAAAATCGGCGGCGGGTTTGACATTATCGCGGCAAACATTGTTGCGGACGTGCTTATCGCTATGTCCCCCCTGTTTGAAAAATTCCTGAAAAAGGGCAGCAAACTCATTCTTTCGGGTATCATCATCGAGCGTGCGGACGAGGTAATTGAGGCGGTGAAGTCCAAAGGCTATACCTTGGTCGAGATACGCGAAAAGGACGGCTGGGCGGCGGTCTCATTTGACAGTTGACAGCAGCGTAGGGCGCGGGCTTGCTCCTGCTTGTAATTAAGACGTATGTCAGTCTGCGGAGGCGAATGTATGATAAAACAAATAGCAAAGATAACAAAAGGAAATATTCCCGAATGTGCAAAGGTCATACGGAAAAGCTTTCTGACGGTTGCGAAGGAATTCGGGTTTACTCCCGAAAACGCGCCGAGGTTCACGGCTTTTGCGGTTACGGAAGACAGGCTTTTGTGGCAGCTTGAAAGCGAACGCAGACCTATGTACGCATATTTTGAGGACGGCAATATCGTTGGCTACTACTCGCTTTTTCTTGTCGGGGACGGCGTTTGCGAACTGAACAATCTTTGCGTTCTGCCTGAGTATCGTCACAATAAGATCGGCGAAAGGCTTTTGTTTGATTCCTTTGAAAATGCCAAAGGGCTTGGCTGTACCAAAATGAAGCTCAGTATTGTGGAGGAAAACAAGCGTATGCGGAAATGGTACGAATTGCACGGCTTTCTGCACACAGGGACGGAAAAGCTTGATTTTTTTCCGTTTACCTGCGGGTACATGGAGACTGATTTAAATTAAAAAGCTGGTGAAACATATAATGAAACTGCTGATTTACGGAGCGGGCGTTATAGGCTGTCTGTATGCCGCGCTGTTCGGTGAGGCGGGATACGATACGTATGTGTACGCGCGGGGAAAGCGTTTGGAAAGTCTTAAAAAGCACGGGCTGCTGTATAGTAAAAACAAGCGTGTACGGAAAGCAAATATAAAAATTGTTGAAAAAGTCGAAGCCGAGGACATATATGATTTTGTTTTTTAACGGTAAGGGAAAATCAGGTGCGCACGGCTCTTGCTGAGCTTAGCGGGAATAAAAGTCCGAATATCGTGACTATGGTAAATACTGCCGAGCCTTATGAACACTGGGAAAAAATATGCGGAAAGGGCAGAATAATTCCCGCGTTTCCCGGTGCGGGAGGAAGCTTTGAGGGCAGAGTTCTGAAAGCAGCTCTTGTTCCGAAAATCATTCAGCCTACCACTTTCGGAGAAATAAACGGAAATAAAACTTCTGAAGCGGCGGTACTTGCGGATATTTTCCGAAACGCGGGTATACCTTATCAAATCGTGAAAAATATGCATGACTGGCAGCTTTGTCATCTTGCAATGGTGGTGCCGATCGCGGACGCTTATTATGAGGCTGACGATCCTGAAAACGCGGGAACGGAAAAGGCTTTAATGCTCCGAACGGCGCAGCGTATAAAGCGAAATTTCCGAATTCTTCGCCGCATTGGAATTGAAATATGTCCGTCTAAAATGAATTTGTTCCGTATCGTGCCGACGGCAGTTCTGGGTATGGGTTTGGGGTTGGTTTTTCAAAGTGATTTCGGCAATGTTTTTATGTACCGTCACTCCATGAACGCTCCCGATGAAATGCGCAGATTACATAGACAGTTTTACGGTTTTATAAAAAACGCAATAAACGGGATAGTATAAATAAACATGAGGTGGACAAGCAAAATGGAAGATTTAGAATTTATATGTGCCGGCTTAAATAATAACGGTAAATTTCCCGCGGAATACACGGGAAGAGGAGACGACATTTCTCCCGAATTTATAATAAATAATTTATCTCCCAACGCAGTAACGCTTATTGTTACTCTTGAAGATATGAGCCACCCGATAAAACGGTTTACGCATTGGGTGATATGGAATATCCCTGCCGCAGACAAGATACCCAAAGCAATTCCGCGGGGAAAATCGGCGGTAAATTTGGGGAACGCTGTGCAGGGGATAGGTTACGGAGTTCACCGTTATGCGGGTCCGAAGCCTCCAAAGGGAAAGACCCACAAATATTGTTTTACTGTGTACGCTCTTGACTGTACGCTTAATTTAAAACCTTTTTCAACCAAAAGAAAAGTCCTTAACGCGGCAAGCGGTCATATTATTCAAAAAGGTGAAATATGCGGATATTTTGAGTAAATATTTATTTTAAGGATAAGGACGGTACAAATTATGATAGATTTACATGATAAAAACAGCTGCCCTTCCCTTGAGGAAATAAGCGAATACATCAGAAATCCGGTTTTTATGCAGTTTTGTTCTGAAATCAAAAACACATATGGGTGCAGCGAAATAATAGAATACAGCTCATGCAGCTGGGAAAGCGGGTGGAATGTTAAGTTTAAGAAGTCAGGGAAAACATTGTGCACCGTATACCCCAGGGAATGTTATTTTACAGTTATGATCGTTATAGGTACAAAACAAAAGGCGCTTGTTGAGGAAATACTGCCGAAATGTACGGCTGAACTGCAAAGCATATATGCCCATACAAAAGAGGGAAACGGACAAAAGTGGCTTATGGTTGATTTGGAGGATAAAGGGCAGTTATACAATGACATTTTAAGGCTTATCCAAATCCGCAGGAACAGTTAAAATTAACATAACGATATTCGGGCGCACAGGCGCGGCGCAGCAATAAATGAAAGGACTGACAATATGAAAATACTCTACACCTCGGAAAATAAAATTTTCAGCTATGACGAAAGCGACAGGTCGCTGACGGAGATACCCTGCGGCAAGATTGCGAAATACAGGGAGACCGTCCGTTCAATTCAGCAGCGCAAGGAGTGGAAGACCTCCGGCGCAGGCGCGAATTTTATGGGCATGGCGTCTGCGGACATGATAGACCCGGACGAGCTTCCCGCCCATATAACGGGACTTGGCGTGCATGGGGACGAGCTTCTGTACGCCGTTAATCTGGAGGGCGTGGGAAGTCTGTATCACCGCAGCTTTGACCCCTCCGACGACGTGGAGGGACTTGTCCGCGCTTCCAACGAGTTTGTTTTCGGCGCGTTTGACGTCAAGGACGGAAAGCTTGCGGTAAGCATGGGCGGCGAAAGGTCTCTCCATATTGCGGTAATGGATATAAACGGGCATTACGACGAGTACACTGACGGCGACACTATCGAGGAAAGCCCTTGCTGGGCGGCGAAAAATAACGGCGTTTACTTTTCCACGGCGGGGTACGCCTATGACAGGAACGGCGTTGTTTCCGGTCCCCGCTCCATAGCTTATCTCGACCTTGACAAAAAATCAATGTCCGAAATAATTGCGGACGAAAATTACGATTACCTCCACGTCCGTCAGGATAAAAACGGTGATCTGTACTACATACGCCAGCCCTACGGCGGCGAAAAGCCCGAGGGCGGCATTACCTTTAAGGACGTGGTGATGTTCCCCTACAGACTGATAAAGGGTCTGTTCGGCTTTCTGAATTTCTTTACCACTATTTTCGGGGGAGAATCCCTCAAAACAGGGGGAGCCTCTGCAAACGGCGCAAAGGCAAAGCAGCGTTCTCAAAAGGATATGATAATAGAGGGAAACGTTATCAACGCCGAAAAGCTGGATAAAATAAACGAAGCGAACGGCGACAAGACTGCCGGCATAATGCCCGCAAGCCGCGTGCTTATCAGACGTACCGCGGACGGCAGCGAGGATATCATCAAAAAGGGCGTGCTGGATTACGTACTCGAGGGCGACGGCTCTGTCATTGTTTCCAACGGCAGGCATCTGCTCCGCATCGACAGAGACGGAAACGAGACTCATATCGCAAAGGCTAAGATAGCGGTGAATCTTAACATCGTAAAGTGAGGTATTTCTTATGACCGAAAAAGAAAAAATGCTTGCGGGAAAGCTGTACGACCCAAGCGATGAAACTCTCGCACTTATGAGAATGAACGCCCACAAGCTTTCACAGCGTTACAACAATACCTTTGAGGACGAGGAACAGCTCCGCAGGGCTATTCTGGACGAGCTTGTACCAAACCGCGGAAAGGGTACTTTTTTGCAGGGACCTGTCTATTTTGATTATGGAGTTTTTACCGAGTTCGGCGAATGCTGCTATGCAAATTTTAACTTCACGGTACTGGACTGTTGTCCCGTTAAGATAGGGGACAACGTTTTCTTCGGACCCAACTGCACCGTTGCAACGCCGGTTCACCCGTTTCTGCCGTCGGAGCGCAGGATGAAATTCAAGGCGGACGGTACGGCTTATGACGACGAGTACGCAAAGCCTATAGTGATAGGCTCAAACTGCTGGATAGCAAGCAACGTGGTTATCGCAGGCGGAGTAACTATAGGCGAAGGCTGCGTTATCGGCGCGGGAAGCGTTGTTACGCGGGATATTCCTTCAAACTCCCTTGCGGCGGGGAATCCGTGCAGAGTGATCCGTGAAATTACCGAAAAGGATTCGATAAAATATAAAAGAGAGTTGTTTTAAATGGATAAGAATAACGATCTGCTGTTAAACTTGGATAAACTCCATACCACGGAAATGGGTGCGGAAAGAATTGTAAAAAATCTGAAATTAAGCGGCAAGAGCGCTGAATATGCTATGGAATACTGCAAAAAAATAATTTCGGATAAAAGCTGCAATATTTACAGACAAGGCAAAAATCTGTACTGCGAACTGAACGGCATAAAGATAACCGTCAACGCGCACAGCTTTACGGTCATTACCGTGCATACAATAAAATAATTTTTCGGATTTATGTTTTCCGGTCTCTGATTTCTATAAAGAAAGGCGATTAAAATGGCTGCAAAAAAAGCAAAAAATTACGGAAACGAAAGCATTACAAAGCTGAAAGGCGCGGACAGGGTAAGAAAGCGTCCCGCGGTTATTTTCGGCTCGGACGGCATTGAGGGCTGCGAGCATTCGATATTTGAAATTATTTCAAATTCTATCGACGAAGCCCGCGACGGCAACGGCGACAAGATAATAGTTACCTATTATCAGGACAATTCGGTTGAAGTTGAGGACTTCGGGCGCGGCTGTCCCGTGGACTACAACAACGCGGAGCAGTGCTACAACTGGGAGCTTGTTTACTGCGAGCTGTACGCGGGCGGCAAATACAAAAACAACGAGAGCGGGGACTACGAGTACTCCCTGGGTCTGAACGGTCTGGGCGCTTGCGCTACACAGTATTCCTCCGAATATACCGACGTTGAGATCTACCGTGACGGCTTCAAGTATAATCTGCATTTTGAAAAGGGTGAGAACGTTGGCGGTCTGAAAAAAGAGGAGACTACCCGCAAAAAAACGGGCACCAAGACAAAGTGGCGTCCCGACCTTGACGTTTTTACGGACATCGCCGTCAGCCGAGAATATTTTGAGGACGTGCTGAAAAAGCAGGCTATAGTCAACCCGAATATTTCATTTGTTTTCCGTTACCAAAACGAAGCCGGAAAGTTTGAGGAGAACACTTATTTTTACGAGAACGGCATTTCCGACTATATAGGCGAGATAGTTGGCACAGATTACCTCACCCCTCCCCGCTTCTGGCAGTGCGAGCGCAAGGGACGTGACCGTGACGACAAGCCGGAATACAAGGTGAAGCTGTCCTTTGCGGTGGCGTTTTCCAACAAGGTCGCTCAAATAGAGTATTATCACAACTCCAGCTTTCTGGAGCACGGCGGCGTACCCGACAAGGCGGTACAGACGGCGTTTGTGTCCCAGATAGACGCGTATCTGAAAAGCAACAACAAGTACCAGAAGGGTGAAAGCAAGATCAAGTATATCGACGTACAGGACTGTTTGGTGCTCATTTCGTCGTCGTTTTCGACGTTAACGTCTTACGAGAACCAGACCAAAAAGGCTATCACCAATAAGTTTATTTATGAAGCTATGGTGGATTTTTTAAAGCACCAGCTTGAGGTGTACTTTATAGAAAATCCCGACGACGCGCTGAAAATCGCCGAGCAGGTTGTGCTGAACAAGCGCAGCCGCGAAAGCGCGGAGAAAACCAAGCAGAATCTTAAAAAGAAGCTTGCGGGAAATATCGACCTTTCAAACATGGTGCAGAAGTTTGTGGACTGCCGTACTAAAGACCTGTCCCGCCGCGAGATCTATATTGTGGAGGGAGACTCGGCGTTAGGAGCGTGCAAGACCGCCCGCGACTCGGAGTTTCAGGCGATAATACCCGTTCGCGGAAAGATCCTCAACTGCCTTAAAGCGGACTACGGAAAAATTTTTAAAAACGACATTATTACCGATATTATCAAGGTTCTGGGCTGCGGCGTGGAGGTTCAGTCCAAATCCAACAAGGAGCTGTCCACCTTCAATATTGAAAACCTTAAGTGGAACAAAATTATCATTGCTACCGATGCGGACGTGGACGGCTTCCAGATAAGGACGCTGATACTGGCAATGCTCTATAGGCTTACCCCCACCCTTATCGAAGAGGGGTACGTCTATATCGCGGAGACCCCTCTGTTTGAGATAAACACCAAGGACAGGACGTACTTCGCCTACGACGAGCAGGAAAAGGCGGAGATACTGGCAAAGATAGAGGGTCAGAAATACAAGATAGACCGCTCGAAAGGACTGGGCGAAAACGAGCCGGAAATGATGTCCTTGACAACAATGAATCCCGATACAAGGCGGCTTATAAAGGTAACGCCAACGGACTTTGAGGCTACCGCGGAAATGTTCGATCTTATGCTGGGAGACAACTTACAAGGGCGCAAGGACTACATTGCGCAGTACGGCAATCAGTACCTTGAAATGGCGGATATCAGCTAAGGGAGGACGGACATGAACGATGAAAACACCAATTGGGGACAGAGCGCTGCGGGAGTTGTTCTGAGAGACGGAAAGGTTCTGCTGGCGCGGCACACCTACGGAAAAGGCGCGGGAAAGCTTATAATCCCGGGCGGATATGTGAATTCCGGAGAGACCCCGCAGGACGCTTTGGTTCGTGAATATCTGGAGGAAACGGGCGTTACCGTCAAGCCGATGGATATTATAGGTATCCGCTTCAATATGCACGACTGGTATGTTGTTTTCCGTGCGGAATATGTTTCGGGGACTGCAGTTTCCGACAACGACGAAAACAGCGAAGTGCTTTGGATAGATACCGATGAAGCTTTGGTGCGGGACGACGTTCCCGACCTGACAAAGAAAATGATAGAAAGCGCGGTCTCGGAGAGCGCGGGGCTTGGACAAACCGATTACGAGTATTCTCCCGACACGCCGAATTATTTGTACAGACTGAAAACCAAAGGATAATTTTTGTGGAAATTATAAAATATCCCGATAAAAAAATTTGACCGAGCTGCCGCAGGGGACGAGCCGCTTCTTGTGCTGATATCCTTTGACGGAAGCAGGATAATAGCAAGTCAGATCGACGAAGCTGTGGAGCCTCGCATACTGCCGAAAAAAACGGGCTTTCACGATACGAATATTGACTGCATTTTGATATTACGGGAAAATAAAATTCTCATCACCTACTTGAAAACGCCAAAAATAATATAATAAGGGAGTCATAAAATTGCCGAGAAAAAGTAAAAAGGATACGGAAAAATCTGTTAAGAAAAATGTTCCCGACGCCTATATTGCGGGCAGTGGAATTGTCGCCGAGGAACGCATAACGGAAACCCTGGAAAAAAACTATATGCCCTACGCCATGAGCGTTATAGTGTCCCGAGCTCTGCCGGAGATAGACGGCTTCAAGCCCTCCCACAGAAAGCTTTTGTATACCATGTACAAAATGGGTCTGCTGACGGGGGCGAAAACAAAATCCGCCAATATCGTGGGTCAGACTATGAAGCTGAATCCCCACGGGGACGCGGCTATATACGAAACCATGGTGCGCCTTGCCCGCGGAAACGAAGCGCTGCTCCACCCTTACATTGACAGCAAGGGAAACTTCGGAAAGGCATATTCCCGCGACATGGCTTATGCGGCTTCCCGTTACACCGAGGCTAAGCTCGACCCCATATGCGCCGAGCTTTTCCGCGATATCGACAAAGATACTGTGGACTTCGTCCCCAACTACGACAACGAAACAACGGAGCCGACGCTGCTTCCCGCTACATTTCCATCTGTGCTGGTAAATTCCAACGTAGGTATTGCAGTTTCCATGGCAAGCTCGGTCTGCTCCTTTAATCTTGCGGAGATATGCGATACCACTATCGCGCTTATCAGGAATCCTGAGCATAATATTTTGAGCACCCTTAAAGGTCCGGATTTTTCCGGCGGCGGCTTCATGCTCTACGACGAGGACGAGCTTGAAAAGGTATACCGCACGGGGCGCGGCTCGGTAAAAGTTCGCAGCCGATATCAGTTCGACAATGAATCAAACTGTATAGAGATCGTTCAAATACCGCCGACAACAACGGTAGAAGCCATAATGGACAAGATAGTCGAGCTGATAAAGGGCGGCAAAATACGCGAGATATCCTATATCCGCGACGAGACCGACATCAACGGTCTTAAGCTTGCCATTGACATAAAGCGAGGAGTCGATCCCGACAAACTGATGAAAAAGCTGTTCAGAATGACGCCTCTCCAGGATAACTATTCCTGCAATTTCAATATCCTTATCGGCGGTACTCCGCGGGTAATGGGCGTTTACGAGATACTTGACGAATGGATAGCTTTCCGCCGTGAGTGTATAAAGAGGCGCACTTATTTTGAGCTTAACAAAAAAAAGGAGCGGCTGCATCTGCTTCTCGGATTGCAGAAAATTCTTCTGGACATAGACAAGGCTGTCAGAATAGTACGCGAGACTGAGGAGGAATCGGAGGTAGTTCCCAACCTGATGATCGGCTTCGGAATAGACGAGACCCAGGCGGAATATGTTGCGGAAATAAAGCTCCGGCACCTCAATAAAGAGTACATCTTAAAGCGTACCTCCGATATTGAGGGGCTTAAAAAGGACATTGCCGAAATGGAGGAAATTCTCGGCAGCGATAAAAAGATCAAGAACATTATCATATCCGAGCTAAAGGAAGTCAAGGATAAGTACAGCCAGCCCCGCAGGACAATGTTCTATTACGGCGGCGACGAGGACGAAGATGAAGAGGAGGACGACGTTCCCGACTACGCGGTAAATCTTTTCCTTACCAGAGACGGCTACTTCAAAAAAATAACGGCTCAGTCCCTGAGAATGGCGAGCGAGCAAAAACTTAAGGACGGAGACGTTATTACTCTGTTTACGGAAGCTACCAACAAAACAGAGCTGCTGTTCTTTACGGACAAATGTCAGGTCTATAAGACGAGAGCCGACGCTTTTAAGGATGCAAAGGCGTCCGAATTGGGAGATTTTATCCCTGTAAAGCTGGGATTTGACGAATATGAAAATCTGTCGTCCATGATAGCGACGACGGATTACAGCGGATATCTGGTAATGATTTTTGATAACGGAAAGGCAGCTAAGGTTCCTTTAAACGCATACGAGACCAAAACCAACCGCAAAAAGCTTGCCAATGCCTATACGTCAAAGGCGAGACTGATAAAGATGTTCCTTGTGACGGAAAACACTGATATTTTGGTGCGCTCAACAAACGGCAGAGCTATAGTGTTCAACACCGGAATGATACTTCCCAAATCCGCGAGGGATACTATCGGCGTGCAGGTAATGACTCTTAAATCAAAGGCGGAAGTTGATAATGCATATATTGTTACGGAGGATATGGCGGAAAACGTACAGAAATATGTTGTAAAAAATGTTCCGGCGGCAGGAAATCTTGCCAAGGATCTGGAAGATCCCGATCAATTAAAGCTGTAATATAATTGTTGCACTTTAGAAACAATTATGTGAATTTTTTTGTTATACTCTTGATTTTTATTTTGAGCTGTGCTATACTATAATAGTTATGGGGGTATAGCTCAGTTGGGAGAGCGCTTGCTTCGCATGTAAGAGGTCAGGGGTTCGAATCCCCTTATCTCCACCAGAATGTAGTCCGCAAATCCTTTTGTAAACCGGATTTGCGGACTTTCTGTTTTTCCTCCTCCGGGTTTTGTCCATTCTTTGAGATTATCAATTGAAATTCAATGGTACAATTTTACCGCGTTAAAATTTATACAAATACTCAACCGTTTTCTTTTTTTGCACACTATATTATTGACAGAATTTTTTAACCGTAATTACATAAAAAGGGGAAGATAATATGAAAAAGAAAAAAGACGAGGATCAAAACCCGTACCATAAGGATTACGGACTGTTCGGTAATATGCGGTACGTAATGAGCAATATGTTTAAATATGTACCGAAAATGCGGAGGTACATACCCGTAGGTATAATTTGTGCGCCGCTGATGCAGTACCTGTGGACGTTTATTACTAAATTTGTTATAGACATGATAACAAGCGAAAGCGGTTGGGAAACCTTGTTGTGGCTTATCTCGGCGGTAACGGCTGTGCAGATCGCTTCAACAATGCTGAACACATGGCGAAACAGCAAATGGTCGTGGTTTATCTATGCCAGAATGAAAATGATGGTGGAATTCAACAGGAAAATAATGACCATTGACTTCAGGAATACCGAAGACACGGACGTTATGGACTGCCGTGAAAAGGGAGGCAGAGCTGCTCAGGGAAACGAAGTCGGCCTTGAGGGCATGATGAGACAGACGGTCAATCTGCTTGAATGTTCAGCGGTGACGGCGGTGGGACTTATAATTTTAGGTACAATGAATATTTTTGTTGTACTTGTGATGATCCTTCTGTCCGCAATTGCGTTTGCTTCAAAAAATTACGCCAACAAAAGGTGCAAAAAAGAGGTCTGGGACCCACTTGCCAACTGGTGGCGCAGGAACCACTATATGAGCAATACCACCTGCGATTTTTCCGCTGCAAAGGATATTAGAATGTTCGGCTTGCGGGAGTGGCTGACGGAAAAATTTAAAAAGGAAAAAGCCGTAAGATACGAGGGGCAGAAGCTCAACGAAAAAATCTGGCTCGGCTGTTCGATATGTACAAACATATGCTTTGCGGTATCTCAGGTGATCGTGTATGGCTGGCTTTTTTATAAGGCTTCAAAGGGAGAGATGACAATAGGCAATTTCAGCTTTTATGTAGCGTCCTCGGCCTCCTTTTACACATATGTCAGACAGATAATGGACAGCGTCGCCGATCTTTTGCAGCGCAGCCGCGAAGTGGACGACTGGCGCAGCTTCCTCGATATTGACGGCGGCGACCCCGACGAGGGTGTTGAAGTACCCCAATACGACAGTTACGAGTTTGAGTTTATAAATGTTTCTTTTAAGTACCCAAAGGCGGAAAACTACGCGCTGAAAAATTTGTCCCTGACCTTAAAGGCGGGGCAGCGGCTTGCGGTCGTAGGACTTAACGGCGCGGGAAAAAGCACCTTTATAAAGCTGCTTCTGCGGTTGTACGAGCCTACCGAGGGGGAGATCCTGCTGAACGGAGTGAACGTTGCTAAGTACAGCAAAACAAGCTACTACCGTATTTTTGCTCCCGTTTTTCAGGAAGTTAATTTGTTTGCGTTCCCCCTTGCGGAAAATGTTTCAATGAAGTCCCCCGACAGTACCGACAAAAGGTTTGCGGAAAGCTGTCTTGAAAACGCCGGCTTCGGGGAGAAACTAAAGGAACTGCCAAGCGGAGTTGACACGGAGGTACTGAAAGTAATTTACGATGACGGCACGGACTTATCGGGCGGTGAAAAGCAGAAGCTTGCCCTTGCCCGCGCACTCTATAAGGACTCTCCCGTGGTGGTTCTGGACGAGCCTACAGCTGCTTTGGACGCCCTTGCGGAAAGCAAGCTGTACGGCGATTTCGACAAGCTCATCGGCGGAAAAACGGCGGTGTACATTTCCCACAGATTAAGCTCCACCCAGTTCTGCAGCGAGGTGGCAATGTTCAGGGACGGCGAAATGGTGGAGCTGGGTACTCACAAGGAGCTGCTTGAAAGAGGCGGCGCGTATGCCGAAATGTTCAGAATTCAGGCGCAGTATTATGTGGATAACCCCGAGGAGGCGATAGAAAATGCATAAAAACCCCAAAGAGAGAAAAGCAAAAAGGTCTGTAACACGTGAGGCCCTGCTTTTCATGTTAAAGCTTGCCTGGCAGAAAAAACCGTCGCTTTTTGTTTTGTTTATACTTAGTATTTTTGTAGGCTTCGGTTATGAGATAATCAGTGTTATCATGCCGAAATTTGTTATAGACGAGGCGGCTGCGGTAATAGGCGGAGGCGGCGCGGAGCACATAAAAACGGCTGCTTTGTACATATGCGTTTTTGTGGGTTTGAACTTGTTTTTTAGCATTTTAAGCAGTATTATAAGAACCCGTAGCAATGTGACAAAGGAATGGTTTGACGAGTATATAGACGTGCAGATAGGCGACCACGCAATGGCAATGGATTTTGAAAATACCGAGAACCCTGAAGCTCTTGATACTTTGCAAAAAGCTAAAGAGGGCATGGATTGGTACAGCGGAGGCGTGTGCGGTATTCTTGACGCGTTTATGTTTATTATACAACAGATAGTACTTCTATGCGGCGTGTCAGTTGTGATACTGCTGACCTGTCCGCTGCTGCTGCCGGTGCAGATAATTTCGCTGATAATCATTTCAATTTTCAATGCCAAAAGCAACGAAATACGTAAAGAGTCATTTTTAAAGCTTGCAAAAAGCAACCGTGTTTTCGGGTACGTTCTGTACGAGCTTGCCGATTTCAGGCTGGGCAAGGATATACGGCTTTACGAAAGTGCGGATATGATGTGCGGAAAAGCGGAGCATTTCAGCGATATGCAAAGCGCGGAGTGGATAAGCGTGGACGGAAAGACCTGTAAAAATTCATGGGTAATGGATATCGTCAATTCGGTCAGGGACAGTATCAGCTATTTTTACATTGGCTTTCTTGCACTGACAAAGGCGATAACCATAGGCGATTTTTCTATGTGTATAGGCGGTTCAAGCAAATTTTACTGGAGTCTGCACAGAATTATTACGGGCGTTCAGGACATATCAAAAAGATGCGATTACGCTCACAAGTACATTGAGTTTATGGAGTACCCCGCCGCAATGGTAAAAGGAGAAAAAAACGTGAAAAGCGGTGAGCACGTCATTGAATTTGTGAACGTCGGTTTCAGATATCCGCGCTCTGAAAATTACGTGCTTAAAAATATAAATATTAAGATCGCGTCGGGAGAGCACCTTTCCATAGTGGGACTTAACGGTGCGGGCAAGACAACCTTCATCAAGCTTTTGTGCAGACTTTACGACGTTACCGAGGGGGAAATTCTTATAGACGGCGTGAATATAAAGGAGTATGATCAGGAAGAATACCGCAGGCTTTTTGCGGTGGTTTTTCAGGATTTTCAGCTTTTCGCATTCAGCATGAGAGAGAATATCGCTTTGTGCTGTGAAGCGGACGATGACCGTATAAACGAAGTTTTGAAACAGTCGGGACTGTACGGCGACGTTCAGAAGCTGGAGCACGGTCTTGATACCACTCTGTTCAAAAGTTTTGACGAAAAGGGTACTGAGCTTTCCGGCGGTCAGGAGCAAAAGACAGCAATAAGCCGTGCGTTGTACAAAAACGCTCCAATAGTTATTCTTGACGAGCCTACAGCGGCTCTCGACCCTGTTGCGGAGTATGATATTTACCGTCAGTTCAACACGCTTGTAGGCGGGAAGACTGCCATATATATTTCTCACAGGCTTTCAAGCTGCAAATTTTGCGATAAGATAGCGGTGTTTGCTGAGGATACTATTAAAGAGTACGGCACTCATGACGAGCTTGCCGATATTCGCGGCGGTATTTATTCCGAAATGTTTGCGGCACAGGCGCAGTATTATGTTTCATAGTTTCATAGCTTCATATTTCATAGCGTATAATTTTTTGTTTTGTTAACGCAGTGCTGCTTTTATAAAGCAAATTGCTGTTCCCGATTACGACGGCTTGAAAGCAGAACAAGCGGCGCAGTTTTGGAACGTTAATAATAATCCCAATTACTGCTGTAAAACCTGGATATGTGCATAAATGACATAAAACCGCCGGCTGTTTGCTAAAGTAAAAACAGCCGGCGGTTTTTAGGTTGATATGTCAGTTAGTACACAAATACAATATCGTCAAGTCTGCGCTTTTTCAAAATACGGTATCTGCGTTTTTTATTGGAAAATCTTAGATTCTTGCCTTTGTCATATTCGGGAATAGTTACTCCGCCGTTTGCTGAATTCGACATATCTATCGGAGTCTCTGCGCTGTGCGCCGCTGAAGCCGAGGAAACGTCCTCCAGAACAGGAAAATCATCAATTGTTATCAGCCAGCTTGAAGCGTGCGTAAAACGCAGCTTCGTTTGACCGTCCGTTATTTCCGCACTGTCTCCGAATTCAAAGCTTCTTGATTTGTAGCAATAGGAATTTGCATATTTTCCGCTGTATTTATCTCCGAGGTCTACTGTAAGCTCAGCGGTAAATCCGAAGTCGCCGTTATGCCGCAGGTCTATCTGTACCGTCTTTGAATCACCGAAGAATTCCTGAACGGTACTTCTGGGTATCGCGGAAAGCTTTCTCACTCTCATATCAACAGTCTTTGCCCTGTCAACGCCCATTCCGTTTATTGTCCATGTAAAGCTTCTGTTCATGATAAGTACGAGGTCAATATCTCTGCCCGCAATGTCGGAAACGATATTTTTCGGAAGCTCCGTTGTTCCGTTCATATTTACCCGAACCGTTTCTCCGTCGGGAGTAGCCCATATGTCGTCAGAAATGACAGCCCAGCCTATTTTTCCGTTTTCGTCCTGCAAAAACGGTTCCTTTGAAACGGGTACTGTGGGTGTGGGCGCGGCGGAGCCGCTCGGAGGATAGTACGGAATATAGGGGGGATTTGTCGCCGTAGGCTCTGTAACCGGCGGTTCCGTAACGGGAGGCTCGGTTACCGTGGGTTCCGTATCGCTGGGGTTCGTAACGGGAGGCTGAGTATCCGAAGATTCCGTATCGCTTGGATCGGTCTCGGGAGGCTGAGTGTCTGAAGATTCCGTGTCGCTCGGATCGGTCTCGGGAGGCTGCGTATCCGAAGATTCCGTATCACTCGGATCGGTCTCTGGCGGCTCGGTTTCCGAAACAGAGGTGTCCGTAGGCGTTTCATAGTTCGGGTCGGGTCTTTGACAGACCCTGCATTTTCCGTCAACAAAAATGTGTTCTTCCTTGCCGTCAACCACGTCGGTGTGCCCGCAGGTCGACTCGTGCCAGTGGTATGTGTCGTCGCTCGACCAAGCGGGAGAATATGTATGCGTATGTAATTTATCAATGCTTTCGGTTTTAGTGGCGGAGCATACCGTACACTTATATGTCATCTCGCCCTCTTCAGTTTCGGTGGACGGCTTTGTTACTTCGCCCTCGTCCCAAGTGTGGTCGGACTTTTCGCTTTCCGCGCCGCATTTTGTACATATTTGCCAGTGCTGATCGTCGTCATTTTGGTAATCGATTCCAAAGTCGTGTCCTGTTTGGGGAATTATGTCCGTTTCCTTTTTACCGCACCCGCTTCTCTGACATACGTGTTCCTTTGTTCCGTCGGTTGTACAGGTAGCTTCATCAACCGTCGTCCAGTCACCAAAATCGTGTCCCAGCGCAGGCAGTATACCGGGCTCAAACGGATCAAAATTGCTCCATGACTCGAATGTCATTCCGCAGTCATCACACAGAACGTACATTTGAAAGCCTGTCTTTGTACAGGTCGGTTCAACTTTAAATACCGCTGTTCTGCTGCGATGCTTGCAAGCTTCAAATGCGGGGTACACTGTTGTATCGCCTTTCAGCTCAATACTGCTGTTTCCCAGCGGTCTGTTTGGCGTTTCACTCCAACCGCCGAAAATATGCCCCTTTAACTTCAGGTTCTTAGGCAGCTCGACCTCCATATATCTCGGATAATATGCGGGATCGGGAATATCGCCGACTATGCCCGTCAGGTCTCCCGTGTCTAAAGTCAGAAGAACGCACAGCGCGCCCTCGTCCGAATAACGCTTTACCTTTGTTATCTCCGAGTCCGATGTGAAATAATCGGCAGGATCGGCGTCGCCCATTGCTTCGTTCCAATTGTCCGTAAATATGTAGCTGCGATCACAAGAGGCTATGCCTATTTCAAAGCCGCTGCCGAGACGTCCCGTAATGTGCAGCTTATTATTGCTAAGACTTAAATTAAATGGATTGCCGTCTTTATCATGGTTATCCTTAATTACGGGGGAGCCTGAAATATACGGCGTTTTACTTACAATTACTCCGCCTTTATCGTTATTTATAATTTTACCGCCGTTAATTTCAAACCTTCCATATGCTTCTGCGCCGAAGCCGTGATTGCCCGATATTTCGCCTTCATTTATTATTATGGTCGTGCCGTCGTCAAAAGAACGTACACCTGCGCCGGCGAATTCACTCTGTACAGTATTATTTGTTATTTTTCCTCCGTTCATTATAAACGTACCGTTGTCCCCCAAAGCTACGCCGCCGATGTCTTCTCCGTTGTATCCCGTAATCTCGCCGGCATACATTGTAAATTTCCCGTTTTTGGAAATGTTAACGCCGCGTTCCTGCCGATCCTCTCTTCCGGTGCCGATCAGCTTTCCGCCGTACATATTAAACTCTCCGCATACAATGTGCATACCGTAGATGCTCGGTGTGCTAAACGTAGTAATACTTCCTGTTCCTTTGCAGTCGCACAGGTTAAACGTTACGTTTTCACTTATTTCAATACGCGTCGGATTGATGCTGTATCCGTTAAGGCATAAATTATATACTCCGGGTTCTTCTATACGCCACATGGTTACATGACTTACATTACCGGTAAGATAATAGCTTCCCGGTCTTATCGAACCGCCCGGATACGGCTGAAATTCTATGCCGCTGCCGCCGCAGGATACGGACATATCGTGAACATGAGACGCGGGATCGGTCGCCGAGACTGTTAAAGTCCCCGGATCGAAGAGCATTAAAGTCATACACAAGGCTGTAAAAAGTGAAACAAATCTTTTTATCATTGTGATCCTCCTTATAATTTAGGTTGTTTGGCTAAAAAAATTTATAACGGTTAAATTGGTATTTCCTCAAAGGCCCAATTTTAGTCAGACTTTTACAGCAAAGTTTACCATAAGTCCTGCATGATTTCAACGGAAATCACTTAAATGACAGGAAATTCACTTAATCGACGCTTTGACGGCAAATATTTGCATCCCAAAGCCGCCTGTGCTGCTTATGTATAAAAGTATAGCACCAAAAATAACAAAGACCTGTAATTGACAAAATTAACAGGTCTTTTGACGAAAATATCGTATACTGTAACGCTTTTTCAGTTTCTGACGTCGGCAGCAACCCTGCCGTCGGAAATGCGTATCGTCCGCGCCGCTTGGGCGGCTACTGCGTCGTCGTGGGTAATGATTATCACGGTTTTTCCCTGAGCGTTAAGGTCGTACAAAATACGCATCACTTCTTTGCCGCAGCGGCTGTCGAGGTTCCCCGTAGGTTCGTCGGCAAGTATCACCGGCGGCTCGGCGGCAATCGCCCGCGCTATAGCCACCCGCTGCTGCTGACCTCCAGACATTCGGCTCGGCAGGTGATCCATGCGGCTGCCAAGAGACACCTTTTGCAGGGCGTGCGCCGCAAGTTCGCTTCTTACGTTTTTGGACATTCCGCGGTACATGAGCGGAAGCTCAACGTTTTCCCGTGCGGTAAGGGCGGGTATCAGATTAAAGCTCTGAAAAATAAATCCTATCTCTTTGTTCCTTATTTGGGACAGCTTTTTTTCGCCCAGTTCTCTTACTGAAGTACCGTCGAGAAAATAATCCCCCGACGTCTGCACGTCCAGACAGCCAAGCAGGTTCATAAGCGTGGACTTCCCCGACCCCGAAGCTCCCGCGATCGCTACAAACTCCCCGCGGTTCACCGTCAGGGAAACGTTGTCCAGCGCGGACACGCGGCTTTCTCCCTCGCCGTAAAGCTTCGATATGTTCCTAAGTTCTATCAGCGGCATAAAAAACTTCCTTTCGGTTTAAAATTTTCCTTTGGAAGTATTATGCCCGACGTTTTCCGGAATATCAGCCCCATAGAAACAAACGCTAAATGTGTACAAATTTTAAATTTTAATTTTTTTTGAAAAAAATGAAAAAAATTCCCGATTTAAATGGTATTATAGACAGAGACCTGATTACCGATTAAAACATATAAAACCAAAAGGGGAGGAACTATTATGAAATTCCGCAGGATCATTTCGGCAGCATTGGGCGTAATGCTCGCATTGTCGGCAGTACCGTGCGTTCCCGCATTTTCGGCGGACAATACGTCCGCAAAAACCGAGGAAAGCGCCGAGACCGCCGCCATGCGAAACGCTTTGACTGAGGTCAAGAAAAGAGTGACCGTACCGAAACAGCTTGACAAGTTCGCATACGAAACTAATACGAAATACAGCACGACCTACTACAGATTCTTATGGTACCGGGTCGACGAGACCAAGGAATACCGAAACTACAGCAGTTACGATGTTGAACATCTTATGAACGAATCCGTCGGGTACCTTACGGTGGAATATTACAACGGCTTTATCAGTTATTTCAATTACTGGCTCGATGATACGGACAGCGCAAACAAGCCGAGCTTTTCAAAGCTGACCGCAAAGGAGCAGGACGATCTGGCGAAAAAATATCTTTATCAGCTCAACCCCGACCTGAAAGGAAATCCCGCTATAGAGCGGAGGTCCTCGGAAATGAGCCTTTTCGGGAGCAAGGTAAAATACGATATCAGCCGAAAGGAAAGCGGCATCGGTCTGAGCCAAAATTACGGTTCGGTAATTATCGACCGCGATACGGGGGAGCTTCTGGAATATTCCCTGAAATGGTGGAACGACGCTATGTTCCCCGACGCCTCAAAAAAGCTTTCCGTAAAGGAGGTATCGGACATTTACGCCTCACGAAAGCCCCTTGAAGCTTACTACGACCTGTTTGCCAAATACGAATATAACGAGGAAACAGACAAACGCACTTATACGCCCTATGTGTTGGCGGTCTACGAGCCTACGGTAAGCGATGAAAACGAGATAGACGCTATTACGGGAAAGTATACTGCTCTTTATGACGACAGGGAGAAGTTTTCCTACACCGACGCATACAGCTGGGGGTACGGCGAAAGCGACAGCGTAAGCGCATACGCGGGCTCTGAAGACGACGGGGACGACGAGCCTTCGCTGAGCGAAGCGGAAAAGGAGGCTCTCGAAAAGGAAAATAAATTTCTCAGCTACGAGGAGGCCCTCAAAATAATCAAGGCGGACGAGTACATAGTTTTCAACAAGGAGCTCGTTCTGGAGAGAAGCTATATTTCCTCCTATACGGACGACTATGGGGAAGCCCGCCCGTCACGCTGCTTGGAGTTTGAATTTACCACTGCCGACGAGACCAAGGACTGTATCTATCTTGACGTTACCCTGGACGCCTACAGCGGAAAGATCATATACTTTTACAAGAGCTACAGCTACGGCGACAAGAGCAAAAACAAAAACGAAACGCCGCTTGACAAGAAAAAATCTCTTGACCTTGCGGAAAAGGCGGCGGAGCATTTTATCGGCGAAAAAGCGGCTGAGTACGTATATGACGATAACATTAAGATCGACAAGGACACGGTGGTCGGCACATTTGAATATACCCGCTGTGTGAACGGTCTGCCGGCTGTTTTTGATACAATGGATGTCAGGGTGGACTCAAAGGGCGAGGTAAGGCTTTTTTCCTACAGATATCACGAGATAGAATTTCCCGAAGCAAACCTTGTTTCCGAGGAGGAAGCCTACAGAAAGCTTTTCGACCATATGAAGCCCGACCTTTACTACACCGGCTTTACCGACCTGCAGCTAAAGTCCCACGTATATCTTACCTATGAATTTGAACCGCACTACTATATTAACGCGATAACCGGCGAGAGGATAACAAGCTACGGCGAAGCCTACTATACCGCGGAAAAGGAACCCGAGCCGGTTAAGGAGGTCAAGCTCTACACCGACATAAAGGGACATAAATATGAAAAGGAGATAACCGAGCTGTTCAAGTACGGCGTGCGTATCAACGATAACGAAAAGCTGAATCCGGACGAAGTCATAACCGTAGGCGAGTTTGTAACGCTTTGCGGCAAAGCTCACGGCAAGAGCTTCGCAGGACTTTATCCCGACGAAAGGAAATACAACGAAAAGGAAGAACGGTACGAATACTATGAAAATCCGATGCTAAAGAAAAAGCTTACCTACGGGGAGCTTGCGCGTATCTTCGTTTACGGCTACGCCAACGACTGTTTTGCCGCCGCGGATGTCAGGAACATTTACGCGCCGCCCTTCAAGAACGTTAAGCAGAGCGACCCTTACTGCGGTTATATTGCTATCGCAAAGGCGAAGAAGCTTATTTCGGGCAGAGACGGAGAGTTCGACCCGAACCAAAAGCTTTCCCGCGGAAAGTGCCTGAAGCTTTTCTACGACTACATCGCCTCCGACAAGGAAAAGGACGTTTACGAAATAGTAAGGATATAGCATACCCAAATTCAATGTTATACTAATAACCTATAAAAACGCGCTCTCCGTCGGGAGGGCGCGTTTTTATAATTATCAGTTAAGCCATTTTCCCAGTGTTTTCACCAGCACCTTAAGGTCGAGCGGCTTGGAGATATGCTCGTTCATACCTGCGTTCATGGAAGCCTGAACGTCGTCGTTGAAAGCGTTTGCGGTCATCGCAACAATGGGTACTCCCTTTGCGTCGCGGCGGTTGAGAGCACGTATTGCCCTTGCCGCTTCATTTCCGTTCATGATAGGCATCTGGATATCCATAAACACCAGATCGTAGTAACCCTGCTCCGAGGCTGCGAATTTGTCCACGGCTTTCCGTCCGTTCTCCGCGCATTCCACTTCCAGACCCGTCATTTCAAGCAGTTCAACGGCTATCTCCGTGTTTAACTCGTTGTCCTCCGCAAGAAGCACCCGCTTGCCCGAAAAGTCGGCGTTTTTAAGATTGTCCATATCGTTTTCGTCGTCGGATCTGTCCCCGCCCGATATCATCTCGCGGAAGAGCCGCGCCAGCTTTGATGTAAACAAAGGCTTGCTGACAAACGCATCCGCGCCGGCAGCCCGCGCTTCAAGCTCGATGTCCGACCAGTCTGAAGCGGAGATTATAACTATCGGAACTTCGTGCCCTACCTGTCTGCGTATTTCCTTTGTTACCCTTATACCGTCCATTCCGGGCATTTTCCAGTCGATAAGCGCGGCAAAGAAATTTTCTCCTGCATTACAACGGTCAAAGACCTTTTTCACCGCTGACTTTCCGTCGGAAACGCACTCGCCGTTCATGCCAAGCTCTTTCAGTATGCGCAGGGCGTTTTCCCGTGTAGTCTCCTCGTCGTCAGCCACAAGCACAGGCAGTCCGGCAAAAGCGTCGTAGGAAATATCCTCGGTATCCTGAAGCTTCAGGGAAATATTCACCGTAAATCTTGAACCCTTTCCAAGTTCGCTTTCCACCTTTATGTCTCCGTTCATCATGCGCACAAGATTGTCGGTTATGGCAAGTCCCAGACCTGTTCCGTGTATTTTGCTTATGCGGCTGTCCGAAGCCCTTGAAAACGGTTCGAAGATGTGCTCCACAAATTCGGGGGACATTCCTATGCCGTCGTCCTCGAAAACAAATTCGTATCTTCCCGCCCTTTCGTTTTCACGTGTAGTTTCGGAAATGCCGATCTTTATGTTTCCGCCCTCCGGAGTGTACTTGACCGCGTTGCTTGCAAGGTTCAGGAAAGACCGCTGTATACGCAGCTTGTCTCCGATGACCTTTTCGTGCACCACGTTTCGTATGCATACCTTCAAATTTTGATTTTTTGCCTTTATCTGCGGGCGCACCATTGAGATAAGAGCGTCCACCAGGTCGGAAAGATTAAACTCTTCCTCGTTCAGGTCGGCCTTGCCAGACTCGATCTTTGACATATCCAGAACTTCGTTGATAAGCGAGAGCAGATGTCCCGAGGATACCGTTATCTTGTTCAGACAGTCGGTAACCCTGTCAGTGTCGTCAAGATGAGTTCCCGCAATGGCAGTCATACCGATAATGGCGTTTATAGGCGTGCGGATATCGTGGCTCATTCTTGACAGGAAGTCCGACTTTGCGGAGTTCGCCCGCCTTGCCGCTTCGTATGCGTCCATAAGAGCGTGCTTTGCGTTTTCCTCCGCCTGGCGGCTCTTTGTGGTGTCGGTGCCGACTATGACAGCCATGATATGACCGTTTCTCTCGCTCCGCGACAAAAGTGAAGTCACACGGGTGTAGGAATCCGTCACGCTGCTGTAGTATTCTACTTCCCCGCTTCTTTCGCCGGAGTTGTATTTTTTCAGCATTGCTTCGCGGCTCAGTTCGGCTACCATTTCCTTGTCGAGGAACTGCGGTTCGGCTTTTTCAAGCCATTCGCTTATAAATTCGTCGAATGCAACGGGAAGCTTTATATTGAATTTTCTGAATGGATTTATGCCGTGCTTTGTAACGTATTCGCTGGTGATAATTCCGTCGGTAAGATCGAAAGAGTAAGCGTATTCGCAGTTGGTGAGCAGCGCGTCGCGGTACTGACCTCTCTCTTCCTTGATTATCTCGTTAAGCTCGTAGGTTTTGGTGATGTCGAGCATTGAGCTTAAAATAAATCTGCTGCCGTCGTCGAATTCCAGCATACGGGAGTTGGTCTGTACTCTGCAAACCGTTCCGTCGCTGTGCTTTATGCGGAACTCGTATGACGCTTCGCCGCCGGGCTCTTTTATGCTTTTAACCGCGTTGGACATAACAGCTATGTCCTCGGGTAGGATATTCTCCCGCATGATTCTGTTCATGTTCATGTCCGCGTCACTGCCGTTCCAGCCGAACAGGAACTTTGCTTCGTCGTTAAGAAGAAGTATTTCGCGCCTCGGCAGACGGTACGCAAATATTCCGCAGTTGAGGGAGCGCATCATCTGGTTGATCATTGTAAGGGAATTTCTAAGCTCCATGTTGCGTTCTTCAAGCTCGGTAACGTCGTTGTAGAAGCTGTAAAACAGTGTATTTCCGTCTTCTCCGGCAACTTTTTTTCCGCTGTCGACTATCCATTTGATACTGCCGTCCTTGCACTTTACGCGGTACTTTACAGAGTAAACGCTTCCGCGGCTGAGGTCGTCCTCCAAAGCTTTGAGAACATCTTCAAGGTCGGGAGGGTAAACGATGCGGGAGGCGCTGTTGTTTGAGACCCGGACAAATTCCTCCACAGAGTAGCCGAACAAAGCGGCAGCCGATTCGCTTATATAGGTATAAGTAAATTTTTCATCGCCGCGGCTTATTTTGAAGCCTCCGGAAATGCCGCTCAGTATCGTTTCAAGCTGTAAATTTATGTCGGTGTTCACCTGGAGCAGGGTTTTGGAAAGCTTTTCCTCGGCGGCTTTTTCGTGGGAAATATTTTTAACGTACCACATAACGAGCCTGTTCTGCGGCGAGTACCCCTGAAGTGGTATAAGCTCGGTGCGCACCCATTTAGGTTCGCCGTCCTCAAGCCGGCGGTAGGTTATGTCTATGTAATCTGAGCCCATGTCGAAAATGGTTTTCATTCTGGCGGGAAGCATTATGTTCAGAAATTTTTCCCTGTACTCCATCAAAACGTAATCCTCGGCGAAGCGGCGTATCTGGGAGTCAAAGTCCTCCTTAAAAAACGGGGCGTCGTCCTTTTCGGTTTCCGAAATAGTAATAGTGTGCATGGAGTTTTTGTTCAGGTCAATGCAGCCGATACGGTAGTATGTGTCCCTCATAAGGCTGAGGGAGGACTCAAGCAGCACCTTTTCCTGTTTCTCCTCGTCGATACACTGAGCCGTATAGAGAACGTTATGTACGGAGCCGTCGGGAAGAACGTTCACGAGTACCGCCGTACCGCGCATCCAGTTGTACAGACCGGAATTGTTAAGCTGACGGAACTCATAACTGAAGCTCCGCGTTTCGCAGTCCAGATGGGAGCGGATATAATCCGCGCTGAACTTATTCATGTATTCGGAACGGTCTTCCTCGAAAACGCAGCTTTCGGCGTAAAGCTTCATTGCGCTTTCAGCGTCGCCGCAGTCGGGAATATGTCCCGCCAAACCGAGTTTGCCCTCGACGACCATATAGGTGTTGGTCGTCATATCAATGCAGCAGCGGATAGGGTACAGCTCACCAAGCGCGTCTATCCATTCAGAGTAGCGCTGCTCTCTTTGTTTGATCGAGGAAAGATCCTCTATGATACCGACAGCGCGGACAGGAATGCCGTTTCCGTCACGTTCCACAGTAGTAAGCGTAGCATGGCACCAGTTTTTTCCGCTCTTGTTCCTGAACATTGCGTCGGAGGACTCCGCTCCGCCGTTTATATCAAAGTACAGCTTGTTAAATGCTGGGATATCACTTTCAAGAACAAAGTCCTCCGAAAAGGAATAGGGCATATTTTTGTACAGTGGACCGCATTTGAATCTTTCACAGGTTCTCGGCGGTATTTCGGCTGTTCCGCTGCGCACATCATAGCTAAAGTAGTGAATGGAGGTGTGTTCCAAGGCTTTCAGAAGTGTTTTGTCTCCGAAAGCTGACGCGCCGTCATAGGTACGGTTCATTACGCTGCTCCTCTCGAGTAAATTCGCACTATTGTAAAAACGTCTTTTGGGGTCAGGCGATATACTAACTATACATATATTTTAATTATACAATATAAACAAGCGGTATGTCAACCGAAGAAAAGGAAAAATCATTGGAATCGTTTTTATATTGTCAATTTTTGCTTAGCGCACAAACGTATTGCCCCGCCAGAGATTAGCTGGTCAAGCTGAGCACAGCTTGCGGGGGTCAAGGGGGCAGAGCCCCTTGTCGCGCTTCGCAAAGCGCGAAACTCCTTCCCCGCGCCCGCAGGCGCATATCCTTAAAAAACGGAGAAAGGGGTGAGGA
>CAJUAN010000033.1 GCA_910584715.1 uncultured Oscillospiraceae bacterium
ATAAATTTTTGTTTAGCTTTTTACTTTTTCTTTTGATTTGTCTTAACCGCTTTATTAGGGTTTATGGTTTTGCTGTGGTTTGCGGACTTTTTTCTTGTTTTGTCTTGATATTATTTGATTTTAATTTACAGATAGTGCAGGGGTGCGAGGGACAACCCTCCCGGGGAAAGGGGGAGGCGCTCTCGGGAGACAAAAGGGCGCTGAGCCGCCCTCCCCCTTTCCCCTCTCGGGTTTTCCCTCGCGCTCCTTTTCCCCTCGCCCCTTTCCCTCTCCAGGCTCACGCTATCCTGTTTTAACGCAATTAACGTCTTCTCCAGTAGCGTTGGGAGAGAGGAGAGGGATTAAGGAGGTAGAGGGGTGACTGCCGTTTGCGGCAGTTGGTGCCTGACCCCCGACTTCACTCAATTACTATAAAACCCAAGAATAAATAAAGACCAAACAAAAGAAAAGGACGGCAATAAAATTTCAACAAACTTTCCCGCCCCCTTGAGGGGGCATTGCCCAGTAACGATTCAAGCAAATTTACGCAGGGGGTGACTCAGGCGGCGGGGATTCCCCGTTAAACAAAAATTTATTACACTAAATTCAATTTCCATACCGCAAAATTCCCCACGCCTTGACAAGTCTGTTCTATAGTGTTAAAATATAAAAAAAGGCAGCGTAATTGGCTTGTGAAAGGAAGATATGTAATAAAAAGGAAATTAAAAAGTCTTTTTAAAATTATTTTCGGCAGAACAATGATAGTGGTTTTCGGACTTTTACTTCAGATAGCTTTCATTGCTGCCGCCTTGAAATTTTTCAACGACAGATTTGTTTTTTTCTCCGCAGCGTCAATGCTTCTTTCGATCGTAGTGCTGGTGTGGATAATAAACGATAATACCAATCCGTACTATAAGCTGGCGTGGATAATCCCTGTAATGCTTATCCCGTTTTTCGGAATGGCGACATACCTTTTCGCCAAGCTGGAGCTGGGTACCCATATTATGAACGACCGCATACTGAAGCTGATAGACGAGACCTCGCCATTTATCCCGCAGGATCAGGATACGCTGGACGAGATCGAAAAAATAAGCGTCAAGGAAAAAAATCTTGCCGTCTATATGAAAACCTATGCGGGGTACCCCATATGGAAAAACACCTACGCCCAATATTATCCCGTGGGCGAGGACTTTTTCGCCGCAGTAATTCCCGAGCTTGAAGCCGCCAAGGAATTTATTTTTATGGAATATTTTATCGTGGAGCGCGGCGAAATGTGGGATACTATTCTGGAGATACTTGCAAGAAAAGCAAAGGAAGGCGTGGACGTCCGCTTTATGTACGACGGAATGTGCAGCCTTATGCTCGTTCCCTATCGGTACCCCAAAAAGCTTGAGGCTATGGGAATAAAGTGCAAAATGTTCTCCCCCATAAAGCCGGTTCTGTCAACTGTCCAGAACAACCGCGACCATAGAAAAATACTTGTTGTGGACGGTCACACCGCTTTCACCGGCGGAATAAATCTTGCCGACGAGTACATTAACAAGGTAGAACGCTTCGGTCACTGGAAAGACACCGCGGTCATGCTGAAGGGCGAAGCCGTTGCGGGGTTTACCATAATGTTCCTGCAAAACTGGAACATTACCGAAAGCAGCGAGGATAACTACGCAAATTATATAAAAACCGATTTCCCCGAGCTCAGGGAGAAGAGCCTCCCGACCGGAGGATATGTGCTGCCCTACGGAGACAGCCCTTTGGACAACGAAAATGTGGGTCAGAACGTTTATCTGGATATACTTAACAGAGCGGAAAAGTACGTCCACATAATGACCCCGTACCTTATCCTTGACAACGAAATGACCGGAGCGCTGACCTATGCCGCAAAGCGCGGCGTGGAGGTAATTATCATAATGCCTCATATTCCCGACAAGGTTTACGCTTATCTGCTTGCCCGTTCTTACTATGCGGAGCTTATCCGTTCCGGTGTAAAGATATACGAATACACGCCGGGATTCGTTCACGCCAAGGGATTTGTAAGCGACGACAAGCGGGCGGTGGTAGGCTCCATAAATCTCGACTACCGCAGCCTTTTCCTGCATTTTGAATGCGCGTCATATTTTTACAAGCATCCGGTCGTGTCGCAGGTGGAACAGGATATGCAGGACACGTTGAAAAAGTGTATGCAGATATCCCTTGAGGACTGCAAACGCTTCAATATTTTCAAAAAAGCCGCAGGACATCTTTTAAGGCTGTTCGCTCCGCTTATGTAACAGCGGGAGACGCCGGATATGTGCTTCAGACAGAAATTATTTTATTAAGGAAGGATACAGCAAATGCAGCTCGATAAAAAAACATCGCTGAAAATAATCGGAATAATCTCCGTCTCCGCGGCAATATACTGCATATTCAGAAACCTTGGCTCCGTGGTCGGGTTCCTTGGAAGTATACTGTCGATCTTTATGCCGTTTCTGACCGGCGCGGTGATCGCGTTTGTAATAAACGTTCCTATGAGGGGCGTCGAAAAAATACTTTTTCCTAAAAGCAAAAAGCTGGACAAGCTCCGCAGACCTGCCGCGCTTGTACTCACGCTGCTTGCCATTGCAGCCGTTATCGCGGCGGTGATGATACTGGTGATACCGCAGATCGTTACTACGGCGGGCAATCTCGGTATACAGATACCTGCCTATATGGTAAAGGTTCAGGACTGGATAGAAAGCATTTTTAAGGATTATCCCGAGATACAGGAATGGATATCGGGACTTGAAATAAACTGGAGCGGTCTGGTCTCCTCGGTGTCGGTATGGGTCACAAGCGGAGTCTCGTCCACCGTAAATGCGGCGGCAAACGCTGTCAGCGGGATAGTTTCCTCGTTTATAGGATTTGTCTTTGCGATCTATATACTGCTCCAGAAGGAAGTCCTCGGCAACCAGCTAAGAATGTCAATGTACGCGGTTTTCCCCGAAAAGGCGGCGGACAAGTTCTTTGAAATAGCTGCTCAGTCCAACAAGACCTTTTCAAGCTTTTTATCGGGACAGTGCCTCGAAGCGGTAATTTTAGGCTGTATGTTTGCGGTGGCGATGCTTATTTTCCAAATGCCCTATGTGGCTTTGATAAGCGTGCTTATCGCGTTTACGGCGCTTATTCCAATGGTGGGGGCATTTATCGGCTGCTTTGTGGGGGCGTTTCTCATATTTATGGAAAGCCCTATGATGGCGCTCGGATTTGTGATAATGTTCCTGATAATCCAGCAGATAGAAGGAAATCTCATCTATCCGAGAGTGGTGGGAAAAAGCGTGGGGCTTCCGGCAATATGGGTGCTTTTCGTTGTTACTATCGGCGGAAAGCTCATGGGAGTTTTCGGTATGCTTGTGATGATACCTGCCTCGTCGGTACTGTATGCCCTGTTCCGTGAATTCGTAGTAAAACGTCTGAGGACAAAAAGCGCAAAGGTGCAGAAAATGTTTTTCAGAAAAAGCGTTCCCGCGGGAGGTTCCCCGAATAGCAGCGGAAACCCGAAGAAATAATTATTATCAGGCGCAGCGGTTCAAGCACAGCTTTAAAAAGCTGCCCAAACTGCCCAGGCTGCAAAGCAATTTTGCGAGGTCCAGCGGTTATATTTGGAAAAGGAGGGAAAATAAATTGTCAAAAGGAGCGGTAACGGCAGTCATAAAACGGATCGTCCAAATAGCGCCCATTGTAATGATAGGTATATGCGCGCTTATATATCTGAAATTTTTCAGGGGAGTTACCATAGAGCACATACTTGAATTTACTCCCGAAAATTTGTGGCTCGCCGCTCTTGTGATGGTGGGACTTTTCGCACTGAAATCCCTGTCGCTTTTTTTTCCGATGCTTGTTCTTATTGCGGCTTCGGGAAGTATTTTCCCTACGTTTTTGTCGGCTTTTATTGTGAACTGTACAGGCGTCGCGGTTATGATACTGATTCCATACGCAGTTGGACGCTTTGCAGAAAGAGAGTTTGTGGAGGGGCTTATAAACAAGAACAAAAATGCCGCGAAGCTCCGCGAGCTGAAGTCGGACAACGAGCTTTTCATCGCGTACTTTTTAAGGGTCATAAACATTCTCCCATGCGATCTGGTAAGTATGTTTCTCGGTTCGGCGGGCTTCGGGTTATGGAAATATATGCTCGGTTCATTTCTCGGGATACTTCCAGGGATAATTACCACTACCCTCATGGGAGCAAACGTTGAACATCCCTCTTCGCCGAAGTTCTGGCTGTCTGTTGTGGCGGAATTTATTTTTGCCGCGGCTTCCTCCGTATGGTATTATTTCTACAAAAAGAGAAAGAAAAACGAAAAAAAGGATATGCAAAAAGAATAAACGCAGTATCCGGCGCATGAGCCTCAAAAAGCGCTTATACTGACCAATAAAAGCGCAGATAAAAAATCTCCGCAGTCAAACCGCGGAGATTTTTTTGCCGTCGGGTCCTGTTCCAGTTTCCGGCAGACTCAGCCTTTCGGGTACCTGCGGCTGCATTTCGGCAAATCTTCTGCTGAAAAAATCTGTCAGTGCGGTGACAGGCGCCGTCAGCAGAAACCAGAGGGCGGAAAAGGGAAGGCATATCTGACCGTAAAGATTGAACATCATACCTGAATAATCCCAGACGTTCCAGCCGAGCCAGAGATTGACTATACACCCTGCGGCAAATTCCAGAACAGTGATGGTCACAGCTCCGAAAAGGCATTTTACAGCCAGCGGGTCATGGGGTCTTGCAGTAAAATGTCTGTACATAAGCACAAGACATATTCCTCCGGTAACGGTCATACTCCAGTGAGTATAGCCGCGGAACAGTACTTCTATCATCGAGTAGGCAATTCCCCCGAAAAGGAAAAGAATAAGATTTTCGGCAGCCTTTGTCATAAGCGCGTATCCTTTCATCAGTAGCGTTAATAATATTTTCCGCTGCCGCTTTCAAAATATTGCAGGTAAGTTCTGCATTAAAAACGGTTTGAATTTTTGCCGGACTTTTTTGTTTGCTTTGTCTTGATCTAATATTCTTGAGTTTTATAGATATCGCGCAGGTGCAGGGGACAACCCTATCCATTTTCCATCCGGGCTCACGCTATCCCGATTTCAAGCACTTACTGTAAAATCACGACAAATTCCCCCGCCGCTAAACAAAAATTTATATTGTTCCAAAACTGACGTCTATGCAGTTCAAAAAAACGTTGACAAATCCGCAGCTGTGTGGTAAAATTATAATGCGTTCTACTTAAATAGAACTTATGGGGGTAGTGTTAATGAAGCTTTTTGATTCGGAACTAAAGGTAATGCAGGTGCTGTGGGAAAACGGCGATACAAGCGCAAAGGATATCGCCGCCGTTTTGGGAAAGCAGGTCGGCTGGAGCAAGACCACAACATACACCGTAATAAAAAAATGTATAGACAAGGGCGCTGTGAGCCGCACAGACCCGAACTTTATCTGCCATGCGGAGGTGTCTCTCGACGAAGCGCGCGAGTACGAGACAGACGAGCTGATAAGCAGGATGTACAACGGCTCCGCGGATATGCTGGCGGCTTCTCTGCTAAGCTCCGACAGACTGTCAAAGGAAGAGATCGGACGTCTTAAAGAACTTGTCAATAAACTCAGATAAAGGAGTTTTACCATGGATATTATCGGAAGAAGCCTGTCTGCCGCGGCAGTGATCGCCGTGATAGTATTTCTGAGGAGAATAATGTTCCGGAAAATGCCAAAGAGGGTATTGTCCGCATTGTGGCTTATCGCCGCCGCAAAGCTTTTGCTGCCGTCAACGGGAATTTCATTTACGGAAGCAAGCGCGTCCGATACGGCGGTAACGGAGACTGCTTATTCGGTACGCGAACTTGTCCAGGCTATGCCCGAGGCGGTCATCAATGTGGAGGTACCTGTTTCGGAAAGCGGTTTTTTCATTTCTCTGTGCGGATACATATGGCTTTTCGGAGCGGTTTTTGCGGGTTCGGTTTTTGTAATATACCATATTAAAGGCAGAATTGCTTTTTCCTGTGCTGTTCCCGCAGACTATAACATTAAGCCGCTGAAAAACGAATTCGGGATAATGAGAAGCGTCCGTCTGCTTGTTTCGGACAGAACCGATTCTCCCCTTACATACGGAATATTTTCGCCTGTGATAATCCTGCCCAAAGGCATGGACATACACGGCGAAGATGTCCGCAATGTCCTGTGCCATGAGCTTGCGCATATAAAACGTCTGGACGCGCTGTTCAAAGCGCTCCTTGCGGTATGCGCTGCTTTGTACTGGTTCAATCCTTTGGTTTGGATAATGTTTGTTTTCGCAAACCGCGACATTGAGCTTGCCTGTGACGAGACGGCTTTGAGGCGTGGGAAAACCGCTCCCGAGGATTATGCAATGACTCTTATCAGCGTAGAAGAAAAACGCTGCGTTCCCGCCGAAAAAAGCTTTTCCCTTGCGGGGAGCTTTTCGGGAGGCAGTCTTGAGGAACGTATAAGAGACGTTATGACAAAAAGGAAATCCGTCTTTGCGGGAATATCCGCAGCCGCGCTTTCCGCAGCCGCGGCAGCCGTATTCAATGTGGCGGTAATGCCATACGGAGCATTAGTTTATGATCTGGCTGTTTCGGACGCCTCAGCCGACGTACAGGAATACAGCTATTATGCGGTCTCCGACAGTCCGGGATACGGCGCTGTTGAGGAGTCCGCCGCCGAATATTCGGAAGCGCTTGCTGAAGAATTCTCTTCCGAGGAAATGTCGGGAACGTACACGGTGGTCTCTGTTGGCGAAGAATTTTCAAGCTCTGACGCAGGAGGCACGGCAAATGTTAATAGTCGGCAATATCCGGCGCAGGGCAATTATATAGTAGTATATGATTATCCTACGTATGCATACGCCGTTGCAACATCGGAAAGCGGAGGGATAAACAGCGACACAGTTATGGTAATAACGATAAACAACAACGGCTTTGAGGTGGGGAGACAAACGCAGATAACGCCGGTACAGTCCCGACGGTAATATAATAACCGCATAAAGCCAAACGGTTTTATGCGGTTATTTTATAAGGGTATTATGTGTTCCGTATTATTTCTTTCAGGCTGCCGTCTTCAAGTATCATTCCGCTTCGGCGGCATATCCTGTCGAACGTCTGCTGCCCGCATTTTGAAACGATCAGCTTTTCGGCTTTTCCGTACATCGGAGGACGGCGGGCCGTGTTGTGGGCGTCTGTTCCCACTGCGCTTATAAGACCGTCCGAAATAAACCGGAGCATTGTTTTTTTCTTCATCAAACTTGCTTCCGCAAGAGAGGAACAGTTCATCTGGCAGAGCGCGTTGCCGTATTCAAAAATACGCATGATCTCATTGGGAGTGTTCCCGAAGCTGAGATATCTTTCTATATGAGCTAAAATAATTTTTTGTTCGCAGTTGTTGGAAAATTTTGCATAGCTGCTGTAGAAATTGTCATGGAACTGTTCAAATGGAAGCTCCAGCAGGATATAACCGGTGTTTTCAATACAGAGCTTATGGAAGTCCGGATCGGAGGAAAGAGAGGGGTAAAAATATACCTCGGCTCCGAGTATCATTTCGGGGCAGCCCCCGACCTCGGCCGCCGCTTCGGAAAGCTTTTCAAAGGCAGCCTCGCGCCGTTTCAGGAAAGAACCGATCCTTTCGTTCTGGCGGTAAAAATGGGGCGTGAGCACGACCTTATCCACTTTTGCTTCGGACAGCATTTTAAGCATGGCAAGGGATTCCTTTATGTCGGCGGCGCCGTCGTCCATGCCGGGAAGAATATGTGAATGGAAATCTATACGCATTATCGTAATATGCTCCCGCAGAAAAGACGGGGGAGCAGCTCTCCTTTCTGAGTATTTTCGGAGGAGCCTTTATTAAGGCGGGATATTTTTCCTCCGCTTTAAGACTTAAAATAATTATACCTTAAAAAATAATTTATGTCAATATATAAAAACAAAAAGTGAACAAAATTCCCCTTTAAGAATATTTTGTTAACGCACGCTGCTGTTTATTGCAAACAGTTCAAAACAAATGTTTATTTTGAGGAAAATTTGTATACAAACATATTGACATTGAATATTTTTTATGTTAAAATAATTTTTGAAACGTATTGCGGTCTTTTTGTTTCTGTAAAAGCGTTTAAAGACAATAAGAACGACAGCGGATGTCGCTGCGGCGGAAAATACTGTATACATTGATAAATAAATAATATGTACAATGTTAGGAGTTATAAAGGATAATGGAGAACGAGGAAGTTATTGATTTAATGTATCTTTTCAGGATTCTGAAAAAGCACTTGCTGTTTGTTATTCTGGTGGGCGTAATCTGCGCCGCGGCAGCTTTTGTGCTTTCGGAATTCGTCATGACAAAAAAGTACGAGTCCAAGGCGCTGCTCTATGTTGAAAACAGCCAGCAGACGTCCGAGAGCGTGAACATAAACGATATAAACGCGGCTCAGAAGCTTGTAAACACCTGTCAGATCATCTTTAAAAGCGGAACGGTCATGGACAATCTTATTGCGAACCTTGACCTGCCCTACACAAAGGAAGAACTTGATAAAATGATCACCGCCACTTCGGTAAACAGCACCGAGGTCATGCAGCTCGTGGTGGAATCGACAGATCCGCAGGAAGCGGAGAGGATAGTAAACGAGCTTGTAAGGCTTTCCAATATCGAGTTCCTCAGAGTCATCAAGTCGGGCTCCCTCGAAGTTATAGACTACGGCGAGATCGATATAAGACCTTCCTTTCCCAATGTTACGCTTATCACGGCCGCCGGACTTCTTCTTGGTCTGGTCGCCGCATACATAATCGTCTTTGTAAACGATATGCTGGACGTTGTGGTAAAGCATGACGACAACCTTGCCAAGCTTTACGGCATCCCTGTTTTTGCGGAGATCACCGACTTTATGTCGGCAAACGAGAGCAAATACGGTTATTCCAGGTACGGATACGGTTACGGCTACGGCGACAGCCGTCCCAAGCAAAAGTCCGAAACTCCGGCAGTGGGAACGGAAAGAGCCGACAGGCTGCTTTCCGAAAATACGCCTTTCGCTATCACCGAAGCGTATAACACCGCCAGAACCAATATTATGTTCGCGGCTTCTACAAGCAATAAAAAGATTGTTGCGGTAACAAGCTCGAACCCGTCCGAGGGAAAGAGCACGACCTGCGCCAATATTGCGATATCCTTTGCCAACGCAGGCTTTAAAACGCTTCTCGTGGAATGCGACCTGCGTAAACCGGTTATGGCGAAAAGCTTCGGAGTAAAGCCTAAAAAAGGCTTGTCTTCTATCCTCGGCGGTTTCTGCACGGTAAGGGAAGCTATCTGCCCCGAGGTAATGAGCAACCTGGATATTATTACAACGGGGGATATCCCTCCCAATCCGTCGGAGCTGCTTGCTTCCGATTCGATGAAAATTTTCCTAAAGGCGTCTTCCGACGACTACGACTATGTTTTCCTTGATACTCCGCCAGTAAACGTCGTTACCGACTCGCAGCTCATGAACACCGAGATCGCCGGACTTGTTTTCGTTATAAGAGAGGGTTCTACGATACACCCCGACATACAGAGCGCGATAGAAAAGATACAGCTTGCCAACGGAAAGGCTCTGGGCTTTGTCAAGACATTCTGCAAACCTGAAAAATCGGGTCGTTACGGAAAGAAGTACGCTTCCAAATACGGCTATAAATACGGCTACGGTTATGGCTACGGCTATTCGTCCAAGGACGGCGCCGCGGCGGAAAGCTCCGGGGAGTAACGCGGATGCTGATATATTACATACTCCTTGCCGTTTCCTGCGCGGCAATGCCGCTCTGCGGAAAGAAATGCGGCAAATGGGGAAAGATCGTTTACTGTGCTGTTTTTGCGGTTTTGTTTACGGTCGTTTCCGCAGTCAGGTTCCAGGTCGGACACGATTTTAACTCCTACGGTGGAATATATGCCGATTTGCTTTTTTACGATATAGACGAGATATCTGAAATGCGGCTTGAAAAAGGTTTCCTTATGCCGATCTATATTCTGAATCTGGGGTTTGAAAAATACTATACCGTCTTTATCTTTACTTCGGTAGTTATATACTTCTCAGTTTTCGCGCTGATCCTGAAAAATTCTTCAATTCCGTGGATAAGCGTATTCGCGTTTCTGTGCTTTGGGGTATTTTTTAATTCCCTTTGCTTCCTGCGCCAGTTTATTGCGGCAATCATTGTTGCCTATGCGATAAAATATACAAGAGGGAAAAATTACTTTTACTTTGCTGTTCTTGTTATTGCAGCGGCGTCTTTTCACTGGTCGGCGCTTATAATGACAGTTCTGTATTTTTTCCTGAAAATAAAACCGTCATGGATATATCTTGGGATAGTTTCCGCGGGAACGGTCGTATTCTGCATTTTCTCTCGTTCTGCGATGATGATGATGATAGATAAATTTTCTATATACGGCGATTACAATCCCGATACGAATCCCGAAGCGTCCATAGGTCTTCCGATAAGATACACCGTAATGTTCGGCGTACTTTTCATAGCGTGCTTTCTGTTCAGGAAAAGGCTTATTGAAAGAAATCCGAATAACGGCGTCTATATAAACTGTCTTATGTTTACAACGGTTTTTGAAGCAATGGGTACGCGCCATGCGATACTTTCAAGATTCGCGTTGCTGACTTATCTTCCTCCTATCCTTTACCTTCTGCCCGACGCGGCGGCAGTCATTTGGGACTTTGCCCGCGAAAAGAAGGGCAGGATCGCAGCGGTCGCTTCGGCGGTAGCAGCGGCTGTGTTTTCAGTAGGCTGCTATACTGTTCTGATGATAAATAATTACAACGGGGTAGTCCCGTACACCTCTCAGTTTAACAGACCTTACGACATTTTTGTGGAGACAAAGATCACGGAAGAGGACGAAGATGAGGATTATGATGACTATGACGAAGAAGATGATTATACCGAAGAGGACGGCGGAAACGTAATTGATTCGCTGCCCGAATTTCATTAAGGAGCTTTTCAATGAATGAGAAAAGGCAAAGGCTTCCGGGCTCTGCCGACGACATGCTGGCGGCGTTTTTAACGACTTACGCTTTTGCGGCGTTCAGCTTTGAAAGGTATATGTCGGAAAGCTTTATGAGAATGTTCCGACCTCTTGTTTTTGCCGCATTTGCAGCGGTATGGCTGTTCTTTTCATTTAAAAACGGACTGAAAAGCGGCAGAAAATTCCCCGTGTTTGCAGTCCTTTACTGGATACTTCCCCATATTATAATATATCTTGCGGACAACGGTCCCGAAGCGCTGAGAATGAGCATAACAATGTATGTTTTTTCAGAGTTTATGAGATTTATCACAACCGTTCCGGCAGAAGTGTTCGGATCGGCTGTCGGTATCACGGTACCCGCCGCGACCGCAGTAATACTCTTATTCTGCGGCTCCGCCTATATGTCGGGATACCTTGTTTATACACGCAAAAACGGTAATTACACTTAATAAGTGTTAATTATAATTATTTAAGAAAGGAGGAGGCTTATTATGAGAAATAATGCCAAGAAGCTTGCAAGCGCTATTCTTGCGCTGGCAATGACAGCGGCTATGTCCGTAACAGCTTATGCTGCGGATTACGGTCAGGTTCCTGTGTTCAATCAGTCTACTTCCGAAAGCACATCCGCTACAACAGATGAAATTTCTTCTGCTATCAACAATGCGGTTGAAGCTGAGGTTGACGGAGAGGATAAGGCGGTTGCTACTGTAACTGTTACATCTACAAAGGAGCTTCCCGTAAAAGCTTCTGTTCTGAAGGATCTCGCAAAGAAAGACAACGGCGTTCTCGAAATCGTTGCTCCCAAGGCTACAATTTCCATTGATGCGTCCACAGTCAAGAAGGCAAGACCTATCGACCTCTCAATGAAAGTTACAAACGGCAAGTCCAGAACTATCATTAATCTGAGGTCCAAGAAAACATTCGGCTGTGAAGTAAAGATCACTATCACCGAGTGCAAACTCAGCGCTAAGAAGCTTGCAAACGCGCACTGGTATCTTGACGGCGAGGATATGGGTCCCATCGAACTCGACGAGGACGGAAATCCCGTAGTTACACTTACCAAGGGCGGTAAAGTTGAGATCAAGTAAGCGTCAACTACAACCGTTTCAGGCGCGTCAAAAACGCCTGAACGGTTACGAAATGCGCTTTTTAAAGGCGTATTTCGTAACCGTTCAGCACATTAAACGAAAGGCTACCGAAATGAAGAGATCTACGCGGAAATTTTTTCTTGTACTGTGCGCGGCGGGGTGTCTTGGATTTATCTGGATAAATTCGGTAATGCCCGGGAGCGCTTCAAGCAGGCTCAGCGGGTATGTTGAAAAAATCCTTAAAATGTTTTTCGGGGACGGTTTTGCTCTGAGCGAAGCAGTTATTAGAAAGCTTGCCCACTGCTTTGAGTTTGCGGTATTCGGCGTTATCCTTTCGCTGCTGTTTTATGAAAAGCTTTCGGCGAGACTTCCTCTGGTTGGGTTTTTCGGTCTGGGCGCAGCAGTTTGCGATGAAACAATACAGCTTTTTTCAAACGGACGTTCTTCACAAATAAAGGACGTCTGGATTGATTTTTTCGGATTTGCGGCAGGTACTCTGCTTATTTTTATTTTTTATGCCCTTGATAAAGAAACGAAAGGAAATCACAGACGACTATGAATATAAAAATCAAGACGACCCTTATAGCCGCCTCGATCATTGCTATGCTCACAGCGGCGTTTGGAATTATATTTATAGGCAGAAGCAGCGAGAGTTATGAAGATAAGCTCATACAAGCGGGAATTTATCTTGAAAGCCGCGACTACGACAACGCCATAGCGATCTACAATAAAATAATTTCCGAAAACAGGGAATGTGCTGAGGCATATGCCGGATTGTCGGATGCGTACTTTGCAAAAAACAAAACCGAAAAAGCCTTGGAAATACTTGAAAAGGGAGCCGAACGCACAGGCGGTGACGATATAGTAATTGATAAAATGAGCGAGCTTTTTCCTGATTATCAGTATGCGGACGCTTCTGATGACAATTATGACGAAGACAGCGACTGGGACGAGGATGACGACGAGGACGGCCTTATAGACGAGTTTGAAGAGGATATGGAAACAACCGTGGAAACTTCTGCGCCCGAAACGGAAGCATCCGAGCCCGAGGAAGAGACAACGGCCGCTCCGCAGGAATCTGAGACTGAGACCGAAACCACGGTTCCCATGACCGCGGCTACAACCGTTCCGACTACAACGGCGGCGCCCGTTACCACAACTGCGGCTCCCGTTATTGTAACGACCGCTCCTCCCGCGGTTACTGCTCCGCCTGCAACAACTCAGGCGACTACGCGTGTAACAACCGCTCAGACTACAGCCGCCACTACTACCGTTACTACGACGGAGGCTCTTAAAGACGTTTCTGTACCCGATCTTACCCGAATGACACTGGACGAAGCGTATGCATGGTGTTCCAAAAATAATGTGATACTGAGCGTGGTGGGCGCTGAGAGCGATTCAGCGGAGATATTGTCCCAAAGCCCCGCTCCCGATTCAACAGTTAAGGAGAACTCCTCGATAATCGTTGTACTTGCCGAATAGGAGGTTAATATGAAGAAGATAGTTTCCCTGCTGCTGACGCTGGCAATAACAGCTTTGCTGCTGCCTGCCGCCGCAGTCTGCGCTGCCGATCTAACTGTTTCAAAAAGCGGAAAGGCGGTTATACCGCAGGTTGCAAAGGAAATCTCAGCAGGAGCCTTTAAAAGCAATACCGATGTAACGTCCGCCGTTATTCCGGACGGCTGCGCTGTGGGGAATGAAGCGTTTGCAAACTGCGTTAACCTTAAATCGGTGACTTTTGAGGGAAATTCCGCATATATCGGCGACAAAGCTTTTATGAACTGTATATCTCTTGAAAAGCTTACGTTCAAAAAGCCGAACGCAAGTATAAAGTACATAGGTGAAAATGCGTTCAGGAACTGTTTTGCTATTGAAACGGCGGCGCTGCCCTCAAAGACAGGCGAGATACGGGAATTTGCTTTCGGGAACTGTACTGCGCTGAAAACTCTTACGGTTCCGAAAGGGACTTCCGTAGGGACTCGTGCTGTCGGCTATATGCTTAACGAAAAGACCGGCGATTACTTTATTGCCGACGGCAAGACCGAAGCCTATATAAGCTACTACAGAATGTTCAACGGAGATCTTTTGGAATGGTACTCGCCGAATACCGGCTGCGTCGTGTCAATGAACGTAGTCAAAGATTCCGCCGCCGAAAAATATGCTCATGACAGCGGGATCAGCTGCTCTAACTATAAAGCTGTGGAAGCTCCGGAGGTTACCGTTTCCGCAGGCACCGACAGTATTGTTCTGAAATGGAACAAGGTAGACGGCGCAGACGCATACAGGGTAAGCTTCCTGAATAACGGCAGATTTTCGGAATACAAAACCACTACTGCAAAAATGTGTACGGTTGACGGTCTTGAAAGCGGAAAGTCTTATACCTTTAAAGTATCGGTGCTTAACAAGCTTAAGGCTAACAAATACAGCGAGCTTATAAGTTCCGAGGAAATAACGGTGTCAACAACGGTTCCCGAGACAGTGGAAAAGCCAAAGCCCGGGATTCCCGACGCACCGTCCGTTACTGCGGAGGCAAGCACGGACAGCATTACGCTCAAATGGAAAAAAGTTAAAAACGCCGATGCGTATCAGGTAAGGTTATACAACAGCGAAAAAAACAGATACGAAAAATACAAAAACGTATATGGTCGTTCATGTACCGTAACAGGTCTTGAAAGCGGCACGGAATATAAATTCAAGGTGGTTTCGCTTTATTCTGTGAAAAACAAGTATTCGGAAGGAAAATCAACGGACGATATTGTGATCTCGACTGCGGATATCGTTAAAACAAAGTGATCCCCGAGATGCGGTGATATTTTCTTTAATCTATAAAATATACTCGGTGACTATCATCGTTGCTCCAAGCGCAAGCAACACGCCTCCGACCGCTCTGTTCAGAACCCTGGGGGAAGCTTTGTTTGCAAACCGCGCCGCAGCAGCCGCTCCTGCAAGAGTAAAAATTATGCACATTGCCAATATGGAAATATCGGGCACAGCGCCGTCTATAATGAAGTGGGAAGCCGCTCCCGTCAGAGCGGTGAAGCTCATGATGAACACGCTTGTGCCCACCGCTGTTTTCAGCTCGTACCCCAGCACGCTTGTCAGCACGAACAGCATCATCATGCCGCCTCCAGCGCCCACAAAGCCGCAGATAAAGCCTATCATCATTCCGCACAGTACAGATTGTACCGCTGCGGTTTTTTTGTCCCCTTTCATCATTTTGCTTTCCGTGGCTGTAACGGGCTTTACAAGGAACTTGACTCCCAGCAAGGTTGTCATCACTACTGAAAATCCGCCTATCGCCGTGCCGGGAAGAAGCGAAGCGATAAAGCTTCCCGCCAGAGTAAAGCACAGCACGGATATCATCATTATCACGCCGTTGCGGATATCCAGATTTTTATTCTTTCCGTATGTGTACGCCGAAGCCGCGGAGGCTAAAACGTCCGAGGCGAGAGCTATTCCCACTGCCTGATAGGGTTCAACGTCCAGAAAGGTTATGAGCATGGGCGATATCACGGCGGCGGCTGAAAGTCCCGCTATACCCGTACCCAGACCCGCGCCCAGTCCCGCTATAAGGGACACGATTATTTTTGCAAGCATTTTATAAGAGTCCTTTCTCAATTGATCCGGTAAATGAAGCTAATTCCCTTTTAAGCCGTGCGGCGGGAAGCCCCATTACCGTGAAAAAATCCCCATTTATGCCTTTTATAAGTACGCAGCCCTCTCCCTGTATCCCATATGCGCCCGCCTTGTCCATGGGGTCTCCCGTGGCAATGTAGGCTCGTATCTCCTCCTCCGGCAGCGGATAAAATTCCACCTCCGTGGATTCCGAAAAGCTTCTTTTTCTTTCTCCCTTTGAAATGCATACCCCCGTAACAACGGTGTGGACTTTTCCCGAAAGCAGCTTCAGCATTCGGTACGCGTCCGCTTCGTCAGCGGGTTTTCCCAGTATCTCTCCGTCAACTATTACCACCGTATCGCTGCCTATGACGACGCTTTCGGGGTACAGCGCGGAAATATGCTCCGCCTTTTTTACGGCGAGGTACTCCGCGCTTTTGGCGGCGGGTATCCCCTCCGGCAGGGTCTCGTCAACGTCCGACGGGATTATTTCAAAGCTCGGGACGACGTAGCCCAGAAGCTCCCTCCGTCTCGGAGAAGCCGAGGCAAGGATAACGTTCATCAAATCAGTCCATTTCCTTTAAATTTCTGCGGCGTTTCATTTACTCCGACCTGAGAGCCGCCACAGGGTCTTTCTTTGCCGCAACGCCCGAGGGGATAAGTCCCGCGATAAGAGTAAGTATCATGCTTATAACAACGAGAGCTGTTCCCCCTATGGGAGGCAGGCTGCAAAGCTCCTTTACGTCCGTAAGGTGTTCGATTATCATGTTTATGGGAATGTTCAGCAAGAGCGTTACGAGTATTCCCAGTGCACCGGAGGTGAAGCCGATAATAAGGGTCTCCGCGTTGAATACCCGGGAAATGTCCTTTTTGGAGGCGCCTATGGCTCTTAAAACGCCTATTTCCTTTGTGCGCTCCAGTACCGAGATGTAGGTGATTATTCCTATCATTATGGAGGACACAACCAGGGATATGGCGACAAACGCTATCAGGATATAGCTTATGGCGTTGATGATAGTGGTAACGCTGCTCATCATTATGCCCATGATATCGGTGTACTGTATGCAGAGGTCGTCCTCGCCCGCGTCGGTCTTACGCTGATTATAGTCGTCGATTATGTCGGTGATGTACTCCTTTGACTCAAAGTCTATGGGATAAATATTTATGGAGCTTGGGCTGTCAAGGTCGGACACGCCCATGACCGCAAGGTTTTCCTCATAGGTGGACTTTGAGACCGTGGGTGCGCCGCTTTCCTCCTCCGCGTTCAGACCAAGCTGCTCCCCGAAAGAAGCCGCAATCCGGTCGTCGGGCATACCCATCTGCTGAGCCGTCAGTATCTGCTCCGTCATCATTGCCTGCGTTTCGGGGTCGAGTGTGGCAATATACGCCTGCAATTCCTCCATAGTCATAGCGGGAGCGGCGTTCTCGGGTTCCGGTTCGGTTTCCTCCCCGTTGGGGTCTGCAAAGGGAAGTCCCGTAAAGACGTCGGTATCGGGGTCGTCCTTTTGCGCTTTGACGATATCGCTGGCGTTCACCTTGTTGATAAGGCGGGTCATAAGCTCGGACTTATAGCCGATAGAGCCTATCTCGTTAGCCGCGGCGGTGCTGTCCGCGGGACGGATAATTCCCACTATTTCGATGTCCTCGGAGTTATCTATCTGTTTGGTCATAAAATCGTCGTCGGAGCTTTTGTCCACCCATACGCCGTTCTCCTCGGCGTAGTAATCGGTATTCACAAACAGCTTGAATTTCAGTCCCAGCAGCTCGTCAAAGTCTATGGACTCGACCGTGTTTATCTCCTCCACGGTCTCGCCGTTTATCGTTCTTTGTACTGCGTCGGTAAGCTCGGCGTTATCCAGTATACCGAGACTGTACAGGGTGTAGTCCGTCACCTGATTGTATTTGTTTACGATGAGCACGACCTCGTTTGCGGTTTCGGGCATACGTCCCGCAAGAATATCGTACTGGGAATCCAGTATCTCCCGCTTTGAGATAAGCTCCTTCCAGATGCTGAACATACCCGACATCATGGAGTTTTCATACATCTGGTTCATTTCGGACATATGGGAAAGCCCCATGCTGTCGTACACCGCCGTGGGATTTACGCGGTAAGGGCCGTCAGCCGTTTCCGTCTTGTAGATAGTCAGCGGCGTTTGGTAGGAATACTTGATATCGCTCACAAGGTTCTGGATATCGCTTTCGCCGCTTTCAAGAAACGTCTTGAAGGTTTTCAGATCGTTGGAGGCTATCTCCGCGAACATGGCTTCCATCATGGTAGTCATAACGTTCTGGGGATATATTTTGCCCTCCTCGAAGCTCTCTCCGTTCGCCTGCGCTAAGGTCATCATGGTAGTCATCATTGTTGTCATGTCAATGGAGGTGCTCTCTATCGTCAGGGGATAGCTTGACAGGGTGTCCTCCTGAACTCGGTCGATGTAGTCCTGCGCCCCGCTTGACAGGGACATTATCAGCGCAATGCCGATTATGCCTATGGAACCCGCGAACGCCGTCATAAAGGTGCGTCCCTTTTTTGTCATAAGGTTGTTCAGGGACAGCGCCAAGGCAGTGAAAAAGGACATGGAGGTCTTTCTGCCCGCCGTACCCTTTCCCGCGCCTTCGTCCGCTCCGTCAAAGGGGTCGGAGTCGCTTTTAACCTCGCCGTCCAAAAGGCGGATTATCCTTGTGGAATACTGCTCCGCAAGGTCGGGATTGTGGGTCACCATAATGATGAGTTTATCCTTTGCGATCTCTTTCAGAAGCTCCATTATCTGGACGCTGGTTTCGGAGTCCAGCGCGCCCGTCGGCTCGTCCGCCAAAATGATGTCAGGCTCGTTCACAAGGGCGCGGGCAATGGCTACCCGCTGCATTTGACCTCCCGACATCTGGTTTGGCTTTTTGTTCAGCTGGTCGCCCAGTCCAACCTTTTCCAGAGCCTCCGCGGCGCGCTTTCTCCGTTCAGTCTTGGATACGCCGGAAAGAGTAAGGGCAAGCTCCACGTTGGACAGTACGGTCTGGTGAGGGATAAGGTTGTAGCTCTGGAAAACAAATCCCACCAAATGGTTTCGGTATGTATCCCAGTCCCTGTCCCTGTACTGCTTTGTGGACTTGCCGTTGATAATGAGGTCGCCGCTGGTGTAGTGGTCGAGACCTCCTATAATATTGAGCAGAGTAGTCTTTCCGCAGCCCGAGGGTCCCAGAACTGAAACAAACTCGTTCTCGCGGAACTTCACGCTGACTCCCCTGAGAGCGCGGATATCCGAGCCGCCTACGGAGTAATTCTTGACAATGCCGTTAAGTTCAAGCATGGAGACTTTCCTTTCACTTTATATTCCCCCAAATCAGCTATATCCAAAATCAACTATACAAAGTATACTGGAAAATCCTTATGATTTTTTTGCTATAATATGAATGCTGTGTAAACATTAACATGGTTACGTATCATTAGCGGTACTGCTCCGCAAGGTACAGCGATACCCTGTTCTGAATGTTCCCGCAGGTCTCCTCGAGGGTTTTTGTGCCGTTGAAATAGGCGGCGGTCTCCTCGCTCAGTATATCGTTCACCGCGCAGACCCTTTCCGTACAGCGGCGCGGAGCTTACCCAGCTGCACACCTCGCTTTGGTAGAGCAGGTCGGGCTGTCTGCCGCTCATTATCTCCAGCAGAAGCTTTTCACCGCTCTCGTAGAATTTTTCCTCGATAACGTAATTCTCGCTTTTGTGGTTGAATTCGTAGATGAGCCTGTTCACCTCGCTCTTTAAGCTGCCGGCATAGTAGGTGTCCCCCTCGTCGGCGGGACGGGCTAAGTAAAGTATCTGCCTGCCGTCCTCGGCAGTCTCCCTTTCGGGCTGCTTCCCGCAGGAGGAAAAAAGCACGGCTGCACACGCGCACAGGGCGGTGCACAAAAATATTTTTCGTATCCCGAACATAAAAAGCGCTCCCTTTAATGTTTTATTCCTTACAAATAAAACACCGCGGGGAGCGGAAAGGTTGCGTCCAAAAAGACCTTTCCCCGCACCGCCGTTTACGGCACGGGGGCAAAGCCCGGTTTCCGAGACGGCAGTTCGGCTTTACTAAAGAACAGCACGAAAGTGCCTTGCATTCGGCGCTTATCGGCAGTAAGCCGCAATAGCCTGCGACATAAAGTCCGCCGTGCCCTCGCCGTGACGGTCGATGTTTTTCCTGAACCGTTCGTCGGCTGTGTACATTTCACCGAGACCCGAAAGTATCTCGTCGGTGCATTTGTAGTAATTTTCGGTAATGAAGTCCCGCCACCTTTTCACAAGACCGAGGGAGGCTTCGCTGTCCGGGGCTTCCCCGCTTTTCAGGAAGTCTGCGAATTCCGCAATGATACCGTCCATTGCCGAGATGATTTCGCCTTGCTTTTCCGCGGAATAATTTTCGGATTTTTTCTCGTACTCCGCGTATGCCTCCGAACCGCCCCATTTTTCCCTTGCTTCGGCGGCGTACTCGCGGAGAGCCGCTTCATAGCCGCTGTTGTCAAATGCTTCAAAGCTCATAATGATTCCTCCTTGTTCCGGCGTTTGCGCCTCATCGAGAGCTTCTATCAGCCTTTCCAGACGCTGTTTTTTCAGCGTGAGCAAACGCTTCTGCTCCTCCATGGCTTTACGCCTGTCGTGATCGGGGGACGACAAAATATCCGAAATGCTTTTCAGAGAAAAATCCAGCTCCCTGTAGAATAAAATTTCCTGCATACGGACGAGGGAGTCTCCGTCGTAAAAACGGTATCCGCTGTATTTATCCACAGCGGCGGGCTTGAGCAGTCCTATCCCGTCGTAGTATCTCAGCGTGCGCGCGCTCACGCCGCAGAGAGCCGCGAATTCCTTTACAGACATTTTCATTTTATCGCCTCCGAATATGAGTATAAACCATTACGCAGCGTTAATGTCAATAGGCTTTTGAAAAAATTTTGAAAATAAGAGATGCTGCCGATGTATTAAAAACGCTGCGGTCCCCCGCAACACGGAGAGCCGCAGCGTTTTTTATTTTTCCTTGCCCTCCAAAAAGTAGGACGCCTCCATATCCGCGGTGCTTAACGCAAACGCCAGCGGGAACATCTCAAAGGAACGCCCTACCTGATTTGGGTCGTCCTCAGTTGAAAAGCCCATATGGTACCGTATGGCAAAGGCCTCCTCCCGGGAAAGCTTCATGAAGCCGGTAATTATGTACACCGATTTCTCACCATGACCGTATGGGAGCCTGTCGTCTATGGCATAGTAGGGGACTTTCTCCCACACGCCCTTGTCGTTCTTGGCATTGCGGTAGTCCACCTTGTAGAAATTCACCTTGCATATGTCGTGCAGAAGCGCGGAAACTGCTATCGTCTCCTCGGAGTAATTCATTCCGTACACCGTTTTCGCCCGCTCGCGGCTGAGGTAATCTTTCAGGCAGTGGTACACGTTAAGGCTGTGCTCCAGCAGTCCCCCCTCATATGAGCCGTGAAACCGCGTGCTTGCGGGAGCCGTGAAAAAATCGCTCTTGTCCGAGAGCAGGTACTCCAGCAGCTTATCCGCTCCCTCTCTTGTGACGTTGGTTCTGTATATGTCCAGAAATTCTTCCTTTAATTCGGTTAAACTCATCGGTGCAGACCGTTCCTTTCATGCCGTTACATCAGATCGTAACAGCTCTTTATTTTCAGTTTTCCCTCCAGATCCTGCGGGGTTATTCCCTCGGGGAAGTATTTTCTCTTCACCAGCACGGAGTACGCCTTTCCGTGGAGGTCGAACCAGTTGTCCCCGAACTTGCAGTCGAATTCGTCAAAGTCAAGGTATACGCCCTTTACGAAGCTTGCGCTTGTAAGCTCAAAGCGGTACTTATCGCCTATTTTGTCCGTGTGTACGGTTATTCCCGGCTCAAGGAACTCAAACAGCTTGGGCTGCACCAGCATAAGCGTTCCGTTGGAAATAGCCGCGTTGTCGTGTATAAGCGCGAATTCTATGTAGTGAGTCCTCCGCATACTCGGGTCAAGCTTTGTTTTGGCGGGCGTAAGCGTTTCAACGTTCACAGCGGTCAGGGGCGGTACGTTCACGTCCACAGAGCCCTGCGAGATTATCGTTGTATCGTTCCGTCTTACGCGCCAGCGCACAGTGCCGTAAAACGGTTCGAGCTTTTCGTTGGAAATGTTTATAACAAGAGCGTCTTTGTCGCTGTCGTCTATAGAGCAGAGCACCGGCGCGTAGAATCTTTTCGCCGCGTAGTGCAGGGCCTTCCACCTGCCGAAATAGTCCACGGACGACCAGGAGATAACGGGATTGCTGTCGTTTACCTGCCAGTACAGGGAGCCCATACAGCGTCCGCGGTTACGGCGCATATGCTCCGCGCTCTGGCGGATAGCTTCCGCCTGAACAAGCTGGGTGGCGTAGACAAGATTCTCAAAGTTGTATGGGTACCGAACCATCTGGGCAAGGTAGTACAGAAGCTTTTCGTTGCCCGCTTCGCATTTTTGGTGAGCCTCCATAACACCGGAGCAGATGTTGAGGTCTTTTTCGGAGGCAAAGGTGCTGACGGTCTTCATGCAGGGAACCGATTCAAAGCCGTACTCCGAGCAGAAACGGAACTTGTGCTTTTTGAAATCGTCAAAGGGTTTGCAGTTATGCCACACTGCCCAGTAGTGGGAGTCGCCGCGGTTCTCCGCGCTGGATTCGTCGAAGCCTCCCCCTGAGGACGGAGACGACGGCCAGTAGGGAGTAACCGGGTCGTAGTGCTTCAGAACGCTTGGGATAAGCTTTTCAAAGATTCTCAGATAACCCTGTTTCTGCTCTTCGGTAACGGGTATTCCCCAGTACTGTATTGCGGACTCTATCTCGTTGTTCCCGCACCACATACCAAGCGACGGGTGGCTGCGCAGACGCTTGATATTGTCGATGAATTCCTGCTTTATGTTGGCGCAGAAAGCTGCGTCGGCATTGTAGACAGCGCAGGCGAAAGCAAAGTCCTGCCATACCAGCAGACCGAGACGGTCGCAGGTGTCGTAGAAGCTGTCGTCGGGATAGAAGCCTCCGCCCCAAACCCGTATCATGTTATAGTTAGCCGAAGCGCAGCTTTTCAGCAGTTCTCTTGTGCGCTCCGCGGAACGTCTGGGAAGTATCTGATCCTCGGGGATATAGTTTGCGCCCATTGCGAATATCTTGATACCGTTCACCTTAAAGCAGAACTCTTCGCCGTCAGTGCCGTCCCTGTCGGGGGCGCGGCAAAGCTCTACGGTACGCAGACCTATGTTGAACTCCTGAACGTCAACAGGCTCCTCTCCGTTAAAGAGCATGACCTTTGCCATGTAAAGGTTTTGTTTGCCGTAGCCTCTTACGTTCCACAGCATGGGGGAGGATATTGTACATTCAAGGTTCACGGCTCTGCTGTTTGCATAGCCGGAAATAACGGTATCCTCTCCGTCGGGGGAAGTAACGCTTATGCCGAGGCGGAGGTTTTCCGAGGATATGTCGGCAATCCTTGTGTCGAAAGTCAGACGGACTTCCCCGCCCGAATGCTCCTGCTTAACGTATACGCTTTCAATCCTTCCGCCGTTCACACCAACAAGCTCCACGCCGCGCCATATGCCCAGATCGGGAAGCTGAGGGCCCCAGTCCCAGCCGAACATATAGTGCGCCTTGCGTATCTGCGGGAAGCCCTCGACGGTGGAACCCACCCCCCATGCGGGATTCTGCTTCTGGGCGGAGCGGATATAGTCCAAAGGAGAAAAAAGCTTTACCGAAACAAGGTTCCTGCCCTCTTTAAGCAGTTCCGTAACATCGTATTCGTATATACGGTGCATATTTTCAGCCCTGCCGACCGCCGAACCGTTCAGTGATATTTCAGCAAGAGTGTCTATGCCGTTGAAGCGCAGGTATATTTTTTCGCATGACAGGATATCCCGGGCAGGGCTGAACGTGTGTTCAAAGACATAGTTCCCGTCGGAAAGCTCCAGCGCGGCATACTGATTTTCACCGTAATAGGGATCGGGTATTTTGCCTGCGCGGATAAGACAGTCGTATACCGAGCAGGGTATATTTGTGCGGATACCCTCTGCCGTTCCGCTTTGGAGTATCCAGTTTTCGTTAAGCTGCTGTACCATAAAAAGACTCCTTTCTTCAAAGCTGAGCATAAAAATGCGCAACATTGCCGTAATAATATCTTAATAATAAGTATAATCCATTTTGAATAATTTGTCAATAATAAAAGCCGGTCATCACCTTTATTTTTAACGCAAAGGCGTTGTTCTATAGTTAAAACTTGACTAAAGTCACACACACATCTATGCGGATTTGTTGAAAATGACGAAAAAAATAAAATGCAAAAAAACTGTTTTAAAAATTTAACCAATATGTTATAATAATTAAAGATTATAATAACTCAGCATAGCTTTATTATTTGACGGGGACGTTCCCTAAGGAGCTTTAAATTATGTCCAAAAATACATATGCGGGAAATACAAAATATTCAAGACGTATAATTTCAAGATTTCTTGTTCTTGTTGCGGTACTGTTTGTCGTTTTCGGAGCGATGTCCTTTGCGCTTACCCGGATAAACGTTTCGGCAAATTCCGCTCAGATTATGAATAATACCGGGGCTCTTGTTTCGGGGCTTCTGAACGACCATATAAAAGCGGCTGCGGTAAGGTTAGACGAAATAGCTTCGGATCCGCTCACGGAAAAATATATGATCGCCCTTAATTCCGCCGCTCCAGGCGAGGATCCGCGCGGCATGACCACAGGCTTTTCAGACGCACCGAAGCTTGAGGATATCCTCAGCGGCGCCTGCTCCAAAAGCGAAGATATCGTTTCCGCGTGGATAGTTTCCGAAAGCAGCGGAATACTTATCGGCAGCGGCAGGAACGGCGGCGGGATGCTGACCGCCGAGGAGTTCGGTCTGAGCGAACGCTCATGGTATCAGAAGTATATTTCCGGTGCGTCGGTCAGCGAATATATATGCCTTGAGACATCACCTGGTATTTTCGATCCGGACGAAAGCGTTGTTACGATAATCTCCCCCCTTGTTTCGGGAGGGAACACCTATGCTTTCTGCGGCATGGAGATCAGAGCCGACAGCATTTTTTCCGTTCTTTCCAAATATACGTTCAATTCGGGAAGCTACCCTGTAGTAGCGTGCGGTTCTACTGTGCTGTACAGTCCGTCGGCGTCCGATTTTTCCGAAAAATTTTCTTTGTCGGATCAGCCGTTGGAAAACGTTATATCCCAGAAATTCATATCGCCGGGCATAGTGGACAGCTATGTTTCCGAAAGCGGTACGGTCTATTACTACAGGGAAACAAGCACGCTCAGCGGCTGGAACGTTATTGTGCTTTTTGACAGCGATGAGATCAACGGCAACGTTTACAGAACGTTCGGTCAGCAGCTTATTGCTCTCGCTTGCCTTGCGGCTCTGGCGTTCATTTTCGGCATCAATATACTTAAATACGAAAGCGCGGGTCTTAACGAGCTTTGCGGCTGCACCGAGGAGATTGCCGCCGGAAATCTCAACTACCGCGTCAAAATATCCGACAAGACCGAAATAGGAGTCGCGGCAGCCAACATCAACAAGATCGCCGAGATCATACAGGCAAAGAACGCGGTCATAAGCAGCTTTGACACCACCGATACCCTTACGGGACTTAATAACCGCGTAAGCCTTTACGAATATATTGACGATATGATCCGTACACGCGGGGACGGAAGAAGCCGTTTTGCTGTAATGTTCATGGACGTGGACAATTTCAAATGGATCAACGAGACCCTCGGTCATACCTACGGAGACGCGGTTCTCGCCGCTTTCGGCAAGGAGCTTAAACGCCTGCAGTATCCGGTTTTCCGTTTCAGCGGCGACGAATTCATCATTATTAAGGAGTTCGACACGGATTCCTCGGCAGTGTATGAAGTCCTCGAAAAGCTCCACTCCAGCTTTGACAAGCCGCTGGAGATAATCAACGACAACATCTATATTAAATTTTCCATAGGCGTTTCCATTTATCCCGACGACGACCTTACTCCGGATCTGCTTCTGCGCGACGCGGAGCTTGCTCTTCACCGCGCCAAGGAATCGGGCAAGGACAGGGTGGCTTTCTACACTAATTCCTGCAAAAGCCGCAGCATTTACAGCAAGGCGGCAATTGCCCGCAGTTTGAACGACGCGCTGAAAAACGGCGAGCTGCTGCTCCACTACCAGCCTATCATTTCCACCACGTCCTGTGATATCCACGGTTTCGAGGTGCTTCTCAGGTGGAACAGCCCCGAGTTCGGCATAGTCCCTCCCGCAGAGTTTATCGGGGTTGCCGAGGAAAGCGGGGAGATCGTCCAGATAGGAACGTGGATATTCGAGAGCGCCTGCCGTACCCTGAAACAGATAAACGAAACGCTCAATCCCAACGTAATAATGTCGATAAACGTTTCTCCTATTCAACTCCGAAGGGACAACTACCTTGAGCACGTTAAAAGGGTAATCGACATAACTCAGGTTAACCCGAAGAATATCCAGCTTGAAATAACCGAAAGCACCCTGATAGACTTTACCGACTCCAAGAGCAGCGTTATCGGCGAGATAAACGATCTTGGCATAGCTCTTGCTCTGGACGACTTCGGCACCGGTTATTCGTCGCTGAACTATCTGAAAAACTTCCCGATAAAGTGTCTTAAAATTGACAAATCCTTTATTGACGAGATCAACAACAATAAGCGTGATTACGCTATTACTGACTCGATAATCGATCTTGTTCACAATCTTGGCATACACACCGTTGCCGAGGGCATTGAGACAGTGGGACAGTACAACTTCCTTGCGGATATGAAGTGCGACTACATTCAGGGATTCCTGATGAGCAAGCCTCTGGACGAAGCGGCGGCGATAGAATTTGTGGAAAGATACGACGCCCTCCACAAGCCCGACAAGCGTATGCTGGAGGAAAACGAGAAAAAGCTTGCACATGAAAGAGAAGAGCTTGACCGCCGCAGCAAAGAAACCGAATGCGGCGACGCTAAGGAAAAGTTTACCGAAGATTTTATAATTTCAAAATAAAGAGACCCGACTTACCGTCCGGACGCAAATGTAACGTCCGGACGGTTTTTGTATTATTTTTCGCACAATCCGTCAAAATGCACAAACGGAGCCCCTAAGGTTTTTCTTCCGGACTATTGATTTTTACCCTTTAAAGTGATATAATGGTTTTGTATTTTTAAAACTACAAAAATTAAGGACGGTAATTTCTATGCCCATTACTGAGATTCTTGAACAGAACTGTGAAAAATTCGGGAGCGATACCGCTCTCGTTGAGATCAACCCAGATATCCAGGAGACCCGCCGCGTTACCTGGAAGGAGTATGAGCTTATAGAGCCGGGTACCCTCTGCCACTATCGCCGCGAGATCACATGGAACGTCTTCAACGAAAAGGCGAACCGCTTCGCTAACCTGCTCCTGAGCCGCGGGGTCAAAAAGGGAGACAAGGTAGCTATACTGCTGATGAACTGCCTCGAGTGGCTGCCTATCTATTTTGGAATACTTAAAACCGGTGCGCTGGCGGTACCGCTGAATTTCCGCTACACCTCAGAGGAGATCAAGTACTGCCTCGATCTGTCCGAAAGCGACGTGCTTGTTTTCGGCCCCGAATTTATCGGCAGGGTCGAGGAGATCGCCGACGACATAAGCAGGCACAGGCTCCTCTTTTTTGTGGGAGGGAACTGCCCAACCTTTGCGGAGGACTACGACCGCCTTACCGCCAACTGTTCCAGCGTTTCGCCCGATATCAGGCTTACGGACGACGACTTTGCGGCTATATATTTTTCATCGGGAACAACCGGTTTCCCCAAGGCGATACTCCACAAGCATATGAGCCTTATGCATTCCGCGAGAGTTGAGCAGAACCACCACGGTCAGACCAAGGACGATATCTTCCTGTGCATTCCTCCCCTGTACCATACGGGAGCTAAAATGCACTGGTTCGGTTCTTTCCTTGTGGGAGGCAAGACCGTACTGCTGAGGGGCGTTAAGCCCAAGACAATTCTGGACGCGGTTTCCTCGGAGGAATGCACTATTGTGTGGCTGCTGGTGCCCTGGGCGCAGGATATACTTGACGCGATAGAAAGCGGCGAGATAAAGCTTTCGGACTACAAGACCGACCAGTGGCGGCTTATGCATATCGGCGCGCAGCCCGTTCCCCCAAGTCTTATAACAAGGTGGAAAAAATATTTTCCGAATCATCTTTACGATACGAACTACGGTCTCAGCGAATCCATAGGCCCCGGCTGCGTACATCTGGGCGTGGAGAATATCCACAAGGTGGGAGCCATAGGCAAGGCGGGCTTCGGCTGGGAAACAAAGATAGTTGACGAAAACGGAAACACCGTGGAGCGGGGCAAGGTTGGCGAGCTTGCGGTAAAGGGTCCCGGCGTGATGACCTGTTACTACAACGACCCTGAAGCTACCGCCGAGGTACTGAAAGACGGCTGGCTCTTTACGGGCGATATGGCGCAGGAGGACGAAGACGGCTTTATCTTCCTCGTTGACCGCAAAAAGGACGTTATCATTTCCGGAGGCGAAAACCTTTATCCCGTCCAGATAGAGGACTTCCTGCGGGGTCATGACGCGATAAAGGATGCTGCCGTTATAGGACTCCCCGACAAGCGTCTGGGAGAGATAGCGGCCGCAATTATCGAGCTGAAGCCCGACCGCAAATGCACCGAGGAGGAGATAGCGGAGTTCTGCACCGGTCTGCCCCGCTATAAGCGTCCCCATAAGATAATTTTTGCGGACATTCCCAGGAACCCAACGGGAAAGATCGAAAAGCCCAGGCTCCGCGAGATATACTGCGGCGAAAGCGTTGTGGCGAAGCAGAATAAAGGCTGATGTAAAAAAGGAGCGTTCCCATGAAACATAAGGCTATAGCAAGATATCTGACGGCGGCTGTTCTGGCTGCTGCCGTACTTACCGTTATTCCCGGATATATGTCTGAACCATTTATTGCAATAACGGCTTCCGCGGAAACGACTGCGGACGGCTTCGTTATTGACGATATAGGCGGAAAGCGCATAATAACAGGCTATACCGGCGCGGGCGGAGCGGTAAAGATACCCGCGGAAGCGGACGGCATAGGTCAGTTCGCGTTCAGCGCTAACGGCTCTGTAACAAGTCTTTCCGTGCCGTCGGGAGTTCCAAAGGATTTTTATATTGACGACAACGCCTTTTACGACTGTGTGAACCTTAAAACCGTAAGCGTAAACGCAAACATTGCAAGCGTAGGAAAATCCGCTTTTCACGGCTGCGTGAGCCTTGAGAGCGTTACCTTTAAGGGGAATGTTACGACAGGCATAGGCTCCCGCGCCTTTGCTAACTGCCACAAGCTTAAAACCGTTGATTTCACTAAATCAAACGCAAAGCTGGGGGGACTCAGCGGAGCTTCCTTTGAGAACAATTTCGAGCTTTCGGAAGTAAATCTTCCCGAAAGAACGGGAGCGGTATACGGCTATAACTTCAATAACTGTCCAAAGCTTGAAAGCCTTAGGATACCCGAAAGCACCAAAATCGTGGGCAGCGAGGTTTTCGGCTATATGTACGGCTGCTCCAAAAAAGGCTGCTATTCGACTATGGACGGGGGAGGTCTGACCGAGCGTTCCGTAAAAGCAGACGGAACAAAGTCTTTGTATGTTCTTGAGCTTTATACCGCGGACTCGGCAAAGTTTCAAAAGAACGGCGGAGCGTTTTACGACTCCACACTTTTCAGCGGGGACAAAAAAATTACCCAGAAGCCGATCACCCTTACCGTAACTGAAGGTTCCGACGCTGAAAGATACGCAATAGAAAACGATATCGCCGTTAAGTACGATACAGGCGAAAGCGAGTCCGTTTTTTCGGGCTTCAAGACGACCGCCACAAGCAGTTCGGTAACTCTTACATGGGACGCCGTCGAGGGCGCGGAGCTCTATAAGGTCTATATGTACAACAATGAAACGGGAAAGTTTACCAAGTACAAGGACGTTAAAAATCCCAAATGCAGGGTCAGCGGTCTCGAAGCAAACACTAAGTACAGATTCAAGATTGTGGTCTGCACAAAGGACGCGGAGGGAAAGATCGTAATGGGTGAGACATCAAAGGCAGTGAGCGCGTCCACTTCGGACAAGAAGTCCGTGTCCGACATGAAGTCCGGCACCGATAAATAAGACATAGCAAAAGGTTCGCATCAGGAATGGTGCGAACCTTTTTGGTTATTAATATCAGGCGACAAATGAAGTGCCCCCGAAAGTTTAGACAAAATAAAATATTAAATTGGATGAGAATG
>CAJUAN010000034.1 GCA_910584715.1 uncultured Oscillospiraceae bacterium
AAACTATGTTCAAAAGGCGGGAGCAAGCCCCCGCCCTACGGTGTGTTATTCTGTCGCTTCGGTATTGGTTGTTACCTTTTCCGCGTCCGCGTACGCCTCTGGAAGCGTAATATTGAACCGCTCCATTACCTCGGTGTTCACAACGGGAGTACCCTCCGATATCTGTCCTACCGCGATAGTTCCCGCGCTTTCGCCGTTCAGAACGCGCACGCCCATTTCACCGGTAACCTTTCCAAGAGCGATATAGTCAATGCTTATAGACGCCATACAGCCGTTGGAAACCTGTTCAACCTCGGAGCCGTAAACGGGGATACCCGCCGCGTTTGCCTGTTCCAGAAGTACCGTAAGGTTGCTTACAACGTTGTTGTCGGTAAAGTTGTTTATGCAGTCAACCTTTGCTGCGAGAGTCATCGCTGCCTGGGGAACGTCAGCCGCGCCCTGTACGCCCTGCTCAACAATTTCAAGTCCCTTGCTTTCAGCGACTGCTTTAAGGCTTGCAAGCTGGGAAACCGAGTTAGCCTCGCTTGTGGTGTACAAAACGCCTATCTTCTTAACGTCAGGCTGAAGAGCCTGGATAAGTTCAACCTGCGAGCTGAAATCCAGGATATCGGAGGTACCCGTGCAGTTGCCGCCGGGGGCAGCCATGTCTTCAACAATACCTGCCGCAACAGGGTCGGAGACCGCGCAGAAAATTACCGGAATATCGGTATTTGCAGCGGAAGCGTAAGCCGAAACAGCCGCGGGAGTTGCAATAGCGTAAATAATGTCATAATTTTTTGCCACCATGTTTTTAGCGATGGTGTCGCAGGTCGCGCTGTCGAAGTTGCCGTCCTGACGATCAATGTCGGTAATGCCCGCCGCCTTGAGAGCCTCCTCAACTCCCGCGTAGCAGTTGTCAAGCGAGGGGTGGCTGCCGTACTGGATAACGCCTACCTTGTAGCCGTCCGCGGAGGCGTTTCCACCGCCATTTCCGTTGTCATCCGTGTTTCCGTTTGAGCAGGCTGCAAAGCTCATCGTCATAGCCGCAGTCAGGATAAGCGAAGCAATTTTTGCAAGTTTGATTTTTTTCATAGTTACCGTTCCTTTCATGATGTGCCGCAAGTGTCAGCTTGCAGCGGTGTATTTAAATTTAATAATGTTTTGAGTTTAGTGTACCCGATAAAAATAAAAAACTCCTGCCCCACTAAAATGGGACAGGAGATAAGTTCCTGCGGTACCACCCAAGTTGCGTAAAAAATTACGCCTCTCAATGCAACGTACTGACATACGCGCCCCGAATAACGCACGGTATACGTCTCCCCTAAGAGGCAAGAATTTAAGACGCAAGAGGAAAGAAATGTCCTGCCTGTTTTGCTGCCCTGCCGCCCTTTTCTGCCGTTCGGTTTGCCCTCATGAGTCCATTCACATCGGTATCCGCTGCCGCGATTCCACCATCCGCGGCTCTCTGACGCAAGCCGAAGCCTGCTCAGCGACCCTCCGAAGCTACTACTCTCAATCATCGGTTTAAAAAATATTACGGTATAATAATACCATTTACCGCAGCGTATTTCAAGTATAATTCAAAAATTTTTTATGTACGAATTATTACGAATGCAATTGCCGCAGCCTGTACAATCATAATCAGTGGCAGACCTATCATAAACCGCTTGTGCCTGGTTTTATGGCGGACAGCAATCATGGTCAGGTACATTGCCGCAGAACCGCCGAGAAGCGCGGTCATGAACAGAGTTTTCTCAGCGATTCGACGCTTATGCCTTTGTGCGCGGGACTTGTCCGATACCGTTATTATTACGGCGGCAGCGCTTATTATTGCAAGATATATAATAAAATATTTCATTGATATTCCTCTTTTTCAGACAAACAAGCTTACTGCTGAAACTGTAAAAAGTACGGAAAAAGCCGCGAACAAAACAAGAGAAAGATAAAATTCCGGAGAGGATTTTAAATCTTCCTTTATTTTTAGATCGGTTATATGCTGCGGATTTCCGTCAGTTTGCAGATACGCAACGCTGACGCGGGGCTTTGAACTGTATTTCCGTGCACGCAGACTTGATGTGCATATAGTACGCGTTACAAAGTTCTCCGGTGAAAGCTCGATCCTGACGGTTATATCATACCATGTGACCGTCGTATATCTTGCACCGGCGCTTGTCTTTTCCCTTCGTTTCCGAAATGATATTATCTCGGCACTTTGAAATTTGCCGCGCTTTTTGAATTCGCGTACCGATTTATCGCACCTCAGCGCATTATACAGACTTAAAGCTGCTAACGCGCCGAAAAGAAGTATTCCCGCAATTGCCGACGATATGTTTCCCATGAGCTCATATCCTTTCAAGCAGACCGAGCTTTATACGCTCGTTAAGCTCGTAAAGAGCGGTCTGGTTGCTGCCGTATCTGAGCATTTTCAGCGCAGTTTTATAGTCGGCCCACATAAGCTCCGAGTACTCCTTGGACAGCGAAAAATCCCGCTCTTCCGTTTTCAGCGCGAAAGCGTACTCCGAAATGACTATGCAGTCAGGCCCCCATGCGGCTCTGACTCTTTCTCCGACCCAGTTGGTCGGTATAGAGGCGGTACTGTCAAGCTTGTAAAAATTGCAGTTTTCCACGCCTATCTCATCGCGGCACTCGCGGACGGCGGCTTCAAAAGGAGTTTCCGTATCCTCCCCTCCGCCCAGCACAAACTGCCAGAAATTCATATCCGGTCTTTTAAACACGCAGTACCTGACGTCGTCCGCCGTTACTGCAAAAGGCAGTACAAGCACCTGAAACTTTGCTCTCATCTCGAATACACCCCTGTAAGAATTTCAATTATATAGGACTATCCGCAGTTAAATTTCCCACAATAAGCAGGAGCTCAAAAGTGTTTTGGCGTTATATAAAAACAGATTAAAACAGCGCTCTCATAATAATATCCGCACATTCTGCGGGATTGTTCCGGCTTGTGTCCACTTTCAAGCTGTAATTGATATTTTCCGCCATTATTTCATATTGCTCCTCCGATTGGGTCTCGTATCTGTCCCCGCGTTCAATATTTCTTTGTCTGCAAATTTCAAGCGGACACCAAATTTCAACAATGTCAAGAGGATTGTTTTTAAGTATTTCCGTAAGCTGAATATAGTGGGGTTTTATTTCCTCGCGTTCAACCAGTATGCCGTCGATAAGCACATTTTTTCCCATATCCGAATACAGCTTTGCGGTATGGTACATCATGATTATTGCTTCGCTTAGGTATTTCCAATAATTTTCACGCAGATGTTTATCTCCCACGATCTCCTGAAACAAATCGTTTGCCACAACATAAAAAAATATATCGTCCCGTTCCTGCAGGGCTTCGACTATTGAGGTTTTACCGCTGCTCGTCACGCCGTTCAGGAATATTATTCGTCCTTTTTCCATATCTTGAATCCTTGCCTTTCCATTACAATTTTTAAAGTACAGGAAATGTGTTTTTCTATACAAAGCCCATTGCTATCTTGAATAAACCCCCGTAAGGATTTCATTAATATACGCTTCCTTTGAGGGCAGTCCCTCTGTTCTGCGGGCAATTTCCGCAGCCGCTTCGTTGTCGTAGGGTACGCTTAATATCGTCATTCTCAAAGGAGCGGTCTCCCCGCAGTCAAGTTCTCCCTCCAGCAAAAGGGCGTGAGCCTTGGGGACGCCGAGGCTGTTCCCGATACTGCCCGTATTTACCGCATAGCCCATATGGGTAGATCTTATAAAAGGGCGGTGACTGTCGGCGCAGATTATTCCTCCGTAGGTTTTTCCGTTTGCCGAAAAAAATTTCCCCATAACATCGTCGTTGTCCCAGCCCTGAACAAGATCGGCGGCAGGTCTTCCGTGAAAAAGCCTGAAGCGTATCCCGCTTATCAGCGCGTCAAATTCTTTGGGAAGAGCTTCTATCCATTTCAGACGCTCCTCGCCGAGCTGTTCGCGAAAAAAATCGTTGTCCTTATATGTGATGTTTCTGTCGGACATCCAGTAATCCCAGTTTCCGCCAATGCAGCGGCTGCAATTTTTACGCACCCAGTCGCAGGTCTCCGCGCTCTGGGGACCTTTTCCGACCGCGTCCCCCAGAAACCATATCTCGTCGTAAGAAGCGGAAGCCAGTTCCTTTTCCATAGCGGAAGCGGCTGTCATATTTCCGTGCAGATCGGCAAGTACAATTATCTTCGACACAGGACAAGCCCTCCTTTCTCTTGCGGATAATTATACCATAAGAATATCGGTAATGTCAAATATAATTAAATTAATATAATTTTCAAAATGCTGTAAAGATTTCCGTTCAGAAGCCGATATATACTATAAAAAAGGTTCTGTACCAAAGGAGGTCTGACAATATGAATATTACAGGAACAGCTTCACCGTCCGCGCCTGGAACTGCATACTCGCGTAAAGGCGGAAAAAAATCCGCTTCGGGACGTGCAGCTGCCGTGAGCTTTGCGGATACTCTAACTAACGAAACGGAAGCCGCCGCCAAAAACGACAGGCTGATAATTTCCTCTGCAGCTGTTTCGGGAAACGCAGTAAACTCGTCTTCCGCAGATATGTCCATGACCGAATATCAGCTTTATATTGAATCAAAAATTTCAAAAATAATGTCCGGCTCGCACCGCAGAGGCGGCTATACAGCGGTGTTCATTTCCGACGAGGGCTACGCCGCAATGAAAAACGATCCCGAATATGAAAAATGGGTACTTGATTTGATAAAACAAAGCGCGCACCAAAACAGCTTTGCTTACGGAAAGGACGAAAAGCATTATTCCGCACACTTCATCGGCGCGTCAAAGGAAGAGACCCGCTCGGAGTACTGGAGCGATATCCCAACAACTACCGTTACCGTCGAAGAACGGCGCGCAATGGAACGCAAGCGCTTTTACGCTCTGCAAAAGTACAGAACACAAAAGCTTGCACGGTACAGAAAGGCTCTGCGTGAAAATTCCATAAAGAAAGCTGAACTTGAAGATGAGCACATCAAGGGCATTTTCAGAGACTATCTTTATGAAAAGAAAAACATATGCGCCGCTTCTCATGTGAGCACTATGCTTCTTTTCCGCACATGATCCTGCGCGTCATAAACTTATAGGAGTCCCGTTATTCGGCGGCTCCTTTGCTTTATACTTAAACGTTCATAAAAACAACCGCAGATAAACAGCCGCCCATTTCCGCAAATCCATTGACTTTTGAGAAGAAAGGCTGTATAATTAATATAATGGTAATTTATTTGCCTCTTATTTTTTAAAAGGAGCTGTTTATTGTGAAAGCTGCTGTAACGTATGAATCGGGAACGGTTTTTCAGCATTTTGGACACACCGAATTTTTTAAGATCTACGAGATCGCCGACGGGAAAATTACCGGAAGCGAACTCATTTCCTCGGGCGGATCGGGTCACGGCGCGCTTGCGGGTCTCCTCAAAGAGCAGGGCGTGAACGCTCTCATCTGCGGAGGTATCGGCGGCGGAGCCAAAACAGCTCTCGCTGAGGCGGGAATAGCCGTTTACGGAGGCGTTTCGGGCGACGCGGACAAAGCTGCCGAAGACTTTGCGGCGGGAAAGCTGTCCTATGACCCGGACGTTATGTGCTCTCACCACAGCCACGGAGAGGGTCATACCTGCGGAGACCACAGTCACGGCGGGGAACATGAGTGCCGCCACGGAAACTGCAAGTAAAATCAAAAGTGAAATATACTTTGTGTATAGGTGAAAGGAGTACACCAATGAAAAGGTCACGGTTAAAAACTATTTTCGGGACGGCTCTGTGTCTTTTGTGCCTGACTGCGTTTTCCTCATGCGGAGACAGCGCGCAGGCTGAAGCCGCCCAAATAACTACTGCTGCGGAGGTACACGATATGAACACGGAAACAGTCTACAAGGCTACCGCCGAGAACGTTAAGCTTCTCGGACGTACATACTTTAACGAGGACAAGCTCTACTGTGCGCTTTCTGGAACTGGCGCGGAATTTTCCTTTACCGGAACAAAATGCACCGTAGATATCAGCGGCGACTCGACCGCCATGAATGCTTCCGCCGCGGACAACCAGGCGCGCGTGGGTATTTACGTTAACGGCGAACGGGTAATTGACGATATGGTTGACAACTTGCGGGAAAGCTACGATGTTTTCAGCAGCGATACTCCTCAGGACGTTACCGTCTCCATAGTCAAGCTGTCCGAATCGCCCATGTCCACCCTTGCCATAGACAATATTAAAGTAACGGGCAGCGTTATCAAGCCCACCCCTGACAAGGACGTTCTTATCGAATTTGTGGGAGATTCCATTACCTGCGGTTACGGCTCGGACGACCCCGTTAAGGAGAACCACTTCTCCACCAAGACCGAGGACGTTACCAAGGCTTACGCCTACAAGACCGCCAAAAACCTTGACGCGGATTACAGTCTGGTATCCTTCAGCGGCTACGGAATTATTTCCGGCTACAGCGACGGAAACAAAAAGGTCTCCAATCAGACCGTTCCTCCGTACTATACAAAGCTGGGCTTCTCATGGTCTCCCAACGGAAGCTTTGTTCCCGCCAATGTTGACTGGGATTTCACCAAGCGTCAGCCCGACGTTATAGTAATAAATCTCGGTACCAACGACGACAGCTACACAAAGACGGAAAAGGACCGTCAGGAGGAATACGCCGCGGAGTATGTGAATTTCCTTAAAACTATCCGCGAGAAAAACCCCGACGCGAAGATACTCTGCACCCTCGGAGTAATGGGCGACAGGCTTTTCGAGTACGTTCAGAAAGCCGCGGACGATTATTCCGCAGAAACCGGCGACAAGAATGTCTATACCATGAAGTTCGACGTGCAGTCCCCCGCTGACGGCTATTCCGCTGACTGGCACCCCTCCGTTACCACTCACGACAAGGCTGCCGCAAAGCTTTCCGAGGAGATCAAAAAACTGCTTGCGGAATAGCTTCACCGTCGTATCCCGACCCTCTATGCATAACAAAAGCCCTTGTATCCGAAAATACAAGGGCTTTTGTTTGTTTAGTTATGAGTTAAGTCCGTTGTCGGTGAAGTATCCGCAAACGCCGTCCTTAACGAGAGTTCTGTCCTTTCCGCCGAAGCCGTGTCCCGCGCCCTCAACTACGATAAGCTTGGAGTCTGGCAAAGCCTCGTCCACCCGCTTTGCGTAGTCAAGACCAACCACCTGGTCTTTGTCGCCCTGATATATAGTAACGGGATTCGTGAAAGCCTTGATATGCTCGTACACGTCGTACCTGGGAACGCCGTCGTAGAACGTTTTTGAAAGGGTCATGCTGCCCATAAAGGTGAACGGTTCCGTCATGCTGTCCGGATCCATGGCAAGCCATTGATCAACAATGCTGAACGCGGGGTATATAAGGAACATACCCGCAATGCGGTCGGGCATTTCCGCTCCCGTAAGAGCCGCCACAAAGCCGCCCTGGCTTTCTCCGTAAAGGTAGAGCTGTTCGCTGTCAACCGATTCCATTCCGGCGATCATATCAATAACATGGCGCAGGTTATCCTGCTCGGTCTCAATGCTCATGTCAACGGAATCGCCGCTGCTTGCGGAGCGGGTGCTTCCTCCGCAGAAATCAAAGGTATACGCTAAAACGCCGTTTTGAGCAAGGCTTGCGGCAATATCCTGCATATCCTCTCCGATACAGTTGTAGCCGTGGCTCAGTATCACCGCGGGGTGAACGTCCCTGCCGTTGTCGGGAGTATAAAGCGTGCCGAACATATCAATGTCGTCATAGGTGCAGTGAAGCTCCTCTTTTGCAAATTCGCAGGGGTACGACACAGGCGGGAGAGCTTCTGTTGTGGTCTCGGCAGCCGTGGTTTCCTCTGCGGCAGACGAAACGGAAGAAGACTCAGAAGCTTCGGTTACACTGTTCACGGCGGTTCCCTCCTCGTTTCCGGCAGAATCGCAGCCGCTCATTGCCGACATGATCACGGCTGCCGCGGCGGCAACCGCCGCGGTTTTCAAAACTTTTGATCTAATCATGGTAACAGTCCTTTCCGACAGGTCTAAACTATAAGGGACTTGCCCGTCATCTCGGGAGGCTGGGGCAGACCGAGAATTTGCAGCATTGTAGGAGCGATATCGGCTAAAACGCCGCCCTCGCGCAGCTTGCAGTCCCCATAGCCCACAACGATAAGGGGTACGGGATTCGTGGTGTGCGCCGTAAAGGGGGAACCGTCCGCTTCCATAAGCTTGTCGGCGTTTCCGTGGTCGGCGGTGATTATAGCCGCGCCGCCCTTTTCAAGGATAGCGTTTACCATTCTGCCTACGCACTCGTCCACAGCTTCAACAGCAGCCTTTGCGGCGTCGAAAACGCCCGTGTGTCCTACCATGTCGCAGTTGGCGTAGTTGAGTATGATAACGTCGTACTTGTCGGACCCAATAGCCTTTTCAACAGCGTCCGTTACCTCGTAGGCGCTCATTTCGGGCTTCATGTCAAAGGTAGCTATCTTGGGGGAGTCAATGAGTATCCTGTCCTCGCCCTCAAAGGTCTTTTCCTCGCCGCCGTTGAAGAAGAACGTTACGTGTGCATACTTCTGGGTCTCGGCGATACGGAGCTGGGTCATTCCCTGCTTGCTGAGGTACTCCCCCATGGTCATGGTGAGAGCCTCCGGCGGGAACGCAACGGAAACGTTGGGCATTTCAGCGTCGTACTGCGCCATGCAGACAAACTTGACGGGGAAGAAGCCGTTCCGTCTTTCAAAGCCGGTAAACGCCTCGTCCACAAAGGAGCGGGTTATCTGCCGCGCTCTGTCGGGACGGAAGTTAAAGAAGATAACGCTGTCGTTCGCCTTGATAGTACCGTTTTTATCAACGACAGTGGGGAGCATGAACTCGTCCGTAACGTCGTTCTTGTAGGAATTTTTTATTGCCTCAACGGGGTCCGTCTCCTGAACTCCCTCGCCGTAAACAAGCGCGGCGTACGCCTTTTCAACTCTGTCCCACATATTGTCACGATCCATAGCGTAGAAACGTCCCGCTATAGTTGCGACAGAGCCTACGCCTATCTTTTTGATCTCGGCGACAGCTTCCTCCATGTATTCCGCAGCGGAGGAGGGGGGAACGTCACGTCCGTCCAAAAAAGCGTGGACGTAAACCTTTGTGAGACCGTTTTTCTTAGCCATTTCAAGCAGACCGTAAAGGTGTTCCATATGGCTGTGAACGCCGCCGGGGGAGAGAAGTCCCATAAGGTGCAGCGCGCTGTTTTTAGCCTTGCAGTTTTCCATTGCGGAAACCAGGGCGGGATTCGCAAAGAAGTCGCCGTCCTTAATGGACTTGGAAATCTTCACCAGCATTTGGTAAACGATACGTCCTGCGCCGATGTTGGTGTGACCTACCTCGGAGTTGCCCATCTGACCGTCGGGGAGACCAACGTCCAGACCGGACGCGCCGATAGTTGTGTTGGGGTACTCGGCGAAATATTTGTCGAGATTAGGCTTTTTTGCGGCGACAATAGCGTTTCCGTAGGTATCCTTATTGATACCGAAGCCGTCCATAATAATTAGTGCGAGCGGTTTTTTGCTCATTTTTATCAAATCCTTTCAATACGGAATCAATGCTTTTAGTATAAAATTATAATTTAAATACTTTGGGTATAAACCAAAATCCCATGTAGTACCGCGTTTCGTTCTCAAAGGGGTCGTAGTCCTTCCAGACCTTGTAGAATAAGCCGTAGTAATCGGTACTGCCGTTGTCGTACTCGATAACGGGTACGCAGAACAGCGGCGGCTGATTTCTGCGTTTGGCGCGGAGGAAGTCCACCGAAAAGAATATCAGCGAGATACCGACTATGACCGCACACATGGCAGCAATGGCTTTCCGCGCTTTCGGGGATACTGTTCTGTTCCGTCTGCGTTCTTCCTTGCGGGCAAGCTTTAGCTGTTTTGATTTCATGTAACCTGCCCTCCTCGGAAAATTTACATTTGTAGGGGCGGATATGGTATCCGCCCCTACGCTTAGCCGTTAACGGCAGCCTGTACGATAGTGTTGAAGTCGGGAGCCTTAAGGGAGGCTCCGCCGATAAGTCCGCCGTCAACGTCGGGCTTGGAAAGAAGCTCCGCAGCGTTTGCAGCGTTCATGGAGCCGCCGTACTGAATTGTAACAGCGTCCGCGGTAGCCTGATCGTAAAGCTTCGCAAGAGTTGCGCGGATAAAGGCGCAGACCTCCTGTGCCTGGTCGGCGGTAGCGGTCTTGCCGGTACCTATTGCCCATACAGGCTCGTAAGCGATAACGGTTTTCTTAACGTCCTCGGCGGAAACATCGAACAGGTCAAGCTTTATCTGACGTGCAACTATTTCCTCGGTAATGCCGCACTCACGTTCCCAGAGCAGCTCGCCCACGCATACGATAGGCTTCAGACCTGCCGCGAGAGCAGCCTTTGTGCGCTTGTTGACAGTCTCGTCTGTTTCGCCGAAGTACTGACGTCTCTCGGAGTGACCGATAACAACGTACTCAACGCCTATTTCTGTGAGCATATCCGCGGAGATCTCGCCCGTATAGGCTCCGCTCTTTTCAAAGTGAACGTTCTCCGCGCCGATCTTCACGTTGGAGCCCGCAACGGTGTTTACAGCGGTTTCAAGGTTCGTGTAAGGCACGCAGGCGATGACTTCAACGTCCCCCGCGTTTGCCACCAGCGGCTTGATAGCTTCCAGCAGCTCCTTGGCCTCGGGACGGGTTTTGTTCATCTTCCAGTTTCCTGCGATAATTGCTTTTCTGAGTGACTTGTTCATATTGATTACTCCTTTTTGTAATTTATTTGCTGAAAAAATTCCAACATATATTATACCATATTTTTACGCGGAATATATTGCTTTTTTGTTAACAAACGTCTGCGCATCGGTTGTGCTATAGGTCATGAAAATTTATGCCGATTTCTTTACAACATCGGGAAAATGTGGTATAATATTTAATATTACCCTATTTTAAGGAAGTGTTGATTTGTCTTATAGTAAAGAAAATATACGGAATTTCTGCATTATCGCCCATATAGACCACGGTAAATCCACCCTTGCCGACCGTATTTTGGAGCTTACCTCCACCGTAGCGAAGCGGGACATGGAAGAGCAGCTCCTTGATAATATGGACATCGAACGGGAGCGGGGCATCACAATAAAAGCCCGCGCGGTACGTCTCAACTACACTGCCAAGGACGGTCAGACCTACGTTTTCAACCTTATCGACACCCCGGGTCATGTGGACTTCAACTATGAGGTGTCCCGTTCCCTTGTTGCCTGCGAGGGAGCCGTGCTTGTGGTGGACGCTTCACAGGGCATCGAGGCTCAGACTCTTGCCAATACCTATCTCGCTATTGAGAACGATCTTGAAGTAATGCCTGTGGTTAACAAGATAGACCTGCCCTCCGCGGACCCGGAGCGGGTCTGCAGCGAGGTGGAGAACATAATAGGCATACCCGCCATGGACGCGCCCAGGATATCCGCAAAAATGGGTACCAACGTTGAAGAGGTACTGGAAAGGATAGTCACCGATATTCCCTGTCCCAAGGGAGACAAAGAAAGTCCTCTCAAGGCTTTGATATTCGACTGCTTTTACGACAGCTACAAGGGCGTAATTATCTATGTCCGCGTTATCGACGGAGAGGTAAAGATTGGTCAGACCATACGCCTTATGGCGACCGGCGCGGAGTTTACCGTCGTTGAGGCGGGCTATATGGGAGCAACCGAGCTTGTGAACGCGGGGGGACTTCACGCAGGCGAGGTAGGCTATATCACCGCGTCCATAAAATCCATAAGCGATACTAAGGTGGGCGACACCGTTACCGATGCTGACGACCCCTGCGCCGAGGCTCTGCCGGGCTACCGCGAGGTAAACCCCATGGTGTTCAGCGGCGTTTACCCTGCTGACGGAGCGCGCTACGGCGACCTGCGCGACGCTCTGGACAAGCTCCGTCTCAACGACGCGTCACTGTCCTTTGAGCCCGAGACCTCCGTCGCCCTCGGCTTCGGCTTCCGCTGCGGCTTTCTGGGCCTGCTCCACATGGAGATAATCCAAGAACGTCTGGAGCGGGAATACAATCTCGACCTTATAACCACTGCTCCCTCGGTAATCTACAAGGTAAACCTTACCAGCGGGGAAACGGTCTACATCGACAACCCCACAAACTATCCCGAGCCGTCCGTTATCGCCTCCGCGGAGGAACCGATGGTAAAGGCTTCGGTGTTCTCCCCCAGCGAGTACGTGGGCAACATCATGGAGCTTTGTCAGGGCAGGCGGGGCGTTTTCAAGGATATGAAGTACCTCGACGAGACCCGCGTGGAGCTTCACTACGAGCTGCCCCTGAACGAGATAGTCTACGACTTTTTCGACGCGCTTAAGTCCCGCACAAAGGGGTACGCTTCGTTCGACTACGAAATGTTGGGGTACGCTCCCTCCAAGCTTGTGAAGCTTGATATCATGCTCAACGGCGAGGTGGTGGACGCGCTGTCCTTTATAGTACACGCGGACAACGCCTACGGCAGGGCGAGAAAGATCGCCGAAAAGCTTAAGGACAACATTCCCCGTCAGCTTTTCGAGGTACCCATTCAGGCCGCTATCGGAGGAAAGATAATCGCCCGCGAGACCGTCAAGGCAATGCGCAAGGACGTGCTTGCAAAGTGCTACGGCGGCGATATCACCCGAAAGAAAAAGCTTCTCGAAAAGCAGAAGGAGGGCAAGAAGCGTATGCGCCAGTTAGGTACCGTGGAGGTGCCCCAGGAGGCGTTTATGGCTGTTCTTAAATTAGACGATTGATTTGTAGGGGACGGGTCTCCCGTCCCGCACGAAAGGAAGTAAACTATGAAAGCAAAAGCGTTTTTAACAGCGGCAATAGTATTCGCGGCGTGTTTGTTCTCCTCCTGCGGTGATAACCGTATCCCTGCGGAAAACAATTTCTCCCAAATGCTCTCCGCGGACGGCGGCAAGTCCGTCTTTGTAAGCGTGAACCTTTTGGACAGGGACAACGAAGCGACAACCGTCAAGCTCGGCGGCGAACTTTCCTCATACTCCGACAAGCTTGTTTCCGCGCTTACATCGGCTAAGCTTTCGGAGAACCCCGATCCCTACGACCTGCCCGCTCCCGACAGTATGCTGCTGCAAATAGAGATACTGCGGAATGATTCGGAAGCACAGCGCGGAATGGACTTATGCCATATGGAGTTTTTCAATGACGGTACCCTCGGCGTTTTCGGTACCGAGCAGTTCTGCGGCGAGGAGAAAAGCTATACGCTGTCCGTAAACGATATGAATAAAATAATACGGGCAGCCGAACAAATCGCTGACGATCGAACAAGCTGTCCGCCGCCCATGAGAATTACAGATCCTCTTTCATCCTATTCTCATTCGGGAGCAGTGATAGATGCCGCGGGCATTTCGTGGAGCTATACGGATTCCGACAGCCGCGAACAGAGCTTTGTCGCCGACGCGCTCCACCCTCTTGACGAATATGCTTCATTCGTTAAAATAAACCGTCTGTTCTCCACATCGGCTTTACTGGAATTTCCCGCAGGCTTCGAGCCGGACAAAATCAAGATAACAGGCTGGGATATCTCCCAAAAGGGCGACACCTCATCGGAAACAATTAGTCACCCCAAAACAGAGTATGAAAATAATTTTCCCGGGACGGGAGACTATACGGGATTTTATCAGCTTGAAAGCAATACGGTTTATTATGTAACAGTGACTTATGATGACACAAAGTACGCCGAACGCGGCTTTGCGGGAACTGCCGACTACTATTTTGAAACGGGAGAACTAAGTGAATAAAAAACACCCATGCCAAGCGGTACAAATCGCGAAGCATGGGTGATCTTTATTGCTTTTCAATTTTTTCAATAAAGCTTTTCAGCTTTGAATAAGTCTCGTCGCTGAGGATATGCTCAATGCGGCATGCGTCCTCCTCGGCATTTTCCTCCGAGACTCCAAGGGTCTCCGTCAGGAACTTCCGCAGCACCAGATGTCTGCCGTAAACGGATTCCGCCTTTGCCTTTCCCGATTCCGTAAGGATTATCCGTCCGCCTCTTTCGACCTCGATATAGCCGTAGGACTTCAGTATCCCCATGGCGCGGCTTATGCTGGGCTTGGAGTACCCAAGCTCGGTGGCAACGTCTATGGAGCGCACAAAGCCCGTTCTTTTTTGAAGTATCAGTATAGTTTCAAGATAGTCCTCTCCCGATTCGCGTATCGCCACAAGCGTCCCTCCCGTTCCGTTTAATAGTCGCTGGTAAATATCTGTACCCAGTACACATAGCCGTCGCTTGCCTTATAGACTCCTACGCCTATTCTGGTGTAATTATCGTTAAGGATATTCCTGCGGTGACCGTCGGAATCCATCCATGTGTCCATAACAGCTTTTGCCGACGTATGACCTGCCGCGATGTTTTCACCGGCGTAAACGTTGACAATGCCGTTTTCCTGGAGCAGCGAGGAGCATTTTGTTCCGTCGGGTCTTGTGTGAGAAAATTTTACTGATATTTCTCTGGCTCTTTGTGCGGCGATATCATTTAAAGTATCGTCGCTTTTGAGCGCGGATTTTCTTTGTGCCGAACGCTCGGCGTTCACGATATCAACGACCTCTTCGGCTGCCGATTTCTTTTTTTCATCTCCGCCGCCGACCTTTACCTCAATTGTTTCGGCGGTAAGATTGGTAAATTTTTTTGCATATATTTTAATTTTTGCGGTACCGTTTTTCTTTGCCTTTATAGTAAGGGTTATCTTGTTTCCGTCCCATTTTCCCCATGAAAGGGAGCATATGTCTTTGTCGGAGTTCTTAACGGCGATATCCTTTGAACCCTTTACGGTTACCGTAACTTTCTGAGTTTGTCCCTTTTCGAGGCTGACCGTATCTTTTCCGGCGGATATAAAGGATTTTTTAACAATTATCCTGCATTTCAGGTCAATACCATTTGCCTTTGCATGAACATAGGTAGAGCCGGTGCTTTTGCCGACTATTTTTGCGGATTTTCCGTCCGAGGACTTTATTTCCGCCACAGAGGAATTTACCACCGACCATTTCAGATCCTTGTTCGTACCCGAAGCTTTGAGCGTTACAGCATAGTCAATAGGAAGATTTACCTTTGACTTGTTCAGCTTTGGGGACGCCGCCGAAGCGGTAACGGTGCAGAGCACGGCCGTCATTAAAGCGGCAGCGGCAGCGCAAATCAGTCTGCGTAAAAACGATCTCATGGCAGTACCTCCGAAATACAGTTTAATTAAAATAATTATACCCTTAAAACTAATTTTTGTCAATGGCTGGGAATAATTTTTAACCGCTTAGGAAAAATTCGTAAAAAGGTCTGTACACGGGAGTATTTTTAGGTTATACTTTAAACAGTACATAAAGCTGCATACAGGAGGAATGCATATGAGATCAAGAATTATCCCGACAGTACCCGAAACGGTTTTGTCCTATAATCTTGGGGAAAAGGAATCCCTGCTTGAAGAGGCGGCGGCTTCACTGAATATGAAGCACACGAAGATACCATCCGATAAGGCGGGGGAGCCGATAGGATTTTTAGCGGGATACGGAGGTTTTGTTTCCAACGGCGTTTCCGTTACAGCCGAGGGAGAGTGCGTTATATTTTCGGGCATATCAAGCAAGCGGCTGGACGCGCTTCTCAAAGCCATGCGGGAAAAGGGACTTGATGACATACCGCTGAAAGCCGTTGTCACCCAACATAATCAGAGCAGATCCGTTAAGTGGCTCCTGGAGGAGCTGGAAAAGGAAAGAAAAGCTATTGAGGAGCAAAAAAGATGAACATTCAGATATTCGGAAAATCCAAATGCTTCGACACAAAAAAGGCGGAGCGTTACTTCAAGGAGCGGGGAATAAAATTTCAGTCGGTGGATATCCTCTCAAAAGGTCTGAGCAAGGGCGAGCTTGACAGCGTCTGCCGCGCCGTGGGAGGTCTTGAAAAGCTTATCGACGAAAGCAGCAAGGATTACTGCAATATAAAATACCTGCTCGACGATGCAAAAGCGGACAAGCTTGCGGAATGTCCCAAGCTGTACAGAACGCCAATAGTCCGCAACGGCAGGCAGGCAACAGTGGGGTACTGCCCCGAAATATGGGAAAAATGGGAGTAAGGCGTGACCATACTCCCGCTTTTTATATTCCCAAGGACGTTATCGCTTCGAGCATTTCCCTCCAGTCGGAAAGCATTTTTTCAAGGTGCGCTTTTCCCGCGGGGGTTATGCGGTAGTATTTACGCGTAGGGCCTCCCGAGGTCTCACCGGTATAGCTTTCGGTGCAGCCGTCCGCGTGGAGCCGCCTCAGAATGGCGTACACCGTACTTTCGTTTATTTCGGGGAACGCTCCCGTGACCCTTTTCATTATTTCGTAGCCGTAAAGCTCCCCGCTTGCCGCAACGTGGAGAATACACATTTCCAGCACGCCTTTTTTCATCTGTCCCTTATCCATATCAGCCGACCTTCTTTCTCTTTGTCAGCTTTGCGGTCACCGTCAGTACCAATACTGCAGCCGCAATTACTGCTCCCCACAGGACGTAGTTTCTGCCGCTTGTCTTCGGTAAAAATAAGTACGACAGAGAATTAGCGTCGGTCGGGTCGATCGCCGAAAGCAGATAGTACCAGTAAAACATAAAGCCCGTAACCGTCATCGCGGAGTACGCCGAAGCAAGGGTCAGCGCGTTTCTGTGGATAAACGACCATACCAAAAACGCCGAGGCGCAGACGAAAATAATTGTCAAAATATTTGAAAAGCCGACGCCTATTCCGGAAACATCCCAAATGCTGTCTCTGTCGCCGTTCCAGCTGTTGTACGAGCAGCAAAGCAATACGCCGTTATACACGATAAAGGCTATTGCTATTAAAGGTACTGCCGCGAAAGGCTTGGGAGCGTTTTTCCATATAGACACCGCCAACAGTATCATTGCCGCCGAAACAAGTACGGCTGTCAGTACAACGTAGGTCTGCAAATTTGTTCCGCCGCGAACCATTCTTTTGGGTATCTGGTCGCACGCCGCGCTTGCCGCCGTCATGCAAAGGCTTCCGAAAAAGGTAAAGAAATCGCACTTATAGTCCGCAAGCGCGCACCAGAAGCTTTTGCGCTCGAAAAGCACCCACATTATCAGCGGCAGGACATACATTATGGGCAGCACGTAGCTGTACGTTTTAATATCCACCTCAAAGCCGCAGTATGTATAGACCGCGAAAAGCGCGGCGGATATTATTGCGGGCAGCCACAGTTCCGAAAAGGTTTTGACACGTTCGCCTCCCGTCTGCTCGTTCAGCAGGGAAGCCGCCGCTGACTTGGGCTCGCCGAGGCTGAGGCATATTTCCTCCTCTGACTTGCCCTCTGCCGCCCCCGCCTCGAAGCATTCCTCCATATCGGAAACAATTTCGTCTATCTCGCTGTTTGACAGCCTGAACAGCAGCTGCTGACGGAGCTTTGCAAGATATTTTTCTTTTGTCATATGTATCATTTCCTTTCTACTAATTATTGAACAGTAGTTCCGCTGGAATTATAATATCATACTACTGTTCAAAAGTCAATAGTTTTGAAAAAATTTTTTCCAAGCTTTGCAGCGGAGTGTAAAATGCATTAAAACGGCGTTCGCCCCGGCAGAGCGAACGCCGCATATTACAGCTGTTGTTCCTTACATATAGACCACGGGCACATATCCCTCGATGTACCAGTCCTCGTCACGTTTTCCGCCGAAAGTATTGTCGTTTCCTCCGGCAACTGATCCGCCGCGTCTTACGGTTTCAAGCATTGCGCGCATCTGCTCACTGTCGGTAACGCAGTATTTTGCCGCAAATGCGTCTGTCTGTTCGGAAATTTCCTCGGCTATCTGTTTGATCTTTTCCGGATCTGCGGTATACGGTTTCTTTGCGCCGCCGCTTTCGGAAGAGTCTTCCGACGATTTTGTTTTGGGGTCGGAAACGATATCCGCAATATCGGGTATATCCGACGTATCCGTTTTTTTGGTCACGGCTTTGGCTGCGTCTGCCGCCGTATCTCTGATGGACTGCCTCAGCTCGTCCGCAAGCTTTTTCCAGCGGGAGCCGTCTCCGCCGCTGTTTTTTTCGAGCTGCTCCAGCATTTTAAGCACCGTTACCGCGTCGCTTGATCTGTTCCCGGCGCGGAGGGATTCCCTGTGCTCTTTCATTCCCTCAAGTATATTTTCAATATTTCTTTTCTTCCTGTTGATTCCGGACTGATCTATGTTGCCCGCCCGAAGAGCTTTATTGCGTTCAATAGCTCTGATTATCAGCACCTGACTTCCCGCGGCAGCGTGTTCGCAGCGGGAAATATATTTATCGTAGCTTTCCATAAGTCCCGCGTTAAGCTCGTCGTACTCTTCCTTTTTGAATTCGCCACGGGAATACGCTTCGTCAAGCCTTTTTGCCATATTGCCGAAATGGGTGGCAAGCTGCGCCTTTGTCATGCCCGCGCGAACCTTCATGTCGAGCTCGGTATCGTAATCCATGAGCCTGTTTACGCTGTCCGCCTGAGGCATTATCTCTCCGGCAGGCGCTTTAATAAAGGTATCCCGTCCTGCGTTTTCAAGGCCTTCTTTAAGCGGAACAAATTCCTGCTTAGCGTTAGCGTCTTTTATAACGTCCATTATGGGCTTGGCGGGAGCCTTTCCCGTAAGGGTGTGGAACAGGGTGTTCATGTCCATGCTCGTGATATTCATAAAAACATCTCCTCGTGCAATTAATTGTCCTATTTGTTTATATATCGGCAAAAATTTTCTAAACTTTAATATTTATTTAATGTGTTTAAAATATTAACATTGATTGCTGCCGGCAGAAGACAGACTGCTCTTTATTTGCTTGTTAAGCTAATAAAAAGCGGTACGCTTGAAAAAATATGATTAAAATTAAGACCGTTTCCGTCCTGCATATGCATATCGGAGCTGAACGTTTTGCACAATTTGCAAGCTTTGCGAAAAAGCATAATAAAGCTTTATAAGTATGAATTTTCAAAAAAATCGGCGGAACGATACCGAAAGTCCCGACAGGAGTTTCGGCATTAGTGAACGTTCCGCCATATAAAATAAAACAAGGAGTCCGAAAGTCCGCCGTCTGCATCGGCAAACCGGAAATAACATTAAAAAGCGTATGCTTTTAATGAAAGCAAGGTTAAATTTCCGGGAGCGTAAGCTCAAAGCCTTTCGCTCTCAGATCGTCTATGACCCGCGGCAGTATCTCCGCATTGGTCGCAGATACGCTGTGCAGCAGGAATATCCCGCCGCCGTGAGCCGCTTTGGTGACCTTTTCAAAAGCCGCCGTTGGGTCTGGCTGGTTATTTACGTCCCAGTCGGGGTAGGCAAAGCTCCACAGAAGAGTTTTGTAGCCCAGCTTTTGACATACCGCCATGGACTGCTCCGAATATTCTCCGCAGGGAGGTCTGAAATATTTCATTTCGCAGCCGTATTTTTCCTTTACGAATTCGTGGAGTGACATGATCTCCTTTTCAGCGTCGTCTACGGAAAGCGTCGGGAGCGAAGCGTGCTTCATTCCGTGGTTCCCGATAATGTGACCCTCGTCGATCATGCGCTTTACCAGTTCCTCGTTGCGTTCGGCGTAGTCCCCCGTAAGGAAGAACACCGCCTTGACATTTTTTTCCTTTAAGGTATCGAGGATAGGCGCGGTGTAGCCGTTTTCATAGCCCTGGTCAAAGGTCAGGTGGATAGCCTTATCCTCGTCCAGCATGGCGTAGCAGCCGTACTCCGACATTTCGTCGTTGAACATTTCCGCGCCGACGGGACGGTTTTGGTCGTCCGTTTCAACGCCCTGACCGTATCCGTGAGAAGTCCTGTCAAGAGAGTTTATGTCCGTCTGTTCAGCCGAGACCGTTCCGCAGAGGGAAGCGGAAACGATCCCCGCCGTCAGCGGTACCGCGATAATTTTACCGAATATTGTCTTCTTGAGCATAAGCAGCCTCCGAATAAATTAATGAATAATACTATTATTCTTAGTCTGCCCGCTTTAATTATCACAAGTATATTTTAACACATTTTCCGCCGAAATAAAACTACAGAGCGGTTACAAATTATGTCAGTTGTCTTACACAGCCAAATCTTTCCAATAAAAAAATGTGCGCTATGAAGGTCATGTCCATAACGCACACACTTTACTCGCCCAGATAAGATTTTACAAGAACCTGCAAAAGCTCGTCGCGGTCGATATGCCTGATCAGACTTCTGGCATTATTATATGTGGTTATGTATGTCGGATCCTCAGAAAGAATATATCCCACGATCTGGTTTATTGGATTGTAGCCTTTTTCACGCAGAGCGTCATAAATAATGGTAAGATTTTTCCTGAGGCTTCCCTCTCTGTCCTCGCAGACCGAAAAGGTCATTGTCTGGTCGTTATTCATTTATAACACCCCTTCACAAAAATTATGTCCGGCAAATAAAGTATACTCAAACCGACATTCATATTATAACCTATCCTGCAAATAAATACAAGTGTTTTTTGCTAATTTTTTGAAATTGGGAAAAATTTCTTCCAATTAATTGTCGGTTTTATACAAAAAAGTATCTGCTTTTTGTATTATACGGCATTTTTACCCTTGAACCGGAACATACATATCATTAAGCGGCAGACGGCAGTAATTTATCTGCATACGCCCGCAAATTTCAGGATCGAGCACCTGAACATCTATCCATGAGGAAAGATAACAGCCTTTGCCCGCGGCTTCCTGCGGGACGGTCAGCTTTACCGGTATCTCATAGGTTTCATACGGCTGAAAGGTCTTTTCCTCGCACCAGCCGGCAGCCGCGGGAGAGTTTTTTTCGGAAACATACAGGCAGGCTATATCTTCCGCGCATTCGCCGCCCATTATCTGAAGCTCGGCGCTTATCGTCATATCCGTCATATTCGTAAGCTTGTAGACAACGTTAAGCTCCTCGCCCGTCTTATAGAACTTTATTTCCCGCGTGTCGTAATCGCAGGTCAGGGAGAAAAGTCCAAGCTTTGAAATGGTCATATTTTCCACTTCCGCCCGTGAAAACCGGTCGTAAAATCCCAGAGCTGAGGAGCCCGCCGTCTGTATGTCCGCGGACTCGCTGTCAGCGGTGCTGTTTCCGCAGGAGGAAAACAGTACCGCTGCCGCCAAAAACACAGCCCAAAGCGCAGCTTTTAATTTCATAGACATTCCCCCTATCAGTACATGAGAATGCCGTTGTCGCCGAAGGTATAGGTCTTTCCGGAGATTTTATTTACGCCGGTAACGTACATTCCGTTTTTATAATAGTATCTGTAGCCGTTCTTTCTGACCCATCCGGTGTACTTTCCGCCGCATGCTCCGTCGCTTCCGAAAACGTATCTTACATTGCCGATAACCGTATTGTCCGTAAGAGCCGCGCCGTCCATGCCGAAGAAATATTTGCGTGAGCCTATGGTTTTCCAGCCCACATAGTAGCTGCCGTCGGACTGTACATAATAAAGCTTGCCATAGATATTGCGAAGCCCCTCGGAGGAATATTCGGGCAGCATATACTCCTCGGCGCTACAGTAGGAAAAACCTCCTATATCGCCGTCAACTGACAGGCAGAAGTATTTTCCGCCCTGTTTCCAGCTGTAGCTGGCACTGTAGTAGCCCTTATTACGGTAAACTGTTCTGCCGTTGACTTTCTGCTTGTCGCCGTATGACTTGATCTGGTCGTACCTGGATTTTCCGGCGGTTTGACTGCTGTATGCGGCAAGAGTGTACTTAGTGCTGCCGAAATCAAATGTTACAGAGGAACTTGTCTGGTTAAACGAAATATGGTTTATGTTGTCCGCATAATCGGAAAAGCCTTCCGGTACCCATATGGATTCCACGTCCTCAAATGCGTAATACTCGTCCGTATAGGGATCCCGTACTGTTACGCTTCCGTTATGACTGCGGATATGCTCCGCAAGCTCGTTTACCGAATTAAATTCCGCAGTGGGAGACGGGGTTTCCCAGTATCCGTCGATAGTGTAAGCCTCTGCTTCCGCCGCAGGGATAACCGATACTGCCATTGCTGCCGCTGCCATCGCCGCAAAAATTTTACTCATTTTCATAAAAATCATCCTTTCATACAAGTTGAGCGAACGTCTTATATAATGAATACAATTCAGAACGGCAAAATTTTTCACGGCAGGAAAAAATTTTTAAAAATATTTATAATAATACTGCCGACCGTGTTATATGCGGTCGGCAGTTGGCAGTAGGAATTTATATTCTGTTTTTCCGCGTTTTCACGGGGCCGTCGTGTATAAGTCCGCTGAAAGCTTTCATGTAAATGATTCCCGCGGCGTCGGCAAGGAACCAGCCGACAGGTATTGATATCCAGATGCCGTACACTCCTACCGTTTCAAACCGGGACAGAAAATACGCGAGCGCGACCCGCGTCCCGAGGGAAACTACCGTAAGTATAAGCGACATTTCAGGCTTGTTTATGCCGCGGTAATAGCCGTAAAGCAAAAAAAGTATTCCTATTCCGATATAGAACGAGCCTTCTGTCACAAGATACTGAGCACCCGTCCGTATTATATCGGTCTCGCCGGCTTTCACAAAAATCATCATAAGCTCTTCCGGGAAAATAACGACTGCCGCCGAGACTGCCGCACAGAATACCGCAGATATAAGAAACGACTTTCTGACGCATTCGCGTATCCTTCCGTACTCCCCCGCACCGTAATTTCTCGACACGAAAAGAGAAAAAGCGTTCCCGAATTCCTGAGCGGGCATATATGCGAGAGTGTCGATTTTTACCGCAACGGTAAACGCCGCCATTACCGTTGTACCGAAGCTGTTTACAAGTCCCTGTATCATAAGTATGCCGAAATTCATCACCGACTGCTGCACCGACGCGGAAAAGGACATTCTGAAGACTTCCGCCGTTTCGCCTTTTTCAAGCTTAAAATCCGAAAGTCCTATCCTCAGATTTTTTTCCTTTATAAGCGAATACGCGGCAAGACCGATCCCGGAAACAGCCTGCGCAATAAGCGTTGCATAAGCGGCGCCGCTTACGCCGAAGTCCATGCATACAACGAAAACTATGTCAAGTACAATATTTATTACCGAAGCCGTTCCGAGAAATATCAAAGGAGTGACCGAGTCCCCGAAAGCGCGGAGCATATAAGCGTAATAATTGTACAGAAAAACAAATACTATCCCCGAAAGGATTATTCGTACATAATCCTCGGTCACAGCCGTGATACCGGAAGGTATCTTCAGCAGACCGGTTATTCCGCGAACCGAAAAAAGGGTCACGGTCTCAGCGGCAGCGGAGACCGCGCCGATAAGAACAAATGCGGTGACAATTGCATTTTTCCGCTTTTGGACAGCATTTTCACCGCAGTAATATGATACCAGCGCGCCGCTGCCCATGCAAAGTCCTATTATAATAGAGTATATAAACGTTGTAAGAGTATAGGTGCTTCCCACGGCGGCAAGAGCGTCCTCGCCGAGACAGCGCCCCACAATAAGCGTGTCGGCAATGTTATACGCCTGCTGGAGAATATTGCCGGCAATCATCGGCACGGCAAAGCTGAGCAGGGTCTTCGCTATGCTTCCCGCCGTCAGATCTGTTTTCATAATTATCACCAATTCCGTATTATAGCATACGTCCCGGCAAAAGTCAACAAATGCTTTCGGGTTTGGATAATGCTGACATTTTTCAAAAGATGTTGACAATTTTCCGCCGAAATGGTAAAATGTATGTATATGTTAGTACTTATGTCCGACGCACTTTCGGCACAAAAACGGAGGAGTTCTGATGAAAGCAGGAAAAAAATTATTTGGCGCGATCGGTACGGCTGCCTTTATGTGCGCCATTTTTGCGTATACGGCGGACAGTTCCGCAATAACCGCTTCGGCTGCCGTGAAAAAAGGCGTGGCGGTGAACGAAACCAATTTCCCCGACCCTGCGTTCCGTAAATATGTTTCCGATAATATTGACAAAGACAGCGACCTGCTTCTTTCAGCGGACGAAATAAATTCGGTAAGGTCTATATCCGTAAGCGGAATGAAAATATCCGACCTTGGCGGAATCGAATATTTTACAGGACTTACGTCGCTGATATGCATGGACAATTCTCTTACGGAGCTTGACGTTTCCTCTAACAAAGAGCTTACAGCCCTTTCGGCAAGCGGAAATATGCTGTCGGAAATAGACCTGAGCCGAAATACAAAGCTGGAAAACCTCGATCTCGGCATGACAGCCAAGGACGGTACGACGTACGGAAACAGCCTCACCGAACTTGACCTCAGCAGGAATAAGAATCTTAAAAACCTCAGCTGTGTTTCAAACAGCCTGAAAAAGCTTGACCTGAGCGGCTGCCCAAAGCTGGAGGTAGTTAAGTGCAGCAATAACAGCCTGACCGAAATAAATACGGTCGGCTGCGGAAATCTCAGACAGCTCGAATGCTACAGCAACAGTCTGAAAAAGCTTGATCTGAAAGGAAATCCGAATCTTAACGGGCTTTACTGTTCGGACAATAAGCTGACCTCTCTCGACCTGCGGAGCAATACGGAGCTGAAAACCTTGTTCTGCCGGTACAACTACATAACCCGCAAAAGCAAACTCATGCTTTCCGATAAGTCCGCTTTAAACGCCTGCGATTACAACCCACAGTATTACAGCGGCTACAGATCTTATGTTACCGACGTTAATATGCAGTATGATACAGTAATAACCAACCTGCCGACCGATGTTTTTGGTTCGGGTACAGGCATCACGGGCACTCCTTCTGAGGAAACCGTTAAAAAGGCGGGCGGCATAGAGTTTGTTTGCAAACAAAGCGAATACAGCTTCAAGGTAAGCGGAGCTCCCGGGCTTTCGGTGGATAAAAATAACCGCCTGACCGCAGAAAAGGCGGGAGAATATACATTTACTCTTACGGTTAAAAAAGGGAATGCCGACGGTACCGATTTTGTAAAAAAGCTTACCGTTTCGGCGGTAGACGAAGAAGACCACACTAAGCATGAGTATCAATGGAAATGCGACCGCGAAAACGGCAGCGGACATTATAAGCAGTGCTTCTGCGGCGACAGGACAGCTTCCGAACCGCACGAGTACGGAAACAGGATATATCAGATAAACGACCGCAGCGGAAAGCTTTACAACTACCGCGCCTGCAAGGTTTGCCGATACGCGGACAAGCTCGGCGAAAGCACGGTTCTGAAAAATGCGGGCACGGGTATAACGATCGCCACCCTTGACGGAACCATTGCTTCGCAGCTGAAGCTTGCGGCAGACCCGGTAAATCCCTCCGAAATAAAAACGAATGGTGCGGTAAGCGCCTACGATATTTATTTAACGGACGGCTCTTCAAGGGTAAAGCCCGGCTGCAAATTCAATGTGACAATTCCTCTCCCAAAAGGAGTTGACGGAACAAAAGCCGAAGTATTCAGAAAAAAATCCGACGGGAGCCTCCGCGATATGAATGCGGACTATGACTCCGGAGACAGTTTGATTAGCTTTACAGCAAGCGTTTCCGGCGTATACGTTATCACGTCCGGCACAAAAGAGACTGCATCCGGAGATAAGGACACCGAACAAAAATTTGACGTAAACGACCTTATAGTTCTGAGAGAGGCTCTCTCGGAGGGTGAAACGGATATCCGCGATGGTCTGACCGATATGAACGGCGACGGAAAAATTGACAACAAGGATCTTATACTTTTAAAGAACAGCCTTTCAAATTCCTGACAATATAAAAAATTTCTTATGAACTGGAGCTTGTGAGTATGAACAAACAACCGATAGCATGGCTGCTTGCGGCGTCTATGAGCGTTATGCAGACAGCTCCCGCAGTTACGGTAATTGCCAGCGCTGCGGAACAGTCCGCTGAGACTCTTGTTTCAGCGGGAAACGCAAACGGCAGACAGGGCGATACCGTAAAGATAGGCATTTCCCTGAAAGACAACCGGGGTCTCAATGCAATGGCGGTATGGGTAAAGTACGACGCGAATGCGCTTGAGCTTGTGAACGTTTCCGACAGCGGAAAGTTCGGCGCGGATTCCTTCGATCCGCCCGCGTCCCTTTCGAAAAGTCCTGTAAGGCTCGGCTGGACAAGCAGCGGTAAAACCAATACAGGCGACGGAACTATCGCAGTGCTTGAATTCAGGATAAAGGATACCGCTCCAAACGGCAGCTACGATATTGAGTTGTCCACAAAGGACGGCGAGAACTTCACCGCGGACTTTGCTGCCAAAGACCCGTTCACCGATGTGGAGCTCGCCTTTGACAGCGGAAGGATCACAGTTTCGGACGGAACGGAAAGCGTTCAGACTTCTTCGGAGACTGCCGCCGCCCCGATAGTTTCAAAGGTATCTGTTTCGGGATTTACTGTAAAGCTTCCAAGCGGATACGAGTATACATACTCCGAAACAAAAACCGACGATCTCAAGGGTCTTAAATGGTACAGGAACAAAACCGCAAGAGATCTGAAACCGAATACGGCTTACTACGTTTACCAGAGAGAAATCGGTACTAAAAATGTTTCCGAACCAACCGAGATCACAACGTCCAGGTACAGCATAGAGGACGCGATAGAAAGCGTTTCTATCGGCACTGGCTGTGCGGAGGGTACGGTACTGAAGCCCGAAATAACTTACAGAGACGGGTTTAACGCAGATATCGCGGGAGAGCTTACATACTGCTGGAGCGCAAAGGACTGGGCGGAGCCTTCCGTTTCTATGGCTGACAGCTACACCGTCACAGCCGATGATATTGCTAACGGCAGGGAAATGAGCGTTACGATCGCCGCGCAGAACTGCAAGGGACTCATAAAGTCCAATTCTGTTAAAGCCGGCAGGACGGATTATTCGGGAGAGGTAAAATCCCCGAAAATAAAGAAAATTACTTCCGACGGCTTTGTTATTGCGTCTGAAGCGGGATACGAGTATGTTGTTTCCGATAACGGAAAAATTCCCGAAAACGCCGAATGGACAAGCCTTGACGGCGGCGCGCCTATAACGGGAAAAGAAGCGGGCAGAACATATTACGTTATTTCAAGAGTCAAGGCAACGGATACGGTAAACGCTTCCGAGCCGTCAGCTCCGGTAAGCGTGAGAATACCCGGAAACGACGCTTCTCTTCTCAAGCTTACGGTTTCATACGGAAAACTCTCGCCCGGATTCAGCCCCGAAATAACCGACTATACCGTTACCGTTCCATACGGAAAAAGTATCCCCCGCATAAAAACTGCCGCGGCATCGGGACGCTCCGTTTCTGAAATTGAACAGGCAGCAGGATTTGCCGAGGGCAAAAACAAGTCGGTGATAAAGGTCACAGCGGAAAACGGCGAGGATACAAGACTGTACACCATAACGTTTATCAGACAGGAGGAGCCCTCCGATACTGCTGAACCACCGTATGAAGACATTCAGCAGACCGAAACGGGGGAAACGAACGGTCAAACGGAAACAGCTCCCGAAATTCCCCCAATAGCTTCAAACGGAAGTACCGAGCCGTACATTTCGGGATATCCCGAAAAATCGGGCTGGAATGCCGTATACTCCGAGCTTCTTGGAGCGGCAGACGGCGGAACGGTAACGGTCAGAATGAACGATACCACCGAACTGCCCAAGGAAATAGCTGCCTGTATGCAGAACAAAAACGTTAACCTTGTTCTGAAAATGGAAAACGGCGTGTCCTGGACAATAAACGGCATGGACATTGAAAAGCCCCAAGCCGTTGATATGGAGGTCTCCACTGCCCCGAGGAAAAGCCTTGCCGACCTCGCCGACAGTATCGGCAGCGAAAGAAAAGCCGTTCCGATAAAGCTTTACCAAAACGGAGACCCAGGCTTATCCGCCGACCTGACCGTAAATCTTAACGACAGGTACAACGGATACTGCGCTTCGCTTTACAGCCGGAACAGAAAAACAGGAGATGCGGAATATGTTTCAAGCAGTACGGCTGAAAACGGAAAAGCTAAGATCAGCTTTTCAAAGTATTCGGACTCATCAGAGTACGCGGTAATTTTCACCGCTGAACCGGTGACCGAGGATATATCTTCAAACGCAGGAGTATTTGATCTTTCCGCGCCTATTGACGCCGGAACGCCTTCTGCTGACGGAATGAGGTTCCCGCAGCCATACTGTCCGGCTACGTTAAGGCGTCCGGGCAAAAAACGCAGGTACCGCATTATCCGCAAAAGACGGCTTGACGATATGGTATTTGTTTTCTGATAGAAGAAAAAAGCGTCCGCACCTTTCAAAATGTGCGGACGTTTTCGTGCAATTTGGGTATAGAAGCTTTCTGCCGTCTCGCAAACAAAAATATGCCGTCTCGCAAACAAAAATATGCCGTCATCGCTGCAGACGACGGCATGGGTAAAGGCTCAGCCTTTTTATGCTGCAGTATCATTCAACAAGCTTGGGATCAAAGCTTTCTTTCCAGGGAAGTCCCCACTTGCCCAAAGCCTCCATAAACGGATCGGGATCGAACTCTTCGATGTTCCATACGCCAGCTTTTTTCCATTTTCCCGTGAGTATCATCATTGCGCCTATCATTGCAGGTACGCCTGTGGTGTAGGATATCGCCTGTGAACCCACTTCCTTATAGCACTCCTCATGGTCGCAGACGTTGTAAACATAGTACTTTACAGGTTTGCCGTCTTTAAAGCCCTGCATTATGCAGCCGATGTTGGTCTTTCCCTTGGTTCTGGGACCCAGCGATGCAGGGTCGGGAAGAACCGCTTTTAGGAACTGGAGAGGAACTATTTCCCTGCCCTCGTACATAATTGGTTTTATGGAGGTCATGCCTACGTTTTCAAGACATTTCAGGTGCGTAAGATAGCTCTGTCCGAAAGTCATAAAGAAGCGTATGCGCTTGATGCCTTTTATATTAAGAGCAAGGGATTCAAGCTCTTCATGGTGGAGCAGGTACATATCCTTTTCGCCTATCTCCGGGAAATCGTAGACCCGCTTTATCTCCATAGGTTCGGTCTCAACCCATTTGCCGTCCTCGATATAGCTGCCCTTTGCGGAAACCTCGCGGATATTTATTTCGGGATTGAAGTTTGTTGCAAAAGGATAGCCGTGGTCTCCCGCATTGCAGTCAAGAATGTCTATATAGTTTATCTCGTCAAAGTAATGTTTTTGGGCGTAGGCGCAGAATACTCCCGTAACGCCCGGGTCGAAGCCGCTGCCCAGTAGAGCGGTGAGTCCCGCCTTTTCAAATTTTTCCCGGTATGCCCACTGCCATTTGTACTCAAACTTAGCTGTGTCCTCCGGCTCATAGTTTGCGGTATCCATATAGTGTACTCCGCATTCAAGGCAAGCGTCCATTATTGTAAGATCCTGATATGGCAGAGCTACGTTTATGCATATTTCTGGCTTATAGTCCCTCATAAGAGCGGTAAGCTCGCTTACGCTGTCGGCGTCTACCTTTGCGGTTGATATTTTTGTTTTGGTTGTCGGACGGAGCTTTTCCATTAAAGCGTCGCATTTGGACTTTGTGCGTGACGCTATCATAATTTCCTCAAAGACCTCGGAGTTCTGACAGCACTTGTGAATGACTACGGAAGCTACTCCGCCGCAGCCGATGATCAATGCTCTTCCCATTTGAACTATCCCTTTCTCGCTGAAAAGTTGAACCTGCATCAATTCTGCATGGAAAATCTACAAAATCTGAGCCAATATTCGTCATATAAGAATTTTAGCCATATATCTTGTTTGCATTTTCAAAACGGAATGATCGTGTGTCCACGGTATCAGTATAGCATATTTTTCCTCAGATTGCAACAGGTTATTGCGGCAGTTCACGGAAATTAAATTTTGCCGCTGTAAATTTATGTTTATCGAACAAACGTTATTACCCTGCCAAAGATTAGCTGGTCGAGCTGAGCCCAGCTCGCGGGGGTCAAGGGGGCAGAGCCCCATTGTCGCGCTTCGCAAAGCGCGAAACTCC
>CAJUAN010000035.1 GCA_910584715.1 uncultured Oscillospiraceae bacterium
AAAGCCTAAACAAACTTCCCCGCCCCCTTGAGGGGGCATTGCTATCTAATGATTCAAGCAAAATTACGCAGGGGGTGACTCAGCCCGCGGGGGCTCCCCGCTAAACAAAAATTTAAAATCCAAACAAATTTTTCCGTTCACTCACATTAAAAGGGCTGCCGAGATTTTCGGCAGCCCTTATTATCATATGAGCAGAGTATTTGCCTGTTTAACTTACTTCTTGGCAGCGTCGGTCTTGGGAGCTTCTTCCGTGCCGTACAGCTTTGTAAGTCTGGTAAGGTAATCATAGCGATCCTTGGCGTTGTTTACAGCCTTGTTAAAGAGCATATCCGCTCTTTCGGGATTCTGTCTTGCAAGAGCATTGTAACGAACCTCACCCATGAGGAAGTCCTTGTACTTCTCGTCAACAGCAGGTACCTTGCTGTCCAGCGAGAACGGATTCTTGCCCTCGTCCTTGAGCGCGGGATTGTATCTGTAGAGGTGCCAGTAACCTGCCTCAACGGCCTTCTTCTCCTCGTCCATAGCCTTGCTCATGCCTGCCTTGATACCGTGGTTGATACAAGGAGCGTAAGCAATGATAAGGGAAGGACCGTGGTAAGCCTCAGCCTCGGTGATAGCCTTGATACACTGGTTCATGTCCGCGCCCATTGCAATGTGTGCAACATAAACGTAGCCGTAGCTCATGGCTATACCCGCAAGGTCTTTCTTCTTGGTCTCCTTGCCCGCCGCCGCGAACTGCGCGATCGCGCCCGTAGGAGTGGACTTGGAGGACTGTCCGCCTGTGTTGGAGTAAACCTCTGTATCGAATACGAAGATGTTAACGTCCTCGCCGGAAGCGATAACGTGGTCAAGTCCGGAGAAACCGATATCGTATGCCCAGCCGTCGCCGCCGAATACCCACATGGACTTCTTGCCCAGGTAATCCTTAAGCTCCAGAACCTCTGCGGCAGCCTCGGACTTGCTTCCCTCCAGAGCCTTGATAAGCTCCGCGGTTGCAGCCTTGTTTGCGTTGCCGTCGTTCATTGTGGACATATAGTTTTCGATAGCGGTCTTCATGCCGCCTTTAGCGGATTTCTGCATTTCGAGGAGCTTAGCTACCGCTCTCTGACGGAGAGTGTTCTGCGCCAGGAACATACCGTAGCCGTACTCAGCGTTATCCTCAAACAGAGAGTTAGCCCAAGCAGGACCCTTGCCTTCCTTGTTTACCGTGTACGGTGTGGAGGGAGCCGAGCCGCCCCAGATGGACGAACAGCCGGTAGCGTTTGCGATAAACATTCTGTCGCCGAAGAGCTGTGTTACAAGCTTAGCGTAAGGAGTCTCGCCGCAGCCCGCGCAGGCGCCGGAGAATTCAAGCAGAGGCTGCTTGAACTGAGAGCCCTTGACCGTGGTCTCCTTGAACTTCTCTGCAATTTCCTTCTTCTCGGGAAGCTCCTGTCCGTACGCGAACAGGTTCTGCTTTTCGATTTGCTCTGCAAGAGGCTTCATGGTGAGAGCCTTTTCGCCCTTCTTGCCGGGACATACGTTAGCGCATGAGCCGCAGCCCGTGCAGTCCAGAGCGGAAACCGTCATAACGAAATTCATCTTGTCAAGACCCGCGATCTTCAGACCTGTTGTTCCCGCAGGAGCGCTCTTCAGCTCGTCGTCGGTCATAACAACGGGACGGATTACAGCGTGAGGACAAACGTAAGAACAGAAGTTACACTGGATACAGTTGTCGGGGTTCCAGGAGGGAACGTCTACAGCGATACCTCTCTTTTCGTAAGCCGCGGAGCCCTGAGGGAATGTGCCGTCCGGCATATTCTTGAATGCGGAAACGGGGAGGGTGTCGCCCATCTGAGCGTTAACGGGGATCTGGATATTGTTAACGTAGTTTACGAGATCCTTTCTGTCGCCCTTAGCCTTGGGCATACCCATCTTGGAATCCTTGCAGGACTTCCAGGACTCGGGAACGGGAACCTCAACAACGTTCTTTGCGCCCGCGTCGATAGCGTCGTAGTTCATCTTTACAACGTCGTCGCCCTTCTTGCCGAAGGAAGCGAGAGCCTTTTCTTTCATGTACTTGATAGCGTCAGCTTCGGGAATGATCTTCGCAAGCTTGAAGAACGCGGACTGGAGAACCGTGGAAGTTCTGTTGCCCAGACCGATCTTTCTTGCGATGTCAACGCCGTCGATGATATAGAACTTGATATTGTTCTCTGCAAGGTATCTCTTTACCTGACCGGGGAGGTACTGCTCAACCTCGTCCTTGCTCCACTGGCAGTTGAGGAGGAACGTTCCGCCGGGCTTGATATCCTGAACCATATTGTACTTGTCGATATAGGACTGGTTGTGACATGCAACAAAGTCAGCCATATTAACAAGGTATGTGGACTTGATGGGAGTCTTTCCGAAACGGAGGTGGGAAACCGTTACGCCGCCGGACTTCTTGGAGTCGTAAGCGAAGTATGCCTGAGCGTACATATCGGTGTGATCGCCGATGATCTTGATGGAGTTCTTGTTTGCACCAACTGTACCGTCGGAGCCGAGACCCCAGAACTTACAAGCCACTGTGCCCTCGGGAGCGGTATCCAGCTTGCCCTCGCTGGGAAGCGACAGGTTTGTAACGTCGTCGGTGATGCCGATAGTGAAGCGGGGCTTGTAGGTCTCTTTCTTGTAGTCATTCCAGAAAACAGCCTTGATCTGGTCGGGAGTGGTATCCTTAGAGCCCAGACCGTAGCGTCCGCCGCAGACAACAACGTTGTGGTACTTGGTGCCCTTGAGAGCGGCAACAACGTCAAGATAGAGAGGTTCGCCCAGGGAGCCGGGTTCCTTTGTTCTGTCAAGAACGGATATCTGCTTAACGGTCTCGGGGAGAGCTTCAACGAGCTTGTCAGCGCAGAAAGGTCTGTACAGACGAACCTTAACAAGACCCAGCTTTGCGCCGTACTCCTTGTTGAGGAAGTCGATAGTCTCTTCGATAGTGTCGCATACAGAGCCCATAGCGATGATAACGTGATCAGCGTCGGGCGCGCCGTAGTAGTTGAAAGGCTTGTAGTTTGTGCCTATCTTCTTGTTTACCTTGTTCATGTACTCCTCAACAATTTCGGGGAACTTGTTGTAGTACTCGTTGCAGGCCTCGCGTGCCTGGAAGAAGATATCGCCGTTCTGAGCTGTACCGCGGAGAACGGGGTGTTCGGGGTTGAGGGAGCGGTTTCTGAATGCCTGAGCGGCTTTCTTGTCCAGCATATCCTCAAGATCCTTGTAGTCCCAGGCGTCGATCTTCTGTATCTCGTGGGAGGTACGGAAGCCGTCGAAGAAGTGGAGCACGGGAACTCTTCCCTTGATAGTGGAGAGGTGAGCTACCGCGCCAAGGTCCATGACCTCCTGAACGTTTGAGGAGCAGAGCATAGCAAAGCCTGTCTGACGGCACGCGTAAACGTCGGAGTGGTCGCCGAAGATGTTGAGAGCGTGTGAAGCTACGCATCTTGCGGAAACGTGGATAACGCAGGGGAGAAGCTCGCCGGCGATCTTGTACATATTGGGGATCATCAGGAGCAGACCCTGAGAAGCCGTGTAGGTGGTAGTAAGCGCGCCTGCGGAAAGGGAGCCGTGAACAGTACCGGCAGCGCCTGCCTCGGACTGCATTTCAGCTACTTTTACAGGCTGACCGAACAGGTTATTCTGCTTTTTCGCGGACCACTGGTCGGTGACCTCAGCCATTACAGAGGAAGGGGTGATCGGGTAGATAGCAGCAACGTCGGTAAAGGGATAAGAGACCCACGCCGCAGCGTTGTTGCCGTCCATGGTTTGTTTTTTTCTTGCCATTTTGGACAATCCTCCTAAAAACATATTGTATGACACGACATATACAGCTCCGCCTTAAAGCAAATGCTGTAAAGCGGTATTATATATAGTACATACGCTGATATTATTTTAACACAAATAAACGCGGTTGTAAAGTGTTTTTTATTAAAAAAGAGGTTTTTTACAGACGGTTTGCACAAAAATTAATCTTGAATTATAAATTTATGTTTAGCGGAGTAATTTTTGGTGGGAACTTTTTTTGCTTTGTCTTAATTTATTATCTTGGGCTTTATAAATAGTGCCTGCCCCCGAACCCCCTACCTCCTTAATCCCACTCCCCTCTCCCAACGCTAACTAAAAATTTTTATACAGTTATGGCAACGCGCGTAGCGTGAGCCGGGAGAGGGATAGGGGCGAGGGGAAACAGGAGCGGACAGCTAAAGCTGTTAGGGAAAACCCGAGAGGGGAAAGGGGGAGGGTGGCTCAGCGCCACTTTGACTCCCGAGAGCGCCTCCCCCTTTCTCCGATAGGGTTGTCCCTCGCATCTCCGCACTATTTATAAAATTTAAGAATATTTAAGTTAAGACCAAACAAAAGGAAAGGTACTAAGATAAACAAAAATTTATAAACCCAAATAAAATTAATAATATCCCCGTATTGACATTTATAGGATATAATGATATAATTAAATTGTATAATTATTTTTCAATACTTTTTTGGAGGTCTTTACAATGTCCAGAGTTTACAATTTCAGCGCGGGTCCCGCCGTTCTTCCCGAGGAAGTCCTTAAAGAAGCGGCAGAGGAAATGCTCGACTATAAGGGAACGGGTATGTCCGTTATGGAAATGTCCCACCGTTCCAAGGCTTACGACGAGATAATCAAGGACGCGGAAAAGGATATCCGCGAGCTTATGAATATTCCCGACAACTATAAGGTGCTGTTTCTTCAGGGCGGAGCTTCTCAGCAGTTCGCCGCTGTCCCCATGAACCTTATGAAAAACAAGAAAGCAGCATACATAATCACGGGTCAGTGGGCTAAGAAGGCTTTCCAGGAGGCTAAGCTCTACGGCGAGGCTGTGGACGTTGCTTCCTCTGCAGATAAGACCTTCTCCTATATCCCCGACTGCTCGAATCTCGATATCCCCGAGGACGCTGATTATGTCTACATCTGCGAGAACAATACCATTTACGGCACAAAGTTCTGGCAGCTTCCCGATACCAAGGGCAAAGATTTGGTTGCGGACGTTTCCTCATGCTTCCTTTCCGAACCTGTGGACGTTACCAAATACGGCGTTATCTACGGCGGCGTGCAGAAGAATATCGGCCCCGCAGGCGTTGTTATTGCTATTATCCGCGAAGACCTCATTAGGGACGACGTTCTCCCCGGCACACCCACTATGCTGAAATGGAAAACTCAGGCTGACAACGACAGCCTTTACAATACGCCTCCCTGCTACGGTATTTATATCTGTGGCAAGGTTTTCAAGTGGATAAAGAAAATGGGCGGTCTCGAGGCTATGAAGAAGCACAACGAGAAAAAGGCTGCTATTCTGTACGATTTCCTCGACCGGAGCAAGCTTTTCAAGGGTACCGTTGAAAAGAAAGACCGTTCTCTCATGAACGTACCTTTCGTAACCGGCAACGAAGAGCTTGACGCAAAATTTGTCAAGGAAGCAAAGGCGGCGGGCTTCGAGAACCTCAAGGGACACCGTTCCGTGGGCGGTATGAGAGCGTCCATCTATAACGCTATGCCTATTGAGGGCGTTGAAAAGCTTGTTGACTTTATGAAAAAATTTGAGGCTGAAAACGCGTAAACCATGTTAAAACCGTAGGGCGGGGGCAGCCTGAATTGGCACGCTTCCGCATATACAGAAAGGTGATTTTGACTATGGCTGACAGATTTAAAAAGGTATACACGCAGGGCAGTGTGAATCTCAATGAGATTTGGGTAGACACCGAAACAGGCGTTAATTACCTCTTCCATATCTCGGCAAATGCGGGCGGTCTCACTCCCCTGCTCGACAGCGACGGAAAACCGGTTATTACTGACGCTGACGGCGTTGGCTTTAAAATTGAGAAATAAATGTTCCATGTGAAACAATTTTCCGGAGGATAGAAAATATATTTGTAACGGTACATTTCTATTTTCTACCCTCTCTTCTCTAACAATCTAACAGGAAAGGTTTTGATAGAAATGTTCAATATTCAGACTCTGAACAAAATTTCAAAGTACGGTACCGATAATTTTGATACCGCAAAATATAACATCGCGGACGAGGTTCAGAACCCCGACGCTATTATGGTGCGTTCCGCGGCTATGCACGATATGGAGTTTGCTCCGAATCTCCTCGCTATCGCAAGAGCGGGTGCGGGTGTAAACAATATCCCCGTTGACAAGTGCGCGGAGCAGGGCATCGTTGTTTTCAACACCCCCGGTGCAAACGCAAACGCCGTTAAGGAGCTTGTTATCGCGGGACTTCTCATTTCCTCCCGTAAGGTGCCCGAGGCTATGACCTGGGCGCAGACCCTCAAGGGCAACGGCGCGGAGGTCGGCAAAATGGTTGAAAAGGGCAAGAGCCAGTTTGCGGGCCCCGAAATTATGGGCAAGACTCTGGGTGTTATCGGTCTGGGAGCTATCGGCGTACTGGTTGCAAACGCTGCCGTTGCTCTCGGAATGAAAGTAGTCGGCTTCGATCCCTATCTTTCCGTAAAGGCTGCACTGGGACTCAATCCCGCTGTTAAAGCTGTTGCGGACGTTAAGGACGTTTACGCCGCTTCCGACTATATCACTATCCATGTTCCCTACAATGCGGATACAAAGAGCACTATCAATGCGGACACTATCGCTCTCATGAAGGACGGCGTAAGAGTGCTCAACTTCGCAAGAGGAGAGCTTGTTGACAATGCCGCGATCATTGCCGCACTCGAAAGCGGAAAGGTTTCCGCCTATGTTGTCGATTTCCCCAGCGACGAGGTACTGGGCGTTAAGAACGTTATCGCTATCCCCCACCTTGGCGCGTCCACTCCCGAGTCGGAGGACAACTGCGCTATGATGGCAGCTCTTGAGCTTATAGACTACATTGAAAACGGAAACATCAAAAATTCCGTAAACTACCCCGACGCGGAAATGAACGCGGCAGGAACTAAAGTGTGCGTAATGCACAAAAATATTCCCGCGGTAATTTCCCAGCTTACAACAGCTTTCGGCAGCGCGGGAATTAATATCGAGAACATGGTAAGCAAGTCCAAGAAGGACTATGCCTATACAATGCTTGACGCCGCAGGCGACGTTAACGATGAAATTGTCAATAAGCTTGCCGCTGTTGACAGCGTCATAAAGGTAAGAGTAATCAAGTAAAAAATTATGCTGCCGACTCCGGCTATAGGGGCGGCAGATCGGAACACAGATTCCGGGAAAGGGGTATTTTAATGAACGAGACTTATTTTGACCAAAGCGATGTTGAGCAGAACAAGACTATAGTTCTGCTTACTGCGATCCTCCAGATATTTATTCCCATACTGTTTTTCCTGCCTCTGGTGGCGTGCCAGAATTCGGCGTACGGAAGATACTACGCAAACCAGGGCTTGTTGATATTGCTCATGGATGTTGCCGCAGGTATAGTACTTATTATTCCTATCCTCGGTTGGATAGCAAGTCCTGTTATCGGTATCGCGTCTCTTGTATTTGCCATTATGAACGCTGTAAACGCAAACAGCGGCGCGAGAAAGGGTATCCCCATTCTCGGCGGCATTGAAATTATCAAGTAATGCTCTGAGGCAAATAGCAAAAAATAAAAACGGTACGGAAAATCTCCGTACCGTTTTTTGACTTTTTGACTTTTTGACGCGCTTATTTTTTTTCGCAGATCAGGCGAATAGCTGTTCTTACCTCGCCGTCGATCGTAACATTTGCAAACGCCGGATAACAAACAAGATTTATGCCCACAGGCGCTAAATACCCCCTGGCAATGGCAATGGCTTTAATAGCCTGATTTGCCGCCCCTGCGCCTACTGCCTGGACTTCAACGGTTTCCTGCTCTTTCATGACGCTTGCAATTGCTCCCGCAACGGAATTCGGAAAGGACCGTGCCGAAACCTTTAAAACCTCCACTGGATAGCCCTCCTAATTTTGTAATCAATATTCAATATTTTAACAATTATATTAATTTTATAACATTTATAATTATACAACATATTTCAAGGCGTTACAATAGTAAATAAGTAATTTTGTAAATTTATCTAATAACCAGCCGCTCAATTGCAACACATTTACCATTTTTCTGATCAAATTCTACAATTACTCCGTTAATAAACGGAGAATTGTCGGATTCTGTAAATCTTACGGGAGCATGGTAGCGCTGTTTTTCTATAGCTATCTCGGTCTTGACTCCCAGCACCGAAAGCTCGGGACCGCACATTCCAGCGTCGGTAATGTATCCCGTGTGACCCGAAAGTATTGTCTCGTCCGCAGTCTGGACATGGGTATGGGTACCGAAAACAGCCGTGACCTTTCCCGCCAGATAGAAGCCCATGGCTTTTTTCTCGCCTGTGGCTTCGGCGTGGAAATCCACAAAAATATTGGGAGTGTCAATTTCACCGAGAATCTTGTCAACTGTGGAAAACGGATTGTCAAGAGCCTCCATATAGACCGTTCCCATAAGGTTTATAACGGCGACGGTACACTTGCCCATATCGTACAGGCAGACCCCGTGCCCCGGATTTCCCTCGGGGAAGTTGGCGGGACGGAGCAGTCTTTCCTCCCTGTCCATTGTCTCGTATATCTCCCTGCGGCGGTAACAGTGATTGCCCGTAGTAATGATATCCACGCCGTGTGAAAAAAGGTATTTTGCCGAATGAGGGGTGATCCCGTTGCCGTTGGCACTGTTTTCGCCGTTGACAATAACAATTTCGGCATTGTAGAATTTTTTCAGTCCGCCGAGCTTTTCGCCCACAAATTCGGAGCCGATCTCTCCCACAACGTCGCCGAGAAAAAGTAAATTCATATGGTTTTTTCCTTTCAAAGAAATCACAGGGGCGGAAGTATTTATCCGCCCCTTTTGGTATTTATTCGTTTATATCGCCGCCGTCATTACTTTCATTGCCGTCTGTCTTTTGGGTATCCTCTTCGGTATCGCCGGAGCCGTTTTTGGGTACGCTTTCTCCCGTGATCTCCGCAGTATCGGAGGAAACCTTTTTGGATTCGCCGTTTTCCGTTTTTTCGGCATCATCGGGGTTTTCCGAAGCTGTATCGCTTTCAGCAGCCTCGGCTTTGGCTTTTTCTTCGGCTTCCTTTTCCTCCGCGGAGGTAGGCTCGCCTTTCATAAGCTTTTCAAAATCCTTGCCGTCGATCTTTTCATGCTCCATGAGGTATTTTGCCACCTTATGAAGATCGTCCATGTGCTCTTTCAGAACGTCCACCGTACGCTCGTAGCATTCATCGATAATGCTTCTTACCTCCGAGTCAATTTCCGACTGTACCTTTTCGGAGTGTCCCTTACTGTGGCCGTAATCCATTCCCACAAAGGGTTCGTCGTTATCGTCCGCATAAACTACGGGACCCAGATTTTCCGAGAAGCCGTACTTTGTTATCATTGTTTTTGCAAGCTTGGTGGAACGTTTCAGATCGCTTACCGCGCCCGCGGAGCCTTCGCCCAGAACCAGCTTTTCAGCTACTCGTCCGCCCATGCAGACAACTATTTCTTCTTTAAGCTTTCTCGCGGTAACGTTCAGCAGCGAGGGTTCTTTTTCGGGAAGATGTATAGTCATGCCTCCCGCCGAGCCTCTGGGGATAATTGTTACCTGGTGCACCTTATCCTGTGTGGGCATATAGTAGGTCACTACCGCGTGACCCGCCTCGTGGTACGCAACAAGCTTTTTCTCCTCCTCGGTGACAACATGGCTTTTCTTTTCGGGACCCGCTATTACCTTGATAGTAGCCTCTTCGATGTCCTCTTTTGTAATGGATTTGCGGTTCTTGCGCGCCGCCAGCAAAGCCGCTTCGTTTGCAAGGTTTTCAAGCTCTGCGCCTGTAAAGCCGGCTGTGGACTGTGAAATTGTTTTCAGACTTACGTCGGGAGCAAGGGGCTTGTTTTTGGTGTGTACCTTCAGAATTTCCTCTCTGCCCTTTACGTCGGGATAGTTTACCACTATCTGCCTGTCGAAGCGTCCCGGACGGAGCAAAGCCGGGTCGAGGATATCCTTACGGTTCGTAGCCGCCATAACGATTATACCTTCGTTGCCCTCGAAGCCGTCCATTTCAACAAGGAGCTGGTTAAGGGTCTGTTCGCGTTCGTCGTGACCGCCGCCGAGACCCGCGCCGCGGTGGCGTCCCACAGCGTCTATCTCGTCTATGAAAACTATCGAGGGAGAATTTTTCTTTGCCGTCTCGAACAGGTCGCGGACTCTTGACGCGCCCACGCCCACGAACATTTCCACGAAATCGGAGCCGGAGATCGAGAAGAACGGTACTCCCGCCTCGCCGGCAACAGCCTTTGCAAGCAAGGTCTTACCGGTGCCCGGAGGGCCCTCCAGCAATACGCCTTTTGGTATTCTTGCGCCCATTTCGGTGTACTTCTTGGGGTTCTTGAGAAAATCAACGATCTCGGCAAGCTCTTCCTTTTCCTCGTCCGCGCCCGCAACGTCGTTGAAGGTGTTCTTTTTGTTTGCGGTGTTTTTGACGTTGGCTTTGCCGAAGTTGCTCATTTTTCCGCCGCCGCCCGCCTGTCTCATCATAAAGAAGAAGAAAAAGATCATCAGACCTATTATGAGAAGCGACGGAAGCAGATTATAGAGCCAGGAGGTGTCCTGTATCTTGAAGTACTCCATTTTCAGCGGAGCGTCGGGGTGCCGTTCGTTGTATTCCTTGCGGTAGTTTTCCTCGCCCATTTGGATCTCGTTGAGGAACACGGAAACGTTGGGAACGGTGTAGGTTATGGTCTCTTTGTTTTCGTCAACAACGATGACCAGCTCTCCGGTGCCTAAATCGAAAGTCATTTCCGAGACCTGATAGTTGTCAAAATACTGCATAATATCCGAATATGTGTGCTCGGGCTGGGGCTTTGAAGCCTGACGGAGCAGGAGTACCGCCAGCGCCAGCGCGGAGATCATTACCACAGCGTAAATAATTATGCCCTTGTTGCTTTTTTTACCCATTTGTTATCAATCCTTTCGTCGGGAACTGTTCTGACGATTCCCCTTACTTATATAAAAATACAAAAATATTAATTATACTGTTTACTTGTATATGCCGCTGAAGTGATCAGCCGCTTTCGTATTCCGCAATACAGGGCAGGTTACGGAACTGCTCGGCGCAGTCCAGACCGTATCCCACCAGAAAAACGTCGGGAACTGTAAAAAGGGACATATCCGTTTCCAGAGGGACTACCCGTCTTTCCGGCTTGTCAAGCAGGGTCACCACCTCAAGTGAAAGAGGGTTCCGCGCGGCTAACAGCTTTTTTATGTCCGCAAGAGTTCTGCCGGTGTCGATTATGTCCTCGACGATTATTACATGGTACCGTCTCAGATCCTGCTCCAGATCCATGGTAATGTTCACTATCCCCGACGAATCGGTGCCGTTATAGTAGCTTTTTGCGCACATGAAGCCTATCTCGCAGGGAACGTCTATCGCTCTGCAAAGGTCGGCTAAAAATATAAACGCGCCCTTTAAAATGCTTACAAGCAGCAAAGGCTTGCCGCGGTACCTGTCGGAAATTATCTTCCCTGCCTCGGTAATTTTCAGTTTTATCTCTTCCTCGGAAACTATTATTTTTCCAATGTGGTTTTCCTTGGTCATTACGTCCATTTCAGATGCTTTTATCCTTTCTTAACACTGTTTATACTTTTTGTTTTACTTCGATTTTAAGGAAATCTTTTGTATCCGCGCTTATTTTCACTCTGTCGTCAAAGCCGATATGCTCTGCCCAGACGACGCCTTTTTCGTCCGCGATCACCGCGGATATCTCCCGCTCCTCGGGAGGCAGTTTTTCCTGCAGAAGCTTTCTCAGTTCCCGTGTGTGAGCCGAGCCTATGGGCTTAATCCTGTCGCTTCTCAGGCGGTTTCTCAATAATACGCCATTTAATATTCTATCATAATCCGCGTACCGAAAAGTTAATTTTTTATTAATAATATCCTCTGCGTTCACATTTTCGTCTGTTTCTTTTGTAATTATCACCGTTTTATCACCAAAAAAGGGATATTCACCCTCTCCGTTAATAATTACCGCTTCGGCAGGACGTTCCGATTGTTTTCTTTCGGGTACGATATTTACCCTGCCCTTTCGGCAGACCGCATAATATCCTCCGTCAAGAGAGACTTTTACCGCGTTTTTTGCTTCAATGGCAGTCCGCAATATCTCTGAGACTTTTTCGGCGCTTGTTTTAAGCTTATGCGATTTTAAAAGATTTATGATGACCCTTTTCCCAACGGCAGGGTGAAGCTCCCGCAAATCGGCGTTTTTTTGCCGAGCCGCTTCCCTTGAAATGAAATCCTCGTCCTCCGCGAGAGATACCGTCATTGCCGCCGCGCATTTCGGGAACGCTCCGTGGACGGCCTCCATTTCGGGCATTATCTTATGGCGTATCCTGTTCCGCGAATAGCCGTCGGAAAGATTGGTGCTGTCGGTAACGAAGTCCTGACCCCTTTCCGCAAGAAAGGCTTCTATCTCCTCACGGGTACAGAAAAGCAAGGGGCGGATAATTTTCCCTCTGACCGGAGGTATGCCTGTCAGACCTTTCAGCCCCGTGCCCCTCGCCATGCGGAAAAGTACGGTCTCCGCATTGTCGTTGAGATTGTGGGCGGTAGCGATCCTGTCCGCAGGGAGCTGAGAAAAAAATCCGTACCGCATTTCCCGCGCGCCTGTTTCCACGGATACCCCGAGGGAATGTGAAAAAGCCGCCGCATCCTTTCGGAAAACCGTCAGGGAAACGCCCAGCCTTTCGCACAGACCGCGGCAGAAAGCCTCGTCCCTGTCGCTTTCCGCGCCGCGGAGCATATGGTTTATGTGCACGGCAGCGACCGTTATTCCGAGTTCGGAGGACAGCTCCGAAAGCGCAAGAAGCAGAGCGACGCTGTCCGCCCCGCCCGAAAGCGCGCAGCAGACCGTTTCGCCCTTTTCAAGCATATTGTATTTTTCCACCGTTGCCCTGATTTTTTCAAGCATATCTTTTTCCGATCCTTACTCAGCCTGTCTGCTTACTCCCGTGAAAAGCTGGTACTGTCCGCTGAAACGGAGGTTTACCGTGCCCGTTTCGCCGTGACGGTTCTTTGCCACGATACATTCCGCAAGGGTGGGGTCGGGCGTATCTTTATTATAGTACGCGTCCCGATACAGGAACATAACGATATCCGCGTCCTGCTCGATAGAGCCGGACTCACGCAGGTCGGACAGCATCGGACGCTTGTCCGTCCTTGACTCGACCGCACGGGAAAGCTGTGACAGAGTGATAACGGGAATATCCAGCTCCTTAGCCATAAGCTTCAGCTGACGGGTTATTTCCGATATTTCGTTAACGCGGTTTTCAATTCTCCTGCTGGAATTCATAAGCTGCAAATAGTCTATGATAACAAGCCCCGGCCTTTTCAGGCGGCGCAGCTTAGCTTTCATCTGGGGTACGGTTATGCCCGCGGTGTCGTCGAGGTAGATGTTCATTCCCGAAAGGCTTTCCGCGCCCTTGGCAAGCTTTGTCCACTGGTCGCCGGAGATGTTTCCTTTCATCAGGTAGTCAAGCTCCACAAAGCTTTCCGAGGACAGCATACGGGTAACGTTCTGCTCCTTTGACATCTCAAGGGAAAAGATGACCGCTTCGGAGTCCTTGTTGTGCCTTGCGAAATTCGCCGCAAGGTTGAGGGCAAAAACGGATTTTCCCATAGCGGGACGGGCGGCTACTATTATAAGGTCGGATCTGCTGAGACCTGTTATAACATGGTCGAGGTCAGCAAAACCCGACTTCGCGCCCACGTAAAGCTCCTTGTCGGGACCGGATTTCCTGCCCAGCTCGTCGTAGGCCTCGAGGACTACCTCGTCGATCTTTACCAGACCGTCAACCGATTTGCCCTTGCGTATATCGTATATCTTCTGTTCCGCAAAGTCAAGAAGCTGCTGCGCGCTTTCCTGTCCCGCGGAGGCGGCTTCGATTATCTCTTTTGCGGAGGTTATCAGGCTTCTGGTGTAGTATTTCTCCTCGACGATTTTGCAGTAGCTCTCGATATTCTTTGTGGTGGGAACGCCCTCCATGATAGCGGCAAGATATTCCTTGCCCGCCGTGGAGCTTTCAAAGATACCGTCCTTGACCGCCTCGTTTATAACGGTGATGATATCCGCGTTAACGCCCAGCGAAAAAAGACGTATGATTATTGCAAAAAGATCGCGGTGCTTTGAAACATAGAAGCTTTCGGGCTTTATGTAGTTCATAGCCACCGAAAGGGATTCCGGGTCGAGAAGCAGCGCGCCCAGTACGGTTTGTTCCGCTTCAAGGTTATAGGGCAGTTCGACTGAGCTTATATCAAAGTCCATAATGGTTACTCCTTTTGAGCGTAGGTGGTCAGAGGACAGCGTTTAGAGGCTGCCGCTTTCGGCTTTTAAAGAATCGCTGAATTCCTTGAGCTCTTTCTTTTTGCCGGCTGAAAGAGCGTTATACTCGGTGTTTGTTATCGCTCCCTCCAGAACGTACAAATGCACAAGGCATACGTTGGGGTAAGCTTTTTTCAGCCGCGAGAACGCCTCCTTTGCGCCCGTGAAGATAAGCTCCTCGGCGGTATCTATCCCCACGGAGGCAAGCTTTCTTGACATCTCCCTGCCTATATTCATCATTGAGGTAAGCTCTGCCATAGAAACGCTCCTCTTTGAAAATCAGATCCGCACAACATTGACCTCATTCCCGTGTTCCCTGATAACGCTTATCAGGTCGTCGGTTTTCAGCCATACCGTAGCGGTGTTGTCATTGGGGTGTACTCCCATAAGGTTCGGCGGGTCTGTGAAATCCCTGTCAATGTATACGGTCACCTTTAGTTCCTTGTCGTTCAGTACCCCGAGAGGAGTTACCGAACCGGGAGTCAGACCGAGTATGCTTTTAAGATCGTCCTCCGATGCAAAGCTGAGTGGACGGGTGCCGTTGCTTTTTCTGAATTCTTTTAAGTCCACCCGCTTGTCGCCTTTTACGGTTATGAGGTAATAGCTCCGCTTTTTGTCGTCGCGGACGAAAAGATTTTTCGCGTCGCATTCGGGATAAGGTATATCGACCTCCGCGAGCTCAGCCATATTAAAGACGGCTTTATGCTCCGTTATTTCGTACCGGATATTTTTTCCGTCAAGGAAGTCATAAGTTTCTTTTTTGTTCATAGCAGTATTGTTCCTTTTTTGTCTGCGGCTTTATTCCTCGGTAACCTCAACCGTTACCTTTTCGGAAATGCCCGCAAGGAATTTTACCTCCGCAGTATAGGTGCCGAAGGTCTTTATCTCCGAGCTCAGGGACACCTTTTTCTTATCCACCTTAACGCCGAACTGTTCCGCTATCAGGTCGGCTACCGCAGCCGCGGTAACGGCTCCGAAAAGCTTTCCGCCCTGTCCCGCCTTTGCCTTGCAGACAACGGTCTTGCCTTTCAGCTTGGCGGCGGCTTCCTGCGCTTCCTGCTTTGCAACGTCGGCTTTGTGCTGCTCGGAGGACTTCTTGCCCGCTAAGTCGGACATATTCTTAGCCGTAGCCTCAACGGCAAGACCCTTTCCCAGCAAAAAGTTTCTCGCGTAACCGTCCGAGACCTCTTTAACGTCGCCCTTTTTGGCGGTGCCTTTAACGTCCTGTAAAAAAATAACTTTCATGATAATTGCTCCTTTGCATATTTTAGAGATTGTCCTGTATTTATTGCAGGGGACCGATTTCCCGTCCCCTATTGAGACGGTAACTGTTTTTGATATTACAGACCGCTTGCTATGATATATTCGCAATATGTTCATCAATGGCGCTGATAAGCTTCGCCTTCGCCTCATGAACATTTATCCCGCTGAACTGCGCCGCCGCCATTGTCTGGTGACCGCCGCCGCCCAGCTTCTCCATGATTATCTGAACGTTCATTGCTCCCAGGGATCTTGCGGAAATGTTTATCCCTCCGTCTGGAGTGCAGAAGATAACGAAGCTTGCGTCCACGCCGGCTATGCCCAGCATTTCGTCAGCAGCCTGCGCGGAGCTTACCCTCGCGTCGGGGGAGCCGCTGTCGTCCGCCGCAATGGCGCACCTGTTATAGATTTCCGCGCCCGAAACCAGCTGGGAGCGGTGCTTGATACATTCAAAGTCGTTTGCGAACAGACCCTTTACCGCAACCATGTCCGCGCCCAGCTTTCTCAGGAAAGCCGCCGCCTCAAATGTACGCACGCCTGTACGCATAACAAAATCCTTTGTGTCAAGCATTATTCCCGCCAGCATAGCGTCCGCGTAATAGCTTGAGAGCTTGTCTATTCCCGAAAAGTACTGTATAAGCTCGGCGACCATTTCGCTTGCCGAGGAGGCGTAGGGCTCGTGGTGGAAAATTACCGCGTTGTCAATGTAATTCACCGTCTGGCGGTGATGATCTATGACGGCGATGTGCTTGGCGCGCTCGTATATCTCGGCGCTTTCGATAATGTCCTTGTTGTGGGTGTCAACGACTATCAGCAGGGTGTTGTCATTCATTTTTCCGAGAGCTTCCTCCGGAGATATGAATATAGGCAGCTCGTCGGTAAGGTTTTCATTTAGACGGTTTATAATGGGCTTCGCAAGGTTCCTGTCGGGGTCGACAGCCATATAAGCCTCTATTTCGGGATTAAGACGTCTTACCGCGCCGCACATACCCGCTCCCGAGCCTACGCTGTCAAGGTCGCCGAAGCGGTGTCCCATAACGATAACGCCGGAGGAGGAGTTTATAAGCTCCGCAAGAGCCGTTGCGACAAATCTTGTCTTGACCTTTGTGGACTTTTCGATACCCTTTGTGACTCCTCCGAAAAACTCGAAGCCGTTTTCGTTTTTGACGGCGACCTGATCCCCGCCTCTGCCCTGAGCCATTTCAAGAGCCTGCTTCGCGTCCTGTTCCGCCTCGGAGATATTTGCCGCGCCTGTTCCCACGCCTATAGAAAGGGTAACCGGAGACTTTTCCGAAACAGGTATTTTTCTTACGTTGTCGAGAATTTTGAACTTGTCCTCCGCCATTTTTTTAAGATCGCGCTCTTCGGCGACGGCGATAAACTTGTCGTTGGAAAGCTTTCTCAGCAGACTGTTGTGCTCGTCAAAATAATTTTCGAGGAGCTTGTCCGCCTGTATCATAATGTGAGCCTTTTCGCTGTCCTTTTCGCCTGAAAGTATCTCCTCGTAGTTGTCCACGGAGATTATCATTACAGCAGGGCGTATGTCGTTGAAGCGTCCCTCCAGGGTGATATAGTCGCTGATATCGTCGAAGTACAGCAGTGTCAGGTCGGAGATAAGCTCTGAGTCGGAGTCCCGCTTTTCGGTAGTTACCGCCGATATCCTGAAATGCCCCGTTTCGTAGCTTACGGTGACGTTTTTGTTTTCAAAGGTTTTCTGGAGGTCGATATTGATGATCTTGGTAATGTGCAGACCGAAAGCGTCCCCGCCGTAGACCTGCTCCGTAAAGGCGATGTTGTACCATACTACAATGCCCTCCCCGTCGATGATGACCGCAGGGGCGGGGAACTTATAGAGGGAGTCCCGCTCGGTGAGATTGAGCTGGGATTCCATTTCGGTAACGAATTTGTGCAGGTTTTTCTGGGACGCGGAAAAAAGCGTCAGATACGCCAAAGCTGTCAGCGACGTTATCGCCAGCAGCGTCCAAAAGCGTACCTCGTCCGTATCGTAAAGTGAAAATGCGCACGCCAGCGATACCACCACAAGCAGCATCGAGACCATTTTAAAAGCCGTCCAGCGTTTTCCTTTCATAGCGTTTTTCCTTTCGGTTTTAGTTAACGTTAACTGTTAGATCATATCTCCATAATGATTGGCAGTATCATAGGTCTGCGTTTGGTTTTCATATAGATGTAGTCGCTAAGGTCGTCCTTCATGCGGGACTTGATGGTGTTCCAGTCGCGCATATCTCCGTCCAGACAGCCCTGAAGCGTTTTCATAAGCAGCTTCTGGGCGGCGTCGATAAGCTCTTCCGATTCGCGGACGTATACGAAGCCTCTGGATACGATATCCGGCCCCGCAAGTATAGCTCCGCTCTCCGACTCGATAGTGGCGACGGCAATGATAAGACCGTCCTCGGAAAGGTGCTTTCTGTCCCGAAGAACTATAGAACCCACGTCGCCCACGCCCAGACCGTCAACGAACACCCGTCCTGCGGGGACTTGTCCCGTGATCTTCATGTCCACGCCGTTTGTTTCTATAACGTTTCCTATGCTGCCGATTATAACGCTGTCCTCTTCAAAGCCGAGACTGTAGGCAAGCCCCGCGTGCTTTTTAAGGTGCTTGTACTCGCCGTGTACGGGAATGAAGTACCTGGGCTTGGTCAGGGAAAGCATGAGCTTCAGCTCCTCCTGACAGGCGTGTCCCGAAACGTGAACGTCGTACATGGACTCGTAAATGACTTCAGCGCCCGCACGCATAAGCTCGTTCACTACCTTTGTGACCAGCTTCTCGTTTCCGGGGATAGGGGTCGCGCTGATTATGATAAAGTCCATGGGAGTGATAGTTACCGTTCGGTGCTCATTCATAGCCATTCTGGACAGGGCGGACATAGGCTCTCCCTGGCTGCCCGTGGTTATGAGGACAATTTTTTCGGGCGGGAAGCGGTTCATAGCGTCGATGTCGATAATAAGTCCGTCGGGCATTTTAAGGTACCCAAGCTCGATAGCGGTGCTTATGACGTTGAGCATGCTCCTGCCGAAAACGGCTATCTTTCTGCCCGTTTTGACGGCGCAGTTGACTATCTGCTGTACCCGGTGTATATTCGAGGAGAACGTGGCTATGATGATACGCTTTCCCTCGGCAGTGTCGAAAAGCCGCTCGAAGCTGTTTCCCACCGTTCTTTCGGTAGCGGTGTGACCGCGTCTTTCCGCGTTTGTGGAGTCGGACATAAGCGCCAGAACTCCCCTGTTTCCCAGTTCGCCGAAGCGTGCGAGGTCTATGATATCGCTTTCAATGGGCGTGTAGTCCACCTTGAAGTCGCCGGTGTGCACAACTACTCCCGCGGGAGTGTGGATAGCAAGAGCCACCGCGTCGGGTATGGAATGGTTAACGCGGATAAATTCCACAGCCATGCAGCCCATTTTCACGGTCTGGCGCGGAGTAACAACGTTGAGCTGCGCCGAGGACAGTATGCCGTGCTCCCGGAGCTTTCCCTCGATAAGACCGATAGTCAGCCTTGTCGCGTAAACGGGGACGTTCACCTTTTTGAGCAGGTAGGCAAGTCCTCCGATGTGATCCTCGTGACCGTGGGTGATGACGATACCCCTTATCTTGTCGGCGTTCTGTTCAACGTACGCGAAATCTGGGAGGACAAGATCCACGCCGGGCATATCGCTGTCGGGGAAAGCAAGTCCGCAGTCAACGATGAACATATCGTTGGAGCATTCAAAAACGGTCATGTTCTTGCCTATTTCGTTAAGTCCGCCGAGGGGGATAATTTTCAAGGGCGTTCTTTTTACCGCCTTGTGGTTTGTGGTGTGCAGGGGAAGACCGGTTGCAGGGTGTATTTCCTGAGCGGGAGCGAAAGCGTTCCGCTGTTTTCTTTCCGCCGCCGGAGCTGTGCGTGTCTTTGCGTCTTTGGGTTGTGAAGAACGCGTCTGAGACTTCTGTGTCTGCCGCGTCTTTTTTTCGGAAACCGCGGGAGCAGCAGGAGCAGCCGAAGTCTGCTGAGATTTTTTTGAGAAAAAGCCCTCCGTTTTTTTGGAAGCGGGTCTCTTCTGAGCTGTGTTTTTGGAAGTATCGTTCTGTTTCTTCGAGGGCTTCGGAGCAATCTTTTCGCCGTAAGCGTTAAGCTCGATCTCGTTAGTGTCGTTTTTTGCCACTACTATACCAATCCTTTCGTTAAATATATGTACGATTCATAATGACGCCGGAGCCGGTTTTCGCAAAATACCGCGCAGGATAAGCATAGACGTTTCGGTAAAAGTCCTGCTGCGGGAATACGTTTTGGTTTTCGGGATAAATATCCAAATATCCTAATCCGAACATAATAAATCAGAATATATTATACCACACAATTTATGGTTTGTCAATGACAAACAAAAATATTTGTTAAAATTTGGATAAACAGGGAATATGTAACCGGAATGAAAATCAATTTTTGGTGAGGTAAATTTTTGTTTATCGGTGTACTTTTTCATTTGCTTTGTCTTAACTTCTTTGTTGGGATTTATTATTTTGCTTTGTTTTTGGGTGAGGACTTTTTTGCTTGTTTTGTCTTGACATTGTTTACTGTTGATTTATAGATAGTGCGGGAATCGGGGGTCAGGCACCAAAAAGGGAGAGGGGGGAGATTGTCGGGACTAAAGGACGCTGGGACTCCCCCCTCTCCCTTTTAGGTTCCTGCCCCCGAACCCCCTACCTCCTTAATCCTTCTCCCCTCTCCCAACGCTAACTAAAAGAAATTTCAATAGTGATTAAAACAGCATAGCGTGAGCCTGGAGAGGGAAAGGGGCGAGGGGAAAAGGAGCGCGAGGGAAAACCCGAGAGGGGGAAGGGGGAGGGCGGCTCAGCGCCCCTATAACTCCCAAGAGCGCCTCCCCCTTTCCCCGGGAGGGTTGTCCCTCGCATCCACGCACTATCTATAAAATCCAAGAACAATAAATTAAGACAAAGCAAACCTAAAGTACAAGGATAAACAAAAATTTAAAATCCCGGCAGTCAAAGCCTGTCGCTTGCTTCAAGCTGTTTAAGCTTGTCCTGATAAAAGTCGCAAAGTTCCGAGGCAGCCTCCATTGAAAAGCTCTCCACCTTCATCATCACGCCCTTTTCCGTTTTTACGGGGCGTATCATCACCCGCCCCCGCTTGTCGTTCAGGACTATACCGTCCCCCGAAGCCTGCTGCTCCTCGGTGCATATCTTCCGCAGCAGCTTTACCGGACGCTTGTCCACTGCCACAAATCTTGTAGCCACCGCCATTTCCGGAAGCTCCGCCAGAGCCTCCGCCAGAGATATTTTCCTGCTTTCCAGTACCCTCAGCACCGTAAGGGCAAGAGCCGCTCCGTCACGTATAAAGGGAGTTTTTGCCGCAAGCCGCCTTGCTTCCCGGTCTCCGCTGTCCGAGGGGCAGCCGCTGTACCTGAGAACCTTTCTGCCGTACCTTTCCGCAAGCCTGTCCGCGGCGCGGGGGAAATCGTATGGCAGGGACACGTCCGCGCCCTTTGAAAAGCGGTCGGCGCAGCATATCAGTATCAGCTTTTCCTCAAAAACATAGCCTGTCTCCTCCGTGTAGGCAGAGGCTCCCGTGCCGTCGCTGCCAATGTGGAAAACGATCGCGCTTCCGTTTTTTGAGCTGATTCTCTTCATAATGCCGCCGCACATATCCGTTACAGTGCCGCCCGACGTGTTCAGCACCGCTTTTATTCCCGTCAGTGACTTTGGGGCGGTCTCCTCCAGCATATTTTTATAAAGACCTGTTATCGCCTCCGTGTCCCGGAGTTGCCCGAAGTGCATAAAGCCCGCTCTGCGGTACTCGCCCCGGTTCAGACCGCCCTCTATTATTTTTTCCTCGCTTCGGGAAAGGGGCAGACCGTCCCCCGAACAGAAGCTTATCTTTGCCGTGACCCCCGCGTCTGCGCGGCAGCCCGCAGCAAGCCGCGACCTTGCGGTGCAGTACTCCAGAGCGGGAGCGGTGCAGGAGCCGAAAAGCCACGCGTCAGCCCCTGCCGCCGTTACGCCCGAGGCTATGGCAAGGGCAAGGCTTTTCGACGCGGGATTGTTTTTCCAGCCTATGCCTATTTTTCCTCCCAATGAAGCAAGGGAGCTTCCTATCACCGCCGCGGTCTGGGGAGTTATAACGCTGCCAGTTTCGCCGCATATGCCGTCCTCGCCTATGCGGGCGGGGGTCAGGAAGCCGTACTTTATATCCTGTCCCGCGCAGGCGTAACTGTCAAGCCGTCTGCCGTTCCATATCCTTACCCCGCACTGGACGACAGCCTGTTCGGCAATGACCGCGCTGTCCCCCACAGATGCGCCCTCGAAAACCGCCGCTCCCGATAAGAGGCGCGCGCCTGTTCCGATCACCGCGTTGTTTACCGTGGCTCTTTCGCCGATATAGGCTCCGTCCATGATTATCGCCCCGTTGAGCTTTGCACCGCGGCAGACGGTGACGTTTTCGCCTATTACCGTTCCCCTGCCTATTTCCGCTCCCGGAGCGATATCAGCCGATCCCGCGATACAGACCGGAGGCTCAAGCTTCAGTTCGAGGAACCTTTCGGCATTTCTGATAATGTTTTCTCCGGGCGCGGGTATAAGTCCATCCAGAATCGCGTTTGAAGCGGTAAAAAGGTCGTCCGTTTCGTTTACGTCGATAAAAACGCCCTTCGCCGTAAAGTTCAGTACCTTTCTGCCGTTCCGTATCATATCGGGGATAAGGTCTGTGAGCAGGTCGTCATAGCTTTCAGCACTTTTTGCGGCTGAGCCGCTGAGAATAAAGATACCCGCGGCGGCAAGCTCGGAAACGCAGCTTTCCCTTGCGGGATCGGGAATAACGTTCACAGCAAGACCGTCCCGGACGGAAACAAGCGTGCAGCCCGAGGGCTTGTCCGTGGGATAGGTAACCGCCGTAATATCCGCAAGGCTTTTTCTGTGGAAGTCCAGAGCGGCGGAAAGATCGGTCTCAAAGAGCAGGTCTCCGTATACTATTGTAATATCGTCTTCATCGGACATTCCCGCCGCTTCCGCAGCGTCGGCTATGGGACGGCAGGTTCCCGCGGGAGAAGAGGATATTATGAAATCCGTGCCCGGGGAGTCGTCAAGATAATCGGTGACAGCCTTTGAAAGTCTGTCGGCGGCAATGAAAACGGACGTATAGCCGTTTCGCCTGAGAGCGTCAACGGCGTAGCCTATAATAGGCCTGTCGCAGACAGGGAGCATGGCTTTGGGCTTTGTGCAGGTAAGGGGACGGAGCCTGAGACCGTCCCCGCCTGCAAGTATAACGGCGCGATTTGTCATAGTAAGACCTCCTGTGGTATTTGTTTGATTGTTTTATTGTTTGCTTATTTATTGGTATTATTAACCGCAGGACAAAGTTTTAAACATAAAAAGAGCCGTCCGGGGATTTCTCTCCGAACGGTCGGGCGTATGAGCCGTCAGATCTCTCTTTCGGCGTATCCTCCCGAAACCACGGGCAGGGAGCTGCTTGATATTGTGCGCACGTCGCTGTGGCACTTGCTGCATTTTATTATGTAGCTGTTATTCCCGCCGTCAGCCTTGAAGCCGCTTTCGGAGGCAGTGATCATTACCTTGTTTCCGCATGAGCAGGTCTCATTGTATACCATTACGTTTTATCCTTTCACGTATATTTCGGAAAAGCTTTGCGCCCGTCCGATATAGGTATCATACCGCATAAAAGAGCCTTACCGCCGTTATTTTCACATAACAGCGGTACGGCGTCACGGCAAAGCGAAAGCTATGCTTTTGTAATTTTAGTGCCCTCCCTTGTCTCGGTGATTGTGTAGCCCAGCGCGGTTATTTTGTCTCGAAGCTCGTCGGCAAGGGCGAAATTCTTTTCCTTGCGGGCGGCTTTTCTCTGCTCCGCAAGAGCCTTTATCTCCTCGGGGATATCATCGGCGGCAGCGTTTTTAGCCGCGTATTTTTTAGCCGCCTCAATAAGTCCCAGAGAAAGCACTCTGTCGAAATCGGCGATAAGGTCAAGCTTATCCTTATTGCTGATGTCCGCTTTAAGCACGTCGTACAGAGCCGTTACCGCGAGGGCGGTGTTGAGATCGCTGTCCATAGCGTCGGTAAAGCCTTTTCTCAGAGCCGCGCATTTTTCCGCGTCGGATTCTCCCGAACCGTCAAGGACAGCCGCGATTTTCGCCGTAAGCTTTTCATACGCCGCCGCCGCGTTGTCAAGGTTATCCCAGCTGAAAACAAGGGATTTGCGGTAGTGAGACTGCAAGCAGAAAAAGCGGTACACAAGAGGGTCGTAACCCTTTTCCTCCAGCAGGGACACCGTAAGGAACTCACCCTTTGACTTGCTCATCTTGCCGTCGTTGGTGTTGAGGTGGTGTACGTGGAACCAGTAATTGCACCAGTCATGTCCCAGATATGCTTCGCTCTGGGCGATCTCGTTGGTGTGGTGGGGGAAAGCGTTGTCTATTCCTCCGCAGTGGATATCAAGATATTCCCCCAGGTGCTTCATGCTTATGCAGGAGCACTCTATGTGCCAGCCCGGATATCCCAGACCCCAGGGGCTTTCCCATTTAAGCTCCTGGTCGTCGAATTTGGATTTGGTAAACCATAAAACAAAGTCCGCCTTGTTACGCTTGTTGGAGTCCTCCTCTACGCCTTCCCGGACGCCCACTGCCAGATCCTCCTCGGCAAAGTCGTTGAACACATAGTATTTGTCAAGCTTTGAGGTGTCGAAGTAAATGTTTCCTCCCGCCTCGTAGGCGTAGCCCTTTTCTATCAGCGCGGCTATAACTCGGATAAATTCGTCAATGCAGCCCGTGGCAGGCTCTACAACGTCGGGGGTCTTGATGTTCAGCTTTTTGCAGTCCTCGAAAAAGGCTTTGGTGTAGAACGCCGCTATCTCCATTACGGATTTGTGCTCCCGCTTGGCGCCCTTAAGCATCTTGTCGTCGCCGGTGTCGCCGTCGCTTGAAAGATGTCCCACGTCGGTGATGTTCATAACGCGCTTTACGTCATAGCCCGAAAAGCGCAGGTATTTTTCCAGAACGTCCTCCATGATGTAGCTTCGCAGGTTGCCGATGTGGGCATAGTGGTACACCGTGGGACCGCAGGTGTACATTGATACCTTTCCCTCGAAGCGAGGGATAAAGTCGTCCTTTGAGCGGGTCAGTGAGTTGTAGAGCTTCATTTCGGTTATCTCCTTTTCGGTTCAAATTATTCCTTATCGTTATCGCCTTTATTGCCATTACTGTTATTGAGCTTCTTTCCGAGCTCGGAAATCTCCAGCCTGTTGATCTGCTTTTCAAGTTTTTCTATCCTTGCAAGATGAGCGCACAGCTCCTGCGCCACGGGGTCTGGAACGTGTATCTGGTCAAGCTCGCCGCAGACGTCCACCTTTTTTCCTCCGCGCCTTACGATCCTTGCGGGAACGCCCACCGCAGTGCAGTTGGGAGGCACCTCGTCAAGCACCACCGCTCCCGCGGCGATCTTGGAATTGTCCCCCACTTTAAAGGGACCCAGCACTCTTGCTCCCGCGCCCACCATAACGTTGTTTCCCAGTGTTGGGTGACGCTTGCCCTTGTCCTTGCCCGTACCGCCTAAGGTAACTCCCTGGTACACCAGACAGTTGTCGCCGATCTCGGCGGTCTCGCCAATGACCACTCCCGAGCCGTGGTCAATAAAAAAGCCTTTGCCTATTTTCGCGCCCGGGTGTATTTCAATGCCGGTGATAAACCGCGCGAACTGGGAAATACACCTTGCCGCGGTGTAAAATCTGTACTGATAAAGCTTATGGGCGACGCGGTACATCAGCACGGCGTGCAGACCTGAATAGGTCAGCAGTATTTCAAGAGTGCTGCGTGCGGCGGGGTCGCGCTTTTTGACGGATTCTATGTCGGACTTTATGTGATCCATAAAAGTTTCTTTCATTAAAAAGAGTCTCCTTTCGGTTTAAGACTGTTTGAATTGCCGAAGCTGTGTAAACCGTGTAAAATCGAAAAGCCGCCTCCGCGGGACGTTGTCCCATGAAGGCGGCGTAAACCGCGGTTCCACTTCAAATTTCGCTTTGGGTCCTTTAACGGGGACGAGCCGCGGACCTATACGCAAAGCCCCGTCTTTCGCGGAGACTTCTTCCCTGTCCGAGCCGGCAGCCGCACTTCGCAGACGCTCCGCCGCGCCTTTCCACCAAACGGCGCTCTCTGTGGACTTTTGCGTAAGCTACTCTGACTGTTATGCTTTTGAGGTATTTACATTATATAGTATATCATGCTGCCGGGAAAAATGCAACAGTTTCTGTACGATAAATTTATGTTTATCGCACAAGCGTTATAACCCCGCCAGAGGTTAGCTGGTCAAGCTGAGCCCAGCTTGCGGGGGTCAAGGGGGCAGAGCCCCTTGTCGCGCTCCGCAGAGCGCGAAACTCCTTTCTCGCGCCCGCAGGCGCATATCCTAAAAAACGGAGAAAGGGGTGAGGAATGGCGAGA
>CAJUAN010000036.1 GCA_910584715.1 uncultured Oscillospiraceae bacterium
CAGTCTTCAGCTTCGCCTTGACTTTCCGCTTTACCTCGGAATTTTCAGGGTTCTTCTTTTTCAGGTTCGTCTGTTGTTCAATTTTCAAGATTCCATTTGCTTCCTTGGCAGAATGCTTATCTATTATACCACAAGCATTTCGGTTTGTCAAGTACTTTTTCAAAAGTTTTTAAACTTTTTCTTCAGTGCCTGTCCGCTCTCCGCGAGTCAGCTTATTTAGTATACTACGATTCGATCCGTTTGTCAAGAGAAATTTTCCGATTTGTAGCAATGCACAACGAATTGTGCCGCATTTACCGTGTGCTGTATAAATTATGCACAAAATATGCCGAATTATACATTAATTTGCTATAAAGTTTTGCACGGAAACCCAAGTCCGCAGTCCGCACCGCAAAAAAGTAACAAAATTTATGTTGATTTTGTGAAAAAGCAGGTATATAATAAAATGCGTTGGTCTCATGCGGACGGTTCGCTCCGTAAAGTACTATATATAATGTATGCAGTAATGCTTGAGGTGAAATTATGAAAATTGAAGTTTTCAGGGATCTGGCAATAATAATCCTTTTTGCAAAGCTTTTCGGACTGCTGGCGAAAAAGCTGAAAGCCCCGCAGGTAGTGGGCGAGATCGTGGCGGGACTAATAATAGGCCCCTCGGTTCTGGGACTGGTGGGGCAGTCTGACTTTATAGCCCAGCTTGCGGAAATAGGCGTGCTCCTGCTTATGTTTTACGCGGGACTCGAGACCGATCTTAAAGAGCTTCTTCACACGGGACCGGTGGCTCTTGTCATAGCATGCATGGGCGTTGCTGTGCCCCTTTTCGGCGGGTATTTTCTGTACTCCTGCTTTTACGGCTTTTCTCCGGCAGGTTCGGATCTGTTTTACAAAGCCGTCTTCACGGGCGTGATAATGACCGCCACATCGGTGGGAATAACCGTTCAGACCCTCCGCGAACTCGGCAGGCTCAAAAGCAAGGTGGGCACGGTCATCATGAGCGCGGCGATCATCGACGACGTTATAGGCATCATAGTGCTGACCTTTGTCATCGGCTTCAAGAGCCCCGAATCCAACTCCTTACAGGTCGTTATAAATACGGTGCTGTTCTTTGCATTCGCCCTTGTTGTCGGATTCATTATATATAAGGTGTTCAAGCTTATCGACAAGCGGTACTTCCACCAGCGACGCATACCGATACTGGGTCTGTGCCTTTGCTTTGCAATGGCATACGCCGCTGAAAAATATTTCGGCATAGCCGATATCACAGGCGCGTATGTGGCGGGAATAATCCTCTGCAACCTGCGGGACTCGGAGTACATAGCCGAAAAAATGGATATAAGTTCCTATATGATATTCGGACCGGTTTTCTTTGCGAGTATCGGACTTAAAACGGAATTTTCGGGACTTACCGCCTCGCTTCTGCTTTTCTCGGTATGCTTCGTGCTTGTTGCTCTGGTAACAAAGATCATCGGCTGTGGGGGAGTATCCCGCCTGTTCGGCTACAAGGGCAGAGACTGCTTCAAGATCGGCGTTGGCATGATGACCCGAGGAGAGGTAGCTTTGATAGTAGCGCAAAAGGGTCTTGCAGTAGGACTTATGGAGCCGGTGTTTTTCACCTCGGTTATTCTGCTGATAATCTGCTCCTCTATTATAACTCCCGTCGCAATGAAACTGCTTTACCGCGGCGAGCCCGACGATACCGCTCCGGCGGATAAGCCCGCAGATTACGCCGTGTAAATATTCCTCAAAATTTCATTTAACGTATATGCATAAACCTCTTGACAATGAATTAATAATGTGATATAATAAAGTTTAATCATATTTTTTTGAATTGTGTTATTTTTTGCCGATTTTGCCCTCAGTACACCATATATTCCGCTGCAAAACAGCAGCTTTAAAGCAAAAGGCACAAATCCAACAAATAATTCCATGCCAAATTGTGCATGTATACAAAATGAAAAAATCTTGCCAAAACCTGTTGACGGCGGGCAGTAAATGGGTTATAATAATAACGATGTTAGAAATCGTCTAATACATTAATTAGTTTAACATCCGTTTTGTTGTCTCCTTTCTTTTGTTCTACACATATTTTCTTTATCTCAATTCATTTCAATGCAGGACTCGTGTCCTGCATATTTTTTTGACTTATAAATTTATATCGGCAGGTGAATCAACATGAGCAGCAAAAAAATCCATACAATATCGCTTATTATTGCATTTTTATTTATGTTTGCTTTAACTTTCAGCTTTCCCTATATAAGCGACGACCTTCACTTTAAGTTTGTTTTTTACGGTTTTAACCCTGACGGCCGTGACAAGCGCATAGAAAGCCTCGCTGACGTTATCGTCTCGCTGAAAAACTATTATAAAATGAGCGGCGGCAGAATATTGGCGCATACAATTCTTTATACCGTAAACTGTTTTGCAAAACCGGTTTTTGATTTGCTTAACGCAGCGGCATTTTCAATTTTTGGACTTCTAATCTACAAGCTTGCGAAGCAAACCTCGGCGGCGCAGTTCCGCAGTGTATCAAGGTTTATTTTGCCGATAATTTACCTGCTGTCCTTTGTGTTTTTACCAAGCTTTGGCGATACGGTAATATGGATGTCCGGTTCGATTAACTATCTCTGGATGAGCCTTGTCCCGCTGACGCTGCTTTCGCTTTTGTTCGCTGATGAGGGTGCGGCTCCTAAAAACAAATATGCTTCTGCAGCATATATTTTAATATGCATTTTATCATTGCTGTCGGGGCTGACCAACGAAGTTACGGGAGGTATGCTGATTGTATTTGCCGCAGTATTTCTCATTCAAAAAAGATCCGGATTTCCTATAAAACTATTACTTCCTGCTCTGCTTATTCTTTTAGGTACAGGCATTGTAGTGCTTGCGCCCGGCAATGCTGCCAGAGCTGCCGCCGTTGATAAAACTGAGATATTTTCATTGATCAGAGCATTAAAAGTTTTGCCGGATATTATCTCCTATTACTGTGAAAATTACGCCGCGGCAACAGCCGTGATATTGCTTGCAAACATTGTCTTTTATGACAAACGTCCGGGGACTGCATACTCAATATCCTTTTTTCTGTCGGGTATCGCAGGGTTTACAGCGCTTTCTCTTTCAGGTACGTTTATCAAAAGAAGCTCGTTCACTCCGTCAGTCTTTATTTTTGTATCGCTTATCCTGTCGCTTATAAAGCTGTATGACCTATATAAAAACGGGTTCCCCCGTATCAGCCGACCGATCCTGAGATTGTCGGCCGTTGCAGCGGCGTTTGCCGCAATGACTGCTCTCTCCTCAACCCCTTCAATAAGTTCGCTGCTGACAGCGGTCATTCTATCGGTCGCCTATATACTTGCGCTATGCGCAAAAACCGACCCCAAACGTACATTAGCTATAAAAGCCATGCTTGAGAAAATCAAGAAACGCGGAAAAATGGTCTTCTGCACAATATTAACATTGCTTTGCCTGTACATAGCAAAAAATACCGTCATATATTTCAGAACAACAGCTGCATTAAACAATTATGAAAATAAATTCAAGCTTGCTGCTGACAGCGGAAATAGTATAACAATAACACGCCCGGAAATTGAGCCGTGTATTTTTATTCCGGACGAATCCCGTAATTACGGGGTATGGTGGCATAGTATTTATTATGGCATAAATATCACGTTTGAGTAATTTGCCAAAAAGCCTTTGCCTTTTAGCAGCTTCCCCTCCAAGTTACAATGCGGTTACATATTATTTAAGGTTCGGTACATTTATTGACTTTTTTATGGCAGAGACGTATACTTTAAATAATTAAAACTATGGAAAAAACGGAGGCAGGATCATGAAAACAAAGCTCGTTATATCGGCAGTGCTGACAATGCTTATGTTATCGGGGTGCAGCAAGGGAACTGAGCTTATAGACGATATCCAAAACACCACGGAAACCTCTGCCGCGGAGAACGCAGATGAAACGGAATACACTTTTGGCGGCAAAACCGAGACCGCAGTGACGGAAAGCGAAACCGAACACGCCGAAACCGAAACTCCGGAAGCCAAAAGTCCGGCGGCAAGCATTTCCTGGAAAACCTTTGACTATGGCAGCCTGAATTCCGATGAAGACGCCGGTTGGCGGCCGGGCGGCAACTATTTTATAAAGGACAGTATTTTCTGCGCCGACTACGGGATTTTCCCCGACAAGGGGGACGACTTTCTCCCCTCATATCAGCTCCGGCTCTACGATATAACGGAAAACAAGCTTCTGGAAACCATAGACATACCCGAGGGCTTCGGCCCCTGCGAAGTTATATCGGAAATAAGCGGCGGCATTTTCTGTAAATACGTTACATACCGTTCCGTTTACGACGAGAACAGCGGTTCTTTTAATGAGGATTACTCCGTTATAACTGTGCGCAGCGATCTCAGCTATGATATCGTCGGCGGCTATAACGACGCGGACAGCGCTCTTGAGGTCTGCGGACACAATATTTTGGAGCGCGACCTTGATATTACCGACACAGACAGCGGCAGCGTTCTTGTTGCGGGCAGGGAAGCGGCAAGCGACGACGATTTCAGCGGCACACGTCAGACGTACTGTTTTCCCGTTGACGGAAACCGCTTTGTGTACCGAACTTTGGGATACGAAAGGCTGCCCGGCTTCGGCATATATGATTTTTCCGCGGGACAGGCGACGGATATTCCCAACACGAACGACCTGATACCTTTAGGCGTTCACGGCAGCAGGATATATTCCGTGAAAACTGCCTGGGACGGTTACGGCACAGAGCTGTACACCACCGATACCGAGACTCTCGAAACGGAATTTTTCATGGACTGCCCGATAACCGTCGAAGCGAACGATTACGTTGAGTATGCCATACCCGAAAGCGGAGACTTCATTGCCATGAAATACCAGCCCGAGGACGGCGGTTCTCCCGCAGTCCTGTATAGTATTGACCCGGACACAAAGGGCTATGTTTCGGAAAATATCCCCGAGGACTTCAAATACTACAGCCTTACCCGCTCCGGGGACGCGGTTTTAATAAATTCTCCCGGCTCGGAAACGCTTCTTGTTGCAGAGATAAACGTTAAAGGGGAAAATTAAGATGACAAGAAAAACTTTTTCATACGCATTACCGGCAGCGCTGGCGACAGTTATCTTTTCAGCCTGCGCCCCGGACATTCACCCGACACGAACCGACCATATGGAACCAGGCACGGCATACGCCGTATCATCAGCCGCAACTTCCGGTGACGCCGAAAAATCAGAAATGGAACAAACCTTTGAAATATCCGATGTCGCCTCAAAAACCGAAGAAGAAAAGACTGAACCTGAGCTTGAGCTTCCCGAAAATATGAAGCTGCTTGACGTATCCAAATACAACGGCGGCTATTCGGGCTTTGGTGTGCTTAAAGGCAGCATTTACTGCGAAATAGCACAAAGCAATATGCGCTTTTACGATATAAACAAGCAGACCCTTGAAGCGAAAATACCTCTGCCAAAAGCAAATACAGCCTTTATCCGGTCAGATGAAAGCTGTCTATGCAAAATCCGCAGCTTGGACAAAAACGGAAACGATAAAATCATTACCGTTTACCGTGATTATACATACGACGATTCCGACTACACCCTCGAAACGGCTTCATTCAGCGTATGCGGTCATAATATCGCGGAGTACGGCTATGACATTATAGACGCGGACACAAACGAGAAAATCTTAGAGGGCGGAGTATGGAACGATCAGGAAAACTTCGGGTACAAATTCCTTTTTGAAATTGATGAAAACCGCTTTGTATATCAGAAAGCCGGCGACGTACACAGCCTCGGTTTCGGCATATACGATTTTGAAACGGGTTCCGACACCTGCTTTGCCGGTACTGAGGAACACATACCTTTCGGCTTTCACGGCGGCAAAATATATTCAGATATAGTCGGATACTGCCCTGACGACCCTATAGGTGATTTATCCGACGACGTACACAATAATATATATATCACGGATATCGAAACGGGAGAAAAAAAGCATGGCTTCAACTCCCCGCTGACGGAAGGCTATAACGAGATCAGATGTACATATGCAATGCCCGAAAACGGCGAATTTATAGCTCTTTTGGCATTCCCGTACGAATTGGAAGACCCATATCTTATTTGCGTTATGGATCCGGATACGGGCGAAATTATGCAGGAATACAAAATGCTGAACCGCGATATAATGCATTGCCGCAGTATTTGGTTTTCCGACGGCAGCACCGTATTAATTACCAACGGAAGCGGCGGTAATAAACTGATCGTTGCTGACCTGAACCTATAATGTTCCGAATATTTTACCTCCGATTGACAAAAACCTGTTTTTGGGTTATAATAAAGAAAAAGAGGCGAAGCCGTTTCCTGCTTCCTGCCTCTCAAACTCTAAATCTCTGATAGCGGAGGAAATCAAAATGTCAAACAAAACCTTTTACATCACCACCCCAATTTACTACCCCTCGGGAAATCCCCATATCGGACATTGCTATACAACCGTCGCCTGCGACTCTATCGCCCGCTACAAGCGTATGCAGGGCTATGACGTTATGTTTCTGACCGGCACCGACGAGCATGGTCAGAAGATAGAGGAAAAAGCCGCCGAGCAAGGCGTTACCCCGCAGCAGTATGTTGACGGTATCGTTAAGATTTTTAAAAACCTCTGGTCGTATATGAACATCAGTTACGACCGCTATATCCGCACCACCGACGATTACCACGTTGAAGCGGTGCAGAAAATTTTTAAGGCTCTGTACGACAAGGGCTATATCTACAAGGGCGAGTACACGGGCAAATACTGCACCCCCTGCGAAAGCTTCTGGACGGACTCCCAGCTTGATGAAAACGGCTGCTGTCCCGAATGCCACCGTGAGGTAAAGGAGGCAAAGGAGGAATCCTATTTCTTCAAAATGTCTCCCTTTGCGGAAAGGATAGAAAAGCTTCTGCTGGAGACCGATTACCTCCGTCCCAAGACCCGCGCCCAGGAGCTTGTAAACAACTTTATCAAGCCCGGACTTGAAGACCTGTGCGTATCGAGAACCACATTTAAATGGGGCATACCCGTTACCTTTGACGAAAAGCACGTTGTTTACGTCTGGATAGACGCTCTCAACAACTATATCACCGCTTTGGGATACGAAAACTCCGCTCACAGCGATTTTGACAAATTCTGGCCCGCGGACGTCCACATGGTCGCCAAGGACATTATGCGCTTCCACGCCATAATCTGGCCCGCAATGCTTATGGCTCTTGACCTGCCCCTGCCAAAGCACCTTGCGGTACACGGCTGGATAACCTTTAACGGTCAGAAGATGAGCAAGTCCCTGGGCAACGTTGTGGACCCGTTTGTACTGGGCGAACGCTACGGCGCGGACGCTATCCGCTACCATATTCTTCGGGAAATGGCTCTCGGTTCGGACAGCTCTTTCTCCAATAAAATCATGATAGACCGCATCAACTCCGACCTTGCAAACGATTTGGGCAACCTTGTTTCCCGTACCGTTGCAATGGTTATCAAATATTTTGACGGTACTCTCCCCGCCGACCGCGAGACGGACGAACTGGACAACGAGCTTATCTCAATGGCGGAAAACCTCCGTACCAACGTTGACAAATATATCGACGAGACACAGCTCAACAACGCCCTTGCGGAAATATTCAAGGTAATAAGCCGTGCCAACAAGTATATTGACGAGACTGCTCCGTGGGTACTTGCAAAGGACGAAGCTAAGAAAGCAAGGCTGGCGACTGTTCTCTATAATCTTCTGGAATCTATCAGAATTTCCACCACCCTGCTGTCCTGCTTTATGCCGACTACTATGCCAAAGGTTTGGGAGCAGATAGGCGCAGACGAATCCCTCATAACCTACGAAAACGCGGGAAAATTCGGCGTACTGCCTGCAAATGTTACCGTCCATAAGGGAGAAGTGCTATTCCCCCGTCTCGACATAGACAAGGAGACCGAGGAGCTTAACGCTATCCTGCTGAAAAATGCTCCGAAATCGGAGGACGCGGACAAGGCAAATCTTACTCCGATAGCCGAAATGATTAAGATAGACGATTTCGGCAAGGTTGACCTCCGCGTAGCTGAAGTAAAAGCCTGCGAGAAAGTACCCAAAGCGAAAAAACTTTTGTGCCTGCAACTGGACGACGGCTTCGGCACCCGTCAGGTCGTTTCGGGAATTGCCAAGTGGTACGCTCCCGAAGACTTGATCGGCAAGAAAATTATCGTGGTTGCGAACCTTGCTCCCGCAAAGCTCTGCGGAGTCGAGTCCAACGGAATGATAGTAGCCGCCGACGTGGGCGAGGACGCGCGGGTAATTTTCGTTGACAAGGATATCCCCAACGGCTCAAAGCTGAGATAAAATACCGTAAAGCAATAAAAATAAGGTCTATGCGGCACAAACCGCATAGACCTTATTAATTTCCATTACTTGTTGATCCTTGCCTCGAGAGCGTCGAGCTGCTTCTCAAGAGCCTCGGGAACATTGCCGCCCTTGTCGGAAATGTCCTCCTTGTAGTATCTTCTCATCTCTGCGATCTCCTTGGACCAAAGCTCCTTGTCAACGTCGAGAAGCTTATCCATGATCTCGGGAGTAACCTCGTCCTCAATGCCGGATACGTCGATATCGCCCTTCTTGGGGATATAGCCGATAGCGGTCTCCTCAGCGTCGATCTCACCGTCGCAGCGCTTGATGATCCAGTCGAGGACTCTCATGTTGTCGCCGAAGCCGGGCCAGATGAAGTTGCCGTTCTCGTCCTGCTTGAACCAGTTAACGTTGAATATCTTGGGAGCCTTGTCGCCCAGCTTTTCGCCCATTTCAAGCCAGTGGTTCCAGTAGTCGCCTACGTTGTAGCCGATAAAAGGCTTCATAGCCATGGGGTCGTGACGGAGCACGCCTACCGCGCCGGTAGCTGCCGCAGTTGTCTCGGAGGAAACAGCGGAGCCCATGTAGGTGCCGTGTACCCAGTCAAAGGACTGATATACCAGAGGAGTTGTGGAGGCGCGTCTGCCGCCGAAGATGATAGCGGAAACGGGCACGCCCTGAGGATTGTTGAACTCGGGGGAAATGCAGGGGCAGTTCTCCGCGGGAGCGGTAAATCTGGAGTTGGGGTGAGCAAGCTTTTCGCCGCCCGCTGTAAACTCCTTGCCGTTTACCTTAGCGCCTTTCCACTCGGTAGCGTTCTCGGGAGGATTTTTGTCCAGACCCTCCCACCAAACGGTGTTTGTATCGTTGTTGAGAGCAACGTTTGTGAAGATAGTGTTCTTCTTTGTGGAAGCAAGAGCGTTGAAATTGGACTTGGCGTTAGTTCCGGGAGCAACGCCGAAGAAGCCGTTTTCGGGGTTGATAGCGTAAAGTCTGCCGTCCTCGCCCTGCTTCATCCAGGCGATATCGTCGCCGACGGTGAATACCTCGTAGCCCTTAGCCTTATAGCCCTCGGGAGGGATAAGCATAGCAAGGTTGGTCTTTCCGCAGGCGGAGGGAAAAGCGGCTGTGATGTACTTAACCTCTCCGTTAGGCTTTTTAACGCCGAGGATAAGCATATGCTCAGCCATCCAGCCCTCCATTTTGCCCTGATAGGACGCGATGCGGAGAGCGAAGCACTTCTTGCCGAGAAGAACGTTTCCGCCGTATGCAGAGTTTATCGACCAAATTGTGTTGTCCTCGGGGAAGTGTACGATATATCTGTTTTCGGGGTCTACCTGAGCCTTGGAGTGGAGACCTCTTACAAAGTCGTTGGACTCGTCGCCCAGATTCTCAAAAGCAGCCTTGCCCATTCTTGTCATGATGTTCATGTTGAGAACAACATAGATAGAGTCCGTAAGCTCAACGCCCACCTTAGCGAGAGGAGAGCCTATAGGTCCCATGGAGTAGGGGATAACGTACATTGTTCTTCCCTTCATAACTCCGTCGTAGAGAGGGGTCAGCTTAGCGTACATTTCCTTGGGGTCGCACCAGTTGTTTGTAGGACCCGCGTCCTCTTTGCGTCTGCTGCATATGAAAGTCCTGTCCTCAACGCGGGCAACGTCGTTGGGACGTGTTCTGTGGTACAGGCAGCCGGGAAGCTCATCCTGATTAAGCTTATACATTTTATCCCAGCTATCGTCGGGGAGTGAGCATACCTCCTCGGTAAGCGCGTCAAGCTGTTCCTTAGAGCCGTCGATCCAAACGACCTTTTCGGGCTTTGTGAGCGCGATCATTTCGTCGACCCACTTGTTGACATTAGGGTTTTTTGTAAGTGACATAAATTTACAGCTCCTTTGAAAATAATATGAATCGAAATTCGGATATTTCCGCCCCGAAAAAATACCTATCGGGAATAAAACGGCAAAAATATTCAAATTTCCCACAAATACAATTATATACCAAAGCGGTCAATAAGTCAAGTTAAATTTTTATGGGAATCAATTTTGGAGAGATAAATTTATGTTTATCGTTGTACTTTTTCGTTTGCTATGTCTTGACATTGTTTGTTTTTAATTTATAGATAGTGCGGAGATGCGAGGGACAACCCTACCGGGGAAAGGGGGAGGCGCTCTTGGGGGCAAAGGGACGCTGAGCCGCCCTCCCCCTTTCCCCTCTCGGGTTTTCCCTCGCGCTCCTTTTCCCCTCGCCTCTTTCCCCCTCCAGGCTCACGCTATGCGTTTTATATTTAGTTAATTAAGAATTTTTAGTTTGCTCTAATAGAGCACATAGCGTAGCGGGGGAGGGTGAGAATAAAGGAAAGAGAGAGCACGAGAGGGAAAACCATAAGGGAGAGGGAGGGGGCGGCAAGCGTCCTATAAGTCTCAATGAGTCCCCTCCCTTTCCCTTTTGGTTGTCCATCTCGTACCCCCGCACTATCTATAAATTAAAAACAAACAATGTCAAGACATAGCAAACGAAAAAGTACAACGATAAACAAAAATTTACAGCAAAACAATTTCCCCTGCGAAAGCGTTAAGCTTTGCCTTGTCTTGCGCGGAGAAATATGCTATAATAAAACTGACTCGCGCATATGAAAGGAGGCTCCCCATGAAAAAGGACACCGACATAATCGAATTTGACTTCCCCGACTATGAGGAGCCTTACCCTCCGTTCCCCGACGTAAAGACCGCGCCTGTGGATATGGACGAAGCCTACCTAAGAAATGCCGAACTGGCAAAGCGGCTTTCCTCCGACATCGCCGAACCCACGGAAAAGGCAAAGCCGGTACCCCGAAAGAAAAAAGCCGCGAAACCGCGCGGCAGGAAAATAATAACCGCGGCGGCAGCTTATGCGGCGGCTTTTATAGGAATTTTAGCTGCGGTATTCTTCACAAACGTTCAAAAGCCGGAGGATATCGGCAGCGGCATGAATTTAACAATAAGGACCGATTATGAGGAATGCGCCGAATTTGAACAGCGGCTTGAAAACATTATATCTTTTACCGACAGCGGCGGTCAGCGGCAGTATGAGGTGACAATCGGCTTCACAATGAAAAATCTTGCGGACGATCCCGTGATATTTTTCCCGAAGCTGCTGGACGTCTATTTGGATAACGACAGCTTTTCCTCTCCGGTTGCAACGGAAGGGACTCGCGATTTTGACGGCGGTGTGTTTGCGGTGATAAACTATCAAAAGGATTTTACCGTCACATATCGGCTTGACGAAGACGAGATCCCGCGGATAAAATACTTTGGATACGGTTTGCCGTACCGCTATAAAATCGACGCAGACAGCAAGGTAAAAGAGGAGATCGAGGCTTTCCTTTCCGATGAGGCACAGGAGGGTATCAGCTAAGCGCAGTAATATCCTCAATGGTAAGCATAGGCTGCACCGCCTTGTTTATGGAGTACGCCAAAAGCTTTGCGGTGCGGTCGATAAGCTGGTCAACGTCCCGGGGAGTCACCATCATATTTGGTAAATGCTTGTCGGGAGGATTGCCCGTTATGCTTTCCACAATGGTGTGCATATCCACAACGGTTGGTACTCCTATGGCTATCACCGGAACTCCCACGGTCGCCTCCGAAAGCTCCTTGCGGCGGTTCTGTACCCCCGAACCGGGGGATATCCCGGTGTCGGTAAGCTGTATGGTAGTGCCGAGACGTGACACGTCCGAACAGGCGAGAGCGTCGATTACTATTACACAATCGGGTTTTGCCACGTCGCATATGGATTTTATTATCTCCGCGGCCTCGATACCGGTTTGACCCAGCACCCCGGGGGCTATCGCCGAAACGCTGTTGAGCTGCCTTAACTCGTGGCCGTCGGGAAGCACGTCCTGCAAATGCCGCGTTGCGATTATGCGGGACACTACAAGGGGCCCCAGAGCGTCGGGGGTTATGTCCGAATTTCCCAGACCCGCCACAAGCGCGGTCTTTCTGCCGCTGCCTTTAAGAGCGATTATTTCGGCTGCAATGTTTGCCACCTGCTCGTCAAAATCCTGCGGACTTGCCGAAAGCCTGTCGGTCTCCACGGTGATATAGCGTCCGCGGGTCTTGCCTATGCGCATACCCGCCGCGTCGTCGGCGACTATTATTTCCGTCACCGAGCAGGCGGAACTTTTCCGCAGCTTGCGCTTTATCCCTTTCGGCAAGCTTTTAGCGTCCTCGTCGATCATCTCGACGGCAAGGTCTGTTCTTATAGACATAGCTTATCTTTCCTTTCCTTTGAGAAACAAGATTTTAAGAGGCCGGAGGCATGAGACGGCTTTGCTGCTTTTTGTTTTGGGCATAATAGCCAAAAACCAAAGAAAAATTTTTTTATAATTTTTCATGCCGGCTATTGAAAAAACAGCGAAAAAATGTTAATATTATTGTTAGGCGTTTTCATGTCCGCGCGTACGGTTAGGGCAGTCGTACTGTCAAGCCGCGGCAGCGGGAAAAATGCCGTCAATAAAGTCATCACACCTCCCGCAGAGCCGTCCGTGTCAGGCTTCCGCGGCGGTTATGCCGGTTTTATTAATAATTAGTATTACCGCAAAAGAACAAATTATTTAATTGTTTAAGGAGAGAAAATTATGCCTAACATCAAATCCGCAAAAAAGAGAGTTAAAGTTATCGCTGCAAAGACAATGCAGAACAAGGCTGTTAAATCCAACCTCAGAACCGTTCTCAAGAAGGCTGACGCCGCTTGCGCAGAAAAGGCGGAGAACTCCGAGGCTGCTATCAGACTGGCAATGAAAAAGGTTGACCAGGCTGCCGCAAAGAATATCATTCACAAGAATGCCGCCGCCAGAAAGAAGTCCCAGCTTGCAAAGAAGCTCAACGCGACCAAAGCGTAAGAGAAACCGGCTAAAGAAACACGAGTCGTCCCGCCGATAAAAGGCAGGACGGCTTTCTGCATAATGAACGGCAGAAAATAAAAATCAGGCTCGGGAATCGGAGAATCTCCGTTTCCCGAGCCTGTTATTTGTTATATAAGCTTTATAATTATAAGCTTTCGGTACTGAATATCCTCTGCGGTTTATCTTGTACGCGCGGCATTGCTATTGTCATTGCCGTTTGCACCGTCGCCGCCGTCAAGAACGTCTCCCACGATATCCTCCGCGCCTGTTACAACGTCGTCCACGATATCGTTCACATCGGTGCCGAGCTCCTCAAGAAGTCCGTCGCCGTCAATATCGCCGGTCTCGGAGTTCATTCCGTCCGACTGCGATTCGGAGCCTGTCATGGTATCCGACATTGATTCCGACTGGGACGATTGAGATTGAGACGACTGGGAAGTCTGAGAGGTCTGGGATTCCGCAGAACCGCCGTCGCCTCCCGAACAGCCCGCGAATAATACCGCTGTCGCCGAAAGCGCAATTATTGCTGAAAAGATCTTCTTCATCAGGAAATTCCTTTCCCGCGGGATTTTTGCTTTCCGCGTTATGCTATCCGTCAATACGCATATGTGCTGTCGCTGCTTGCCCCTTGCACGGTTTCACGATACAGCTTTTCGATCCCCTCGTTTCTCGCGCTTCTGGGTACGCGCTTTGCCGTATCCGCAAGCTCCGCGGGAACAGAGTAGGAATTGCCGTATATGCAGATAATATAACCGTTTTCATCGGCAATATGCATTGGCAGACTGCCCCTTACAATATCAGCCATATCCCTGTCATAATCATATACGTAGCATGACCCGAATCCGTTTCTCAGCACTCCTGTTACAAAGCTTGCCGGCAATATGACCGACGGCTCGTCAACGTGCGCGTTGTCCCGCCATTCACCGGAGGAGTAAAGCCTTACCGGCCATGATGAAATCGTCGAACGGATCAGCGCCGAAGATATTTCCTCGTCGGACATATCCTCAACCCGTTTCATCTCAAAGCCAAAATATTCCAGAAGCTCAACGGTATTGGAGAAGCTTTCCGGCACAGAAACTGACGCCCGTGCGTACCGCATATCCCCGGTCAGATTTACGTGCCAGATATTATGCAGCTCGGAGTGATAATAATTCTCCTCGTTTACCGCCATAATATCCTTTGCGTAGGCTTCGGCAAACTGCTCGTAGAAGCCCCGTCTGCAAAGTGAGTCAATGCTTATCCCCACCGGGTCGTCATTAACGGTCCTTGACGAAGCGTAAGCCTCGTACGTTCTGTTTTTACCGTCATAGTCACGGAGTAGCTCGGGATTCTCCTTGACTTTTTCCATTTCCGCCTCATAAATCCCGGGTATTTCAGAAATATATTTTTTGAACCTCTCTGCGGTCTGGCTCTTATATTCGTCCGTAAGATCAAGCCGCATGAGTATATCCTGCGCCGCCGAATCAAAGCAGTAATAGTCTCTTTCCAGCGTTCCTCCGCCCGCAAGATGATAGCGTATGCTTATACCTCCCTGCTTTGAGGCATTATCCATAAGATTTTGATCTTTTCCCCCCAAAGAAAAAGATTCGTCTGTCTTGTATTTATTGTAAAAGTCTATCAATGCATTATGCGCGTCAATGATAGTTTCAATATTTTCCTTATCGGTAAATACCAGCGGCTTGTAAATATCCGCAAAGAATTCATCCGCGCGGATCTCGGAATCGTAAATTCCGGCGTACCAGTTGTTATAATCAAATATTCCGTATGCTCCGGTCACAGCGTAACCGCTCACCTCTGCGGATGTGACCGTTACCGGCAGCGGCACTCTCGATACCGCGCCGAAGCCGTCGGTCTTGTCCCCGAGCCATATAATGCCGAACGCCGCAAGAAATGTCGCCGAATACTTTATTATGCTCAGCCAGAAGCGTTTGAATCCGCGGTTCGTGACTACCTCAAATATCATGTAAACTATCGCCGTAATAATTACCGCAGGAAAAAGTCCGAAATCCGCCTCATTCAGCAGCAGCGCCACCATGCAAAACATCGCGCAGGTTATAGTTATATAGTAGGCAAGCTTGAACACGAACGGCTTGGATACCTGCTCCGCCCGTCGCTTCCTGTAAAGGAAGAAGGCCAGCCCGCACAGCGCCGCGATAATAAGAAAGTACACCGCCGCCCATACGCCGTAATCAAACAGATCCTCCGCTCCGTAAAACATTTCTCCGGCCATCGACCAGTCAAGCGCCACAACTATGGCTCCCGCCACGGAAGTAAAGGAAATGATCTTCAGCATGGGTATCTCCGGGCTGATCCCGTAAAGATTGTCAAATATGGAGAAAGTAACGCATATCACAGTAAGAGGCAGAAGAACGTTCACGAGTATGGTGTAGGCGATAGACTCAAACTTGCTTCCGCAGCATACCGTGATGAGCACCGTCACCGTATAGAGCATCAGCATTGCCAGCAGACCGCAGAGTATCAACTTTAACAGCATGGGCGCGGCATAGGAAAAATAGTCGCACACGAACGGCTGCCGCACAAGCCTGCCGTTCTCAAAATACTCATGGTAAAACGTCCTGCCCTCCATGAAAATAAGCCCGTAGCCCGTGAGCAGCAGGGACACGACCTGCGCCCCCAAGAAAGGCGCAACGTAGGTGAAAAGTCCCGAAAAATAATTGGAAAAAAATCTCTGCTTCGCGTTCAGCGGCAGGGACAGCCTCATATCCACCACCGATTTGTTATGCAGACAGGAAAAGCTGTCCACCGCGGGAAATATACCCAGAAAGCCCGCCAGACCGGTCGTCAGCGTTCCTATGACCGCATAAGCGTCAATTTCTTTCTGCCCGGTATAAACGGAGATTATCATTGCCAGTATCACCGCGGGAGCGGCGATAAGGTGCAGTATAGCAAGAATGATAAACAGCTTTTTATCCCCCAGAACGTTCTGCCGCCAGTTATGAAGCGCGGGAGAGAGACGCTTTTCACTTTTCTTTTCATTAGTATTAGTCGATGCCGTTGCAGTCATAACCCATACCCTCCATTTCGTAAATGAAAATTTCCTCCAGCGTAAGAGGTATCAGATCCAGCACCTTGGGCTGCTTTTTCTCAAGCCCCGCGCGGATATCCTCTTCGCTGCCCTTTACTATCAAATAAGTAATGCTCTGCTTCTTTTCGTAGTGCAGCACCTGAAGCCCGCTGAAATCATTTTCGCCGCAGTCCTCAGCAAACGCCGCCTGCACCTTATGGATAGACCCCTTGACGGAATCCAGATCCCGGTTGAACAGCAGTTTTCCCGCGTGGAGCAGAGCCGCCGTGTCGCAGACCTCGTTGATCTCCTTAAGGTTGTGGCTGGAGATTATCACCGTCAGCTTCCTGTCAAGCATGGCGTCCACAAGCATACGCTTCACGATTATACGCATAGTCGGGTCGAGACCGTCGAAAGCCTCGTCCAGAAGCAGGTAATCGGTGCAGGCGGCAAGTCCCGTAATAACAATAGCCTGACGCTTCATGCCCTTTGAAAATTTGTCCAGACGCTTATTATCGGGCAGCTTTATCACACCGTTGAGCTTGTCAAATATATCGTCGGAAAAATTCGGGTAAAAGCCCTTGTAGTATTTCCTCATATCGGTCAGGGTCATGGCTCCGAACTGTACAGTCTCGTCGTTGATAAAAAATACCTTTTGCTTTGCGGACACGTTGTCGTACACAGGCTCCCCGTCTATGAGAACGTCTCCCGAGGTCTGCTTATAGACTCCCGCCAGCAGCCGCAGTATGGTGGATTTTCCCGCGCCGTTTGAACCGAGGAGCCCGAAAGCCGTTCCCGCCTCGATCGTAAGGTCTACGCCGTCCAGCGCGTTAAAGCCCTCAAAGGACATCGTTGCATTTTTTAGTTCTATCATATATATTCCCCTCTCTGATTTCCGATCTGTTATCTGTTATTGCACGGGATTTTTTTCAAGCCATTCCTCAAGGCAGAGACCGCTTTCCGCTATTTCCTCCGCATAGTCCGTTCCGACATAGCGGTAATGCCACGGCTCGTAATCTATACCCGTGACCAGGGTCTTGCCAATGGGGTACCTGAGAATAAAACCGTACCGGCAAGCGTTTTCGTAAAGCCATTCATAGACATCTTCGTTGGAGGAGTTATCCTTGTCCGCATTTATATCCACCGCAAGACCAAGCTCGTGCTCGCTTGTCCCGGGAACGGCGACCCATTCCTCCGCCATGGCTCTCGCTCTTTTTTCGGAGTACCCCTCTTTCTCAAAGGCGCGTATCTTGTCGTCAAGCATACGCTGCTGCTCGGAGCGGGTGCGGTAGCCCTCTCCCACAACGGGGTAAATGCCCTCGGCTCTCATATCGTCGAACATTCTTTGCAGCTCCGGATAAATGCCGGAATCCACACGCTGTCCGTTTGAAAGCTCGGTAAGCTCCGGCTCGTAATTTTCCGGAATTTTATTTTTACTGTTCACCAGCATAAGAAAACGGTCTTCGGGAATTTCGGCGACCACGGCTTCAGCCGATTTTTCCGCGCTGACGGTCAAGCCGTAATCGGGAAGCTCTGAAAGACGTTCAAATGCTTTCCCCGAAGCGACTCCGACCGCAAAAATTACAAGAACGGCAGCTAAAGCGGCAAAAACACCGCCGCGTTTCTTTTTAGTCTTTTTAGTTCTGTTCATGATTTGATATCCCCCGAACCGTGAACGCCGGCGCAGCTTATTCTTTCGTTAAGCTCGCTTTTGCCGATGCCCGCGTTAAGCGCTTCGGAGACCGCCTTGTCAAAATCGGCAAGAGCCGCGTCCTTGACGGCTTCGGCGTTGACGTTTGCCACAAAGCTGCCCCGTCCCGCAAGAGAATAAATTACCTTGTCCCGCTCTAAAAGCTGAAAGGCTTTCGACACCGTGTTGGGATTGACGCCCAGCTCCTTTGCAAGCTCCCGCACGCTGGGAAGCTTGTCATTTGGCAGAAGCTCCCGTTTCAGGATAAGCTCTATTATTTTTTTATAGAGCTGCTCATAGATCGGCGTTCTGCTTTGCAGGTCGATACTGTACATAAAATTCACCCTTTCCGTAAGCGTTTGAAACGACTTAAAGCTGCCAGCCGTTTCATATTGAAGCGAACTGTCCTTATCATTCCGTTTGTTCCCGAACGAGCGCCTCCCCGCGGCAAGCAGGTCGTTTTCCTCAAAGGAGTCTACAGCATAGAAAAACATAATTGACCGTTTCCTTTCAAACTGTATTAATTTAACTAATACAGTTATAACACATGGTACAGCTTTTGTCAAGAGGCAAATAGAAATGTAATATTTTTGTAATTTTTGTGCAGGTCTGAGTCCCTCCCCACACAGATTTGTTTGAAACACAAGCAGCAATGCTCCCTCAACGGAACGGGAAGTTTGTTGTGATTATAAATTTATGTTTAGCGCACAAAAATTGATCTCCGTTTTCCGTGTCTATTCGCCCCGTTTGAGCTGCTCCAAAACATCAAGCAGCTTTTTAGGTACGGGCACCCCCAGCCGCCCCGCGTTTTCAATGAGGGATATGCATTCGTTCGCGGCGTAAAACATTGCCGTAACGCTTTTTAAAACGTGTCCATCTCCGATAATGCCGACGTCCGCTACGTTCGCAGCCGCCACAATAAGGAGCATGAAGACCTTTTTTGCTATGCCCCTTGCTCCAACCGCACTGGACAGCTTTTTCTCCGCCGCGGCGGCGACCACGCCCGAAACGTAGTCCATAACGATGAGCACTGTCAAAGCGGTCATAAGACCGTCCATGTCGCCGAAAACATATCCGAACACGGAGCACACCGCCGCCATGATACCCTTTGCGTACTCTTTCAGACCGTTCATCTTATCACCGCCCTCTTGACATATTTCCCGCCGAGAGATATCCAGCCCGCACCGCTTTTCAGCTTTCCCCAGAGGATATTGCCGCACATTGCCGTGTCAACTATCGTGTACACGCCGCAGTCGGTTATAACGCCGTCTATGGGAGCGGTAAGCGAGGGGTACCTGCGGATATTCAGCGCGGGGTCGAGAACCCTTACAAGAAAGTTTTCAGACTCCTCTTTCGGAGGATCGCCGTTCTCCCCCACGCTTTCACCGCCTTTAAGGAGCTTGCCCACCTCTGCGCGGAAGCTCTCCCATGCCTCCGGGTGATTAACGTAATAGAGCGGACAAAGCTTTCCGGTCACGTCGTAGTGGCGTATAACGTCCTTTTCGGTGAGACCGAATTTCCCGCACAGTTCCGCGGTAAGCTCAATAAGACTGCGCTCAGTCACGGAGTTGAATTTTCCGTCCGCAAGAGGGTGACAGGTCTCGATGGAAACGCTGTAGCTGTTCGCCTGATTTGTGCAGTAGGCCATTTCGTCAAGGGGTATGCACTGTATCACCTCCCCCAGAAGTCCCACCACGAAGTGGGACGAAACATAGCGGATACCCATCTTTTCACCCCTGAACGTTCTGTAGGAGCCGTCCTTGTTGACCCACCACTTCCCCGTGGAATCGGGTATCTGGTCTTTCAGGGACTCAAAATAATCCCGCGTGTTTTGTGCGGAGCTGCCCGCGCCGCCAACGTAGTGCACCGCTATTTTCGTTACCTTTAAAAGAGGTATTTGCGGTCTGCTGTACTTATTGGGCGTAAGGAACTGCTGCTGTACTTTTACCATAAAATCATTTCCCTGCAATAAAAACCGAAAGCCCCAAAGGCTGAGCCTTTACCCTTACCGCCGTCTATAGTAAGGATACACAATACTCTCCCGAGACAGTAATTTGGTTTAGGTATAAGGTTAGTACGAATGGCTCCGGCTCCCTTCTCTGTCTTTCAGTCTACGGGAAATTTCTGCTTACGTCAAGGGAACCGCGTACGGTTCGTACAAAATAAAAAAAGCTGCACGCCGCCGGCGTGCAACTTCTATAAAATAAGCAAGGTCAATATGCGATTTACAGTACCTCAATATAATTTTTTATTATCTCCACGCACTTCTCAAAGCTGAGACGGCTGGTGTTCAGGCACAGATCGTAATTCCTAACATCGTCCCAGTCCTTGCCCGTGTGCGCCCTGTAGTACGCCGAACGCTCCTTATCGGTGCGCTCTATCTGCTTCTCGGCTTCCCGCTCGTTAAGACCGCAGACGATGTTGGCGTTCTTGATGCAGGTAGGCATATCCGCCCATATGAACACCTTTATAACGTCCGCTCTGTCCTTGAGGACGAAATCCGCGCAGCGTCCGACGATAATGCAGCTTCCCTTGTCCGCAAGGGATTTTATCACCTTGGCCTGGTACCCGAAAAGGTTTTCCTCGGACACAAACCCGGAGCTGTCGGGCTTTGCAAGTTCCCCGCTGTACTTTTTGGGCTTGCCGAATATGCCGCCCTTGACCTTTTCGTCCGACTTGCCGAAAAGAGCCTCGTTGATGCCGCTCTCCTCGGAGGCAAGCCTTATAAGGTCCTTGTCGTAGTAGGGAATGCCGAGGCTTTCGCTTAGCATTTTTCCGATAGTTTTACCTCCGCTGCCGAAGCCGCGGGCGATGGTTATTACGTAATTATCCATGGTTATCCTCCTTTGCGGTTTTACGGTTTTGTCATATTCCGAAAATAACATAGTTATCCGCGCTTGACGATTTGGGCACGTACCCGCTTTTCTTAAGCGCCGAATAATTTTTATCCCTGTAGGCGGCAAGCAGCTCCCTGCTGAGATTTGTTATGTCCCCGCGCCCGACGGCTTCCTCCGCCGAGAGCAGAAGCACCTCGCTGTTCTCGTACCCGTCGGATTTTGGCGTACCCGAAACATAGTCCATGATAAATACCGCGCACCACTGCTCGGGCTTGAACTGCACCGACATAAGGGAACGCGCCCTTGTCCGCACGCCCGTTTCCTCCAATATCTCACGCTCGGCAGCAACGGTGGGAAGCTCGTTTTCCTTTACAAAGCCGCCGGGCAGCAGTATCCTGTCCTTAGCCGCGCCGTAGGTGTGCCGCACAAGCAGTATCCTTCCGTCTATCTCGGTAATACCGCAGACCGTGTAAAACTTATTGTTCATAAGCGTCCTCCTTTTCGGCGTACCGTTAATTTTCCTCCATGACAAGCATTGTCTTCCCGTTTTCGCATTTGGCAAGGGACAGCTTTCCCTCCGCGGTAATTTCGCCGTTTTCAAAGAAACGCACATAGGGACTTTTACAAGTTTTCAGCTCTCCGTCCTCAAACCTCAGAAAATAGTCGTAATCACATCTTTCCCAAAGACTATAGCCCTCGCCGGCTGCGTAATCGTACGCTTCAATATGCTCGTCGATCATGCCCGACCCCCAGCTTACCTGAGAGCAGAGCTCCCTCTTTCCGTCGCCGTTCAGATCGCAGAAATATACGCTCCATATGGGCATACCGCTATAGAGAGGTATTTCCTCTCCCGCTTTTTCAGCCCAAAGGTTCAAACCGTCGCAGCGGAAAACCGTGCCGGGATACTCGGGCAGAACTATTTCCCGCTCGCCCCGCGGGTACCCCTCCAGGGAAAAGTCGAACCACGCTTCCGTTCCCGTGCTTTCAGCGGACGGAGCAAAAAGCGGAGCTGTAAGCGGAACTAAAGACGTACCCATAACAAGAGCGGCAAGTCCTCCCAAAAGAATATATTTCAACGTTATTCCCCCAGATAAGCCTTTTTAACGGAATCGTTGTTCATAAGCTCCTTTGCGTCGCCCGAAAGCGCGATGTTTCCCGTCTCCAAAACGTACGCCCTGTTTGCTATGGACAGAGCCTTTTTCGCGTTCTGCTCAACCAGCAGCACCGTTGTGCCGCCCGCGTTTACCTCCTTGATGATGTCGAAAATTTCGGTAACATACAGCGGCGAAAGTCCCATGGAGGGTTCGTCCATAAGGATTATTTTCGGGTGGGACATCAGCGCCCTGCCCATTGCGAGCATCTGCTGCTCGCCGCCGGAAAGCGTCCCCGCTATCTGGCTTTTGCGCTCCTCCAGACGGGGGAAACGCTTGTAGACCATTTCCAGCGTATCGGAAATTTCCTTTTTGTCCTTTCGGGTGTAGGCTCCCATTTTAAGGTTTTCCAGCACCGTAAGTTCCTGGAAGATACGCCGACCCTCGGGAACGTGCGCCATACCCATGGAAACTATTTTGTGGGCGTGAGTCTTAAGCAGATCCGTACCCTCGAACATTATCGAGCCGCTTTTTGCGGGAACAAGTCCCGTAACCGTGTGCAGAATAGTTGTCTTGCCCGCGCCGTTCGCGCCTATAAGAGCGATTATCTCCCCCTCGTTTACCTCGAAGGAAACGCCCTTTATCGCGTTTATCACGCCGTAGCAGACCTGTAAGTCCTTTATTTCAAGCATTGCCATTGCGTTTCATTCCTTTCCGAAAATGATCCGATAAAGCCAAAAGCCGTTTCGGAGGGCGGAGCACCCTCTCTCAGCTTTACAGCAGCGAGGTGGTGTATCCCCGCCTACTATTCACCTAAATAAGCTGTGATTACCTTCGGGTCGTTGAGTACGTCGGCGGTAACTCCGTGGGCAAGCTCCTGACCGAAGTTAAGCACCGAGACCTCCTCGCATATTCCCGAAACAAGCTTCATGTCGTGCTCTATCAGCAGGATAGTCATGTCAAATTTGTCACGCACGAACCGTATGGTGTCCATAAGCTCCGCCGTCTCGTTGGGATTCATTCCCGCCGCGGGTTCGTCTAAAAGCAGCAGCTTGGGATTCGTGGCAAGGGCGCGGGCTATTTCAAGCTTGCGCTGCTTTCCGTAGGGCAGATTGGACGCAAGCACATCCCTCTCTCCCCCCAGACCGAAGACGCCCAACAGCTCCATTGCCCTTTGGTCAAGCTCCCTCTCCTCCTTAAAGAAACGGGGCAGACGGAATATCCCCTCCGCGATGGTATACTTCTTTCCGTTGTGCAGACCTACCTTAACGTTGTCAATAACGGACATATCCTTGAAAAGACGTATATTCTGAAAGGTACGCGCGATCCCCTTGCGGTTTATCTCTATGGGAGGCTTTCCGGTGAGGTTCTCGCCGTCGAGGGTAAAGCCTCCCGCCGTGGGTTTGTAGACCCCTGTCAGCATATTGAACACCGTGGTCTTTCCCGCGCCGTTGGGACCGATAAGTCCGTAAAGCTGTCCCTTTTCCACCTTAAAGGAAAAATCGTCAACGGCGTGAAGTCCGCCGAAGGTTATGCCTAAATTTTTTACTTCGAGAAGAGCCATTTCAGTCAGCCTCCTTTTCGGCGGTATCATGTGCCGTTTCTGCGGAAACGGCCGCCGCTTTTTTCGCGGGACGGAGCCGGCGCAGCTTTCCCCTCAGGGTATCTTTCAGCGCACCGAATTTCGGATTGTTGTTAAGCAGCATCATTGCAATGAGCACTACTGCGTAGATGAGCAGCCTGTAGTCCTCCAGACCGCGGAGCACCTCGGGCAGAAGCGTTATTACTATTGCCGAGACTATGGAGCCGGTAATGCTTCCCATGCCGCCCAGCACAACGATAACAAGTATTTCTATGGACTTGTTGAAGTCAAAGGTGTTGGGCTTCAAAATACCTAAATTGTGACCGTACAGAACTCCCGCGATACCCGCGAAAAACGCCGCCGTAACAAAAGCCAGAAGCTTGTAGAAAACCACGTTTATTCCCACGGATTCCGAAGCGATAACGTTGTCGCGGATAGAGCATATGGCTCTGCCGTGCCGAGACTTTACAAGATTGCGAATAATTATGACCGTAAGCACCAGTACAACGAAAACAGCGGTAAACGCGCTTGCGGTGCTCTTGTACTTGGCGATTCCCCTAAGACCGCCTGCGCCGCCGAGAAAATCAAGGTTAGTGATAACGGAGCGGATTATCTCGCCGAAAGCGAGGGTAACAATGGCAAGGTAGTCCCCCTTGAGACGGAGAACCGGTATACCTATGATTATGCCGAATATAGCCGCGGCAATGCCGCCTATCAGAAGCGCGAGAGGGAACTCTATCGCCGCGGGAAGGTCGCAGTATACCGAAAACAGGCAGCCCGCGTAAGCCCCCACGGACATAAAGCCCGCGTGACCGAGAGTAAGCTCGCCCAAAAATCCAACGGTGAGGTTAAGGGATACCGCAAGAATAACGTTTATGCCGATAGGCACAAGCAGGGACTGATAGTGCCTTGAAAGCGCTCCCGCCTGTACAAGCAGAAGTACTGTAACGTACAGCGCAAGGACGATACAAATTGAAATTATATTTTTCAGATGCTTTTTCAGTTTCATATCCGTACCCCCTTAAACCTTTTCCATGCGCTTTTTGCCGAGAAGTCCGGTAGGCTTCACAAGCAGCACAACTATAAGCACGCCGAAAACTATGGCGTCGGAAAGCTGGGTGGATATGTACGCCTTTGAAAGGCTCTCGATTATGCCCAGCAGGAAGCCTCCCAGCATTGCGCCGGGGATAGAGCCTATGCCTCCAAGAACGGCAGCGACGAACGCCTTTATGCCGGGGAGCGCGCCCGTGTATGGTCCCACAAAGCCGTAGGAGGAGGTGAACAGGACTCCCGCCACCGCCGCCAGAGCGGAGCCGATAGCGAAGGTCACCGAAATAGTTTTGTTGACGTTAACGCCCATGAGCTGAGCCGCGCCCTTGTCCTCAGACACCGCAAGCATGGCTCTGCCTGTTTTGGTCTTGTTGATGAACAGGGTAAGGCATATCATGATTATTACGGTTACGCCGATAGTTACCGCCGATTCGCCGGTAAGCTCTATAGCTCCGAGCCTGACGGGCTGCATTGTGATAACGGACTCCACCTTTCTCTGATTGGAGCCGAAAATAAGCAGCGCAAGGCTCTGGAGGAAGTAGCTCACGCCGATAGCAGTAATAAGCACCGTCAGCGGGGAAGCGTTCCTCAGGGGCTTATAGGCGATCTTTTCCACGGTTATACCCAACAGGGAGCAGACCGCCATGCTGACGATTATCGCCAGTGCGGGGGGGAATTTCAGAGTAGCGATCGCTACCGAAAGGGTATAGGCTCCCACCATGATAATATCGCCGTGGGCGAAGTTCAGCATTTTGGCAATGCCGTAAACCATTGTATAGCCCAGAGCCATAAGGGCGTATATGCTGCCCAGATTGAGACCGTTGATGAGCTGTTCTATAAATTCCATTTACAACCGATCCTTTCGTGTAATTTGGGGCCAAAGCTTTCTGCCGTTACCTATAGACGGCGGAAAGGATAAAGGCTCAGCCTTTCGTGCTGTCCTTATGCCTAAACCCAATTATCGTCTCGGAAGAGTACTGTGACTTCATGCTATAGACGGCGGCAAGGGTAAAGGCTCAGCCTTTCGTGCTGTCCTTATGCCTAAACCCAATTACCGTCTCGGAAGAGTACTGTGATTTCATGCTATAGACGGCGGCAAGGGTAAAGGCTCAGCCTTTTGTTTGTATATTCGATTAATTATATCACTTTTCACGTCTTTTTTCAAGTGATTTTGATATGGAAATCATTTTTTCTGTAAATTTTTCTTGGGACGTTTGGTTTGCTTTGTTTTTGGGTGAGGACTTTTGGTTTGCTTTGTCTTGATTTATTGTTCCTGGATTCTATAGATAGTGCGGGGGTGCGAGGGACAACCCTCCCGGGGAAAGGGGGAGGCGCTCTTTAAAATTTAAGGGACGCTGAGCCGCC
>CAJUAN010000037.1 GCA_910584715.1 uncultured Oscillospiraceae bacterium
AAGGGGGGTATCAACTGAGGAAAAGGGGGGTATCAACTGAGGAAAAGGGGGGTATCAACTGAGGAAAACACTTTTTTAGACGCGTTGATACTCAAAGAGTTACGCCACCTCAAAAATTCCTATAGTCTTTATAGTCTTTATAGACTAAATAACAGAGAGAAAAAAGCCTTTGCTTACGCAGGCTTTTTCCCTCTTTACAACGGAGGAGAAATCTCCAAGGGATGAGGCTCCACGATTACGGCAAGGGGATTGCTCTGGCAGGAGTTATTAATTTCGATATATGACTCTTTAAGGAGTAAAACCTCTATATAACAGATAATTACAGCTAAAATATAAAAGTATGGATTTTCAAGAATTTAAAGATAATGCAGGATGGAGAGTAACAGCCTCTATCTTTGCAGTATGGAAAAATATTTTGTACCAGAAGAACCTCTATTTTCATCCGTGATTACTTTCTTTGAGGATGATATGGAAAGGCAAATAACAGAAACAACCGACCGCATGGAGACGGCTTCTCTTCGTTATGATTATGACGGACGTTGAAAGATGGCAATATGAGGCAGCCGAATGCAGACGGCTCCGAGACCTCTGCACCATCCGCGCCAATCTGGAGCAGATGGTGTGGGAGATATGCACGTTTGATATTTTGGAGCTGTATTATAAACACCCCTCTACGGGGCGATGGCTTCTCCGACCTCCGCACCGCCTTTCCAGAAGAGCGCGAAACTTTATCCGTACTATTAAGGTAGACCAAAGGACGGGCGCAGTTACATACGACTTCCAGAGCAAAAGCAAGGCTCTGGCTATGCTGATAAGGTTGAAGGGATGGGACAGGCCACAACCCCCAAAAATAGAGGTTAAACAGCGAACACGGAAATTAATACTTAATCCGCTTAATTTCAATCTGGCGGAATCCGCATAACCCCCAAGAATACCTCTATATTCCCTAATAATTTCGGCTGATTTAGACGGCTCCAGATAAAATATTTTCCATGACAGAAATAGACAGAATACCCAGATTAAAGCTCAGTGACCTACGGAAGTTAATCCAGAACGCCAACCTTATAGCAGATGCAGGGCGGAAACTCTTCAATGAAGGACGGCTTTCCGAGAAGAAAGAGCAGCAGCTTAGAGACCTCTTCCAAAAAGCAAGCAAATGTAGTTTTGAATTGGGGGAAACCTCCATCACACTCCAAGCGATAGCAGACAGCGGAACTCTGGAGTTAGAGGGCTTTGTGTTTTCATGGATGATGGAGGACGGGCGCAAGGCTACTCAAAAGGTCTGGCTCACTTCGGAGGATAGCAACTTAGACAAAGGAAGAGTGCTTTACTTCGTTTGTCCTTATGGCGGAAAGAATTGCAGAAAGTTATATTTCACTGAGAGGAGTGGATTTGTAGGGAGGGCGGCTTTTACTCACACTTACAGCGATAGGAACCTAAGCCACCGAGATAGAGCGCAAGTCAAACTAATAAATCAGATGAATAGGGAGGAAAAATTACTCTCCAATGCTGGCGGCAAGCGTATGTTTTATAGAGGGGAACTTACAAAGTACGGGCGGCAGGTAATAAACACAATGCATAAGCCCTCCGCAGCTTCTCAATTGGCGGAAGTCTTTGGACTATCCAGAAGAGTTGGGAAAACAGCGAGACCAACGAAAATAAAGCCGATGGCAACACCTCCGCCAAGGGAATGGGGGTTGAAGTAGAATCTAAATGAGAGGAGGTTATCAGACTTCCAACACTACCAAAAACCGAACATAAAAGAACCGAATAACAGAGGAGGGCGCAGTAAGAGCGGCACTCCTCTTTGCGCTTTACAAAGAGCCACCAGACCAAGACAAGAAACAACGGAGTTACAACGGATGGCACACCGAATCCAAAAGAGGAAAAGGTGAAAGGATTATTATCTAAAGTAGATAAAAATAGGTAATAAAACTCCGACTTTGGAGGAGTCTCCTCTTATTGCTCAATGCAATTGCGAGGTATGTTTTGCGCTGCGCAAAACCTTTTTTGCAGCCAATAACTCCATAGTCGTATGCACGCACGCAAGAGAGGTTAATCAGTCAGTCAGGCGGAGAGGTGACTAACTGACTAATCACTATATCAGTGAAAATATTGTGGTAAAGCAGTGAAAAGAGAGCGGAGGTCTCCGACTTCGGAGGAGACTCTCTATAACTGCCCTACGCAGTAGCAAGGTGTCTTTTGAGTTACCTCAAAAGGTTTCGCGGTACTCTCCCGTCAGAGCCGGAGGAGGCTAACCGGACGGACAGGCCGACAAGGTTTAACTCTTAAAGGAGAAGCCCACTCAACAATGAAAGGAAATTATTTCCTAAAAATGTTTCCTGTTATGGAACTATTTAGTATCTTTGCAGCGTTATAATAAAGACTATGGACAGACCCTTATTTCAATTGCTCTTATTAGAAGCAGCGAGAGACTTCCTTAAGACTCTCCCGATACAGGCACGAAATAAGATATATTACAATATCAAGAAAGTGCAGGGAGGGGTTAGGGATAATGAACTATTCAAGAAATTAGAGAACTCTGAAATATGGGAATTCCGTACCTTATACCAAGGGACAGCCTATAGACTCTTTTCCTTTTGGGATAAGGACTCCGAGACGCTTGTAGTAGCGACACACGGAATAATAAAGAAAACTCAGAAAACGCCCTCTAAGGAGATAGCCCGAGCCGAGGAGATGAGGCGTAAATACTTCGAGGCAAAAAATAATCAATGATATGAGACAAATAGGCGATATGAAACTATACTCCTTTGATGAGGTATTAGACGAGGACTTAGGGAAAGTAGGAACTCCGGAGAGAGACGCTTTCGAGGCTGATGTAGAGGCAGAGATACGCGCCTATCATATTGGCGAGGCTATCAAACAGGCACGAAAGGAAAAGAATCTCACACAGGAGCAATTAGGCGAACTGATGGGAGTGCAAAGAGCACAGGTTTCCAAAATAGAGAGTGGGAAGAACCTTAACTTTTCAACTATTGCCCGAGCTTTCAAAGCTATGGGGATTCCGGCTAATTTAGCTTTTGGAGGAGTCTCTTTATCTCTTTGGTAACTCGATAACAAATACTCTAAAAACGAACAGAGAGAAGGCTTAGGTCTCCTCTCTGTTTTGTGTATAGAGGGGAGGGGTTATCTAAAAGTAGATAAAAATAGACGGAATCAGAGGAGCAAAAACGGTACGATAGTAGTACGAAAGTAGACCGTCTGAAAAATAATTAAGTTAGATATATTGTAGTTTGAGAAAAATATATTATATTTGCACCATAAAAATAAATAGTAATATTGAAATAAAATAAAACAATATGAGCAGAGAGTTAGTCAAAGTAGGAGGCAAGCTCACCAGAGTAGGCTCTACAACTGATTGGAGAGGCTTAGTAGCTACTTTCGTTTCAGCGCAGGACGTGAAAGAAAGCAGCCGTAAACTCTATACGAGAACACTCTCCCAATACTTCAATTGGATAGAGGAAACAGGGCGCAAGCTCGCGGAACTGACGCTTATAGACGTACTCGCCTACAAGGATTATTTATTGGAAGAGAAACTCTCCGCTCTCACTGTTGGCTCCTACATAGTAGCAGTAAGGAAGTTTTACGAATGGGCGGAGGCTCACAAGCTCTACCCCAATATTGCCAAGGGAGTGAAAACGCCCAGAAGAGTGCAGGCTTTCAAGAAGCAGCACCTCACCGACACGAAGAGCGCAGAACTCCTCCAACACTTTGAGGGAATCTCCCTCCGAGATTACGCAATAGTAAACCTGATACTCCGCACGGGGCTACGCACCATCGAAGTTGTTAGGGCGGATGTTGGAGACATAACATTTAAGGGAGATAGAAGAGTGCTTAAAGTATGGGGCAAAGGACACAGCGAAAAGGATGATTTTGTAGTGCTTTCGGATAAAGTCTGGCTTCCGATACAAAAATATCTCAAGACGCGCAAGGGGGCAAAAGCAGGGGAGCCGCTCTTTACTTCAACAAGCCACCAGAACGCAGGGGAGCGGCTCACTACTCGCACTATTAGCGGAATCTGCAAGGGAGGACTTAAAGCAATAGGGATGGACGGCAAAGAGTTTACAGCTCACAGCCTCCGCCACACTACAGCAGTAGCTATTTTAAAGCACGGAGGAAGCATAACCGATGTGCAGAGCGTACTTCGCCACTCCTCTCCCGTTACTTCCCAGATTTATACAGAGAGCGTGAAAGAGGAACTAAGGCTCCAGAACGCTCCAGAGCTGATGTTGGACGGGGCTTTCTGATGGAGGCTCCGCTCCGACATGAAAAACGTAATATCAAAATACAGAAATATAGGTAATCCGAAAATACAGAAATACGGAAATATGAGCGATATAACCGACTTCATAAACTCCGACCTCTACCCCCAACTTTTTAGGGTAGTGGATAGGGCTTTCCCAGAGATGAGCTTCCAACCTTATAGGGGCGGATGGGCTTCCCCTAAGAAGCTAAACCTACAGACCGCCTCCGATGGACGCAGGGATAAGAGCGTAATAACACAGCGCAAGCCGAACCGAGTAATAGAGCAGGGAGGAGAGAGCAAGGACTTAATCTCCCTCTACATGGAACACAACAACCTATCCCTTATAGAGGCTGTTAAACAGCTTTGCAGTATTGTAGGAATCGAACTCCCCCAGATGGAAAATTCTGGGGATTGGAAAGCCTATAAGGAAAAGCAGGATAAATTAGAGGAGATAACAAAACGGATGAAAGCGGCTCTCTGGAATCAAGAGGGAGCGGCAGTTTTCGCCTACCTCAACAATGATAGAGGCTACTCTGATGAGTTTATAAAATGGGCGGAATTTGGCTTCATCCGACAGGAGGAACTCTCAGAACTAAGGCCGCTCTTTGCCTATACCAACAGAGATGGGCAGGAGATAGGGCTTCCCTCTGGAGTAGGCTCTTATTATACTCTGGCTATACCATACCGCAGCGGAGGCAGGGTAATGGGATTTGTTTTCCGCACCATATCCAAGGAAGTGAAACCCAAATATAAGGACGCTTTTATATCTGGTACCGCCTCTAAGAGATACCATCTCTTCGGGCTGACGGGGCTTAATCTAACGGGTAATGGAGAAAGAGACAAAGATATTACTATAGTGGAGGGAGAGATAGACGCTCTTAGAGCCACCTTTGCAGGAGTGGAGAATGTTGTGGCGGCAAGTGGCGGCAACATATCACCAGAAGCCCTCCGAGAGGCAAAGAGACGCGGAGTAATCCGAGTTACACTCCTCTTCGATTATGACGAGACTCCAGAAGCAAGAGCGGCCAACAACGCAAAAATTAAGAAAGCTATAGACACCATCCACGCGGAGGGACTTACTCCCTTTGTGGCTACTTTCCCCTCTCCAGATGGCGGCAAGGTAGACGCAGACGAATATCTAAAACACCACAGCGGAACCGAACTGCAAGAAATAATCCAATGGGCTGAACCCTCTTCCCTTTGGCGCTTCCGACAGATAACAGCGGACGCAATAGAGCGGCAGGGCGGAGACGGAGAGGAATGTACCTTTAAGAATCTGGACGAATACAAGCGGCAGACCATAGCTCTCTGCAACGAACCCCAGACGAAACCAACCGACCGAGAATTTATTTTCAAGGAATTTTCAGATAGAACGGGCAACTACATATCCAGAGAGACACTCAAAGAGGAAGCAGACCTCCTAAAAATAGCGCAGGACGCGAACCGACAGAAGCAGGAGACAACAGCTCTGGCAGCGGAAGCTCTACGGCTCGCCAACGATGGGAAAGCGGAGGAAGCTCTGGCTCTTATGCAGAGGCAGGCTCCAGACCTCCAGAGCATAAGCAAAGAAACCGAATACAGCAGCCTCCTCCTCCTACGCACCGCAGATGAAGAGAGACAGCGTTTCAGAGAGAGACCTGCCGGAATCCGCACGGGATACGCTTTCTCAACCAAGGACGGGGAAGCAGAGGAGTTTCTACTCCCTACAGGCGCACTTACATACATTTGCGCTCCGACCTCACACGGCAAAAGCCGAATGTTGGAAAATTTGGCTCTTCGGCTCGCAACCGATGGAACCGAGGGAGATGTGGTATATTTCACCTATGAGGAGGACGAGACAGCCGTAAAAGAGCAGCTCCTCAATATCTATGCAAATATGTTGCTCTCCGCTAATAACCTCCGCAGCATAGGCTCCTACTATACCAAACGGAGCGAAGAGTTTTTCCGCAGGGATGTAGATGTGAAAGAGTTTGAGCGCAAGGAGGCGGCTTTCCTTTCGCTCCTATCCTCTGGCAAGCTAAGAGTAATTTCCAAGGACTACGACAGCACAGCCCTTATAGGAGCTATAAAGTATCTCCACCGCAACCGAAAGATTAAAGCCGTATTTGTGGACTATGTGCAACTCCTCAACAAGAGCGGCTCCAGACTTCAACGAAAGGACGAACTCAAACAGATATGCAAGGAACTGATGGATGTTTCCAAAGAAACACAGCTCCCTATAGTGTTGGCAGCTCAGCTCAACCGACAAGCATTTAGCCCTACAGAAATGGCGGCTCAGAATGTAGCGGAAGCCTCCGACATTGAGCAATCTGCAAATGTGGTAATGCTACTTTGGAACTCCATAGTTAAACCTCTTCCAGAGAGTAAAAACTACTACGGCAAGACCAACAAGGACGGAGAGCAGACCTTTACTCCAGACGCGCAAAGGATAGAGGCTAAGGGCTTCCACATAGGGCAGGGCGGCAAAATATATGCTATACTCGCCAAATACCGAGGAGGAGCGCGAAACATGGAGGCTGTTTTTGACTTCAACGGAAACACGGGGGCAATTGCACCGAACTACAAGGAACCTCAACCGCAGCAGACCTCTTTCCCGTTTGGCTCCCAGACAGCACAACAAAAGCAGGAATATCCCTTTATGCCTCCGGCAGATGAGGACTCCGACCCCTTTTAATTTCTGTATGAGCGGAAAATATAGTAATACGAAAATATACAACATACGAAAATATATATTATCTTTGCACCATGGCAAAACGAATCACAGCTATATCCAACCATAAGGGAGGAGTAGGTAAGACTACCACAGCGGCAAGCATGGGAGCGGCTCTGGCTTCCATGGGCTACAAGGTGCTATTGGTAGATTTGGACGCGCAAGCCAACCTCACCTCTTCACTCCTCCAGAATGAAGAGCAGGAGCGCACTACCTACAACGCACTAAAGGAGCAGACTTCTCTCCCTATTGTTGAGGTAAAAGAAAATCTATGGCTCACTCCCTCTTCTCTGGATTTGGCAGGAATAGAGTTGGAACTATCTGGAGCGGTAAGCCGAGAGTATATCCTTAAAGACCTTTTGGAGGAGGTCTCCCCAAATTATGACTTCATATTTCTGGACTGCCCTCCCTCTCTATCACTTTTAGCCGTGAATGCTTTTGTAGCTTCCACGGATGTAATTATACCTCTGACAGCGGAGGCTCTTCCGTCAAATGGGCTGACGATGATACAGAATGTAATGAACGCCACGCGAAAGCGGCTTAATCCGACTCTCACACTCTCTGGAATCATAATAACCAGATGGGAGGGGAGCAACCTTAACAAAATGATAGAGGAGGCTCTGAGAGATAACTTCGGAGATGTGGTATACTCTACGAAGATAAGGAAAAATGTAGCTTTAGCGGAGGCTCCTCTGGCGAAGCAGGATATTTTCGCCTACAGCAAGGAGAACTCCAGACGAGGAGAGAGTAACGGCTCCAAGGACTACCAAGCCCTTACAGAAGAGTATCTCCAAAAAATAGGAATCAAGTAATAACGACATATCAACCATAAAGAAATAAATATGGCAAAGAAAGAAATTCTAAGGGGAGCGGCAGCGGCTCTTTTCGGAGGAAACTCACAGCCGGAGGCCGCAGCCACCGACAACCGACCGCAGGAGGCGGCAGCCGTCACCATCGAAGAAGAGGTAATTACAGAAGCCTCTCCAGAAGAGGAGGAGGACTTAATTAACTCCATCGAAGATGAGGAGTTGAAAGCAGCTCTCCACGCCAAGCGGATGGAAAAGAGAGGCAGACCTCCGAAAGCGGCACCTATCCGCAGACGTGAGGCGGAGATATACACTCGCACCACGTTTGTAATTTCCAGAGAACAGCTCGCCAAGCTCAAAGAGATTTGCTTTCTGGAAACCATCACCATAAAGGACATAATGAACCAACTGATAGGAGACGCAATCTCCAAGTACGAAGAGACGCACGGAGAAATCAAGCCCAAAGAACACAAGGGCGATGTGAGAACTCTCTTCAAGTAATCACCATCTCAAAAACTGCAAGACCATGCCGAAAGTAATATTAGACGTAAAACTCTATTCCATGGAGGAGACAGCGCAGCTCTTAGGGATAACCAGACAAACGCTCACAAAGTATATCAAGAACGGGAGAGTATTGGCTACCCAGATAGGAGGAACCAAATACATTTCCGAGGACAATTTAAAGAAATTCCTTACAGAACCTCAACCAGAGTAAAACCGCGACCGAACCGCGCCACGCTCCAACCCACTCTTATGTTAATTCAACATTGAAGAAAGAAAAAGTAAGAGTGAAAATATAGGCATTACTTCCATAAAGTTTGCATTACAGAAGTTAAAATATTAAGAGCAGGAAGCGGCTCCAGACAAACCGAAAAACAAGGAGGCAACCTCAACCAGAGGCGGCTCTCAACAACACCATAAACACCGATGGCAGTAACCGAGAAAATACGGCTCCGAGTTATCGAACTACGGGCGGAGGGAGTCTCCTACGACAAAATCTCCAAGGAAGTAGGGATAGCCAAGCAAACAGCCGTTGACATAGCAAGAGAGCAATTGGACTCCATCTCCACTCTTCAAGCAATCAAGATGGAGGCTATATTTGAGGCGGAGCGCGTAAACGCAAGAGGACGCATAGAACAATTAGCGGCTCTCCATACCAGACTACGGGAGGAAATAGAGAGGCGCAATCTGGCAGACCTCCCCACCGAGAAATTAATCTCTCTCTTCATCAAAACCTCTGACACTCTCAAAGGAGAAGTATATACTCCAACCATATACAGCTCAAAAGAGCAAGCGGAGCAGGCTTCCCAGAGAATGCAATGGCAATTTTAACAATGGACGAGAAACGAAAAAAGAAATTGGAGGACTCAATGGCTGAGGTAAGAAAAACCGCCGTTGAAGTGGAGGCGGCTCTGCAAGTAGCTGAAAAGCGCAAGACGCAGGAGCGGCTCTCTAAGCGCACGGCAGAGAGAGAAGAGGCGGAATCACTTAAGACCTCCGAGGAAACCTCTGGCACCGGAACCCAAACCGATGAAACGGAAATCCACAGCACTCCACACCCTAAAACCTTTGAGGAAATTGTGGAGAGCGGCACTCCAGAAGAGAAAGCCTATTGTCTAATCCATGATTATGACATGAGGAAAGTTTTCGGACAGAACGCAGGTAAACTCACAAAGAAGCAGAAACAAGCTCTCTTCGATAACTACGATACAATAGAGAATAGGGAGCTATTTGCGGCTTATGTTGAACTCTACAGCGACCTTAGTACCTACCAAGAGAAACTCTCTTTTGTGTTTAAGCAATACCAGATAGAAATATCTTTGCTCGCCAATCTCCTACAAAAATGGGAAATGCTCGACAAGCAAGCAGCCCTGTTAACCATCCTACTCCACGAAGAGCAGGAGAAAAAACAACCAAAATCCCCAGAGACTTTCCTTAAAGACATTAACTCCATGGCAGGAAATAAGGATGTATCCTTTGCTCTGGATGGTGACAGGGTAGTAGCAGACATAATGCAGGAAGAGGGGCTATATACCCAGATTAAACGGCAAGCGACAAAAGTGGCTCAACACACCAGAATTGTAAAAGCCTATGTTGAGGTAGTGGAGAACTTTATCTCTAAAGGAAAATTCTGGCTCTTCCAACCGATGAGGATGGAGTTTACTATAGAAAACTTCAAGGAGGAACGCTTTGCACGGAGTCTGATAGATAAGAAATTTTTCCGCTCCGAACTTAACTATAAGAAGATAGACCAAGGTCTACCCGTTACAGAGGAGGAGGAAATATTGGCTATTGTACCAGACTATATCGAAGAGGAAACCGACCCCAACGCTTTCGATTACGCAACCAAAGGATTAGCTCACATACGCAATGGCAAGACGCTCTAACAAAATAAATACACCCCCAGAAAAAACTCCTATAGAAGAAGTCAAGGCTCTGGCTGATGTGGGAAATATTATGGAATCTCTTCCAGAGGCTCCAGAATTTTCCGCACCAACAACAGACATGGACGCGGAAGTGGGACGGCAGCTCAAAATCTCCAAATTGGAAGCAATCGAAGAGAAAGCCGCAGCAGCCACCCTCAAAGAAACTTTCAAATACGGCAGAGAGGGGGAGCTACAGCTCGCCAAGGTAGACCGCGACCTCTTCACCGAGATAGAAGAGAAAGATAGCGGAAATTATATTGTATCTGGAATAGAGCGCAAAGTTACACTCTTCGACTTTGAAAGTTTGTCTTTGGGATTAGGACGCATACTCTACAACCAGAGTGTAACTTTCGGCAACGAAAAGGAAAACTCTGGAATCTCCAAGGGGAAAGCTGTAGCCCTCAATGAGCAATCCAACGGAGACTATTACAAGGGAGAAATAGTTGTTACCCTCAACGAGATATGCAGGAGCAGCTACGGAGGCAAGGCTCCAACAACGGCAGAGAAAAAAGCGATAGAGGCTCTATTAGCCACTCTTCACCACCAACCAGTTAAAATCACTTTCCCAAATGGAGACTCTCTGGAGGTGCCTCTTTGCGTCACTTTGGGTAAATACAAGCGCAAAAAGGATGAGGCTACTTTCTACCATCTCCGCCTCCATCCGATATTTTGCCACAATGTGCAGAAGAATTTCTCCGAGTTTCCACAAGACATTATGGAGAGACTTATGGCAGCGACCAAGAGAACCTCACCCCAACACCTCCGCCTCCTCAAACTATTGGGGAGACAAGATAAGCGCAAACCATTTTACCGTACTATAGAAACCCTTTGTGAGGAGCTGATGATAGATTGGGAGGTTTTCAAGAAAAACCGCGCAAGATTTGAGAAGAGGCTTCTATCTCTCTTCGATGAAATAAAAGCTACCGACATATTAGCCTCCTACGAAGTTGAGAGACGCTCCATAAGGGGGAAAGCCAAATGGATAACAAATGTAGTTTTCCATCTCAATCCAGACTTCCCACGCAAGAGAAAATCTCTCCCTCCAAGTGACAAAGAATAGACCCCCCTCCACACCAAGGGGGGTATCAACTGAGGAAAAGGGGGGTATCAACTGAGGAAAAGGGGGGTATCAACTGAGGAAAAGGGGGGTATCAACTGAGGAAAACACTTTTTTAGACGCGTTGATACTCAAAGAGTTACGCCACCTCAAAAATTCCTATAGTCTTTATAGTCTTTATAGACTAAATAACAGAGAGAAAAAAGCCTTTGCTTACGCAGGCTTTTTCCCTCTTTACAACGGAGGAGAAATCTCCAAGGGATGAGGCTCCACGATTACGGCAAGGGGATTGCTCTGGCAGGAGTTATTAATTTCGATATATGACTCTTTAAGGAGTAAAACCTCTATATAACAGATAATTACAGCTAAAATATAAAAGTATGGATTTTCAAGAATTTAAAGATAATGCAGGATGGAGAGTAACAGCCTCTATCTTTGCAGTATGGAAAAATATTTTGTACCAGAAGAACCTCTATTTTCATCCGTGATTACTTTCTTTGAGGATGATATGGAAAGGCAAATAACAGAAACAACCGACCGCATGGAGACGGCTTCTCTTCGTTATGATTATGACGGACGTTGAAAGATGGCAATATGAGGCAGCCGAATGCAGACGGCTCCGAGACCTCTGCACCATCCGCGCCAATCTGGAGCAGATGGTGTGGGAGATATGCACGTTTGATATTTTGGAGCTGTATTATAAACACCCCTCTACGGGGCGATGGCTTCTCCGACCTCCGCACCGCCTTTCCAGAAGAGCGCGAAACTTTATCCGTACTATTAAGGTAGACCAAAGGACGGGCGCAGTTACATACGACTTCCAGAGCAAAAGCAAGGCTCTGGCTATGCTGATAAGGTTGAAGGGATGGGACAGGCCACAACCCCCAAAAATAGAGGTTAAACAGCGAACACGGAAATTAATACTTAATCCGCTTAATTTCAATCTGGCGGAATCCGCATAACCCCCAAGAATACCTCTATATTCCCTAATAATTTCGGCTGATTTAGACGGCTCCAGATAAAATATTTTCCATGACAGAAATAGACAGAATACCCAGATTAAAGCTCAGTGACCTACGGAAGTTAATCCAGAACGCCAACCTTATAGCAGATGCAGGGCGGAAACTCTTCAATGAAGGACGGCTTTCCGAGAAGAAAGAGCAGCAGCTTAGAGACCTCTTCCAAAAAGCAAGCAAATGTAGTTTTGAATTGGGGGAAACCTCCATCACACTCCAAGCGATAGCAGACAGCGGAACTCTGGAGTTAGAGGGCTTTGTGTTTTCATGGATGATGGAGGACGGGCGCAAGGCTACTCAAAAGGTCTGGCTCACTTCGGAGGATAGCAACTTAGACAAAGGAAGAGTGCTTTACTTCGTTTGTCCTTATGGCGGAAAGAATTGCAGAAAGTTATATTTCACTGAGAGGAGTGGATTTGTAGGGAGGGCGGCTTTTACTCACACTTACAGCGATAGGAACCTAAGCCACCGAGATAGAGCGCAAGTCAAACTAATAAATCAGATGAATAGGGAGGAAAAATTACTCTCCAATGCTGGCGGCAAGCGTATGTTTTATAGAGGGGAACTTACAAAGTACGGGCGGCAGGTAATAAACACAATGCATAAGCCCTCCGCAGCTTCTCAATTGGCGGAAGTCTTTGGACTATCCAGAAGAGTTGGGAAAACAGCGAGACCAACGAAAATAAAGCCGATGGCAACACCTCCGCCAAGGGAATGGGGGTTGAAGTAGAATCTAAATGAGAGGAGGTTATCAGACTTCCAACACTACCAAAAACCGAACATAAAAGAACCGAATAACAGAGGAGGGCGCAGTAAGAGCGGCACTCCTCTTTGCGCTTTACAAAGAGCCACCAGACCAAGACAAGAAACAACGGAGTTACAACGGATGGCACACCGAATCCAAAAGAGGAAAAGGTGAAAGGATTATTATCTAAAGTAGATAAAAATAGGTAATAAAACTCCGACTTTGGAGGAGTCTCCTCTTATTGCTCAATGCAATTGCGAGGTATGTTTTGCGCTGCGCAAAACCTTTTTTGCAGCCAATAACTCCATAGTCGTATGCACGCACGCAAGAGAGGTTAATCAGTCAGTCAGGCGGAGAGGTGACTAACTGACTAATCACTATATCAGTGAAAATATTGTGGTAAAGCAGTGAAAAGAGAGCGGAGGTCTCCGACTTCGGAGGAGACTCTCTATAACTGCCCTACGCAGTAGCAAGGTGTCTTTTGAGTTACCTCAAAAGGTTTCGCGGTACTCTCCCGTCAGAGCCGGAGGAGGCTAACCGGACGGACAGGCCGACAAGGTTTAACTCTTAAAGGAGAAGCCCACTCAACAATGAAAGGAAATTATTTCCTAAAAATGTTTCCTGTTATGGAACTATTTAGTATCTTTGCAGCGTTATAATAAAGACTATGGACAGACCCTTATTTCAATTGCTTTTATTAGAGACAGCGAGAGACTTTCTTAAGACCCTCCCGATACAGGCACGGAATAAGATATACTACAATATCAAGAAAGTGCAAGGAGGTATTAAGGATAACGAACTATTCAAGAAATTGGATAACTCCGAAATATGGGAATTCCGTACCCTATACCAAGGAACGGCCTACAGGCTATTCTCCTTTTGGGATAAGGATTCCGAAACGCTTATAGTAGCGACACACGGAATAATAAAGAAAACGCAGAAAACGCCCTCCAAGGAGATAGCCCGAGCCGAGGAGATAAGGAGAAAATATTTCGAGGCTAAAAATAATCAATGATATGAGACAAATAGGCGATATGAAACTTTACTCCTTTGATGAGGTTTTAGACGAGGACTTAGGGAAAGTAGGTACTCCGGATCGAGACGCTTTCGAGGCTGAGGTAGCGGAGGAGATACGCGCCTATCATATAGGCGAGGCTATCCGGCAAGCCCGAAAAGAGAAGAATCTCACACAGGAGCAATTAGGCGAACTGATGGGAGTGCAAAGAGCGCAGATCTCCAAAATCGAAAGCGGAAAGAACCTAAACTTTTCCACTATTGCCCGAGCCTTTAAGGCTATGGGGATTCCGGCTAATTTGGCTTTTGGAGGAGTATCTTTGTCCCTTTGGTAAGCAAATAGATTACTCTAAGGTTAACGGAGAGGAGGCTAAGCGGTCTCCTCTTTTTGTGTTATAATATGGCTAAAGGATATTTGAGGAGGTAGTAGAAAAAATATTTAGTGTAATGTAGTGTGTAATTCGGAATTTATTATTATCTTTGCATATCGTAATTAGTAAACTATAAAATATGAATACGACAGAGACAAATATAGCAACGATTCAGCCGGAGGAGGTAGCAGCTATCCCCTCTAAGGTTACTAATTGGCGAGACCTCCTCTCCTATTTCGTATCGACACAGGATGTAAAAGAGAGCAGCCGGAAACTCTATAGCCGGACTCTGAAACTATTCTTTGAATGGGTAGAGGAGAAAGGAAAGGTAATAGCCGGACTGACTCGAACCGATATAATAGAATACAAAGAGGATTTATTCGGAAAGGGACTCTCCTCCCTGTCTGTAGCCTCCTATCTGACCTCCCTCCGCAAGTTTTATGAATGGGCGGAAGCGGAGAAACTATACCCGAATATTGTAAAGGGAGTTAAGACCCCTCGCAGAGTGCAGACCTTTAAGAAGCAGCACCTCACCGAGGAGAAAAGCGGAGAACTCCTCTCGCACTTCGAGAGCCTGTCCCTCCGTGACTTCGCTATAGTTAATCTTATTCTCCGGACAGGTCTCCGGACTATCGAGGTAGTAAGAGCAGACGTAGGAGATATTACTTTTAAGGGAGGTAGACGTATTCTCCGAGTATGGGGAAAGGGACACGACACAAAGGACGATTTTGTAGTATTGACGGATAAGACCTTTGAGCCGATAAAGAGATACCTCGACACTCGAAAGGGAGCGAAACCGACAGAGCCTCTATTCTCCTCCGATAGCCACCGCAATAGCGGAGAACGTCTCACGACTCGCACTATTAGCGGACTCTGTAAGGGAGGGCTTAAAGCTATAGGATTGGACGGACGAGAGTTTACGGCTCACTCCCTCCGGCACACTACCGCAGTAACGATATTAAAGAACGGAGGAGACCTCACACAGGCGCAAAACGTACTCCGGCACACCTCACCGACCACGACTCAAATATATGTCGAGTCGATCAAGGAGGAACTTAGATTACAGAACGCCCCCGAGGCACTAATAGACGCAGCTTTCTAATGATGGACTTTAAGGAACTTTTAGCACGTATCGAGGAGGGCAGGGCTAAACGCCTCGCCCTCCCTGTAGCGGAACGACTCCGGCTCTATAGAGAGGAAGCAGTCGAGGATTTAGTAGAATACGGCTACCTGTCCCCCGATGAGGCGGAGCAGTACAGGAAACCGCTCTCCGCCCTGCCCTCCGACCGGAAAGGACTTATAGTAGCCTATTTCCTTAAAGGTCTCTACGATCCGAATGTAACAGACCTCGAAGATACGACCTCACTACAGAATTTTATAAGAGGATTCCGGCTACCGGAAAGAGGATTCGGAAAGGGAGACCGGACTATAGCCGATGTCCTTTCGCCCGAGGAGGGGAAAGAATTCCGGACAGGTTACCGGAAACTGACTACCGCCTCCGGACTTCGCAGAGCGGAGGACTTTATCGACTCGAAACGTAGACGGCTTAGAGACCGCCTCCTCCGGACGATGAGGGCGAGAGTAGCCTCCGCCCTGTCCCTCGAACCTGTCAAGGAGGACGGAGAGACCCTCGACTCTACTCCCTATCTCCGAGACTACGCAGTAGAACACGGCTACCGCCCGAGGGCTAAAACTATATCCGCCTCCGACCGACAGGCGATAGAGAGCGCAGCCTCTTACTATCTCGACCTTTTAGAACTCTGTTACCTCAACGGACAGGGAGAGGAACGTAGGACGGAGAAATATCCTCGCTACCTGTCCGAGGATTCCGGAAAATGGGACGAGACCTTTTACTACGATGATGAGGTAGACGAGGCTCTAACCGAATATTCGGACGTTTACGGAGTATTGGAGGATATAGTCGAGAACTACTATAACGACTCTACCGCAAAGGATATGATCGATATGGTAAAGAATTTCGACTCTCGCTATTACACCTATCGAGATGGGAAACCGACCGAGACCGACAGGATAGAGGAGGACTTAGTTTTAGGGAGACTCCTTAACTCGAAATTCAGATACTTAATAGACGAAAAGTTATGTTAGGACAGAGGACAGAACAGGCACAGGGGAGGCGCAAAACCTACCTCAACATAAAGAACGGAGCAGTAGTCAAGCGCACCGCCACCGGAGAGGAAAGCTATACCTATGTCGAGGGGAAATTAGAGGCTATATCCCAAAAGGAACGCAACTTTAGAAATGAGGTAGTAGTCTATTGGTATATTGACCTCCGAGACGAGGATAGCGGAGAACTCTACTCGATAGGATTCCCCTACGGCTCTAACACCTTTAAGAGCGTTATTCTCGCCCTCGCCTCTCCGATGGGACTCACCGCAGTAAATAACGGCTCAGTAGTCCGGATAGAACCTTATACCCGAAACGGCTACGACAAAATAGTAGTATGGGGAGAGGGAGTTAAACTCGATTGGGTAGTTAAGACCCTCCCTCCTGTCTATGAGAGAATGATAGGCGGACGAAAGGTTAAGGACGATAGCGAGCGAATGAATTATATTTGCTCTTTGGTCTCGCAGATACAGAACGCGACTCCGACTCCGGCACGATAATAGAATAGGTAAACTTTATTACAAATAATAAAATAATATGGCTAACGCCCTCACAGAATTTAAGGAAAGAGAGATACTCCCTCGCCTGTTACAGAGCGGATATATTACGACCGCTTTCCCTCGATGGGAGTTTAAGGAGAGAGGCTCTAAATGGGTAACGCCCTATCACGTCTCCGGAGACCGCTCTAAGAGCAGCCTCGACCAAAGCTATATCTATAAGAATGGGAATAGCCTCCACGACCAAAACGGAGACAAGCTCTCTATAGTCGATCTCTATATGAGGGAGACCGGACAGGACTACCCGACCGCCCTCCGGTCTCTCGCTGACCTTTGCGGAGTAGGACACCTATTCCCCGAATTCGATAGCGAGGAGGCGAGAGCCTATAAGGAGACACAGGACAGGAGAGAGGAGGCTAACGCCCGATTCGTCTCCGCCCTATGGAGCGGAACTTCGGAAGCTAACCGAGTCCTCGATTATCTACGCTCTCGCAGATGGACGGACGAGGAGATAAGGTCTACCGGATTCGGCTACGCTGATGAGGAGTTAGTAGCCCTCCTCCCCTATTGCGATACGCACAGGAAAGAGGACGAAAAACCGAATACCCTTATAGGGAGAAGTCACCGCCTAACTATCCCCTATCGAGGAGGGAGCAGTCTCTACGGATTCAAGTTTAGAGATATTGATCACTCCGAGAAAGAGGCACAGGCGAAAGCACAGGGACAGGAGTATAAGATAAAGAAATATCAAAATACTTTTGGCCTGTCGAGGAACGCGGACTTTTTCGGGATTCCTCTTTCTGTCGATGATATAGTAGTAGTCGAGGGAGAATTAGACGCACTCCACCCGAAAGCAAAAGGAGCGGATAACGTAGTAGCCACGACCGGAGGGAAAGCGACCTCCGACCAGATAGACGCAGCACTAAGGAGAGGCGTTAAAAGGTTTACGCTACTATATGACAATGACGATGCCGGACGAGGATTTATAGCAGACTCTGTAAAAGCTATCGAGGCGAGAGGAGCGGAGGTCTATATAGCCTATTTCCCCGAGGGAGTAAAGGACGCGGACGAGTATTTAGAGACTCACTCCTTAGAGGATTGGAACTCTCTAATTAAAGCAGCTACCCCCTCCTACTATTATCACTACGATATTATCCGGAATAAATATATTTCCTTACAGGACGCACAGGGCGGAGAGTTAACTATGAAACAGAGGGAGGACTTTTTCTCCGAAGTAGAGGCTCTCCTTAATTCGCCCTCGATGATACAACGCCCCCACAATAGGGAACTTATTAAGGACGAACTCCGGAAAGAGGAGCAGTATTTACGTTTTAGCCTGTCGGACTTCGAGGAATGGGCGGATAGAGCCTACCTCCGCAAACAGGCACAGGACAGGAGACAGGCGATAGTTAACGCCTCGACTTCTATAGCCTCCCTGTTACAGGAGGGCAAAACGGACGAGGCTCTAATGCTGATGAGAGAGACCGCCTCGAAACAGGGCGCACAGGATAAGGCTACGGAATTTTCTAAAGTATTCTCGCCCCTGTCCTCCGCTAACTTCGACTCCTACCTCTCCGAGATTCCGGAGGGGATTCCGACCGGAATAACCTTTAAGGAGGGACACAACGAAACAAAGCTAACTCTCAATAGCGGACTGACCTTTATTTGCGGATATAGAGGCCACGGAAAAACCTCCTTTCTGAATAACATAGCCCTCAACGAGGTAAAGAGAAATATTTACCTCCGGACAGGGAAGAGCGTACTCTATTTTTCCTATGAGGTAGACAAGCGCAGACTTATAGCCGACCTCCTTAATACCTATGTCAATGACCCCGAACTCCAACGTAGCCGGACTCCTATAGACGCTATCCACTCCTATTTTAAGGGGAACGGAGAGCAGCACTTTAATAGTAGAAACCCCCGAAAGGACGGACTCTCGCACTATCAATATTTTTTGAGACGTAAGGAGGAATTTCAACGAGACTATATAGGGAGCGGAAACCTAATAATAGTCGATGAGGCGTACAAGGTAGAGAAGCTATTAGACGCGATCCGTTACTACCTGTCCCTCTACCGACCCTCTATAGTATGTATCGACTACGCGCAGTTAATCTATTCCGAGGACTACTCCCGACTGAGAACCGAGGAGATTAAGAAAGTAGTAAACGATATTAAGGACTTCGCGAATAAGGAGGGGATTCCTTTCGTACTCGCAGCGCAGTTTAACAGGGAGGTCTATACGCCTGTCTCTGTCGATACTCGCAATATTGGAGAGGGCGGAGACTTCGAGCGAATAGCGGACACCTGTATAGGACTATTCAACCTTAAGGAACTCCGAGGAGGTATCAAAGGACAAAAGGACGAGGAGGCGGAGGCGAAGAAACTACTCTCCCGACTGACAGGAGAGAGTATAACGGAACTCGCACCTATCCCGAATAAGCTATTTGTCCGGCTGATGAAACGCAGATACGGCTATTATCCTATCGACACTCTTTTAGATTGGGAGGGACGGACAAAGAAAATAACCCTCAACGATGAGGAGGAACTCCTAAAGAGGCCGGAGGATGCCTACGAGACCCCGACACAATCCCCCGAACAGGAACAGACGGACGAGCCATGCCCTTTTTGAAATAGGTAAACAAGTAATATAGTAATATTCGCACAGAGTAAACAACTCACAAAATAATATAATATGGATAGCCACTACAGAACCGAGAAAGCGGACGGAGTTATTACCCTATGGGACGATGCCGAGGGAATAGGACTCCGATTCAAAGAGGGCGAGACCCTTTCTCGCTATACCTCCTCGATTATACTCTCCGACCCCTCTATTATGGAGACGGAGGAAGGAGTCGAGAAAGTAGACCGGATTAGTAAGGAACTAACCGCACAGGCGGAACGAGACTACCCGACCGAATTTCAACCCCTCAAAGATTAAAGGACTATGACCCGAATAATAGCAGTAGCGAACCACAAGGGAGGCGTAGGCAAAACCACCTCCGTAGCCTGTATAGGAGCAGCACTCGCCCGACACGGAAAGAGAACTCTCCTTATAGACTTAGACGCGCAGCAGAACCTAACCTTTACTCTGATAGGAGACAAGGAAGCGGAGAGCAGCGTTTACGATTCTCTTATTAAAGGGACTCCCCTCCCTGTAGTCGAGATAGCGGAAAACCTCGACCTTATACCCTCCTCTCTCGAATTGGCGAGAGCGGAGACCGACCTCTCCTCAAAGCTGATGAGGGAGGCGCAGCTTAAGAACCGCATAGCGGAGATAGCCGGAGACTACGATTATATTCTCCTCGACTGCCCTCCCTCTTTGGGACTGATCACGACCAACGCTTTAGTAGCAGCCACGGAGTTATATATACCTCTGACGGCTGAGGCTCTCCCCCTTAAAGGTCTAACTATGCTCGATGAGGTAGTAGGGGAAATTCGACAGGCGATTAACCCGACCCTCAAATTAGGCGGAGTATTCATTACCCGATATAATAACCGGAAACTGAATAAGGACGTAGTAGACGCTATTTTCTCCCGATATGGCTCTAAGGTATTCTCTACGAAGATACGCGAAAATATCTCCCTCGCTGAAATGCCTGTTACCGGAATGTCGATATTTGAATACGACCCGACCTCCAACGGAGCAAGGGACTACGAGGCACTGACCGAGGAGATACTCTCCCGATAAATAGGTAATCTAATAACATAATAATATCATTTTCGCGATGGCACGAAATAAGAAAATAGCCTCACTGATACAAGGTATAGTAGGAGAGACCCCGACTCCTACCCCTACCTCTACGGAAACCGGAGACGTATCTCCGGAGTTAGTAGAGAGCCTCGATATAACTCCCGAAATGGAGGAGGCGTTAAACGCAGTCCGGAAAAAGAAAGTAGGCAGACCGAAAAAGAACGCGATCCCGACAGGAGCGACCAACGAGGGGAGGGCTACTTTCATAGTCGATAACGACCTAATCCGGAAAGTAAAGTATATCTCCCTCGCAGACGCGAAACTCCTTAAGGACGTAATTAAGGAGGCTCTCTCCGGTTACGTCTCGAAATGGGAGGAGGAGAACGGAACTATAAGACTACCTAAAAAGAAATGACTATGTTAGTAGTAGACGGACTGAAACTATACACAAGAAAGGAACTCGCCTCGATGCTCAACGTAGGGATAGCTACGATTATGAACTATCAAAAGAAAGGCGAACTCCGGAGCGTAAAAATAGGGAAAGCTATCTACTCCTCCGAGGAGGCTCTCCGAGATTTCCTCAACGGACGAATTCCCGAACTCCGAGACAGGAATAAAGCGGAGTCTAAATAGGTAAACAAGTAATAAAATAAACCTATTTAATTTCGATAATTCCTACATTACAGAAATAAGAAACGAAATAAACAGGAAAGTAAAACGAAAGGAGTATTATATGATTAGAATTTTCGGATTAAAGAGCCGACCGGAGGCCGAACAGAGAGCGAGGGAACTCCTCTACGAGCGGATAGGGAAACAGACCTCCGCCTCCCTCCTTTATGTTACCTCGACTCTCACCTATACCAAAGTAGCGGACTCTTTCTCGAATAAGCCTATTACCCCTTTCGATGTCCCGAGAGAGAATAGGGAGGAGAAGGACTATTATGTTACCTGTATAGATAAGGAGGACGGAACTATTAAGGGACGAGTCTATATATACCCGACCCTAACAGGAGACCCGATAGAATATTCTCTCTCCTATAGATCGAGCGAGGAATTAGACCCCTCTAACTTTACTCTCCCTTTCCGGAATCTTTCCGGGGACGGAGTTAGAATCCTGTCGAGGTTCAATATACTATTTTCTAAACCGCGCCTCCCTCTGTCTCCCTCCGAGGCACAGACCCCGAAAGGGGAGGAGGCTATAGCCCTGTTTTTAGGCGGAGGCGGAGCGGAATGGAAGCCGATTACCAAAGAGCAGCTAAAGGACGGCTCTATTTCCAAAGAGAAATTATTCGATGTCGAGGACGAGGAGATAGAGGCACACCCCGAGGAATATCCGGAGGAATGGGAGCAGAATATAGTCTTTTATAACGCCCCCTCTCCGAAAACACTCTCCGAGGCTACCGGAATGAGAACCGACACGCCACGCGCATACGCTAAGGCACTCGAAAAGGTAATAGGCTCTCCCCTCGATGATCGAGAGAAAAAAGCGGTTATCGACTCCTACGAAGTTAGCCGGAAAATGGAATTTATAGACTATGCTACCTATGAATTCTTTAGGACGGAGAGTTACGACCACTTAAAGGAAGTCCTCTCGCACTTCGCAGAATTCGGACTCCGGAAAGATTGGGAGCGGAACTTTTTTCTATTGGAGGGAACAACAATAGGAGATTGGATTCACTCTCACAAACAGACCGCAGAGGAACGGATAATCTCTCAATATGTCGATAAAGAATACTCGACTATGATAGGACTCTCCTACTCCTATAAGGAGATTTCCGAGGCTACCGGAATTCCTCGAAGTTTAATCTACAAAGCAACAGGAAAACGAGTATGGGAGTAAGTATAGACGCAGACAAAAAGAGGACTATTCTCGAACTTCGAGCGACCGGACTCTCCTACGCTAAAATCTCCGAGAGAGTAGGCGTAGCCAAACAAACGGCTATAAATGTCTGTAAGGCACAGGAGGAGGAGATAGCCACTTTAGAGGCTCTGAATATGGAGGAACTCTACGAGCAGCACAGAATAACTAAGCGAGAGCGGATAGCAGCTCACGCCTCCCTCCTGTCGAGGATTAAAGCGGAGATCGAGGGACGAGACTTTACGGACGTATCGACCGACAAGTTAATAGACCTCTACCTTAAGACCTCCGCCTCCCTGTCCGGAGAAATGATAGAACCGACCTTTCAGACCTCCGAGGAACAGGAGCGAGACCGACAGGAACGTAGACTTATTAACGACCTATCCTCCCTATGATCGAAAGAGCAGCGCACCACCGCCCGACCCGATGGGAGGCCGATAGTAAACCGATGTTAGTACGTCTATAGACCGAAAATAGGTAAACAAGTAATATAGTAATTCTATTTCATTATGAGCGACCGAATAAACGCCACGCAGATAAAAACTCTTATGCTACGCAGTTACAGGCGATTCAGCAACGGAGAAATTTCGGAAACGACCGCTTTCCGAGAGAATACTATGTTAGCGAATATCCTTAAAGCTATCGAGGCAAGCGAGACCGAACAGAGATTACAGGCGATAGAGGAAACTCTCCGCTCCACCGCAGACGAAGATTAACGGCTATGGCTAACGCGAAAATAAGTAAGAAAATACAGGAGTTGATAAAGACCGCGACTCCGAAACAAAAGGCTATAATAGTCTGTCGAGATTGGGTAGACAAAAACCAGATACAGGAAACGCCACTACTCACCGAGGAGGAGGCGAAGGCTATTATTGACTCTCTGACTCCCGAGGAGGGAAAGGAATATAACAAATGGATACGAGCCTATAACGTCTACGCAGAAGTAGCCCCTATTATAGGATTGGCTATAGCGCAGTATCGAGAACAGGCGGAGGAGATAGTAGGCTACCTCCGAGTATTGGAGTCCTACGCACAGGAGGAGAACCACCTTAATATGATCTACGAGGCTATTAAGGACTCTAAAAGCAAAACCGCCCTCTCCACTTTCGATGCCGCTATTAAGAACCTCCGCTTTCAGTATGCCGGAAAAACTACCCGAGACGAGGAGGGCTATATCGAAATAGAGACAGAATCTCTCTACTCGCTGATTAGGGAGAAAATTAAGCAAATGGGATGGGCGATGATGGCTCTTAAGGCGTTTATCATAGCCTTAGACGAATGGACGGATAAGCACAAATCGAAGAAACTTCTACCTCCTACCCTGTCCGGATTATTGGACGATATTAAAGCGGACACTATTATTAATGTCCCCTCGACCTATAGCCGGAGACTCCTTAAGGATAGGATTCGACAGGCGGAGAAACGAGGGGAGACTTATACCCCCACGATAGCAGAACAGAAAAAAGCTATATTCCCCTGTTACGAAGAAATGCCGGAGGACAAGGAATTTATAGAGATGTGGAGTAACAGGATAGCACAGATAGAAAACTCTCTCAAAAATGGAAAATAATCTCCCTCAAAAAGGTAGAAATAATCTACTACTCTATAAGTCCGGACGGAAAGCAGAGTCTACAGAGCGAGGCCGAATATCGAACGCCCTTAGCGGAGCGATAGCCTACGAAAGGGACTCCTCCCTATTCGATACGGAGGAGATTCAGCACCGAGACCAAGAACTAAAGGAACTCCTCGCACTAAGAGAACAGGACTCCGCCCTATGTATCGACAGGAAAAATAAACCTGTCTATCTGTCCTATGCACAGACCCGAACTCTATACGCCCTCGCCTATTGGTTAGGACAGGACACACAGGACGATATAAGAGAAAAAATCAAAAACCCCACAAAGCGAGGTCTCTCCGTCTCCCGAACTCTCGATATAGCAGCCTTTACCCGATTCTTACATAACGGATCGAGCCGGAAGCGAGAAAGGGATACAGAAGTACAGAACCTTTTTGATCTCTCGCATATTCGACAGATGCAGATAATAGGCAAAGGAGACCGCAAATTTAGAATGACCGCCCCCTTTATCCATATAGAGGAGACTTTAGAGGAACTGACTAAGGAGGACGGACTCCAGCTTATTAACGTTACTTTCGGGAGTGCTTTCTTTTACGAACTCGATAAAAGATTCGCCTATATACCTCCGAAACTATTTGACGTATGGGGAAAGAAAGGTAGACAGACCGAATTATTTAGTATCCTCCTTAGTAGTATCCTGTCGGTCTATTGGCATTTTAGGAAAGCAGCAGACGAAGCGGAGGAGAGAGTGAAAAAGGAAATCAACAAAACTAAACGAGTATCTAAAGAGGAATATCGACAGTCTATAGAGGCGGCTCGAAAGGAGGCTCTCCGCTACGAGATAAACTCCGCTACCCTTAAGCAACGTCTAACAACTGACTACGAAAGCGACCGAAGATATAGAGCAAAATTCAAAGCGGATCTAAAGAACGCAGTCGAGGGATTAATAGAGGCCGACCTCCTTACAGGCTACGAGATTGCAAAGGGAGCGAAAGGACAGGATAAGATTATACTCCACCTTAGCGACACTTACAATTATTCTCAAAAAGCTATCGAGCAAACCTCTACTATAATGAAACCAAAAGAGGAGGACGAGAATACCCTCCCTCCTTTCTGAAATGTCATATAGATTTCCGTTAATAGTCCGAATTCAATTTAAGAGGAAACCTTAAAGGATAGAGATTTACCCTATTCCCCTCCCTATCTCCGGCTCTCAAAAATGGACGCTTTACGGAAATCTATATGACGTTTTGCGGAAATCCGTATGACGTTTTACGGAAAT
>CAJUAN010000038.1 GCA_910584715.1 uncultured Oscillospiraceae bacterium
CCTATCGGTCGCAGGTGCAGAGGCAGCTTGACCGCAAGCTTGAGCTTGACAAGCGAAACGGCAACACCGCCTACGGAAAAAACGGGATCGATATTTTTCAAAATCTCAATAACGGCGGGTCGGACGTTCGCCAAAAGGCGACGGTCGTTACCGCGTTCAGATCGGAGGTGTGATCATGGCAGACCAAGAAATCGGAAAAATTACCGTATCGGAGGACGAGGACGGCAAGGCAGATAACGAAACACCGTATTCCTTGTGTATCTGAGCATAGGTTTTGCCTGAATAATACAAATTTACTATCGTTTGTTCGCATTTCCCGATTATATCTCTTTTTCTTTTGATTGTCTACTTTTTTAATATACATCCAAAGTCAAAAGCGGTTTTGCAAATGAGAGCAAAAAGATACGAAATAAACGATGAACAATAGGAACAAATATTTCCTGAAGCAACAACAGGCAGAACTCCAAAAGATAACAGATTAAAGTTCAATGCCATTCTATGGTTAGTCTGGAGTGTAGTTGCATGGACAGATATACCTGAACGTTACGGTCTACATTAAACAGTGTACAGCCGTTTCAGCAAATGAAAAGATGACGGTACTTTACTACGCATTTTATAAAAATTAAACGAGAACGCAGACTTTGAAAATCTCAGTATAGACAGCACCTCATTAAAAACTCATTTACAAAATACGAGAGCAAAAAAGAACTGTAAATTCTAAAAATAACCAGTTTATCAGTATAAGCAAAGGAGGAAAAACCACCAAAATTCATGCTGTTGTGACGGTATAGGTAATACTGTTCACTTTATGCTGTCTGATGGTCAAGTTCACGATTCTAATGCTGCCCTTGATGCTTTATCCGGTATTGACATTTTAGGCAGTAATATTATTGGTGATAAAGCTTACGGTGCTAAAAAAATCAGAAATTTTATTACCGAACATAATGTTGAATATACCATTCTGACGAAAGAAAGTAATCCAAACCCTTGGTTTTGTGGTTTTGGGCTTTACAAAAAGCGCCATTTAGTTGAATGCTTTTTCAATAAAATTAAGGCTTTTCGCAAGGTGGCTATTCGTTATGACAAACTTGCCTCGTCTTTTCTTGCCTTTGTTCGTATCGCTTCTATTGGGCTTTTGTCTAAATTATACATATTTTTTGTGCTTTCAGATATGTTCTAATTAACCATAGAGCCTTTTTGTGCTGCCCCCAGAAATTGGGGCGGTTCAAAAAGCTTGCGGCGGAGAGCCTTTTTTACTATTTACTGGTGTCTTAAATCCGTTTTTTGTATTTTGCTTGTCAAACTACAACTGTACCGTTTTTGTTATTCCTCAATATAGACTTTTTTCATCTTCTGCTTTCTTATTGGTCTGTCGCCGTAGCTTGTCTCGGTCTCCGCGATTTCGTCAACAGCGTCCATTCCCTCTACGACCTTGCCGAAAGCGGCGTACTCTCCGTCCAGATGTGTGGCGTCCTTGTGCATGATAAAGAACTGGGAACCCGCGCTGTCTTTCATCATGGAGCGCGCCATGGAGATAACTCCGCGGGTGTGCTTCAGGTCGTTCTTTACACCGTTGGAGGCGAACTCGCCCTTGATGTGGTGTCCCGGGCCGCCCATACCCGTACCGTCGGGACAGCCCCCCTGGATCATAAATCCGGGTATCACGCGATGAAAGATAAGTCCGTCATAAAAGCCGTCCTTAACAAGCTTTTCAAAGTTCTCCACGGTTATAGGAGCGATATCAGGGTAAAGCTCCAGCTTGATCTTTTTGCCGTTTTCCATTTCGATGATTACCATAAAAAAATCCTTTCCTGTTAAAAAATATATTATTATGTTCCTGACCGGAACCGCGTTTATACTGACCGATACCGCATTTCAGGCAGTATCACCAGTCGCTGTCCCAGTCGGAATCATAGTCGTCCCAGCTGTCGTAGTCAACGTCCCAGTCGTCATCGTCCCAATCATTATCCCAGTCATTGCTTTGGTCATACTCATGATAGTAGCCGCTGTCTTCAAAGTCCGTCGCGCCGTAATCGGAGCTGTAGCTTATGCCCTCGTAGTAACCCTCGTAATTGTCCGTCAGCTCGCTGTCAACGGAATATGCCGGAGCCCAGCCGTCGTCGTAAACGTACCAATCATCGTTGGAGTAATAATAGCAGCTGTCTTCATATGTATAGTACCCTCTTCGGGGAGCGTCGGGCGCTATTATCAGAAGCAGCATATAAAAAATAGCGAAAAAAGCAGCTACAGCAGCAAGCGTTATATTGTACTTGAAGAAAAAGCTTCTCCGTCTGCGCCGCGGAGCCGCTTCATAAGGCGCGGGAGACTTCACGCCGGGCTTTTTCCTTTTAAGTATCTCCGACTTCATTTTTTGGTATATCTCGTTTACCGCGTACGCCTCGTCAGCGCCTCGGTAACGCACCGCCCTTGTTCCGTCCGCCTTGTTTTTGTAGACCACAAAGCAGCCGTCGCTGTCCCTGTAAATACCGAAAGCTTTCGGAGACTTGTAGTCCTCCCCGATAAAGAAACGCATTTTTTCAAGGGGAAGCCCATGCTTGGCGCAAAATGCTTTCAGCTCCTCAATGGTTTTCGGCACGCCCTCCGCGCTGCGGACAAGAGCTTCGTTCACCGCGCCGCAGTTAGGGCACTTTTCGTCAGTATCGCTTATATAGCTCCCGCAGTAGCTGCATTTTATTTTCATAAGCCCCTCCCTTTACCCCTGCGCGGACGACCGTTATTTACTCCTGACCGTCCTTACAGGCGCATAGTAAATGTCCTCAATAATATACTCGATAATATACTCGTAATAGTGATCGCTGCCCCTGCCGCGGCGGTAGGTAACGCCGCCCTTTAAGTTTTTCCCATAGCTGTAGTCCGTGACGTAAACGCCCTCTTTTCCGCCGTTCATATCGTCGCCGCCGCCCGTAAAGGTGTGGATACGCTTTACCATGTCGCCCGCTTCATTATAGACGTATTCGTTGATAACGTCATGTCCCCAGTAGCTGTACACGTCCTTGACAAGCCTATTGCTGCCGTCGTACTCCCATGTTTTGACATAGTCCTGTACGGCGTCGTTCGCTGCATAAAGCTCAGTATCAAGCTCCTCATATATCCTATTTCCAAAATTGTCATAACGGTACAGACAACGCGACTGAATGTCTCCGACCTTAACGCCGTTATATGAATAAATTTCGGCAAAGCGTTCGCCCGCGAAAAAGGTTTCCTCCAGAACTCTGCCCTGTTCGTCGGTAACAGCCTTGTAGAGAGACCCGTCCATATCGGTGTACGGATAGTTTGAACGGGTCTTTTGTATATTTCCGTAAAAATCTATGTTCCAGTCGAAAGCCGCGTTCGGAACATACCCTGCCTCATAATCCTTAGTATTGCGGTATATTTGGGTCACTTCTCCATTATCGTCATATATATATTTGAAATAATCCGTTCTGTCCAACGATACATCTTTATAATGTTTTTTTATGCTTGAAATGTTTCCCATATAGTCATAGCTTATCTCAGCAGCGTAGTCATCACGGCTTACATAGATAGGCTTTAGCTCAACATCAAAGTCGAGACCCTCTCCCTTGCCGAGGCTTCCGTAAAAGCCGTCAAGAGCATCTGCGAGAGGGACAAGCGAGTTACAGAGCAAGGAGTTGTTTGTTACCGTTACCGAATAATCAGCGCAGTAGTCAAGCTCGCTCATATAGTCGTCAAGACAGCTTCGGTACTCCTCCTCGGTAACGTCCTTTCCGCCGAAACTATAATAATAGATGATATTTAAATTATCCTTTGAGTAGGAATAACCGCACACCTCCTTTGTTGAAATGCTTTCGCCGTCAAAGCTTATCTCCATAACGCCTCCGTTTCCGGCAACACTGCCGCCCATACAGCATTCCGCAAGAATTACCATTTCGCCGTTTCGGACATAAAATTCGGGCAGATTTCCGTCATATGAGCTGTATAATGTACCAAAGTTAGAAGGACTGTAGGAATAATCGGGCGCAGCTTTAAAATGAACCGTCTTTCCGTCCACGACGGTAAATACCTCCGTCAGACTTCCAATTGCAGACTGCTGCAAAAACACCTCGGGAACGCCGTCTCCGTTCATATCCGCAACCATTACTCCGCAGCAGCTGACCCACTTTCCTGCAAAATCGGGATCCTCCGAAAGAGCGGCAAGATAGTCGCCTGTCCGCGGGTCATGACCTGCCCGCGGAGGGGTAGGCAGCCTTTCAAAAGCGCTCTCCGTTTTCGTTTCCGGCGTTTCCGAAATTTCCGGAGCAGTTTCCGTTATTTGCGCTATAGCTGTAACTGCCGTTTCCTCCGGGATCACGCCGGAGTTTCCGCCGCAGCCGTTAAAGCACGCTGTAACAAGAACCGCCGCCAAAGCCAATAATGATTTACGTTTAATTCCGTCCATTCCGCTGTCCTTTCTATGAAAGCACCGTCACCCCGTAGCTGCGGCAGATGTCCGCAAGGGACATAGACACGCCCTTTCCCGACGATATCATCTCCCACACGCCGCCTGTTTTCTCAAAGCCGAGGGCAAGTATGGTGCGGCACTGTATGCCCTCTTCAAGTGGCATATGCATATGCACGCCGTTTTCGCACAGAACGCTTACCTCCGCGTCCTCAAGCATACTGAAAAGCTGATCGGGCTTGTTTCCATAGATTGAAAACAACATCACCATACGTTCAACGTCCTTCGGCACCGCTCCAAAATCAATAAACACAGCCCTTTTATCCGCCGCGTTGAGATAGTGTACACTGCCGCAGTCAGAACGATCGTTGCCGAAAAATATCATGCGCTTGTCTGAACTTACCGTTCCGCTGTTATTAAGCATGAACAGATAACCGTCCATGTCGATTTCGGTTTTGGCGGATTTGTAAAGAAGCTCTATTTTGTACTGCTTCATTGAAAGAGGTATCCTTTTTCCGCTCGGTATAAGCACGTTTTCCTCTGTTCCGCCGCTCTCCCCGCCGTATGTGACCGCTTCGTCCAAAGGCTCATAGGAGGACTCTACCGTCTCCGCTTCCGGCTCGGGCATGGTCGCCAGCTGAACCGGGTCGAGGCGTTCAAGCATTTCACTGTGCCGTATGGGAGCGTCCCTTTGGATAGAGCAAAGCATATAGTTTGCGGACATAGGCTCGTCCTCGCCGCCTATCTCGCCGCTTATGATTATTTTCCGCTCCACAGCCGACCGTATGCGGATACAGCCGTACAGCAGAGAACCGCTGCGTATCTTCCCGATTGTGAGAGTTACCGTGTTAAAGCCGACCGCAAGCGAATCGGCGGACAGGTTCACATTGTAAAGCTCGCCCCTGATATCCGCTTCAACGGGAGCATAAAGCTCCAGCGCAAAGGACTGCTCCCTTTCCGCGGGAAGCTTTCCAAGATCAACGATCCTCGGAAATCCCCAGTACTGCTCCTCGCCTTTAATGCCCAGAAGCATACCGTTTATTTCCACGTCGGAAAATTTTGTATCGCCGTATTTGCAGTACACCGAGACCATTTGCTCATATGGGATATTATCGCTTGTCAGCTCTATTTTTATATTGTTCACCGTGACATTTTCCGCCGCGATAACAAGAACCGGGCCGGACGAATTCCAAAGCACCGAGCCGTTTCCGTTTATGGTACAGCTTTTGGAGACAATAAAATTCCCCTCGTATTCCCCCGCCGGAATATCAACCGTCCCCGAACTGCCGGGGTTATCAAGAAGCTTCTGAATGTCGGTCTTTTTCCGCATATCCTTCAGCGCCAAAATATCACCGCCTTTCGCCTTTTTCTTTCAGATCAAATAAAAAACATAACAGCAGCCGCTGCCGCCGCGACCGCGCATACAGCCCTGAATGCTATCCGTACTTTGCATTTTGAAACGTACTCCGCAGAGCAGGCTATTATGTCGGCTAAAGCCTTTATACCGCATTTTTCCGCAGAAGCCGCCGCGTCGGACTCCGCTCTCACAGCCGTGGAGCAGCCGTGGGAAGCAACCGTAAGGTCAGCTTCCGAAGCGGCTTTGAGATTCCTGAGTCCTGCTGAGGAAACGCACACCTTTATCCCGTTTTCATGGGCGGCGCGGATAAGCCTGCGCCTGTCCGACGGCACCGCCCTGACGATTGATTTTATGTCTTTAAGCTTTCCCGAAAGCTCCTTATCACTCATTTTTGCAAGCTGGTCGGAGCTGAGAACAACTCCCGCGGACTTTTTCGCCGAACCCTTAGCCCCCGAAATGCCCGCGTATTTCGCCGCGAACAAAGCGGTCTCGCGGCTTTCCTCCGAAGCAAGAACGACTCTTACTCCCAGTCTTTCAAGACGTTTTACCTCGTCTGCGGCTTCGGCGAAAAATCCGTCGTACAGAGCGACCAGTCCTATCAGAGAATATCCTCCCGACGGCAGTCGCCCCTCTTTTATCCCGCGTTCCGAAACGGCAAAAGCAATAACGTCCTTTCCCGTCAGCGAAATAGTCGCCGCCAGCTTTTGGAGCGCGCTTTTGTTGGTTATCCTTTGCTTTCTTCCGTCCGCGCCGATGCTGTCTGAGCATCTTTCCAGCAGTATCTCCGCGCCTCCCCTAACGAACGTGAACAGCTTTCCTCCCGCCGAAACGGTAACTCCCGAAAGAACGCTTCCCCCGTCGGTCTTTACCTCGGTCTGCCTTTTATAGTCGGGAGCCTTTTCGGCTTTTCTGCCGAGAAATCTGTAAAGAGCCCTGTCGAGAGGACTCCCTCCTAAAACCGTTCCGCCCGAAGCGAGCGCCGTCGAAGACGTGCATATCACCGCATTTTTCAGTATCTCTGAAAGTCCCGCGCCTATTGAGCCGAAGCTGCCGTATTCCTTTCCACCGCCGTCGATAAATACCGTTCCGTCTGCGGAATATTCCGCTCCCGCGATCATTCCGCCGCGTTCTATAACAGCCATTCCAATGTCGGAGCTTTTGCATACCGCGCCGGGATCGGATACTCTCACACCCTTTTTACTCAGACGCTTTACCGCGGAAGCCGCTGTACACTCGCTCAAGAGATTTTTCCCGCAAAAGCAGGCAACCGCCAGCACTGCCGCCGCAATGGATACACCACGCGCCAGACCGCCGTAAAGCTGTCCCGAGGAAACGCCGCTCACTGTGCCGAACACCAAAGCCGCCAACGCCGCAGTTGATCCCGCCGCTCCGCCGGTACGGAGCATACCGTCAAATCTGCTTCCGCCGTCCAAGTGCAGTTCCATGCGTTTCGGCTCGTTTTTCCTTGCTGTCTCCGTATTTTCACCTATCGACGTTATCTTTACAATTCCGCTGCCTCCGCAGACAAGGGTGCCGCTGTACACCGCATACGGGTCGTTCGTACCCGCAATGCTGCCCTTTCTGTAGCTGTCGGGAGGAACGGTTTTTTCCGCCTTGCCGACATCGCCGAAAACCGACTGATCCACCGCAAGCATACCGTCAGCCATTGTTCCGTCGGCAGGGACGACGTCACCATCCGACAGAAACACCGCGTCTCCCACCGCAAGCATTCTCCGCGGTACTCTTTCGGTTCTTCCGCTGTTCCGGAAAACCGTATATTCCGCGTCCCCGTCAAAGCCGCAAAGCCCGTTCACGATACGCTCGGAACGCTGTCTTAAAGCCGCCTCGGCAAGTCCGCACAAAACGCCCGCGCCGAACAGCACAACGGGTCTTATAAAATCGGTTTCCGCGTTTGTAAAGCCGTTCAGCACCAAAAGCGAGCGGATAATTTCCACAAGAGCCGCAATTACAAAAAGCTTGCAGCTAAGTCCGTTCAAGCCCCGCAGCAGGTTCCTGCCGAAGGACGGTTTATATAAAAGCTCATTAAAGCCGTATTTTTTACGTGACGCTTCCGCTTCGCGCTCCGAAAGCCCGAAAAAAGTCATACTGTTCTATACTATACCGAAATGCTTTCGGTAACTCTCCTTTCACGATTCATATTATTTTAACCTTTATCAGCATTCCCCTGTCGCTTCTTGAAGCGCGGAACACCGTGCCGTCCGTTATACGAATGGCTTTTCCGACGGGGACGGGGTTGCCCTGAGGAGACAGCAGTCCCTCGGCGTTGCGGTTTATCAGGAACCACTCGCCGTTATGACAGCAGACGTATGCCTGCAAGGTCTTGTCCGCCTTTTCATCGGCAAAAACGTTGCTCTGCATATGCCATTTAAAAAGAGGAGTATTATTTACAACGTCCAGCTCCGAATGCTTTCTCCACTCTCCGCTGTGTCCCCGCACCTCGGTATTAAGCTCGAAGCGGACTATATCTCTGTCCGCTGTCCTTGTTCCGCAGAACGGACAAACAGGGTGGTCTGTATCGTACAAAACGAACCATTTTTTCTCGCATGAGGGATTTGAGCACTTATGCAGCAAGTCCCAAGTGCGTACGAGACCCCGCTCCCACTCCATAGCCGAGGGGCGCAGAGGCGGATTGTGCAGACCGTCCACAAAGGCTCTCAGGAACAACTTTTCCAGTATGGGTCCCAAGTCCTTGATAGTAGTCTTTAATGTGGTAGGACGGTTTGACATATCGTCCGGATTTTCGATAAACAGAGCCATAGGTCCCAGACCAAGATAGTCGTCCTTTTCCGCGGATTCGGAGGAGAAAATCTTCGGCCCCATAAGCGGGTGGCGGCAGAACAGGTACTCATAGATAAGCACCGCCAGCGCGTGCAGATCGGTAACGGAGCTGGGTATCATTCTCCGCGGGTCGCTTCTGTCAAGCTCCATTGTGGACAGCACCTCGGGTGCGATGTAGCCCCTCGTTCCCGCCACCTCGGGGGGAAACAGCCCCGGCACTACAAGTGAGTCTATGTCGATAACGACGCAATTGCCGGTTTTGGGGTCGATAAGGACGTTGTTGTTGGACAGGTCAGAATGAGCAAGTCCCGCCTGATGAAGCCGCCTGATAGACCTCGACAGCAATAGAGACATCTGTATCATGGAACGGAAATCCCCCAGCTCGCTTTTGTTGAGGAACCGCCTGTTTCCCGAGGTGAACCAGTTGCTTTTCTTGTCCTTGCCTTTAAGGTCGAGGAACTGCGATGCGTTGTCCCCGAAGAAAAAGCTTTTGGGGTAGGCGGGGGACACTATGCCGAATTCGGGAGCGACCACCAGATCGGTAGGCCAGCAGAACCGTCCCGAAAAATATTTCGCAAGCCGCTCGTCGCTGCCGATCGCGCCGCCCTTTGATTCGGGAATAGTGGGATTGTATCGCCCTATTATCGCCTCCAGGCGGGCGGACATATTCCGGTCGATCTTGTTCGGTTCGTTGAAAAACTGCACAACGTACGACTTGTCGGGAGCGAAATATGTATATTTCATTCCGCCGCGGGGCGGGTTGTCGGTTATAACGTACGGTACCTTTTTTCCGTTGGCAAGAGTTGCCTCCCCGATCCTGCTCATAGTATCCACGTATCCTCCCCGTTAATTTTCGGTATTTATCATCAGCAGCGTCCTGTCGTCGAACGAGCCCCGCTCCACGTAGTTGTCGAGCCATACCGTCAGCATTTCGGCACGGTCCTTTTCGTGGACTATGCCGAAGCCCGACAGGGACGCTTTTTTCTGCAAAGCCTTGTTTTTCCAGAAGTCCTCCAATGTCAGCCCCGTTTCGGACAGTACATTTTTAGCGTATTGAAGCGCGTAAAGAACGTCCCCGTCGTTTACCCACGGGTAGGACACAGGCTCGGGCACGGCAGTATCCGCGCTTCCGACAGTACCCTCCGCTTCCGTCACGGGCATTATGCCGTTCAGCTTCAAGTCCAGCGCAAGCCGCAGGAGCTGCGGGTTGTTGGGATAATAGTCGTCGGCAACTCCATCGGTCATCATCAGGAACGACGTGAGCTTTCCGCGGCGTACTTTCGTACGGCTCATCAGGCTTTCTGGGTTCCTGAACTGCTCCGAGGTGATAAACTCGGTCTCTCCCGCAAAGCTGCCGCTGTCAGCGTCCCCGAGGATTATCAGCGCGCTGTCCGCGTTTTCGTCAACGGCGGCGATCATACCGTCCCCCACCTGAATGGACGCGGTAAGGTACTCCCTGCCGTTTTTAGTCTCCACAGGGATAAACACCGCCGCAAGAAGCGTGCAGGAAAAGTCCTTCAGCTCGGGTTTTCTGTCCAAAGCGGATTCAAATTCGGGATTCTTCAAACGTTTTTCGGAAGCGGCTTCTACTGCTGCAAAGGCTTCCGCGCAGCTGCCGCGGAGCATTTCCGCAATTTGGGAGCACACCTTTCCGAAGTCCGCGCTGCCGATGTCCCCGCCCAAGTCCCTGCGGAAATTGGGGAAATCTCTTTTTATGGCGACGAGACGTATTTTCGAGTATTTTATCACAGCCTCACAGGCAGCTTTGGCACCTATCCGCGAGAACGCTTTGGAGCCTGCGCCGTCCGATACCGCCGCGACCGCCATGCCGTCGATTATTTCAAAAGCAAAGCTGTCGTCCCGGTTTGAGCCGTCGTGCTTATGCTTTTTTCCGCGTACCGAAGCCGCCGTCACCGAAAACCCTGCCGAAGCCGCAAAGCCGCTTATCGACTCGGGATAAGGCTCGGGACTTTCGGGCACAGGATTATATTTCCACATAGCGGCGGTATGAGCGGTAACGTCGCGGTCGGAAAGCTTTTTCTTGCCGACTGCAACAGTATCGTCCGAAACGTCAGAAGCTTCAGTGTTTTCCTGAGCATTCTCCTGCAAAGCTTCCTTTTCCGCCTCGGCTGGAGCTGCGGACATTGTTTCCGCAGCATTGTTTATGTTATTATTTTCCATTAGTTCCTCCCGATCGGATTGGTCAGGTCGATTGGTCAATTACTCAATTAATTTGGTTAAGGGTTAAGGAACGATAACAAAGCCCTGCGGTGGAGGAGGCAGCTCAATATTAGCTCCCGGCTTCGCGTCAAGACTCTTGGAGGACATCTTGACCGAGCTTGATACCCATGCAAAGAACTGTGCAAGATCTCCCGCGGAAAGGGTGTTCATCATCAATACGCACTCTGTTATCTCCTTGAGCACGGTCGTGTCGGCGTATGCTCCTGCGGCGCAGGCAATGATGTTTGCAGGCTTTGTTGTCTTCAGTATAGCAGCAGCCTCGCGCCAGTCGTCGGTAGGCGCGCCGTCTGTAAGTATAAACACAAGCGGTCTCCAGTCGCCCTTCTGGGTCTCTGTGGACTTTCTCACCTCCGACTTGATGCAGTCCGCAAGAAGCCTGAGAGCCGCGCCCAAAGCGGTAGCTCCTCCTGCGGAAAGCTGGGGCTCTTTAAAAAGCATAAGCTCGGTGAGCGGAGTGACCTGTCTTGCGCTTGAATTAAAGGTAATGACCGACAGATACGCAGTCTCAAGAGCCTGAGGGTCTCCCCTGAGCTCGGAAATAAGGGCGCGGACACCATGGCGAACCGCCTCGATAGGGTCGCCCTGCATGGAGCCCGAAACGTCCAGCAAAAGATAAACGGGAAGCCGTCTTGAAAATTCTGACATATTAATAACCGCCTTTCGGATAAGTGTTGGGGCAGCAGCATACGAACCGTCATATTCCGCACGTCCGCCCGAAAATTGATTACGGTCAAGCAAAGTAAAAAAACATAGCAATACATATTAAGTATAAACCATATCACAGAAAATGTCAATTAAAATTTGATTACAGACAAAGAAATCATGTTCACATAGCGATAAATAGCCGCAAAATAAAAAGCCGGGGACGTTCCCCGGTTTCAGAGTCATGTCCTCAGCTTCAATTACTTAATATCTCGACAGCCCTGCCCTGGCTCCTGAGCCATGCGTCTATGCTGTCCCCGAAAGCCTCCGCAATAAAAACCACGCCGTCGTCGGATCTGCCAACGATCTTTGACGCCGGGAACCTGTCCAGGACTCCCTCTACATTTTTCCCTTTGTACAAAAATTTTACCCTGCGCAGCCTTCCGCCGCACAAAAATTGTATTCTTTTCCGCAGTTCTCTCTCGTCCAAGACGGTTTTGCAGGGCGGGTCAAAATGTCTGTCCAGTACCTCAAACTGCTGTATACGGTCAAGCCTATACGCCGACATAAATATATCGCCGTTGCCGACAGACGAGCCGCTTTCTCCGCGAAGCGTTTCCTTTCCCGCATTTTCAGCAAATGCAGGAAGATAAAAATAAAATTCCGAAAACATTATCCCCATAGGCTTTATGACCCGCTCCGTCTCGGAGCCGTCCTGCCTTCGGTATCTTATTTTCATATACTTCCGCTGACTGACAGCCTCGCTTATGTCCGATATTGAACCAATAAAATTTTTATGGTGATTAGGCTCTATGTAGCAGTCAAGTTCGTTGGAAATGTAATCAACGGCTCTTCCCCTGAGCTTTGGGTGTACGCAGCAGCTTAAAAGCTTGTTTATCACCGGAATCATTTCCTCTTTTGTAAACGCTCTGCTGTCAAGCATTATTTTGCACAGCGCGATGGTTTCGCTGTCGTTCAGCATTGAGACATCCTTATTAACAAGATAGTAACCGTTCATTTCCCGGCTGTAGACAAGCTCCCTGCGTATACCGCTGTCGTCGGCGTCGTCGGCAAAAAAACAGCGCAGATCCTCTATGTCCCGCTGAAATGTCCGTTCAGTCACACCGAAAAGACTTGCTGCCTCTGTCTTGTTAACGATCTCGCCGCTCATAAGCTTTCCGTATATTTTCAGAACACGGTAATATTTGAATCCCTGATTAAAATTATCACTTTGCATAAAACAGTTCCTTTCAATTTATAGACATATATATTATATCACTAAAAATTTAGTTCAACAATACCTCCGGACAAATTTCTGCTATATACGACAATTTTTTCGTTTACACTTGTCTATTTTGCACACAGATTTTTAATACTTTTTACATTATAGGTCAGAAGCGGCGACATCTATTGTCGTTTGTGTAAAAAAATTAATAATTTCAGTATATTGAAAAAGTTTTTTTGTGTCTTTAGGTACTTGTCCGAATTGCCGATAGGATATAAAGTTATAATATAGTATAACAAATGACGGTACATAAGCCATTTGTATATGACGGAAAATACCCGTCAGAAGCAAATCTTGTTACCAGTGAATTAAAAGATTGGCGGTGCGGTATGAGCTTTGAACGGGAAAAGATCGCCTATAGAGTAGGCAGCAGGATACGCGATTTCAGAGTGATGAGAAAAATGAGTCAGGAAGCTCTCGCTTTCGACTCGGACATTCACCCTGCATACCTGAGTCAGGTGGAACGCGGTGAAAAATGTCCGACCATTGAAACTATTTACAAAATATGCAAGGGACTGAAAATCCCCATGTCGGAGCTTATGGATTTTTCCATGGAACCGAAACCCACCTCGGAGGAAGCAGTCCAGAGGATCAAAGTTGCCCTTGCGAACGTCCCTGCGGACAAAGCGGTAAAAATAGCTCAGGCTGTGGAAATTATGACGGAGCTTATGTGATCATCTGAAAATGAAGTCCCCTTTTGCCGGACAAATGACGTTTTGCGCCATTTAAAGTCCTGCAAAAGGGGAACTTTTCATTTACCGCCAAGAATTTTTTTATCTTATGCGGCTATAATATTTTTACCTGCGGATATCCGTTAGGACTTGATACCCTGCTTGTAAGCGTCGATCATCTTCTTGACCATCTGACCGCCTACGGAACCTGCTTCTCTTGAAGTGAGGTCGCCGTTGTAGCCGTTCTTGAGGTTAACGCCTACCTCGCTTGCAGCTTCCATCTTGAAGCGCTCCATTGTTTCCTTACCCTGAACAGTATTTACATCTTTCATAGTGTTTAACTCCTTACATAATATAGATTTTGCATTTCTGCGATTTTTTAAAACCGCGTTTTGGGGTTTGCCTTAGTATTATTAACGGTCAAAAATCTATTATGTGAGGTAATAATATGAACAATTTCCACAAAAATCTTTCGTCAAATATTTAAATGTATCTTGCATTCGCATATAGCCTATAGCCGAGTTTTTTGCATTTCTATCACCGTACTGTATTATTAATCTATCACCAAATTTTCCATAGACTTCTCCCCTGTGACCTTTTCTCCCAAGGAATTAGCCCAGCTTTCCGTATAAAATGAAAAATACGATAACTGTTCTTTTACACGCTTTTTATTGCAGCAAGGCAAAAATCCCCACAGCGTTGACGGTATGCCTATCACTATAAGATAAAGCGGCCCGAGAATAAGTGACTGCACCGTGTGCCCGTACTCGTGAACAAGAAGTCTCCGCGAGATCTCCTCCTTTGCGTAGTCGTTTTTCAGCTTTTCATAAAAGAACGGTTCTTCCGTAACAAACACGAACATACCCAATGAAACGCTTGACTTGTTTTTCCATTCGGTAATTACCGCGCCGTGGTAAAAATAATGCCTGTCATGAAAATTTTGCATAAAAACGACCGCGCCCAAAGCGGTTTGCAGTATTCCCCACGTGCATTGCCATACGCGGTATAAAACTGTTTTCATAATATTTCTCCTTACTTTTTGCATGGTTTTCAGTGTTCCTTTTACAGCCGAGACAATATAATTTTTTATTTGTATGATAAACCAAAATTTTCACAAGAACGCAGTATGGCATTATCTGCCCCTATGTTTCTCTTTTTTCTTTTGTTGTTTCAGTTCAAATATTCGCTTGGCTTCAGCCAGTTTCTGTTCCCGACTTTTCGTTTTATGCTCCTGTTTGTTTTGCTCCTGCTGTAATTTCAAAGCCCGCTGCGATTTTGTGCCGATTCCTTTGTTTCGTAATTGTTTTATCACATCTCGCTGCATTCTTTTGGGATTCCTTATTGTTTCCTTCACAACAGTTTCCACATACGGACTAAATTGCAGGCTGTAATAGTGTTTCAGAATGAACTCGTAAACCTCATGATCCTTTGGCTCTTTACCAAACGTAACTTTAGCTGCGGACAGCCTTCCGTCTTCAATTATTTCAAAGACTCCTACCCAAAACGGTTCACTAAAATACACTGTCAGTTTGCCGCTTACTTTGCTCATGACAATCCCTCCTAAATTGACTGAAATGAGCAAAGAACGGACAACCCGGAGGGGCAGGTTACTTACCCTGACAAACAGGACGGCCGGGCTACCTACCGGCTCTGGCATATATCGCTATACGCGTTGCGTTTTTATCTTTGCTTTTTATATAATCAAGCCTCAACGACTGGATTAACAAATTTAATTTATATGTCCAAAATTTATTATTATCAAAAACTTATTTCTGTAAAGTACCGTGAGACAGCGCGGTAAGATATGCGTTGATAAACCCGTCCAGATCGCCGTCCATGACCGCGCCGATGTTGCCGTTTTCAAAGCCCGTGCGGTGGTCTTTAGCGAGGGTGTAGGGCATAAACACATAGGAGCGTATCTGCGCGCCCCAGGCGATCTCTTTTTGGACGCCCTTGATATCCTCGATTTTTTCCAGATGTTCCCTCTCCTTTATCTCAACCAGCTTGGACATCAGCATTTTCATTGCGTAATCCTTGTTCTGGTACTGGCTCCGCTGTGTCTGGCAGGACACCACAATACCGGTCGGCAGGTGAGTAAGCCGTACCGCCGAGGAGGTCTTGTTTACCTTTTGACCGCCCGCGCCGCTTGCACGGTAGAAGTCGATCTCCAAATCCTCGGGACGTATTTCGATATTTGTGTCCGCCTCGCTCATTTCGGGCATTACTTCAAGGGAGGCAAAGGAGGTATGCCGCCGTCCCGAGCTGTCAAAGGGGGAGACGCGCACAAGACGGTGTACCCCTGTTTCCGACTTTAAAAAACCGTAGGCGTTCAGTCCCTCGATAAGCAGGGACGCGGATTTAAGTCCCGCCTCGTCGCCGTCAAGATAGTCAAGAGTAGTGACCTTGTAGCCGTGGCTTTCAGCCCACATATTGTACATACGGAAAAGCATTTCCGCCCAGTCCTGCGCCTCGGTTCCGCCCGCCCCCGCGTGGAACGTGAGAATGGCATTTTTGCTGTCGTACTCGCCGGTAAGCAGGGTAGTCAGCTTCATGGCTTCAAGCTCTTTCTTGAAGTGATCCGCGTCCCGCTTTATCTCCTGGGCGGTGTCCTCGTCGTCCTCTTCCTCCATGGCAAGCTCTATCATGGTAAGAGCGTCCTCCAGCTTTTCGTTCAGCTTGTTGTAGCTTTCGATAGTCGCCTCGTCATGCTTGATAGTCTGCATGACCTTCTGGGAGTTTTCAATATCGTCCCAGAAGCCGTCTTTGCCGGACTGCTCCTGCAATTCGGCTATCTCGGCTTTCGCCTTGTCAATGTCAAGTATTTCATAAAGCTGCTTCATATCCTTGCGGTAGCCCTCAAGCTCCACGCGAAGTTCGTCAAGTAATAACATAATAAATTCCTCCTGTTAGAAATTATATATTGGAAAATAGAAGATAGAGTCATTCTCTGCGTCAGAACAGCGTGTGCCTGTAGGCGATAAAATTTTTTATCATAAAAATTCTTCCTTCTCAAATACGTTTTATCGGGAAAAACTATACTCTTCAGTCTTTAAGCAACTCGTCCAGTCCGCTGTCGCTTATGCCGCCGATAACTATTCTTGAGGCGTCGTAACGTCTGCCGTTATCCTTGACCTTTTCAACAAATTTTTCATAGGACATTCTGCCAACGTTCTTGTCCCTTGTGATAGAATAAAAACAAACCTCCCAATTATCGGCTTTAATAGGATTTCCCGACCCGTCCGTAACTCCAAAGGGAACTGAGGGAACAAGTGGTATCACGCTTTCTGTGTCCTCGGTGATAAAATACATTCCTAAAATACCGCCGTCAGTTTCGTAAAATTTCGGAACTGCATAGTATACGTCCATTTTCTGCAAGCGGTGAAGCCAGTCGCCGTACGCCTTTACAATATCGGCAGAGGTAAGAATTTCCGCCTTATCCTCGTCTCCAAGGTCAAGCTGCCACATAGCTGAAAAAAGCGTAACAGTACCGTCCCTAAAATCACCGTTTTTATCAAGCATTAATCTCAGATAACTATTGTTGGCTTTTTTCATATCCTCGCATATCGCTTTGAGAGCATTTTTGTCAGTCATTTCGCCGTCCTGCAAAATTTCGCAGCTTTTCCACGCTTTGGCAATACGTCCGATGATACCGTAAAAAGCGTCTATTTCCTCCTCGCAGGTAGGACTTAACAGCCGCAGGGATATCTTGTCCTTTTCGGCTTTGCTGCAAACTATGCTTATACCCCGACCTATACGCTTTTTATCGTACACGATAAAATCGCTGCCGAGCTTTCCCTCGGCAAGACAGTTATTTTCATACACGCCGCAGCCGAGGTTTCCTATAATTGCAGTATAGTCCAGCTTTTTCTTAAATAAACCCTTTTGAATTATTTCAACGTCAATAGACATAGTTTTTCTCCTTTGCAATATTTTTCTCCATAATGTCATAGCACAAAAAATCCCCGTTGTCGGTGCGTATTTTACGGTACTCCTTTTCTCTGTAACCTCGCTTTATGTACATTGATTTTGCAGGCAGGGAGGAATCTATCCGAACCGTTTCGGAGTACTCAAAAATTTTATTTTCCGCAAAGTCCATGAGCCGCCGACCCAAGCCCCTGCCCTGTCCGGACGACTCCACAAAAAGCCTTGCTATCCCGTTTCCGTCGATAGTGACAGTGCCTGCGATAATGCTGTCCTCCTCCAAAACGTAAACCTTTCCCGCCTTGACGTCGGCAAGAATTTTTTCGGGCTTGTGGTGCGCGAGGAAAAAGTCCACCGCCCCCGCGGGATAATATTTGGGGTACACCGCTTTAATTGTTTTTTTCACCAGTTCGGTTATTATATCATTTTCTTTAACGTCCGCTTTGCGTATCAAAATCTATTACTCCAATCGCCGTATTTTTTACCGCTCTGACAACAGATCGAGCCATGCTGTCGGTCATATATCTTATCGGCGGTATGTGAAAAAACAACGCTTTTCCTCCGGTTTTTTCCAGCATAAAAAAATACGCTTCGTTACACAAATATCGAGAAGTATTTTCCGAAACAGTACATTTTATCCCTTCAGTTTCAAAAGCTTTCCGCGCTGCTTTTTCACAGGACAGCCCCGCAAGTCTCACGCCGTCTTTTTCGGCATATTTTTCTATCCTTATTGAATCGGACAGATTTTTGTCCAGACCGAACATAAATACCGCGTCATATACGGCGTTTATGCTTTCGATATCTCTTTTAAGACCCGCAAAAGAATTGGTCAGCAAAAGCTTCTCTCCCTCAAAAAGATCCATAAGGCGGCATGAAGAGTTATGTCTGCCTTTGAATCCCGTATAGAGGATCATGCTTCAAGCATAAGCAGCATTTCCCGCAGAAGCTTGCACGCAAGCGCCGTGGAAATACCGCTGGGGTCGTAGGGAGGCGACAGCTCGTTCATATCCATGCCCACGATGTTCAGTTCCCTGAGAGCCAGCAGCGCGTCCAGAAGCTCCCCAAAGCGCGCTCCCCCCGCTTCGGGAGTACCCGTTCCGGGGAACTCCGACGGGTCGAGAACATCCATATCAACGGTGACATAAACGTTTTTGCCCCGCAGCTCCTCTGCCGCTTCGGCTATGCCGTCAAGGGTAAGCCTGTGCATTTTCGTATGCTCCGCCGCAAAGCGGAACTCCTCACGTTCCCCGCTGCGGATACCGAACTGGTATATGTGACCGTCCCCCACAAGCTCGTGGCAGCGGCGCATTACGCAGGCATGGGAATTTTTCACGCCAAGATAATCGTCCCGAAGATCGGCGTGGGCGTCAAACTGTATAATGTAAAGGTCGCTGTATTTTTTTTGTACCGCTCTGACCGCTCCCAGCGTAACAAGATGCTCGCCTCCAAGCATAAAGGGACGCTTGCCGTCCGCAAGAATTTCGGCGGCAGCGTCCTCTATCCGAGCCAGAGCCATATCGGAGGAACCCATGGGAAGCTCCGGGTCTCCCGCGTCAAATATCTTGCAGTCAAGCAGGTCTTTGTCCTGATAGGGGGAATAGGTCTCAATGCCGTAGCTTTCTGCCCGTATCGCTCTGCTGCCGAAGCGGGTTCCGGGACGGTAGGACGTGGTGCTGTCAAAGGGCGCGCCGAAAATAACGGTGTTCGCCTCGGAATACTCGCAGTCGCAGGCTATAAACGCGTTTCTTTCTATCTGCATAATTTTTCCTTTCCGTTTATCATAAATTTTGCAAAGGCGGATTCCCTATCCGCCCCTACAGCGTGTACGTTATATTAAACGCTTTCCAGTAATTCCTTTACGTAGTTGGGTATGGCAAAGCAGCCCCTGTGAAGCTCTGTGTTGTAGTACCGCGTTTTCAGCCCCAAAGCGTTCCATTTTTCCACGTCGGGGGAAAGGGGGTCAACCGACTTTGAAGCAAAGCCGAAAAGCCAGTGTCCCGACGGATATGTGGGTATGTGCGCCTGATAGACCCTGCAAATGTCAAAAAACTCGCGGATACGTCTGTGCGCCCGCTGCATGGCTTTCGCGTCGTCGGAATAATACGGACTCTCATGCTGATTGACAAGTATGCCGTCAGCGGTAAGCGCGTTAAAGCAGTTGCCGTAAAATTCACTGGTAAAAAGCCCCTCTCCGGGACCGAAAGGATCGGTGCTGTCAACGATGATAAGGTCGTACTCGTTCTCGTGCCTGCGGACAAATCTCAGTCCGTCGTCGTAAAAGATATGCACCCTTGGATCGTCCAAACAGCAGGCTGTTTTGGGTAGGTATTCCCTGCTGACCTCAACTACCCGCTCGTCTATTTCAACCATGTCAATATTGGCAAGACTTTGATAGCAGGTCAGCTCGCGGACAGTTCCGCCGTCCCCCGCGCCTATCACAAGAACGTTTTTGATATCGGGATTTGAAGCCATAGCCACATGGGTTATCATTTCGTGGTAGATGAACTCGTCCTTTTCGGTAAGCATCATTATACCGTCCAGAGTCAGGAACCTGCCGAACTCTTCGCTTTCAAAAACGTCTATCCTCTGGTACTCGCTCTGCTCGGAGTGGAGCTGCTTATCCACTCTTATGGACATCTTAACGTCTGGGGTATGCAGCTCGCTGAACCATAATTCCATAGAAAAAATCCTTTCATTGTTGATGTGACCGTGTTTCATACTGCGTTTTTCCGTCCGGTGTTCAGCCGCCGACTAAAGCTCCGAGGAATCCAGCTTATCGGAGTTAAGCTCGGCACGGTTGTTGGCGTAGAACACGTACAGGCTTATAAAGGCGGTCACAGCCCACACTCCAGCGGCGGCAAAGGAGGTCGCAATAACCTTTGCCCCTTCGCCCCTCGAAACGGAAAGTATTCCCGCCACCGTCATAAGAGCGGCAAATCCCGCCGCAATAAGTCCGTAATAAAGATATGACGCGCATTTCATACGCTTTGATTCATAATATTCCTTCATAAAATTCTCTCCCGTATCAATATCAGTTAAGTACTTTTATTCTTTCAATATCCATATCCTCAGTACCCGTCATCACACAGCCCCGCTCCTTGGAGTATCTGATGTGATCGAGTATTTCAGCCGTTATCATTTCGCCCGGCGCAAGCACAGGTATTCCTGGAGGATAGCACATAACGAACTCTCCGCTTATCTTTCCCGCGCTTTCCGCTATCGGAACGGAGGTCTGCTTTCCGTAAAAAGCCGCCTGCGGGGAAAGCTCCACCTGCGGAGTGATATACTCGGCGCTGAGCATTCCCGTCTTGTCCCTTGAAAACCTCCGCTTTATTTCCGCAAGCGCGGACACAAGCCGTTCAATGTCTTTCCACATATCTCCCGCCGACACGTAAGCCAGAATATTTCCTATGTCGCCGAATTCTATCTGTATATCATAATAGTCCCTCAGACAGTCGTAGACCTCGATACCCGCCATGCCTATGTCCCGCGTATGTATCGAAAGCTTTGTCCTGTCAAAATCATAGATATCCTTACCGTTGATAAGCTCGTCCGCAAAGGCGTAATAGCCGCCTATCCTGCCGATCTCCTCACGGGCGTACGCCGCCGTGTCGATAACCTTTCCGATTATTTTTTTACCGTCCAGAGCAAGGCTCCTGCGGGAAATGTCAAGCGAGGACAGCAGCAGGTACGAACCGCTGGTAGTCTGGGTAAGATTTATCACCGCGCGGGTACGCCCCTCTGTAACGCCGAACTTTGCCCCGCTTTTTCCGATAAGCAGAAAGCTGCTCTGGGTAAGGGAGCCTCCCGATTTGTGCATGGAAATAGCAGCCATATCCGCTCCCGCAGCCATAGCCGATATGGGAAGTCCCTCGCCGAAATAAAAATGGGTGCCGTGAGCCTCGTCAACAATAACAGACATTCCGTAAGCATGAGCCGTGTCCGTTATCCTTTTCAGATCGGAACAAATGCCGTAATAAGTGGGATTGTTCACAAAAACGGCTTTGGCTTCGGGATTCTCCAGAATGGCTTTTTCCACGTCCTCCGCGCTCATACCGAGGGGGATTCCAAGACGTTCGTTTACGCCCGGGTTAACGTACACGGGGACAGCTCCGCTTAAAATAAGAGCATTTATTGCGCTTCTGTGAACGTTGCGGGGCATGATTATTTTTTCCCCCGCGCTGCATACCGACATGACCATGGACTGCACCGCAGAGGTAGTTCCTCCCACCATAAAAAAGCAGTAAGCCGCTCCGAACGCCTCTGCCGCCAGTTCCTCGGCTTCCTTGATGACCGAGGTGGGGTGACAGAGATTATCCAGCGGCTTCATAGAGTTTACATCTACTGCAAGACAATCCTTTCCCAGAAATCGGGTAAGCTCGGGATTCCCTTTCCCGTGCTTGTGTCCGGGAACGTCGAAGGGCACTACCCTTGCGTCCCGGTACCTCATAAGCGCCTCGTAAACAGGCGCTTTGTGCTGATCCAACATAGCCTTATCCTTTCGCCAAAGTAAATATAATCAGAACCGGCGAAGCTTTAGTCGCCGCCCATATCCGCGATCCATTCGCCTCTTCCCGACTGATATTCGTAAAATATCTTTCCGTCAAAGGATACCGCATACATTCCCAGGAGCCTGTCGGCGTTTTCCCCCGACTTTGTCCTCCATGAAAAAACGTACACCTTTTCACCCTCGACAACCATGATATCGCTCTCGGACAGAAAATCATCCCCTCCGAAGCCCTTGTTTTCAAGATAAGTTTCCATAAGACTTTCCGCCTCGTCAACGGAAATACCGGCCTCCCCGGAAGTTTTTCCGCACGCCGAAAAGCTTATCATTGCCATACAAACCGTCAATGCCCAAAAAATTTTAAACGCTGTTTCTTTCATAATGCAGTACCTCTCATAAAATTTTCGTGGAAAACCGCCGTATTTTTGTATCAGTAAATATTCATTCCGCTGAATATCTCTATCATTTCCCGCCTGAGAGAATCGTTTATCGCCAGACGAGTCTTGGGGGCAAGCTCGTAGGTATCGGTATTGAAAAGATAATTCTGTAAAAATATCTCCTTTATCATCATTTTTGTGTGGAAGATATTGGACTGATAAACGTTCACGTCAACCGCGTCGTACCGTTCAAGGGTATCCTTTGCGATATAGTCCTGAATAGAGGTTATATCGTGGTCTATAAAGAGCTTTTTTCCGTGCTCGTCGCGGGTAAAACCCCTCACACGGTAATCTATTGTAATGATATCGGAATCGAAGCTGCCTATAAGATAGTCCAGCGATTTCAGAGGAGTTATCTTTCCGCAGGTGGCAACGTCTATATCCACACGGAACGTGGTTATTTCGTTGTCGGGGTGAAATTCGGGGTAGGTGTGTACCGTAAGGTGGCTTTTATCCAGATGTCCCGCAATGCTTTGCTTCTCCGCGGGAACTATCCTCATATTACAGGACTCGTCTATATCCTCGGCATCAAGGTGATCTTCAGAGACCAGCAGCGTAGCGGAAGCCCCCTGAGGCTCATAATCCTGCTTGGAAATATTCAGAACGTGCGCTCCGATCATTTCCGTAACGTCGCAGAGGATCTTGGTCAGACGGTCGGAGTTGTACTGCTCGTCGATATACTTTATATAATCTCTCTGCTCCCTCTCGCTTTTGGCGTAGCAGATATCGTAAATATTAAAGCTGAGAGTTTTTGTCAGATTATTAAACCCGTAAAGCTTGAGCTTGCTGTTCAACCCTATCCTCACGTTCCTTCCATATCAGAAATCAAATCCGGGAGCGCCGGACGCATAAGCCTTTGTCCCCCTATCCTCTAAAGAATACGCTAAAATCCGCGAAATGTCAATAGATTTACGCAAATTTCTTTACAGCATATTTGAAATCTTTCAAATTCCCGCAAATACTCGCAAAAGCTCGCGTATCCTCAATGCGGTAAAATTTACCTTTTCTTGGCGTACCAGCGTTTTACAACGTCCTCCGCCTTTTTGCCGACAATGGAGAATCCCATTTCCGGACTGCTTTTCGGCAGCCTTGTGTACCAGTCCCACCAGAAGAAGCCGCCGAACCATGGCTCGTCCCACATAACGGTCATGCAGGACTCGTAGAAATTCGCCTGTTCGTCCTCGTTGTAGGGAAATTCCTTATGACTGAAATCGTAGGGCATCATGGCGCAGCCCCTTGCGCTTCGGCAGCCTATCTCCATAAAGATGACCTGTTTGCCTCCGTTAAGGCGGGAAAGCTCCTCAAGCTTTGACTTTTGCTTTTCCCACTCGGCGCACATATTAGCCATGCTGTCCCCGGGAACTTTTCCCACGCCGTAGTATGCCGACGTGCCGATGAAATCAAGAGCGTCCCACCACTTAACGCCGAACTCCTTACCGTGGTTGGTGTTGTAGACCAGCGGACCGTGGTATAGCTTCCGCACCTCGGCTATAGCATTGCGCCACTGTTCCTCCCGCGCCTCGGTACCAAGCATCTCACAGCCCACGCAGAACATCTCACAGCCCGTATCTTCGGCTATTTCGGCATAGTGGCACAGGAACGCGGTATAGCTGTCGAACCATTCTTTCCAGTAGTCCTTGTCGCCGATCTCCCGCTCGGGAAAGGCTATATTCGCCCTCCACACGCCGTCCGCGCAGTTCACCATAGGCTTTAGGCAGACCTTTAAACCGAGAGAGTGAAGCCTTTCCACCGCGGCGGTTATATCCTTGTCCGTAACGGTATAGCGGTAATCGGGACGTATCAGCGTGGAGCTGAAGCTGTCCTGCAAAACCGTAAAGGCAAGAGCTGTCCAATCACCGCCCAGAGCGGCAAGACGCTCCATAGAAGCCGCCGCCTCGGAAGTGCGGTACGTGCCTTTTCTGCCGTCGAAACCATAAGTAAAACCTTTAATAAACATTTTTCCGCCTCCTGATCTGATAATTATTCAGTTGATTTTTTGTGATATTTGTAATATAAATTTTTGTTTAACTCACAAACAATGTTAAACCTGCCAAAGATTAGCTGGTCAAGCTGAGCACAGCTTGCGGGGGTCAAGGGGGCAGAGCCCCTTGTCGCGCTCCGCAGAGCGCGAAATTCCCTTTCGTTCAAGAGCTCTGCAAGGGGGTGAATTGCGGCTTTGCCGCAAGAGGGGGA
>CAJUAN010000039.1 GCA_910584715.1 uncultured Oscillospiraceae bacterium
TGCCCCCTTGACCCCCGCGAGCTGGGCTCAGCTCGACCAGCTAATCTTTGGCAGGTTTTGCATTATTTGTAAGTTAAACAAAAATTTTTCACACCAAAATTGATTTTAAAGTGAGGTGCATTTTTATGGCTCAATCAGAAAAAGAACTGACCTACAGAGCCTTTATGAACAGGGAATACTCTTTTAAACATTCCCCGTTTGAAAAGGAATTCGAGTTTTACGACTGCGTTAAAAGCGGCAACATTGAGAGGGTGGAGCAGCTTATGACCCCGCTCGACTCAAGGGGAATTGGCATACTTTCCGAGGATCCCCTGCGGAACCTGAAGTACCATTTTACCATAACCGTCGCACTTATAACCCGCTTTTGCGTAGAGGGCGGAATGGAAATGGAACCGGCATATACTTTAAGCGATCTGTACATACTGAAAGCGGATAAGTGCTCCACAGCGGAGGAAATACACGCACTGCACAAAGAAGCTGTACTTGATTTCACAAGTCAGATGAACAAGGTTGCACGCGGCAGTATTTATTCCAAGCCGATCATAATGACTATGGACTATATTTACGATCATCTCCATTCTAAGATATCCGAGGAGGAAATAGCCGAATATGTTTCTCTGAGCCCGTCGTATCTTTCGAGGCTTTTCCGCAGCGAGGTAGGGGTAACGGTTAGTACCTACATTGCCGTAAAAAGAGTGGAGACCGCTCAAAATATGCTGAAATATTCCGACTACGCTCCCGTAGATATCGGCAACTATCTCGCTTTTAATTCCCACAGCCATTTTATCAGTACTTTTAAAAAGTACACCGGAATGACTCCCAACGAGTTCAGAAAAAAATATTACCGTTCAACCTGGAGCATGGATAGAACAAAAAAGTCAAAATAGTTACAGTTACGTCAAAATTATGATATACATGGAGAAAGCGGAGCGGTATAATAATTTCAGCAATAATTTTAATGGAGGCTGCTATAATGAAAAAAACATTTAGATCAAGATTTTTAATTGTTGTTCTGTCGGCTGTAATGTCAGTGACGCTCTGCTCCTGCGGGAAAAACGGAGGAGACGGTGAAGCGGATCAGCATGTTGCGGCGGATATTTCGTCGGTAAGCTTTGAAAACGGCAGTTCGGAGCTGTTTGAATCGGCGGACGGCTGGTGCAACGGGGATATGTTCAACGTAACATGGCGAAAGGAAAACTGTACCTTTGAAAACGGTAAAATGCAGCTCATTATCAACAATGATGAGAGTCCTTTAAAGACGGTTCCATATTCAGGCGGAGAGTACCGCTCAAAGGATTTTTACGGCTACGGACGTTATGAGGTCTCCATGAAGGCAATTAAGAACGACGGGGTTGTGTCCTCGTTCTTCACCTATACAGGTCCTTCAGACGGCAACCCCTGGGACGAGATAGACGTTGAGATACTTGGCAAGGACACTACAAAAGTGCAGTTCAACTACTTTACGAACGGCGTGGGAAACCATGAGTATATGCACGATCTGGGCTTTGACGCTTCCGAGGATTTCCACACTTATGCCTTTGAGTGGCACAAGGACAAGATAGTTTGGTTTGTGGACGGAGTTGAAGTATACTCGGCCAATGAAAATATTCCTGTGACCGAAAGCAAGATAATGATGAACGCTTGGTGCGGAACAGGTGTTGACAGCTGGCTCAACGCTTTTGACGACTCAAAAATGCCGCTTACCGCAGAGTATGAAAAAATATCCTTTGTGCCGTTTGAGGAATAACGTGTTTCAGTATCCTGCAAACGAATCGAGGCAATACCGGTCACGCGGTATTGCCTCGATTTTATAGTATTTATTGTCCGAAAGGTTTCAGAAATCAACTTCGGAATCGTAGTAGCAGCATTTGAGAAGCTTTTCCATTTCCTCAACGGAGGGCTGACGAGGATTGGAGCCTGTGCAGGCGTCTCCGATAGCGTTTACAGCAATGTCGTGCAGCCTCTCAAGGAATACTTCTTCGGGAACGAAGCCCTGATCGGCAGGATAGCTGTCTGCACCGTAATTCTTTATGCAGTGAGGAATATTCAGATCGTCGTTCATCTTGCGCAGATAAGCGATGAGAAGCTTTATCTTTTCTTCTGTGGAATTTCCGCCGAGATTCATAAAGTCTGCTATCTCGGCGTAACGAGCAGCTGCCTCGGGATTTTTGGCGTTGAATGCGATAACCTTCGGTAAGTACATTGCATTTGCCGCGCCGTGGATAATGTGCGCTCCCTTATCGGCAAAAGCCGCTCCGGTCTTATGAGCCATGGAGTGAACGATGCCGAGCAGAGCGTTGGAGAAAGCCATACCCGCAAGACACTGAGCGTCATGCATCTGATCGCGCTTTGCCATGTCGCCGTTGTAGGAATCGACAAGATCGCTCTGGATCATTTTGATCGCGTGGAGGGCAAGAGGGTCGGTATAATTGCAGTGCGCGGTTGAAACGTAAGCTTCCACAGCGTGTGTTATAGCGTCCATGCCGGTGTGGGCAACAAGCTTCTTAGGCATTGTTTCAGCCAGCTCTGGATCGACGATAGCAACGTCGGGAGTTATCTCAAAATCGGCGATAGGGTACTTGATTCCCTTGTTATAGTCTGTTATAATGGAAAAGGCAGTTACCTCGGTAGCTGTGCCCGAAGTTGACGAGATCGCGCAGAACTGTGCCTTGCGGCGCAGACTGGGGATACCGAACACCTTGCACATATCCTCAAAGGTGATGTCGGGGTATTCGTATTTGATCCACATTGCCTTTGCAGCGTCTATAGGCGAGCCTCCGCCGATAGCGACGATCCAGTCGGGCTCAAATTTGAGCATAGCCTCCGCGCCTTTCATAACGGTATCAACGGACGGATCAGGCTCGATGCCTTCGAACAGCTCGACCTCCATGCCTGCTTCCTTAAGGTAATTAACCGTTTTGTCAAGGAAACCGAATTTTTTCATTGAGCCTCCGCCCACGCAGACCATGGCTTTTTTGCCCTTGAAGGTTTTAAGAGCTTCCAAAGCTCCTTTGCCGTGATAAAGATCGCGTGGAAGTGTAAAACGTGCCATAAAACATTACCTCCGTAAAATATAAATTTAAATATGAATAATACCGTTTGGACGGCATTATCGCCCATATTGTGTTAAATATTTAACAATTGTAATTATACCACTGTTTAATTGATTTGTCAATAGGGTAAGAAAAAAATTAATTGTTTTTGTGAAAATCAGACAAGTTTTCGAACAAAAAGCAACAAAAAAGGACTGAAGTAAAATTTTTAGAAGTCCATGGATTGAAAATATCCGTGCACTTGATTTTTACCGTAATAAGTTGTATCATATATAGTAAAAACGGACAGCCTGGTCCGTGCTGAGGAATGAAATATATGGAAGATATAAACAAAATAAAATTATTTGAAGAAACTCCCGTGCCGAAAGCAGTCATGAAGCTGGCTGTACCTACAATAATCGGCTGTCTTGTAACTATGCTGTATAATCTTGCAGACACCTATTTTGTGGGAATGCTGAACGACCCGATACAAAATGCCGCCGTAACGCTTTCCGCGCCTGTTCTGCTTGCGTTCAACGCGGTGAATAATCTTTTCGGCGTGGGAGCTTCAAGCATGATGAGCCGTGCACTGGGAAGGAAAGATTTTGACACGGCAAGGAAAAGCTCCGCTTTCGGTTTCTACAGCGCCCTGTTCAGCGGAATACTGTTTTCGGTTTTATGCACGGTACTAAAAGCTCCTCTGATGTTGCTTCTGGGAACAGTTCCGGAAAATACAGCCCAGACCGGTTCTTATATGTTCTGGACTGTTACCTGCGGAGCGGCTCCGGCTATCCTCAACGTCGTTATGGGGTATCTTGTGCGCGCGGAGGGCTCCGCTCTGCACGCGAGCATAGGAACAATGAGCGGCTGTATACTGAATATAATACTCGACCCGCTGTTTATACTTCCATGGGGATTGGGTATGGGTTCTGCGGGTGCGGGCTGTGCGACGTTTATTTCAAACTGTGCGGCTTGCGTGTACTTTTTCGTGCTTTTGTATGTAAAGAGGAAGAATACCTATGTGTGTCTGAGCCCTAAGTATTTCAGCATAAGCGGGAGGATAGCAATGGGAATATGCGGAGTCGGTATACCTGCGGCTATACAGAATCTTCTTAATGTGACGGGAATGACTATACTGAACAATTTTACCGCGGATTTTTCCTCCGACGCCGTTGCCGCAATGGGCATAGCACAGAAAATAAGCATGATACCTATGTATGCCGCAATGGGTCTGTCTCAGGGAATAATGCCGCTTATAAGCTATAATTACGCTTCCGGGAACAGCAAGCGTATGAAGAAAACGCTGATATTTTCGGCGGAGCTTTCCATAGCGTTTCTTGCCGCCGCTTCGGTCGGATATTATATAGGAGCGGAAAAGCTGGTATCCATGTTTATGGAAAATGACGTCATTGTCGGGTACGGTTCTCGCTTCCTGCGGGGTTTTTGCATAGCGACTCCGTTCCTTGCCATGGATTTTCTGGCTGTGGGCGTTTTTCAAGCGTGCGGAATGGGAAAAAAGTCGTTCATATTCGCGGTAATGAGGAAGATAATTCTGGAAATTCCCGCGCTCTATATTCTAAATTATTTTTTTCCACTATATGGACTGGCTTACGCGCAGTTTGCAGCGGAGGTTGTTCTTGCCGCCGCTGCTGTCGTATCTCTCATCAGTATGTTCAGAAGGCTTGACGGAAACGGTAACCGGCTTTAGCGTTTAGACTGTGTTAATAGCTGATATTATTTATATTGCGGCTGCGGCGGAATTTTATATTATTTTGCTGTCTTGATTGACAAATTTTATAAAATATGTTAAAATATTTAAATAAAGACGTTTAATAAAAGGGGAGGACTTGATTTGAAAGTATTTGTTAAAAGAATCGGGGCGGCTTTGACGGCCTCTGCGATTGCTTTTGGACTTGCGGCGGCTCCTGCTGAAAACGCAGTGTTTTCACTGGGTTCGGCGGTAAGCGCTTTGGAAAAGTCTGAGACCGAATATGCGTCGCCCGGCAGGACGTCCGTTTTGCCCGACAGCAAAGAGCTTGAAAAGCTTTGGATAGACCGGCTTTTCTACGGCGACGGCGTTTCGTTCTATAAGGATTACGGCAGGGATCACCTTAAAGGAGCTTCCCTTGAGCTTTATGAGCTGCTGAGGGAGCATATTGAAGCAATTTCCGCAGGTAATGAAAACATCACAAGTTTTCCGCTCGGAATGACAAAAACATTCGGCAGCAAAGCTGAACTTGACGCGGGAATTGACGCGGCAATGAACGCTTTAATGGCGGATCTGCCCGCGGATTTCTACTGGTATGACAAAACGGCGGGATATGTATATTTTTCAAATGCTGGAGGAACTGCGGTCACAAAAGTTATTTTGGCGATATCGGAAAATTATGTTGACGCGGCAGGAGGGACAGAGACAGTAGATTACTCCGATGGCACGAGCGAGACGTATAAGATCAATGTTGACAGCGACAAAATGACATCCGCTCGTAATGCTGTTGCAAATGCGCTGACGATTGCCGCAAAGTATGACGGCGAGTCGGACTATAATAAGCTTTTGGGCTATAAGGAAGAAATATGCGGTCTTGTTTCTTATAATAGTGATGCGGCAGACGACAACAGCAATACTCCTTACGGCGATCCCTGGCAGCTTGTATGGGTATTCGACAACGATCCTGATACGAATGTTGTCTGCGAGGGTTACTCAAAGGCATTTCAGTACCTATGCGACCTCAGCGGTATTGAGTGTTACACTGTTACCGGCGATATGGACGGCGGCGGTCATATGTGGAACATAGTTGTGCTTGACGGCAAAAGCTATCTTGTTGACGTTACCAACTGTGACGACGGCACTATCGGTTATCCGGACAACCTGTTCCTGAAGGGGGCGCATTTCAGCGACTCGACGGGCTGCTTTTTCATTATTGACGATTATAATAATGTAACATATGTGTACGATCAGGAGATCGCGGATCTGTATTCATCGGCAGGAATACTCACAGTATCCGCCGAAGATTTTACCCCGTCTGTTGAATGCGAACACGAATATGACGCGGTATGGTCATACGATGATAAAGAACACTGGCATACTTGTTCAAAGTGTCAGAATAAGACAGATATTGCGAAGCATGAAATGGACAAGGTTCCAAACAGTGAAAAAGCTCCTTCCTGTTTGGAGGACGGCAAGGAAGCGGATATGCAGTGTTCATGCGGATATACGGAAGAGGGCGCGGCAATTCCCAAAACGGACGAACATACAGCAGGCGTTCCGACGGAGGAAAACCGGGTTCCTCAGAGCTGCACCGTAAACGGTTCACATGATATGGTAACGAGGTGTACGGTCTGCGGCGAGGTGATAAGTACCGAGCATATTATTGATTATGCGGAAGGACATATTTTAAACGGCACGTTCTTAATTGACGGAACAAGTCATTGTCAGATCTGTGTGATGTGCCATAATAAATTCGGCGAAGAACCTCATTCCGAGGATAATGGTACTGTAACGTTGACTCCGTTCACAGAAACGGACGGCGTAAGGACTTATAAATGTACGGTCTGCGGCGAGGTGCTCAGGACTGAGCCGATTCCAGCGCTTGGCGAGAATCATGAGCATGAGTACACTATTGAAAATTACAATAAGAACTATCACTGGATTGAGTGCGCTTGCGGCGCGGCCGAAAGCTCGCCTGTCCCGCATACTGTTTCAACGAGGGAATATACCGTTATAGAAGCGTCCTGCAGCTTTAACGGTGTAAAAAGTGTAGTTACGTACTGTACCGAATGCGGCGCGGAAGTATCAAGGGTATCCGAAGCTATCCCAAAAACGGGAATACATACAACCGGCGATGAATTTGACAAGGATTCGGAAAATCATTGGAAGACCTGCACGGTATGCGGTGAAGTTGTAGACAAGGAACCGCATATTCCCGGATCTGCCGCTGCTGAGGGCGTTCCCCAGACGTGTACGGTCTGCGGATATGAAATGAGTCCCGCGCTTTCTCACACTCACAGGTTCAGCACAGAATGGTCAAAGGACGAAAACAATCATTGGCACGCTGCGGTCTGCCAGCATACCGGTGAAGTAAAGGACAGAGCGCCTCATGAGTGGGACGCCGGCGTTGTCACAACCGCCCCCACAGAGACATCGAATGGGATAAAGACTTACACCTGCGGCGTTTGCAAAGCAACAAAGACAGAGCCTGTAAGCAAGCTTGACCATACGCATACTCCCGGAACTGCATGGCGATCCGATTCGTCGGGGCACTGGCACGGCTGCGGAGGCTGCGGCGAAAAGCTTGATTTTGCCGCTCACAGTGTTGTCAGCGAGGTAACAATGGCTCCATCTGCTGCTGCCTCGGGGACAAGGCGTTACTACTGCTCTATATGCGGATATATTGTCAGGGAGGAAATAATTCCCGCAATCGGAGTTACAGAGCCTGATTATCCGTCATATCCGATATATCCGGCAGGAAGTCCTAACGTGTTCCCGCCGTCTGTAAGCTCCAAAAGGGAGCCCAAGCTTGAAAACGTAAGCGGAAACGGCGGCTGGGACTTTATTGCAGACAGTATCGGAAACGCAGACAGCGGAAGCGTTGTTCAGGTAGATATGAACGGAACATATGAACTTCCGAAAAAAATATTGAATGAAATTTCGGGAAAAAATATTGACCTTGTTCTTAAAATGAATGATAAGATCACATGGACTATCAACGGAGAGACTGTTAATACACCAAAAAATGTAAACATGAGAGCGAGATTGAACACAAACAGCATACCTGAAGCTGCTCTTGAAAGGTACGCCGCGGGTAACAGCATTATACAGCTTACGCTTTCCCACAGAGGAAGTTTTGGCTTTGACGCTGTTATGACAGTTCAGCTTGGAAGCCGCTATGACGGCAAGTATGCTAATCTGCTGTATTATGACCAGGTACGCAGCGAGCTTGAATTCATTGACGGCGGCATGATCTCGAACGGTAAGGCTGATCTTGATTTCAGCCATGCTTCGGAGTACGCTTTAGTAATAAGCGATGAACCGATGGGCGATTATGACGATGTTTCCGCGGCTGCGGGAATTTACGAAAGCAGCGGTTCGGATACCCGCGAAAGCGTTGTATATGCCGCTATAGTTGCAATTCTGTCGGTTGCTGCGGCGTTTGCGGTATACGGAAAAAGAGTAAGAAAATAATATTCGGTTATTTTACAGAGCTTTTGTCTTGTTACGGTCGGAGCGGCGTAATTTCAATATACGCCGCTCCTTTTTTATTTTTGAGTGACGGATATGTAAAAATCTGAAAATACGGTTGAAATCCGAAGAAAAATAGTGTATAATAAAAACAATATATTTTGGAAAAGGAGCAAACCTTATGTACAACGATATTATGGATACTATCGGCTTTGTAGCCGCTGCCGATCCCGAGGTGGGGGAAGGCATGAAGAAAGAGCTTGCACGCCAGCGCAGGAATCTGGAACTCATCGCAAGCGAGAACCTTGTTTCTCCTGCGGTAATGGCGGCAATGGGGTCTGTTCTTACAAATAAATACGCCGAGGGATATCCCGCGAAGCGTTACTACGGCGGATGCCAGTGTGTTGATATTGTGGAAAATATTGCTATAGACCGCGCTAAACAGCTGTTTGGAGCAGGTTTTGCAAACGTTCAGGCTCACTCGGGCGCTCAGGCTAACACCGCTGTGTACTTTGCTCTCCTCGAACCGGGGGACACTGTGCTCGGCATGAGTCTTGCCCACGGAGGACATCTTACTCACGGTTCTCCCGTAAACCTTTCCGGTAAATACTTCAACTTTGTTTCATATGGTCTGGGAGACGACGAGACTATTGACTATGATAAGGTTGAGGCTCTTGCAAAGGATAATAAGCCCAAGCTTATCGTCGCGGGCGCTTCAGCATATCCGAGGATCATTGATTTCCCCAAGCTCCGTGAGATCGCAGATTCGGTAGGCGCGTACCTTATGGTGGATATGGCGCACATTGCGGGACTTGTCGCTGCGGGAGTACACCCTACGCCTGTGCCGTATGCCCATGTTACGACCACTACTACCCATAAGACCCTGAGGGGTCCAAGGGGCGGACTTATCCTTACTAACGACGAGGAGCTTGCAAAGAAAATAAACAAGGCTGTGTTCCCGGGAATCCAGGGAGGTCCCCTTATGCACGTTATCGCTTCAAAGGCGGTATGCTTCGGCGAGGCTCTCAAGCCCGAGTTCAAGGAGTACGGCAAAAAGGTAGTTGAAAACGCTCAGGCGCTTGCAAAGGGTCTTGTAAACAGAGGCTTCAACCTTGTTTCGGGCGGTACCGACAATCATCTTATGCTTGTTGACCTCCGTCCTTTCGACATTACCGGCAAGGAGCTTGAACGCCGACTTGACGAAGTTTATATCACCGTAAACAAAAACGCTATCCCCAACGATCCGCAGAGTCCGTTTATCACAAGCGGAGTGAGAATCGGAACTCCCGCTGTAACGAGCCGCGGTCTGGGTGTTGACGATATGGAGAAGATCGCCGAGTACATCTATCTTACCGCCAAGGATTTCGAGGGTAAAGCCGATGAGATAAGGGCGGGCGTTAATGAGATATGCGCAAAGTATCCTCTTTATGAGTAATTGAAAAGCATTGCGGGAGGGTCAGACAAGAAATATAAGGTCTGTTCCTCCCGTTTTTAGGAGTGAATTTAATGAGCGAAAATAAAGTTAAAGCACAGTTTTTCAGGCGGCCGCGTTACTTTAAAGATTTTCAGTGTATGGGCGGAAGCTGTCCGATGAGCTGCTGTCTTATCTGGAGCGTGGACTGGACGGAACAAGAGATAGAAAGACTTAAAAATGCAGAGTGTTCGGAGCATTTGAGAATGCTTGTTGAGAACTCCTTTGGAGAGGTTACCGATGCGCCGGGAAAGTTCAGGATCATAATGGACAGCAAAAAACGCTGCCCGTTTCTGACCGAAGATAATTTCTGCCTGATCCAGCGTGAATTGGGTGCCGAATACCTTTCCTACACCTGTACGGTTTATCCGCGGAACGCACTATTCTGCGGAAGTACTGTCATGAATTACTGCAATCTTTCGTGCTACCGTGTTTTGGATACTTTATGCAATGACAAGGATTGTATGATCCTTGAAAACTATAAACCGGTACACAAAAAAGCGGGAAAGGTAAGTATGGACAGCGAGGCGGATATTTTGAGTCATCCGGAGTTTAAATACCGTCATCAGCTTTTAGAGTTCTTTTATGAAATAATTTCCGACGAGTCGCGCAGCCTTGAAACGTGTGTTACGCTTGGCGCGGTGGCTGCACAGAATCTTGCCAAAAACATAAGCTCCGGAAAAATAAATATGATACCCGAAAACATAGCTTCTCTGAAAAAGGCATTAAAAGACCCTAAGCAGACTGAAAAGCTTGAAGCTCTTAAACCGAATTATTCCGTAAAGCTATGGTTTGCCAAAAAGCTTAACGAAATAGTTTTAAAGACAAATATGATAAATCTTATCAGCGAAAATGATTTGATTATTGCCGATAAATACGACGAGGGAATAAGGAATTTCAATGCAGCCTTTGCTGAAAGACCGTTTGCGCTGAGAAACATTGCTTTAAATCTGCTGCTGGAGCTTAAAATGCCGTTCAGAATAAAGGATACCGGCATTTTTGAAAATTACTGTTACTATGCGGCGGCTATAGCTTCCGTAAAGCTTTCAGCTGCCGTTTCTTACAATATCCAAAGTTTAAATCCAGAGAAAACATTCAAAAGCACGGTGGCATATATAAGCCGATTTTTTGCGCATAACGATGGAAACGTAAAGCTCATTGTGGATCTGTTTAAGGAGCTTAACTGTATGTCGCCTGCGTACATAGCTTTAATTGTTAAGTAAGGTCGTGATCTTATGACTGCCCCTCTTGCGGACAGGATACGTCCGAAGACCCTTGACGACGTTGTGGGACAGTCCCACATTTTGGGCGAGGGAAAGCCCTTGCGCCGTATAATCGAAAACGGTCAGATACCCAACATGATATTTTACGGCAGCTCCGGCGTGGGAAAAACCACTGTTGCGCGGATAATCGCCGAAAATACCCATATGAAGCTTCACAAGCTGAACGGCACTTCTGCGTCCATTTCCGATATCAAGGACGTTATTGCCGACACCAATACTCTGGACGGCGTTAACGGCGTGCTGCTTTATCTGGATGAGATACAGTACCTCAACAAAAAGCAGCAGCAGTCCCTGCTGGAATATATCGAGAACGGACAGATAACCCTTATCGCCTCCACAACCGAAAACCCTTATTTTTACGTCTATAACGCGATAATCAGCCGCTCCACGGTATTCGAGTTCAAGCCGATAACCGCCGAGGAGCTTATGCCTGCTGTAAGCAGAGCTTTCCGTATCGCTGCGGACGAGCTTGGGATCAAGGTAAAGGTGGAAAAAGGCGCGGTTGAGCATATCGCCCGGGGCTGCGGCGGAGACGTGCGGAAATCAATAAATACAGCTGAGCTGTGCGTTCTGTCGGCGGCAAGCGGAGCGGGTGAGATAGTCATAAAAAAAGAGACCGCCGAGGCTCTCACACAGCGCAGCAATATGCGCTACGACCGCGACGGCGATTCTCATTATGATATTTTGTCCGCATTGCAGAAGTCAATACGCGGCTCCGATGAAAACGCCGCGCTTCACTATGCGGCGCGGCTTATCGAGGCGGGGGACATAATCTCGCTTTCCCGCCGTCTGCTTGTTATAGCCTCCGAGGATATCGGTCTTGCATATCCGCAGGCTATAGCTGTTGTAAAAGCCTGCGTGGACAGCGCAATGCAGCTTGGTCTGCCCGAAGCGCGGCTCCCGCTTGCGGAAGCGGTCATACTGCTTGCCACGGCTCCAAAATCCAATTCTGGAATCAACGCTATTGACGCTGCTCTGGAGGACGTCCGCACGCGTGAGTGCGGGGATTTCCCCCGCCATTTGCAGAACAAGCACTACGACGGCGAGGGGGCGGCGGTCAGGGGACAGCATTATCTGTACCCCCATGAATTCCCCAACCATTACGTTGAACAGCAGTATCTTCCCGACCCGATCAAGGACAGGGTGTACTACGAATACGGCGACAATAAGACCGAACAGACTGCAAAGCAGTACTGGCAGAAAATAAAAAAAGGCGGTAATCCGTAAAAGATTGAGGGCGGGGTATTCCCGCCCGATCGTACCGTGACTCCGTGACGAGGTTTTGTAGGACGGAAAAACGTTCTCTGAGGTCAGAATCTGCTCTCTATCAGCTTAGCTGACGAATCGGGAGAATATTTCCAGTATGAAAGCCGTCCCTCGGTGATGAAATATTCTGGGGGACGGTGAATGTCCGCGCCGTTGAAAACGTCCACAATAATAAGCTTGACTTTCATTTTTTCGGGAATGAGAGCCTTTATGTAAACGCTTGCGTTCTGACCTACGGACACGCCCTCTTTCGGTTCGGCGAGTCCCGCCAGATTGGGCGCAAGCTCAACGAAAATGCCGTAATCCTCAACGCTTCGGATTATTCCGGAAACGGTTTCGCCGTAGTTGAAGCGTGCGGCGTTTTCCTCCCATGTACCAAGCAGTTCCTTGTGGGAGAGCCATACCCTGCCGCCGCTCACGTCCTTTATTACAACGTGTATATCCTGCCCCGCACGGAAACGGTCGGATGGGTGAGATATCCTCGATATGGATATCGCGTCTATGGGTATAAGGGACGGTATGCCGCATCCTATATCCACAAAAGCTCCGAACTGTTCGAGATGAGTTACTTTGGAGGGAATGATATCTCCCGGAGATAGGCGGGAGATAAATCTTTCCATGCACTCCTCCTGAACCTCGCGGCGGGAAAGTACGGCAGTATAGCTTCCCGAATCGTTTTTCAGAAGCTGTTTTACCTTGAAGCAGACGGGCTTGTTTACTCTCGTGATAAGAGCGATATCCTTTGTGGAACCGTCGGCTATGCCAAGCGCGCCTTCTTCGTGGTAAATTATTCCCGAACAGTTTGCGCAGGGAAGCTCCACATGGAGATTATGCCCGCTGTCGCACATGGTCACACGCGCTTCAAGTATCTTTTCCTGAGCCATAGCCTCCTGCAAAGCGAAAATGGACTTTATGCTGTTTTGGTTGTCGGGCGACATAAAAAGCGCGCCCTCCGGATAGTAATTGTTCATTTTGTACCTCCCGAGTTTTAATACCGATTTCCCGGTCATATCGCGGACCGCGGATCGGAATGATTGAATTTTATCCGCTTTTCAATCTTATGCGGAGGACAAAACCGATATTCTATAATATTTTATAATTTGGAAATGTTTCTGCCGCCGTGTGCGATGATAAGCTTCGACACAACGGGGTACTCCTCTTTTCGGCAGACCACCTCGATTATATGGTCGTTGTGCAGATAGTCGGTCTGATGACCGTCGTCTTCGCTTGGGGAAAATGCAATGGGAGTGTAGACGGGCATTGAATAGGTCGGCGTTGAGGAGATCACGTTAAAGGAGGAAAAAACGTTCAGCCCGATGTCGCCGCTATTGGGGTACAGTTCCTTTGTCTCAACGGAGGAAAGAGGGGATACGGCTCTTTTAATGGCTCCCGCGGCAAAATCCGCGCTGTCCGGGGAGTCGAAGCTTGCAATTATTTTCATGGATATTTTCCTTTCTTTTTGGATAATTTGTGCAGATTGCTTAGTTTTCGGCGTGTTTTTCACGTCTTTGTATAGTTTGTATAAAATTTCTGAAAATATTGATGAAAATAATTGCCTTTACTCAGTAAAATGTGGTATAATACTTGTGATTGCTGATAATTTGAAAGGATATTTTTATGGACATTCGCCCGTCTGATATATTGACAATGAAAAAAAAACACCCCTGCGGAAGCTCGCGTATGATTGTGCTGCGGTCGGGAATGGATTTTAAGCTCAGGTGCGAGGGCTGCGGTCACGAGTTTATGGTTCCCAGAAGCAAGATCGAGAGAAATATCAAGTCTGTGGAACGTCCTGCCGACGGGGAATCTTAGCGGTCTCGTACACTTTAATCGAATTTAAGTGCAGGAGGAATAACCGCGATGTTTGAAAAATTAAAGCTCACGGAGCAGAAATACGAGGAGATCAGCCAGAAGCTGACCGATATGGAGGTCATCAGCGATAACAAGCTCTATACGTCGCTGATGAAGGAATATAAAAATCTTACGCCGATAGTGGATAAGTACCGCGAGTACGTAAGGTGCAAAAAGACAATGGAGGACGCCAAGGAGCTTCTGGACGAAGCGGGCGGCGACAGGGAGATGAAAGAGCTTGCTCAGCTGGAATTTGACGAGAGCAGGGAAGCCTTGGAAAATCTTGGCGAGGAGCTGAAGATACTGCTGCTCCCCAAAGACCCCAACGACGACAAGAATGTTATCATAGAAATACGCGGCGGAGCAGGGGGCGAGGAGGCTTCGCTTTTCGCAGGCTCTCTTTTCCGTATGTACACCATGTACGCCGAGGCGCGCCGCTGGAAAACCGAGATTCTGAACGCCAACGAAACGGAGCTTGGCGGCTTCAAGGAGGTCAGCTTTTCTATCGAAGGCGAGGGCGCGTATTCCCGCTTTAAGTACGAAAGCGGAGTACATCGCGTCCAGAGAGTTCCCGAGACCGAGTCCCAGGGGCGTATCCATACTTCAACGGTAACGGTTGCGGTGCTTGCGGAAGCTGACGAGGTGGAGCTGGAAATAAATCCCACAGACCTGAAAATAGACGTGTTCCGCGCTTCGGGAGCGGGAGGTCAGCACATCAACAAGACCGAATCGGCGGTGCGTATAACTCACCTTCCAACGGGAGTGGTGGTTGAGTGCCAGGACGAGCGCAGCCAGCACAAAAACAAGGACAAGGCGATGAAGATACTGCGGTCAAGGCTCTACGAGGCTTTGCTGGAGGAGCAGAACGACAAGATAGCTTCGGAAAGAAAATCTCAGGTGGGTACTGGAAACCGTTCCGAGAGAATAAGAACGTACAATTTTCCCGAAAGCCGCGTTACCGACCACAGAATCGGTCTTACGCTGTATCGGCTTGAATATATTTTAAACGGCAATCTGGACGAGGTGATCGACGCTCTCGCCACTGCCGATCAGGCTGCGAAGCTTGCGTCGCAGTTTACCCGGGAGGACGCATAAGAGGTGGACATCAGTACAAAGCTTTTGGGCACGTCCGAGGAGGAGCTTCGGTACGCGGCGGGACTTCTTGCCCGCGGCGAGATAGTGGGTATGCCTACCGAAACGGTGTACGGTCTTGCAGCCGACGCGGAAAATCCGAGAGCGGTTGAGAAAATTTTTGCCGCAAAGGGCAGACCCCAGGATAACCCTTTAATAGTTCATATCGCGGATATCGAACGGCTCGAGGAGTACGCTCACAGCATTCCCGTCATTGCATACCGTCTTGCTGAAAAATTTTGGCCGGGGCCGTTGACTATGGTTCTGCCTAAAAAAGAAATAATTCCCGATGTTACAAGCGCGGGACTTAATACGGTGGGTATCCGTATGCCCTGCCACGAGGCGGCGAGAAGCCTTATCCGGTTGAGCGGAAAGGCTTTGGCGGCTCCGTCAGCAAATATATCGGGAAGCCCCAGTCCAACGGAAGCGGCTCACGTTATGGCGGATATGCGGGGACGTATACCCGCGGTCGTGGACGGAGGAAGCTGCCCAGTGGGAGTGGAGAGCACTGTAATTTCCTTTGAGGGGGACGCGGTAAGGATACTCAGACCGGGGTTCGTTTCGGCTGAGGAACTGTCCGAATGGGCAGAAGTGATATGCGACAGGCATATCACGGAAGCCGCCGCGGAGGGAGAAAAGGTTCTGTCCCCCGGAATGAAATATAAGCATTATTCGCCAAAAGCGAATGTTACCATAGTGGACGGAAGCGAAGAGCAGTACCTGGAATTTGTCAGCCGGCATGGAGGAAACGGGGTCTGCGCGATGATATTCGGCAGCGAAGCCGATAAGTGCATGATACCGTATATCGCCTACGGAGATACCTCCGAGGAACAGGCTGCAAACCTTTTTGCTGTGTTGAGAAAGCTCGACGGTATAGGCGCGGAGCAGGTGTACGCCCGTATGCCGTCGCCGCAGGGAGTTGGGCTTGCGGTCTATAACCGTCTGCTCAGAGCGGCGGGCTTTGAGGTCGTCAGGCTTTAGTCTGCACGGAGATATGAATGGGAACGGATAATTTGACAAAATCAAAAACATGAAAGGAATGGAAAGTATGAGCGAGTCAGCCGGGGCGGCTGTAGTTGGTCTGACGGGGCAGAGCGGCGCGGGAAAGACGACAGTATGTAAGGTATTCGACGAAAAGGGCTTTGCAGTCATCAACGCGGATAAGATAGCCCGCGTTATTATGGAAAAGGACTCTCCATGTCTTGCAGAGGTAACGGAGTGTTTCGGGAACTGCATTTTGCTGGAGGACGGAAGTCTTAACAGGCAGAAGCTTGCAGACATTATCTTCGGGAATCATGAAAAGCTTATGCAGCTTAACGCAATAAGCTATCCTTACATAACTTCGGAAATTCTGAAGATGATAAACAAGTACCGCGACGAAAACAAAAGGTATGTGCTTATCGACGCTCCTACGCTTTTTGAGAGCAGAGCGGACGATTTCTGCGACCTTATCATAAGCGTTACCGCTTCGGAAGATCTCAGGCGGGAAAGGATAGCCGCAAGGGACGGTCTTACCGAGGAGCAGATCAGCGAGAGGTTTTCCTCCCAGCATACCGAGGAGTTTTTCATAAACCATTCCGATTTTATAATAAAGAACAACAACTCCGTTGAGGAACTCATTGAAAAGGCGGAGGAGGTTGCCGAAAAAGTCAAGGAGTACTATAATGCTTAAAAAGCTTGGCGGTTTTCTCGTCATCGTACTGCTGGGACTTATCATATGGGCGGTATGCAATATGGAGAGTCTCAGCAAAAAATACGTTTATCCCGTTGGGTACAGCGATCTGGTGGAAACGGCTTCCGTTGAAACAGGAATAGACAAGTATCTGATCTACGCCGTTATAAGGACGGAAAGCAATTTCAACGCGGAAGCCGAATCGGAGGTCGGCGCGCGGGGTCTGATGCAGCTTATGGAGGACGCGTTCGACTGGGTAAAGTTCCGCATGGAGGACGAGCGGGACGTTTGCTACGACGACATGTACGACCCGGGTTATAATATAGAGTACGGCAGCTTTCTTCTGAAGCTTTTGTACGAGGAGTACGGCGACGAGAGGACGGCTCTTGCGGCGTACCATTCGGGCAGGGGAAGCGTTAACGGCTGGCTGGAGGATAAGAACTACAGCTCCGACGGCAGGACTCTCGACAGGATTCCCTCGGATACCACGGAACACTACGTTAAAAAGGTTATGACGGCTTATGAGGGGTATACTAATTTATACAGCAACTAAATATGAAAGGATAGATAGATATGTCAAAGGAAAAATCAAAGGCAGAGCTTCTTAAAGAAAAGCTTTTTATGGAGAAAAAACACGCTGGACTTATTATGTCCGAGTCGGAAATTGCGGCTTGCGACGACTTCTGTGAGAGTTATAAGGATTTTCTTGACAGATCCAAGACCGAACGTGAGGCTGCAAAGACTGCAATAGCTCTTGCCGAAGAAGAGGGCTTCAAGGAATACAAGTCTGGAATGTCCCTTAAAGCCGGGGATAAGATCTATTACTGCAACCGGGGCAAAGCGGTCATTTTAGCGGTAATAGGCAGCGAGCCTTTGGACAGGGGAGTACACCTTGCGGCGGCGCATATTGATTCCCCAAGACTTGATTTGAAACAGAATCCCCTTTATGAGGATAACGACATCGCTCTTTTCAAGACCCATTACTACGGTGGTATTAAAAAGTACCAGTGGACGGCAATGCCCCTTGCGCTCCACGGCGTAGCTGTCAAAAAGGACGGCACAAAGGTGGAGCTTCGTATCGGCGAGGACGAGAATGATCCCGTGTTCTTTGTGAGCGACCTGCTGCCACACCTTGCTCAGGAGCAGGTAAAGCGTACCCTCGCGGAGGGCATCAAGGGCGAGGAGCTTAACGTTATCGTGGGTTCAAGACCTTTCCGCGACGACGATGTGAGCGAAAAGGTAAAGCTGAATATCATGTCTGTTTTGAATGAAAAGTACGGTTTGACCGAAGCTGATTTCCTTTCAGCGGAATTTGAAATGGTTCCCGCTTTCAAGGCCAAGGACGTGGGCTTTGACAGGAGCCTTATCGGTTCCTACGGACACGACGACAGGGTATGCGCCTATACCGCTTTGGAGGCTATTCTCGGCTGCGACAAGGTAAACAAGACCGCCGTGGTATGCCTTACCGACAAGGAGGAAACAGGCAGCGACGGCAACACCGGACTTTGCTCCGCTTACCTTAAAAATTTCCTGTACGACCTTGCGGACAGTTTTGACGTAAAGGGCAGGATCCTTGTTTCCAATTCCGAATGTCTTTCCGCAGATGTAAACGCCGCATTTGATCCTACCTTCCCCGATGTTGTGGAGAAGCGAAACGCTGCTTTCCTGAATAAGGGCGTTGTGGTGACTAAGTTCACGGGCGCAAGAGGAAAGTCCGGTACCTCCGACGCCTCCGCGGAATTTGTGGGAAGAGTACGCGCTCTCATGGAAAATAATAACATTATCTGGCAGACCGGCGAGCTTGGCAAGGTAGACCTTGGTGGCGGCGGAACGGTTGCCGCCTACATCGCAAATCTTGGCATGGACGTTATCGACGTGGGCGTGCCCGTGCTGGCAATGCACGCTCCTTACGAGATTGTGGCGAAAACCGACGTCTATATGACATACAAGGCTTTCTGCGCGTTTTTGGGTGAGTAAAAACTTCTGATTCGGTACGGCGGACGGCAGACTGTCCGCCGACGTTTATTTTATAAAATAAGTATATTGGGGGAGCTGTGTATGAGCATAACGATAAACATTTATTACAGCGGCGAAAACGGAAACGCGCGGAAATTTGCGGAGGAAATGGAAAGCAGTGGTACGGCTGCGCTTATCCGCGGTGAGGACGGAAACGAAAAATATGAATATTTCCTGCCTTTCGGGGACAGCGAAACCGTTCTGCTTATCGACCGCTGGCGCGACCAGCAGTCGATAGACCGCCACCACTCGTCGCCTATGATGGAAACAATCGCACGGTTAAGGGAAAAATATGACCTGCATATGAACGTTGAGAGGTTTGTTTCGGATAAAGACGGCATTCCCGATTCTGACAAAAAATTCATAAAAAGATAAATGCGCTATACTTTGTGCTATCCTTATATTTTAGCCGAAATGCCGTCTCGGGAGAATATTTTGATTCCTTACCATAGACGGCGGCAAGGGTAAAGGCTCAGCCTTTTGCGGCACGGCTGTCTACATTTTCTGCACATTTGGGGGAAATTTGATTTGGAAAATATTACAATAAGAACTGCTGATCTGAACGACGTGGAAACCCTCGTCCGATTCAGATTTTTGTACATGACCGACGTGGAGGGCGAGCTTTCCGAGGGGCAGTCAAACGCGCTCAAAGCCCAGCTCCCTACATATTTCAAGGAGCATATAGGACGGGATTTCACCGCCTACTTTGCCGAGGACAAAGGAGTACCTGTGGCGGTCATATTTATGGTAAGGCTGCAAAAGCCCGCAAGCGTACACTTTTTAAGCGGCAGCACCTGTTACCTGATGAATGTGTACACCTGTGACGGATACCGCCGTATGGGGATAGCCTCCCAAATTTTGGACAGGCTTATCAAGGACGCGAAAAAAGAGGGCATCACATGCATAGACCTTTCCGCAACGGAAATGGGAAAGCCTATGTACCTAAAAAAAGGCTTTATTCCACGCGGAAACACCGAAATGCGAATGGAACTTTAATACTAAACACCGATTAGAAGCGTGAAATAAAAAATCCGCACAAAAATCATATACGCAAATTTTAGTATACGTATTTTAGGGAAACACCCCACTTAACTTAAAGCACCAACACCTTTATAGTGAATTTCAACGGTTTGAAAAGAGCCGTTTTCACTTTTCTCGGTTTGGTGAATAATAATTTTGTCGATAAATTCCAAAAGAAGCTGAGAAGTAAGTTCTGTTATTTCGGAGTATTTTCCGACAAGTTTTAAGAAATCATCAACACCCTTTTTACTGTAGTTGTGTTCGTCAATTTTTTCTTGATACTCTGCAAGCTTCACCTTAATTTCAAGCTTGCTCCTTTTTGTAGCTTTCAGCCATAGTAAAGTAACGCTTGTCAGAAATTTTCCCGCAAACTCTATCCTCAAAAAATTTTTGAATTATTTTATCGAGGGCGGTACACCTTGACGTTAGCTTTTCAGCTTCTTTAATTGTGCGTTTGAAGTCCTTGTCGCTTTTGCTGTCCATTTTCCTATGTAATTCCTCTGCAAATTTCTTTTTATCAAAATTTGCGGAGCGGACAACCTCCTGAATGTTTTGAAGCACCAAATCAATCAAAACGCTTTGCCTTATGTAATGGGTGGAACAATCCGTAATACCCTTTGCGTAGCCGCTGCACACATAATGTTTACTGTTTAGCTTGCCTCTGTAACTAATATACATCTTTTGACCGCAGTCAGCGCAGAACAGATATGATTGAAAAATATCGGGTTCTCTGTTGCGGTGGACTCTTTTATTTTTCGCAAGAATTGTCTGTGTCTTTTCCCAATCATCTGACGTAACTTATCGGCTCGTTGACACCTTTTAAAACGGTTCTTTCCTCGGCTGGAATTTCAATTTTTTTGTGAATTTTATAGGACTTCATTGTAGTTTTGAAATTAACAATGTCTCCCGTATATTCCTGCCTTGAAAGTATTTTATTTACAGTTGTGCAAGTCCATTTTACAGGGGTATTTCAGTATGTGCCGCGAGGCTTTTTACCCAAGCTTTTCAAGTGATCCGTGGGTGTAAGTATGCCGTTTTCTTCAAGGAAATCAGCAATCATTTTTGCACCCATACCGCCTAAATACAATTCAAAAATTTTTCTGACAACTTCGGCGGCGGCTTCATCAACAAGCCAGTGCCTTTTGTCTTCGGGGTCTCTTATATACCCATATGGCGGTATACTGCACAAAATCTCACCCGATTTGCCTTTGCTTTGAAAAACTGTCCTTATTTTTTTGGAACAGTCGCGGGCAAACCACTTGTTGAAAATGGTGTTTTCAAAGTTGCCTCATTTAGTGATGACCCATTTGATACTCGCCCTTACAGATACGTAAGAAGCAGCGTTTCGATGAAACATATTGACGGTGATAATGATCCGCGATTTGCACTTGATTAAATGCAGTACAGATATGCTTTGGAGCATATCTGTACTGCATTTTGCACAAATATATAAAATCATTAACTTTTGCAGAAAAACCCCTTGACAAATCCTATCTCAAAAAAGGATTTTAAAAGCGTTCGCTGATAATAACGGATTTCTTAATACCCGTTATTATTTAGACGACGGTGTGACAGGCATGACTTTTGAACGCGAGGGATTTCAGAATATGGTTTCCGACATTGAAAAAGGCGAGGTCAAAACCGTTATTGTGAAAGATCTTTCACGCTTGGGCCGCGACCACCTTATGACAGGCTACTTTTTCTTTCCGGCAAACGATATTCAGTTTATTGCGATTTATGACAATTATGACAGCGAGAACGGCGATAATGAATTTGCACCGTTCAAGAATATTTTTAATGAGTGGTTCTATTCGTTTCTAGAAATACAAAATAAACCAAACGCCCATAAACCGACATTCCCCTGCAAAAATTCCTGCCGCACATTTAGTACGGCAGGAATTTTCTTTATCTCGCATTCTTTTAATAAAGTATGTTCTGTCGCTTGCTTAAACGCTGTTGAGAATTGCCAAAGTAATCAAAGCACAAATCCATAGCGGAAAAGTTGTCAATTTTTATCAGCCAACTTAAAGTGTAGGCAAACCGCAGAGTTGTCTTTCCGTTCACAAGTTCACCGCAGCCGCCGAACTCAAACTGTCTTGACTTGCAGCAATAAAAATTTGCGTACAGTTCGTTATATCGTTTGACATTGTCTCGCAGTAAAAAATTCTTTTTTAATTATTCAAACTGAAAATCTGAGGAAGATATTTGCACATTTTTTCTTTCCTCTGCCGCTGACTCAAGAAGAGCATACTTTTTAAAACCAAATATTTTTGCAAAAAATGATTTCGGGAACAGCATTATCTGCGTATTGTACTTTGTCACAACGTCGTTGTAAAACTGCCGTGCCATTACAATTTTATTTTCTGTTTCTGAAAGTTCTTCCTGCAGTTTTAAAAAGTTCGTATTTGATTTCAGTTCCGGATAACTTTCTCCAAGCGCCAGCACTTTTGAACATACCCGACCAAGCTTTGCGTCAGCGGCACAGGTTTCGCTCGTATTTTCGGAATTCATAACTTTGCTTCTGAGCTGTGCAATATCGGTAAGTGTTGATTTTTCAAATTTCGCATATCCTTTTACTGTCTCGATAAGATTAGGTATAAGCTCTGTCCTGCGTTTCAATTGTACATCCACCTGAGCAGACTGATTGTCAACTCTGTTTCTGAGCACTACAAGACTGTTGTACTCCACAGTCATTATTACGGCAACAAAAACAATAACCGCGATTACAATAATAAATATCATCATAAATATTTCCTCCTTGTTCTTGAAATTTCATTTACTATTTGCATATTTTCTTCCAGTACGACCGCATACACAAGATAGTCTTCCCATAAGACAACATAATGTTTGTCAGCCTCACTCAAGTTAGAATAATCATGGATAAAATTCTTCATACCGTATATGCATTCTGCCATATAATTGCCATATTCTGTACGTTTTATTGGTTTGGCGTTTTTCTTTATTATTGCCCCGACACGGGTAGCTGACAACACAAATGCGACCATAAACATCATATAAACAAACAGCAGGATTATTTCTATAATTCCAAGCCAAAGGTTATTCTGACTGAGAAAATTCACCTGTTCCGCCAAGCTCATGTTTTCTGGAGCGGTATCTAAAATTGCGCCAAAATCATTCAGTCTCTGCATTGCGCTTCCCACCCATAAAAACCAGCCCAGAAACACTGCCAACGGTACAAGGCAGCCTTTTTTAGAATCACCTTTATTCTGAATTCCTTTTTTCTTGACATATCCTTCTGAAACCGCTTCTTCCATGACCAAATTTTTCCAATTTGTATCATTCTCCCAGTCAAAGTCGCCTTTTTCCAAATGCTTTATTAAATATCGATCACTTTCATTTAAATCATTGCATCTGTAATATTTATCTGTGACGCGGTATGTATTATCTGCAGTTTCTGTCAACAGCCCAAGATTTTCATACTGCAAAACAGACGCTGCCACGTCTTTTTTCTGCTCAATATCCAAATCGGTCAGAATACTAATTGTCGCTGGCGACAAACCAGTCAGCTTTTCACGATAATAATCAAAATCATGCATATTTGTAATTGTGCAGTTGAGTATTGTTGTTTTTATATGAGTTTTTATAATAATTTTTCCTATAAAAAAAGGAATAACTGATAATATTAACGTTTGCAAAAAAAGAAACATTACAATACCGAATACCGTTGCAATATCCGGATTTTCAATTAGCTCAGCCAAGGCTATTTTCCCGACTAACGCAGCTATAAAAATTAGACATACCAAAGGTATCAGCCAAAGCTTACGTTCAGACTGCCTGTATTTCTTCAGTGATGATAACTCGAATACTTTTTTATTAACCTTCATACTTGCCTCACCTGCCATTTCAACTCGCAAAAAAAATTAAACCACATATTCTTTGACATGTCCCTGGGTCGGGTCTACCCATAGATTGATGTTTTCTTGTAGTCTTTCCACAGTAAGAACACTTATATTCGATCATTCTATCGCTCGCCATAAATGTATCACTCTTTATTTTTAGTTGGAAAATTATGTATACACAGTACTATTGTCAAAAGGTACACTTTTTGACAATAACTGTTTTTTAGCTTTGATTAGATTGAAAGCAAAAAAACAATCAAAAAATTGTAAAAATTTCTGAAAAACTATTGACAATCTGTGCTTTCTATGCTACACTATATAAAAATTTATGTATTTGCGCCGGCTGTCAAAAAGTGTACATTTTGATAGCCTTTTTTATTGCTTACAAAGTCTATATTCCCGCAGGCGGCGATAAAAGGTCGCTTCGCTCATATCGCATTGTTCCA
>CAJUAN010000040.1:0-18843 GCA_910584715.1 uncultured Oscillospiraceae bacterium
ACTGTGTCGCGGTGACCACCGTCCCGCCGTTGAACTGGTAGTGCTTGTTTCCCAGACCGCACTTGAACGACAGATAATCCAGCGCGGACTGTACGCCCTTTGTGTTGTCGTCCACGCGGAGGGCGGGATTAAACTCTTGGATAAATTTTTTGCCGTCGCTCTGGGTTTCCTCCGGAAATTTTATGAAAGTAAAAAGCTGTTGATGTACGTCATCGGGAGCAATTTCCGTGCCGTCGTCGGTAACCTCAACAAGCGATTTTTCCATAAAAACTTTTTTCTGCCCGAGATAAAAATCGGAGCAGAAATTGTTAAAGCAAAGGTCGACGGCTTTAAGCGCGTCGACCACTCCGTGAATGATCGATACCCCCAGACCGTTGTTGTCCGGAACGTCGTTTTCAATGTTCGGCATGAAAACCGCAAACCAGGGAACGGGCGAGCCGGTGCAGAATCTGCGTATCATATTGGACGGCAGATTTTCCTCGGTAAGCTGACCGTTCTCCGCAAGAAAACGGCGGTTTTCAATCACATAATTTTGATTTTTGTCAAGGGTATGTATTTCCAGAAGCAGGTACTTTTTTCCCTTTTCCGTGGACTCGGAGGCGAACGCGGCTTCGATAATCTTTCCGTTATCCACCGTCAGCGGAATGATATAGTCCGCGGTCAGATAGTTAAAATTAAGAGACGCGCCCGGGGAAATCTCCACGTTCAGATCGTCCCCGCTGCCGGAAAGCCTTACTCCCGACGCGTGGATCGTGACCGCTCCCGTCCCCGCAGCGAAGGACTTTTCTATCAGACGGTTGCATTTCGTCCAAAAGGAATTTGCGCCAAGGATACCCTCGGTCTCGCGCCGCCCCTGTACAAAAAGATTGGTGCGCTCGTCGGAAATTTTTATGTGAGTTTTGCTGTTGAGCAGGATACTCGCCCAGTCCTCGCACACCTTTTTACCCATTTTAAGGGTGTAGAGATCGCGCTCGATCCTGCGCTTGCCGTTGCTGAAAGTCATGTGATGAAACGGTTTGAAGTACCCGCGCCACCAGCAAAGCCACTCGTCGATTTTTCCGTAGTATTTATCGGATATGCTGTATCCGAGCTTGTCGTTTATCCATGCAATTAACTGTTTATTCAAGTCATCACCCCCTAACTTTTATCAAAAATATTGAACATATTTATGAAACGGCTGAAGCTGTATTCCAGCGCGTCGGACGTGTCTATGTCGCAGGTTCCGTCGTCAAGCCGCACGTCCTTGGTGATCTCCTTTGAGTCCCATACCTGCGTACAAAGGCTGTCGATAACGTTTTGACAGTCCCGGTGGACGAAAAAACGTCCCTGGGTCATAAGACCGTTCAGGGCGTAAATTCTGGTATTTATCGCGCCTTTGAAGCAGTCCCGAACAACCGCGGGAATATTCGCCCGCACAAATGCAAGACGTATGCCGTTTATGAGCTCCTGGGACGCATTGTCGCAGTCGATATACAATATCCGGGAATTTGGGTACAAAGCCTGAACGTACCTGAAAAACGTGATCAATTCGCGGTTTATACGGTCGGGGTCGACCGTGCCTTTCCCGCCGCGCATTTTGTAATCCGCGATAACGCCGAGAGCGCGGTAATTTTCAATTATCGCCGAAGCCACAAACGTAGTCTTGGATTTGTGTCCGCCAAAGTCAACGCCGATGGAAATAAACTTTACGCCGCTGTATTTTTTGTCAACGATAAATTTTTCGGGGTCGTCAGCGAACTGCTGAAAAATGAGACCGTCCGCGGGACATCTGATGCCCAGCACCTTGCGGCGGTATTCCGCGGTGTTGACGTTGTACTGAGAGATAAACGCCTCCCGCTGCTCGTCTGTGATGTTGATGTTGTCCGCAATGGTAAAATGACCGTAGTTGTAGCCGCCGATCAGCGTACCGTCCGCGGCTTTTTTTGCGTACTCGTCGATGTAATTTTTATAGATCACCGCGTCGGGCGTGCAAGGGTTTAAGTCCCAGAAAATTTTCCGACGCTTTGCCGCAGCTTGTCGTGTGATCGCTTCACGGATAGTCTCCTCGTGATGGAGGTCGATCTCGGTGGCGATCCACATTCCGATAGACGCGCCGCGGAATTTTTTGTAACTGTCGGCTTTTCCTCCACCCACGAACATTACAATTTTGGTTTTGCCATGAGTAAATTTTCCGCAGATTATCAGTGCCTCGTTTCCCTTAAATTTTCCCCAGCGGCACTGCCCGCGGAAATAGTGTTCAATGCCGAAGCCGTTGCAGTCGCCGATGATAAGCTTCGCGGTCGCCGCCGTGGACGCTGTGGCAAGGTGCAGCTTGTCGGGGGTGTCTCTCAGCTCCTTGCAAAATGCGATAACGTTGTCAACGGTTTTTCCCGCTCTGACCGCGCCCTCCGCAACGTTGTATACACAATCGCGGCATCGGCGAATGTAATTCTTGTGCTTTTTGGAAAAATTGTAGGGAATAGTTTTTTTAGCTGTTATCGCCATAAAGCTCCTCCTCAATACCGGAAACGTCCTCTATCTCGGTATCGCCCACAGGCTTGTCGCTGTACTTGCCGGGCAGCCTGTTTTTAAGCAGAAACTGCAATGCCGTGACATTCGGCAAAGCCTTTACACGCTTGGTTTTAACGGACTTTCTCCCGCCTTTGTAGGATACCTCTTTTTCGGTATGGGTACCGCCAACCGCCGCACCGATGAGAGCGGCTTCCACTTCGGCGTTTATCAGGTCGGCATGGTCGGCGAGGAATTTTGCAACGTCCTCGTGACGTTCAGAAAATTCCTTTATCATTTTTGAGCGGACTTTTTTGTCCGGCTCGGACAAGAGGGCATTGATAAGATCGGCAGCCGTCTGACTGCCGATCTCGTTGTCGTCTTGATTTTCTTCGGCGGACTTTATCGCTTCCGCCAAAGCGTTTATGCTATTTTTTTCCACAGGGTTCATAGGTCTGACCGCTCCTTTCGCAAGAATCGCGCGAGAATGCATTTTAAGACGTTCTCACACTTATGGGTATAGTTTCACGGAAAATTTATTAAAACGCCGCTATAACGCCTTTTAACGGCTGTTTAACGGTATCTCCTGCCGCACCCGGAGTTTTGGGTGCGCTTCGCCATTCGGCTCGGAGAAATTTCCGTCCGTGAAACATCACTATACAACCGGAAAATTCCGCGGGAGACCGAATCGATCCCGAAAAATTATTCCGATATTTTCTCCACGCTGAGATTCGCACGGTGGACTTTCCCGCCGAACCGTACCTCCACCCGCGCCTTTTTCTGCCGCAGATTAAGGAATTGGATTCTGTCCTCATGTCCCGCCAAAAATCCGCCGCAAACAATATGGTCGCCGTCAAAGCTGACCGTAGACGGCTCTATTACCTCGCCGCCGTTGGAGAGCCACAGTATCATCTCCGCCTCATGTTCGGGGAGCGGCGTGGGGTTTCCCGCAGTGCTGCCCAAAAATCGGATCACGCCGGAAACGGGATTTATCCTGTGGAACATCTCGGGAGTAAGATCAATATCCACAAAAACATATCCGGGGAAAAGATTTTTTATCATCTTGCTCCACAAGCCGCCCTTGCGTATAATGATCCTTTCGCGTGGCACGTCCGCGGCTATACCCTCGCGGAGGAGCTGTCCGCGGACGGCAAGCTCTTTGCCAGTCTGCACCTGTAATACATAGATCATGAGCTGTTGCCTGCTTTCTTTTCGTCGATGTAATCGGAGATTTCTTTGTACAGTTCCGGCTTGTCATTTGCAAGTCCGCTGAAAAACTTGCTTTTGATCTCGTCAAATCCCGCTTCGGAAATTTCCTTGTTTTTAAGATCAAGATTTTTCTTATACGCTGCGACCCGTACAAGCTCCGCAGCCTGTTTCATAAGCTTGAGCGGATCGGATTTTTTCAGATCGTCCTCCGTAACCTGTTCCACAGAAGTAAACAATTTATACGCCATAAGCTGAATGATACCGTCAGTGCTGTTCAGATCGGGATATTTATTCAGCTCCTGCATAACGACCTTGAAATTTTCCTGCGCCATACGCAGGGTATTAAGCGTTAAAGCCAGCCTTCTTGCGTGCTTGCTTATTGCTCCGAGAGAAATTGTCTGCCCCGTATTGCTGTAAATATATTCGGCAATTTCGGTATATGTAAATTGCCCCGAGACAATCATTTCTTCAACATCTGCCTTAAATTCGGGTTTTAATTTGTCGATTTTTGAATGCTTTCGGTTTGCCATGCGATCACTCCCTAAACGTCAATGCAGGGATCGGAGTTCCTGCCGTAGAGAAGCTGCACTCCTTTAGGAGCAACAACGACTTCCAGCTGTTCAAAATCCGCATCGGAAAGATGCTTTACTTCATGCGACCGGATATCCCGAAGTTCAACGTATCCGCTGCGCGCTAAATAATTAAGGCAGTCTGTAAGTTCACTTTCCGACATGGACGGCTCAAGCCCGTACCTCAGATCCTCCAGATCGGTATATTTTTCGCCGAGCATATTTACGGTTCTGAGAACCATTCCGTTATTAGCCGCGAATCTGTTTTGCTTTATTCTTTTTTTGATTTCCGAATTATCCATAGCTATCCTCCGTTCAGTGCCTTGTATCGAGCATACTTTCAAGACGTGTGATACTGCGGATAAAATCCTTATCCCGAACAGTATTCTCCTTTATATCGTCAATGCTCGCCTTGATATCTTTTATAGTATCTTTAAGCTCCCGCATTTCTTCCTTTGATACAAATTTGTCGCGCAGCTCCGACACCATATCCTTAAGCTCTTTAAAATCCGCTTCCGTCACAGCGTTTTCCTTGAGCCTGTTTACGTCGTTTTCCACTTTGTCCTGACGGTCGATCGTCCGTTTTAAAAAATATCCTATTATTCCGATCGCGCCGCTGACTGCCGTACAGATGACCCAAAACAATAACTGCTCTCCCACGATTTCACCCCCCAAAAAAATTAATGGCGTATGATTTTGTAATTTAATCATACACCATATTTATACGAAGCGTCGACCGTAATTTTCAGGACATTTTTTACAATTTATTTTTTATCAAACAAAGATATCTGACCGTCGAGCGGAGCGTATTTTATCCGTTTGATCTCGCCCGAAACGATCTTACGAATAGAATCTTCGGACAAATGATACTCCCGCGCCAGCTTCCCATAATTGTAGCCATTGAATTTATCCTTGATTTCTTTGTTTCGCAGAGGAATAGTAATCTTATCCGGCATACGAACCCGGACACGCGAGCCTGCATAATTTTTAAGTAATTTTCTGTATGCTTCCATACCGATACACTCCGCAAGCTGACGCTGATCCGCGTCCAGATCGTCAAGCGTTAATTTATCAAGCAGACTCACAGCATCGCCTCCTACAGCAAGCTCGTTTGGATAAAATAGTCGTCGTCGGGAAGCTTCTCCCGCGGCGTGCGGGGCTGATATTCCCGCGCGGTAAAAATATCTATCCCGCAGAAAGCGTAATGCTTACAGCGGTTTGTTGATTTAGCTTTTGCAGCGGAGTAAAATATTCCGTTTCCGCCGTCTCCGCATGGAGCGTCCGCAAAGCACACAAAGTCCGTTCCGTCGCCGTTGTAGTCCTCCGCGTTCGCGCAGTAGCGGCAGTATTGGTTAGGCATTGGAATCACCTTCCCGCACCATTTCTATCGACGTGTTATTTTTTATAAAGTGCGACTTTAAGGTTTTAAATGAGGAAAAATACGGCTCATAATATTTATAGTGAAGTCGGTCGTAATTTTCCGCTTCGAATTTTTCTCGCTGTTTTTTGCTCATACCCTTAAAAATCTTATCTTTTTCCTTTTTACTGAAAGCTGACTTTACACCACAACGGAAAAATTTGCGTCGTATCTCGCAATCCTTTACAAGCCATTCGCCCTTTATATATCCGTTAACGTAAACGGCAATACAATATTTTAGTTTTCCGCTTTTGGCAACTCGGAGTGATACGTCGTACCCGTCGATCTTCATATCAACCATACCGAGCGGACCGCTCATTTTATTTTCTGCCTCAAACCATTCTTCTTTTGTCAAGATTTTTCCCTCCTTTTCGCTTTCCGCTCCGCCGAGTTAACGTATCGCTTTAGATTCTCTATGAGCTTCACGCCCTCATCAAAATGTACCCTCGCAAAAATCTCGTCGCCGGGTTTTGACATATTGTTGCCCAAGATCGCGCGTATCGCTCCCGTCATGCGCTCCCCGGGAGTGACGGGTGTACCGTTCTCATGCAGCATGGGCTTTTCGTCCAGCTCCCGCAGACGGTAGATGTACCGCCACGCAAGGGACTGCTGATCCGGAGTGATCATTCCGGGGACGGCGGGTTTATAGGCTCTTGGATTCCGTTTTTCCGGCGGAACAGTCTCGCCTCCGAGACGTTTCCGGAGCTCCCGGAGCACGTCCTCGGTCTCCCTGTCGGTCAGCTCCTTGGTAGATTCCTTGCCCGTTACGCCCAAAACCAAAGCATGGCGGTCGTCCTCGTTCATGCCGAGCTGTCCGCACATACCAAATATCGCTTTGCGCTGGGACGCGGTCATTTCAAAGCCCTCCTTTGCTTATTTTTCTGCAAATTTTTCTCCGTCCGCAGGGACGGTACCCGTCTTCCACCGCGTTCAAAAATTGCTTTCTCGCAGCGCTGTCAAAGCACAGATAACCAACGGACGGAAAATGCTCCCGCGGACAATTTCCGCCAAATCTGCACCGATCCGATTTAGGGCATTTCTGCATTTTTCCCGCTCCTTTCCACAGGCAGAAGCTTTACCGGAACGCCCTCCGCTATATTCTTCACACCCGATAATCGTTTATCGGTAATAAGAACGGTCCCCGAAAACGGTTTATACCGTTTTGTATCATTCCACACACGAAGCGGCATAACATAAATGTCGTAAAATCCGCCTACGATAATGCGGTCGGAATGTCTCCAAACGGAAATATGGCGGGACATATGGAAGCCTACAAACTCCTCGATCTCACGGCGGATAACGTCCGCTTCCTCGGAAGTTTCCGTCACGATAAGAATATCGCTTTTTGTCGCCGATATTAAAATACGGCGTATATCAAGCACGTTTATCATCGTATCGCCTCCTGCAGGCTCGGGCGGGATATCCCGCCCGAGCTTATGTAATAGTGAATCTCATGGATTCGAGGTTTTTGAGATACATCTCGAAGAGCTTGGGATTGTCCGCCTTGAATGTTTTCTGGTCGAAACGGCTTGAGGATACGGGTACGTACCTTACGGTAAATACGTCCGCGAAAAGCTCCTCAAGGTGATTGTCGGTCATTGCCTGTTTGATCTCGTCCTGCGCCGCCTTGATCTCATCTTCAAGTTGCTTCTTCACCTGTTCCCGCTCCTTGATGTCCCGAACCAGAGCGGTGATCCTGTCCATGTCGAGACGTTTTTTCGCCGAAATTTTTTTCGCCATATTATTACCTCCCGGTTGATTTTTTCCTTGACTCTGCGTACCCTAAAGGCTTACGGGCTTGTCACCGTTCGGCAAGGCTGAGCCTTGTACCGAGCCGCATTAAGGCGGGGCGGGGAAGCCCCCGCCGCCAAAGTTATTTATGATAATTCCTCAGCTCCCACCCAAGCCATACAAGCCCCGCCATAAGCGGCAGGACAAAAACCTCTCCGCCGATATTCCCCGCCGCCCGGCTCCCGTATGCTTCAAGAGCCGCTCCGCAAAAGCCGTACAGACAAGCTCCCAGAGCGACTAAGATCACATCGCGGACAATCATATTTCTACGCATTTTTTCTCACCTCCGATGCCGATATGACCGATATCTCGGTAATATTGTCCCGTCCGTGCTTGTCCATCGCCAATGCGGCGGCAATGGATTCCGCAGATTTTGTGTTTCCCGCAAGCACGTTGTAGGGCTCGGCTACCACGTAATGGTGAGCTGTGATCCTCAGATTTACCGTGTATTTCATTTTTTATCCCCCTTTGCCGCGATCGATTTCAGGTCAAGCCCCGTAAGGTCAAGCTCCATGTATTTTGCCATTGCCACAAGGCCGTTAAAATCATACTTTTTATCGTTGTCATAGGCGTTGGAAAAAAGATTTACCGCGCCCCTCAGAGCCTGCTGGGTCTGGGATATCCGCCACAGAAATTCTATTTCCGCCTCCATGTGACTGTCCGCAAGGATAGGAAACAGCAGACATATGTCCTCCCTCTTTATCTGCTTGACCGTGCATACCCGCGTCTGCTTCGTGCGGTTGCGTATCTGCGCGAAATCCGCCTTTTTGTTTGTACCGAGCCGCCTCGCCGTTTCATGATTTCCGATAAAGATAATACCGAGGGTCTGACCGCTGTCCCGGAAGCAGTCGGAAAAGGAGCGGAGCGTTTCGATTGTTTTTATGGGCAGATGCTGCGCTTCGTCGAAGATCAGCACCATGCCGTCGGAAAGCTTGCCGACAATATTTATCCACAGCTCGTCGAGGGTGGAAGCCGACGATGCGCCTATCTTATTCGCGAGCAGCTTTAAGGTGCTTTTAATGGACGTTAAACAGGGATTAACGGACAGATAAACCGCGCTGTCCGGGTTGTCCCCGACGTACTTCTGAGCCGCTTTCGTCTTGCCGATGCCCGCGTCCCCCGCATATACCGCAAGCCCGCCCTTGACATGGCATATCCTTATGGTATCGTACACCTTTTTAGATATGGACGTGTGCGCGTATTCTATCTCGCGGTAGGTGTTTCCCAGGTCGGACTTGATGTTGAAGTACGCCGCAAGCTTGTTCATGAACTTGTCTACCGTACCCGTGTAGGTCCCTTTCCGCAGATTGGTAAGGATCGGAGCCGATATACCGAGAAGCTTCGCCGCCTCGTTCTGGGACGGCTGCTCGCCGATAAACTCGTTCAGCCTGTCAATAATGCGCTGCTGTTCGTCTGTGTACACTGTGATCACTCCTCATCAAAATCAAATGTGATATTTCTGTTCCGCGCCGCGTTCCGAGCCATGGCTTCAAGGTCTATCACAATACCGTCTCCCGCGGCTCTCTGCATTTCGGCGGTGTCCTCGTTTACCACGATAGGCTCTATCATTCGCGGCGGAGCAAATTTTACCTTGCCGATATTTCTCTGTGCCTCGGAGACTGCCAGAGCAAGAGCGTCTATCTTCAGACCGCCCGTAAGCTCCGCGCCGCACTGCTTGATCGCCCGAAGCTGTCTCGCGATAAGCTTCTGACGAGCCGCGATGTCGTCTTTGCTGTCGGTAATGTAATCCACAAAAACACTCAGATCCATCTGCCACGACCCGATGTAGGTATCCTCTTTATCGTATATCCGCACAAATTCGAGCTCCGCAGGGTCGTACCGCACATATACCTCGCGGTCTACCCATTTCCAGTTGTCAACACCGCTGTTGTACCACAGCTTTTCGCCCGAAATTGTAATATATACGCCGTTTTCACGGACTTTTTGGTATCCCGTATGCCGCATGAGGAGCAGATTCAGAGTGCTTTCATCGCACATTCTGAGGGTGCGTCGCTGTATGGACTTGCACCACGCTTCGGCGCGGCTCATGCCCTTGAACTGCCGTTCGTAACCTCCGTACGGAGCGGCGTTGTACTGTCCGTCAAAAAGTATGTCAAGCTGCTCCCGTATCTGCCAGTCGTAGGGGACGTATCCGTGCTTGAGCTGATATTTCAAGCTTTCGGGACGTTCTATGATGTTGCCGCCCGTGAACGTTTTCACAAGGCGGGAAATAGTGTTCTTCAGCGTGAGGAACATTCTTTCAATGGGTTTCGCACGACCGTTTTCGGGGATAGCGTTCCGCATTTCGATGCCGAGCAGGTCGAGTATAGTGGGAGGGCGTTCAACGTCCGCCTGTTTCTTGTGTGTTCGGTGTCCCTTGCCGCCGATATCCCATGTCAAAAACTCACGTCCGTTATCCACATAAAGTATCTTGGGTATCCCGCACCGTTGTATAGCATGACGGAGAGCCATTACCGTGGAATGGGAGTTGGGCGTTTCGGTGATGTTCCACCCAACCAGCACGCCCGTTTTAGCGTCCAGAATACCCGTAACATAAAGCCTGTGAGTCTTTTCTCCGTAGTCGGTGCGGGTAATAAAGTCGAGGGTGTGGTTGTCCGCCACCCAAACGTCGTTGGCTTCAATGCCGTCGTAAAGGCGTTCTATGTAGGGGAGACAGTCGTCAATGCAAGCCTTTTCGCCCTCGCGGAAAAATTTTATAACGGCGGGTGGCAGTTTATCGGGAAGTCGCCTGAACGTCCGCTCGCTTGCCATAAACGGCAGATATTCGGGAAATTCCTCGAATACGTAATCCCGCGTCAGCCTGTAGCAGTCCGAGACCGGAAGCTTCGCGTCGCTCAGATACAGGGCGTAGAAGCATTCCGTGACCTCTGACGGTATGACCGAGCTGCCTTTGTTCCAGCCGCCCCGACCGTCCACAAGACCTTGGAGATCGCCGTCCCTGTACGCCTTGTACTTGCGGTACAAAATATCCCTGCTCAGGGTAATGCCGTGTTCCGCAAGGTACGCCCTGCGGAGCCGCTTGGTCTCGGCAATGAATACCATGTCGCCCTCGGCATAGTTCTCATACTCCTTGCGGCGTATCTGCCACTCGCGGAGCAGGTCAGTCCAGAATGTGATCTGTTCTCGCTCGTCGGCGTTGAACTCGCCGAATTCTTTTTTGACGGCAGGTTTTGTGTGTTTAGGTTTCTGCGGAACTGCCGTTTCCTGCACCTTCGGCAGACATAGCTGCGCGTCGGCGGTGAGCTTGCCATAGTATTTTTTTTGCAGGGGTTCGGGGAGGGCGGATATGGGGAGCAAACTTTGGGGTCTGTTGTTTACAGGATTATTTTGGATTATCGTTTCCTGCTGTTCTTTAAAAAATCGTCGTGCGTACTGCACTGTGCAGCCCTTTAGCTCAGCAAACTGTACTGTACTTATATATTCCAAATCCGCACCTCCCAAGAAAAATTTTGTAAAAAGTCTTGCATTTTTGCACCAACTCTGCTATACTATTAATCAGAGTTGGAACATTCGTTTTTATTAAACGCTTTGATAAAGTCTTCGGCTTCGGTCAGGAGCACAAGAATGGCGTTAACATTCTTCCTGACCTGTTCCTGCTCTATTTTTGTATCATCAAGGCTCATGCTTTCGCAAAGTGTCTTGCCCATACCCAGAGCGTACCCGAGCATTTGGGCGCGGAACTGTGTCAATGTCATGGTATCACTTCCTTTTTGACCTGCCATCGTCAGTACCGAGCGGTCATTCTCGGCAGACGGAGCAAAAAGCTCCGTTTCGGCTATAGGTTGATGTATTCGCCCATGCGGATAAGCGCGTCGGCGTATGTGAGGCCGTCGTTATAGCAGCCCAATTCGTCCTCACTGCGGTTGTAGACATAGACGCTGTAGCAGTTTGCCGTTTCGAGATCACGCTCACGGGCGATAACAACAAACTCCTCGTTGTCATCTTCATCAGCCGAGGCGTGTCCCATGTGTACCGAATCAAGATCGCGCCTTTCAAGCTTGTTCATAATGTTCGCCCGAACGTTTCCGGGCAGTTCGTTCATTATTTTCATGTGCGCACCTCCTCGATATCTCTGTCGAGCAGTTCATCGATCGGACAGTGGAAAACCTCCGCTACGGCAATTACCGTCTCTAATGACGGCATACGCTGCCCTTTTTCTATTGAGCATATGAGTGCTTTGCTCACGTCGGCTCTTTTGGCAAGTTCCTGCTGCTCCATTCCGTTTTCCTCCCGCTTGCGGCGGAATCCTCTTGCTACATTCATGTTCAGTCCTCCTTTTTAATGTATTCAGGATTATTTATTCCCTCATATACACATTTATGGTCGAGCTCGAAATACTGATCGCAAGTGATCGCTCCGAGCTGATGAGCCATATCTATTGCTCCCTTGGCTTCATACAGGTTTCTTATTGGAGACGGCGTGCTTTTTGCGTATGCAATTTTCTTTTTCAGTGCTGAGTATGTATTTTCTGCGGATTTGCTTTCGTTAAAGTAACCTTTACTCTCGGCATGCTTTGCAAAAGCATTTGCAAGACACGGGTCAATAAACCCGGATACTATGCTGATAAACTGAGATTTAGTCATCAATATACCTCCCCGTGATTTCTTTGAATTCCTCATAAATGCGGTCAGCGTCCTCTTCGCGGGCGTATTTCCGCATGATCACGTAAAGCTCGTGAACGGTGTGCAGACATTCGGTGCAGATAAAATCGTCGTTGCTGTGGGCTATGCTGATTATGAGTTTGCCGAGCCTGTCAACGATGTCGTCTATCGCTCCGAGAGCTTCGGTAAGTTCCTTTGATTCTTCCATGGCGGAGCTCCTTTCTAAAGCAGTATGTCTTTGAGATCGTCGATAAATTTATCAAAGCTTTCAAAGTCTACCATATGATATTTTTTATACGTTTCGTAGCGTTCAATGAGTTCTTTGACGCTGCTCCGATGTCTTTCGCAGGAATGGCAGTACTGATCAAGACGTTCCCGCGCAAGACGGATCACGTCTATCATATCCCGGTACTTGTATATGGTGTTCTGAGTTCTCGCCGAGCCTGTGTCCTGATAGTTCCTTTCAAACTCCGAAAGCTTCGCTTCGTATTGGTCCTGAAGCTTGTTGAGATAGGTGATGTCTATTTTACTCATGGTGTCACCTCTGTATGTTTAGGCAGTTCGTTTAACACGATGTTTTTAACGTGTTCTATTACTTCCGTTGCCTCGGCAAGAGAAGCGCCTACAAACAGTGCCATAATTGAGGATATTTTTTCAACAGCCTTGTCTGACAAATTGCCTTGCAGACTTTCGGAATACCGTTTGGAATATTCGCGGACGATATTTGAAATCTGGTTGACGTGAGGCGTGTTGTTGCGAAGGTGTTCAGCGTGTTCCTTTGTAAGCTCTACCACTTTCTGCCTGTGACCTCTGCCAGCTATATCGCCGCAAAGAAATTGACTGCCGTCATTAGAAACAATGTTCTGAGAGATACCAAAGAGAAGTATATTCCGAAGCTCCTCCGCTGTTCCCTCGAGAATAATTTTCATAAATTTTCCTCGCTTTCTATTGTTTTTTCAAGTTTCTTGTGGTACAATTGGCTTGCACCGTTGTGGTGAACCAAGGGATTAGTGCGCCTATTCGATTCACCATGTGAAAATTATACCGCTATTTAGTTCAAAAGTCAATATAAATACCGCTAAAAAGTTCTACAATATTGAGAGGTGTTTTTTGTGAAATTATCACAAGTTTTAAATAGTTTAATGGCTGAAACAAATGTCTCCGCCTATAAAATAAGCAAAGAGACAGGAATTTCAGACAGGTTGATTGGGTACTGGAAAAAGGGAGAAAAAATGCCCAGCGCAGAAAATCTTTTAACCATCGCTAATTATTTCGGTATATCTGTTGATTACCTTCTCACAGGAGAAGATAAAATTAAGCCTGTAGCAAATGATGAGCTTGAATTGCTTACATACTATAAGGAATTGCCGGAGCGGGAACAAATGAAGCTAATCGGTCGTGCTTCGGCGTTGGCGGAGGTGTATAAAGAGCAGGTTGAAGCCGAAGAGTCGGAAGAGCCTACTATTGAAATACGCCATAGCTATTATAAAGTATCTGCCGGAACAGGATACAATCTTAACGACGGCGATCAATGGGATACTATTGAAGTTCCGGATACTCCCGAAGCAAACAAAGCAGATTTTGCCCTAACCATTTCGGGTGACAGTATGGAGCCTGTATATTACGACGGCGATATTGTGTTGGTAAAATCGCAGCCTGCCATCGACAACGGCGAAATAGGAATTTTTATTATTGAGGATAATGGATACATAAAAAAATACGGCGGTGACAAGCTTATTTCCCTCAACGCCAAGTATGATGATATTATGTTTTCCGACTATGATCCCGATGATATTCGCTGTATGGGGCTTGTTATCGGACGGGTATAATTAGAAAAAATGTGGGGATAGAAACAAGTTTCTATCCCCATTGATTTTAGTTTCCATGTTTCTATCCCCGAATTTCCAATTATAAATCTAAATAAAAACAGGCATTTTAACGCATTTAAATTTTTTTAAAGCGTTAAAATGCCTGTTTTGCGTTATTTGCGGGGTCAATACTCATACGCGTTAAACGCGTTTTAATAAATTTGCCGCGTTAAAAAATTTCCAGTTAAAAACAATCAAAATCGCTCAAATTTTTTGACACCATATTTTTCCATGTTAAGAATTTTTAGGCATTAATCACTATTATATAGCCATTTCTACCCACTTTTTATACTTTTTTAGGTTTTTATACTTTTTTGCATTTTGCGCGTCAAGCTACACCCGCTTAATGCAAAAGCATTCGGCGGCATAATCGCAAACATATTAAACATAAGTATTATTGTTAAAAACAGCGAACAAAGCTTTTTATTTTTCATAAACAATGCCCTTTCGTAAGTAAATTATCAGGTTACCGCACCGCCGATACACTTACAGACAGTGCGGTAATCAAAATATAAATTAATTATCGTTAGTGAATCCATCTCTGCGATATATTGAGAAATACCCCGTAACACTTTCGCCCGGTTTAATCGTTCTGTGGTCGTATATGCTCTCTCCCGAACTTAGCACAGGAAGGTAAATATCAGAGTTTTCCAAATCAGGAACTCCATTGTTAATTTCAGCAATTTCAACAGTTCCATCAGGATATTCTATATACATAGCAGAAAATTCAGCTAATTGTGCGCTGCCGCTGAAACTTGCCGCAAAGTTATATATGCTTTTTTGCTTAATTTCATCCTCATCATTTGGGTTTATAAGTTCTCTGTTATTCATAAATGTAAATTTGTTTGTCCAATAATCAAGACCTTCCGTTACGGTAATATCAAGCCTCAAACCAGTTCCGTCATTTACAACAAGCGGTTCTTCGGTTTTAAAAATTACTTTTACATCTTCATTCAAGGGCATAAGTACACCGGTAAATTCCGCCGAAAGGTCATATGAGCCTGCTTTATCTCCACGAACGATCCAAGAAGCATGTTCAGTTTCTTTACCGCCAATCACGCCTTTGTTGCCCATAATTTGTGTAAGGTTTTCCTTTCTGTCAGTATTTGCCAAGGATAAACCGTCAGGCAGATTCAGCACCGCTTTTGAATTTTGAATTGAAAAATCATCGTCAGCATTGTTTATGATAGTAAGTTCAACATCATAAAATTGCTTGAGCCATGAAAGCTGAGTGGTAACATTGAATACGGCAACACTTACAGGTATTCCTCCATTGACTGTTGCGTATCCTCCGCTACTTCCATGAACAAACCTGCCACTTTCACCTTTCAGCGTCATGACCGTTGTATACTGTCCTTTGCGTTCTTTAAGGTACGTCAGATTAACTTCTCCTATAAGGTCGCCAGTCGCGTCAAGTTTAAAAGAAATCCTGCCTTTTTCGTCATAATCAATCTCATATTCATAAACAAACTGATTTTCCGGAGCGTTTACATCAATTCCGAGAGCAATCATTTCATTTACATCAAGAGGTCGTACAGTCAGTTTTCCTTCCACCAAATCCTTCTTTTCAATTTCAATGTTAAGCGAAGAAGCCTCACCTGTTACCTTAACGCTTGCATGCTGCGGCAGATATTCATTTTTGTAGAAATATACATCGTATGTGCCTTTAGGTGCGATAAGTTTAAAATTACCGTTTACATCCGTTATAAATTCGGAACTGTCAACGCCTGCAATATCACAGTATATCTTTACATTACCAACTGCAATATTTGTTCCCTTAACGACAGTCTTTATCTTTACTGTACCATATTCGTTGCTGTAAATATATGCCTTTACAGTATGACTATCGGAATTTCCTGCGCTGTCCTTTACGGTAAGAGTTACATCATATGTGCCGTCATCTTTAAATGAATGCGACACTCTCGCCCCCTCCGCTTTTGTTCCATCTCCAAAGTCCCATTCATAGGAAGCAATATAATGGTTGTCCCAGGAATTTGACCCGTTAAAGCTGATCGTCTCGCCAGCAATACCCATTGTATCTGCTCCTGCGTCCGCAAGCGGAAGTATATCGTCATTATTTGTTGGAATGGAAGTTACCTCGTTGCTCTTTACAACATTGTTCCTTGAATCAACAGCCTCAACCATATAGTAATAAGTCTTGTCGGGAGTTAAGTCGCTGTCCGTATATTCGCTGTTTTTTATTGAAGCAATACAAGAATAGTTTCCGACTTTAGAAGTTTTTCTGTAAACGTGATATCCAAGCAAGTCTTCTGTGTTCTCCATGGTCCAGCTAAGCTCACTTCTCCAGCCCTCGCCTGCTGCGGTAAGAACGGGAGCGGACAATGCACACTCCTTGAATGTATAATTGTTGTTGGAATACTCACTGACATTTCCTGCCTTATCCTTTGCATAGACTCTCATTTCGTAACGCCCTGTTGTAAATGCAGAAGTATCAAGCTCAAATTGTACAGACTTTGCATAAATATTGATATTATCTTCCTCAAAAACTGTTGTCCAGTCGCCATTTTCGGGTCTGCACTCCACGGTAATGCTTTCAAGCCTGAAATTATCTCTTGCAGAAATTCCAACAAGTTGATTGGTATTGAGAATTGCTCCGTTTTCGGGATATACGCTCAATATTTCGGGCTTTATATTATCGTCTGTCACTCCGCCCGTTACTGCTTCAGACTTTGCGCTTTCATTTCCGTTTTTGTCCACCGCTGTAACACAGTATGTATATTCTGTTCCAAGCTCAATATCCGTATCAAAACAGTTAAGATATTTATGGTTATCCTTAATAACCGCATAGTCACTGTCCGCTGTTTTGCGGTATACTTTGAAATATGCAGTATCTTCTGCTTTCGGCGTATTCCAGCGAAGTTCAATTTGAGAATTTTTAAGGCTCAAAGTTACATTTTGGGGAACATCGGGAGCAGTATTATCAACACTAAAGCTGTAAAAAGGAGAATTTTCAATCGTACTTACATTTCCGTTAATGTCCTCCGCATATGCGCACAGATATACCGTTCCGTCTGTCATTTCCGAAGTATCAACTCCGAACTTCACCGTAACGGCAGCTTTGCCCGAAGCCGTTTCCGAACCGCAGTCTGTCCAGTTGATTTTGTCGGAGGAATACTTAAGATATATCTTCGATACGCCGCAATTATCAGTTGCCGAAACAGTAATTACCGTATTCTTAAATGACGGCTTGCCCGTATACTCAATAGAGGAAATCACAGGAGCTACATCATCTTCGCCGGTATAAACCGTAACTTCATTACTATTTTCGGAAACATTGCCCGCCGCGTCATACGCCTTAACATAGTATGTATAATTTGTATCAAGGCTTACAGCTGTATCCATATAAACGTTTGCATTAAAGGATTTGATTTTAACGTCATTTCTGTACAGGTCGTATTTTACAACACCAACATTGTCGCTGCACTCCCAGGAAAGAGATACATAATCGTCCTTTACGGAATTAAGCGTCAAAACAGGAGCAGTAGGAGCAAGATTGTCTATGAATACGCTTGCGCTTGCTCTTGAAACGTTGTCCTCATTATCAACAGCCTCAACATAATATTCATAGTATCCGCCGAAAGCTGTGGAATCTGTGAAAGCCGTACCGTTTGACGAACCGATAAGGTTTCCGTTTCTGTATACGTTGTACTTAACTACGGTTCCATTGTCGGAGGAAGCTGTCCAAGAAAGACGTACAACACCCTCAGATTGGATCTTCGCCGCTAAATTTGCAGGCTGTGTGGGAGCAAACGCGTCAACGTCTGTTGAAGCTTCAAGAATATTGCTCCATTCTGAAAGGTTTCCCGAAGTATCACAGGCTACAATATAGTATTCGTAAGAAGTATGGCTCTTAAGGTCATTGTCGATATATTCTGTCTTTGTAGTGCTGCCTACTTGTTCGCCGTTTCGATAGATGTAGTAGCAATATACCGCCGCATTATCGGAAGAAGCACTCCAAGTCATTGAAATAGAAGATGAATTTGAACGTACAAATTTCAGATTTTTAGGAACTGTGGGAGCTTCCGTATCAGCCTTGCCCTCAATAAGTTCGTTCCAAAGAGGTGTCCTGCTAAATACATATCCTGTATCAATAGGTTTGGTTATTTCAAGAATATTGAATTTAGATTGTGTTGTTGCAAAGTCTACTTTTTGAAGCTTTCCGCCGCTGAGAATAACCTTATGGCTTCCACTTGGAGCAAAGTTGTTTGCATATCCATACGGATACATTTTTTGAGTAAAGTTCCCCTTTACCTCTATTGTTCCGTTTGTAAGCTTGCTGCTGGCATAGTATGTATATACATAAAAATCTCCGTTTACACATACATAATCCTCGGCATTGGTCATTGTCAAATAACCATAGCCGTAATTGCCGTTTGACTGGCACATATTAAAGTTTCCATCTACATATAGCTTGCCCTTATTGACATTAAGATAGCAATTTCCACCGTTAAGGTATATATTACCTTTAACACTAAGTGTATGTCCATTAAGATTTAATGTGCCATTATTAAGATACAGCGTTCCACCTATTTCCAAATCCTCGCTCAATGTCCTGTTTTCACATATCCATATATCGTGATTCCACGCATTGTCAGCAAACTTCATTGATGTCGGAGCGTAGATATTCCAGCCGTTTGTAATTGGGGTTTCCGTGTTGTAAAGATTTCCAACTACATATGCCATACGAGCGAATATTACTCCCTCGTCAGATGTATTTGTGATTTTTAAATTGTTGAAACGAGAATGGTCTCTACCGTTATCATTAATACTTACTGTCTGCTTTTCCGTACCGTTCAGAATTACCGTATGGCTTCCCGACGTGCAGAAATTGTAACTGTTCGCTCCCGCCTGCGTCAGGT
>CAJUAN010000040.1:18943-23212 GCA_910584715.1 uncultured Oscillospiraceae bacterium
CCGTTCTTGCAAAATCTACTGTCTGCAAGCTTTCGCCGCTGAGAATAACCTTATGATTTCCGCTTGGAGCAAAGTTGTTTGTATAACTGTAATACCTCTGTGTAAAGTTTCCTTTCACCTCTATTGTTCCGTTTGTGAGGCTGCTGTTGCCATAATATGTGTATACATAAAAATCTCCGTTTACACATACGTAATCCTCGGCATTTGTCATTGTCAGATAGCTGTAGCTTTCTCTGCCGTTGGTTCTGCACATATTGAAGTTTCCGTCTACATACAGCTTGCCCTTGTTGATATTTAAATATGTCGTATTTGTTTCTGCTCCAAGATATATATTTCCCTTTACTGTAAGGATATATCCGTTGAGGTTTACCGTGCCGCCGTTAAGATACAGATTTCCTCCGATCTCCGTGTCCTCGCTCAACGTCCTGTTTTCGCATATCCATATATCGTGGTTCCAAGCATTGTCGGCAAACTTCATTGTTGAGGGAACATAAATATTACTGCCGTTCGTAATTTTTGTCTCTGTATTGTAAAGACTTCCTACTACATATGCAACGCGAGCAAATGTTACTCCCTCAACAGAAGTATTTGTAATTTTCAGATTATTGAACCTCGAATTGTCTTTTCCGTAATTAGCAATGCTTATCGTCTGCTTTTCAGTACCACTCAGAATTACCGTATGACTTCCCGACGTGCAGAAATTGTAACTATTCGCTCCCGCCTGCGTCAAATTCCCGCCTATCTCCAGCGTTCCCGCCGTAAGCTTTCCGCTGTGCGAAGCTGTTGACTGCATAACAAACTGACCCATTACCCTTACGGTATCGGCTTCGTTTGTCATATTCAAAACACCCGTGCTGTTGGTGTAACTTGTTCCGTTGAGAGCCTGTACTCGATAATCTCCCTGTACTTCAAGCTCGCCTCCGTTGACAAGTATCGTTCCTCCCGAATGGATAAGGTTTCCTGTTATTGTCAGCTTATGTCCGTTAAGGTCAAGAACACCGGTAGATAAATTCAAATCGCCCTCTATTGTTTCATCAGCTTCCAATGTCCAACCTGTGCGCTCTCCGTTGGAGAAAGTCACATTACATCCGTTATCAATATATTTATTCATTGTTACAGGTGTGGAAAATACAACACCCTCCGTAGAATAATTCCTAACTTCAAGAATATTGAACCGAGATTCTGTTCTGTCAAACATAACTGTTTGAAGCTTTTCACCGCTTAAAATAACCCTATGAGAATCAGAAGCACAGAAGTTATAAAAATCGCTATAACGACGTTGAGTAAAGTTGCCCTTAACTTCCAAAGTACCATTTGTAAGCCAGCCGCTGTGGCTGTATGCTGCATAACAATAAAAATCACCGTTTACGCAAATATAATCATTTGGATCAGTCATTTTCAGATAGCCGTAGCTGGCATTGCCATTTGTCCATTGCTGCCTAAAAGTATGCTCAACGTAAATTTTACCGCCGTTGACAAATAGCGTTCCGCTGCCAATACCTAAATCATTTTTTACAGTTATAGTATATCCATTAACATTAAGTGTACCGCTATTAAGATATAAATTTTGAACAATAATATCTTCGTAAAGTGTTCTGTCCCCCTGCAATGTCAAATTTGTACAAGCTCGCAGTTCATCGCTCATACCTATAACATTACCCTCAATGTCATAAGCATAAACAGATATACCGTATTCATTACCGCCGGCAAGTCCTGTAACGTTATACGCAGTATCGGTCAGACCTGTCTGAACAACAGCGCCGTTGCAGTATACTTCGTAATGTGAAAATGTTTCACCATATACGCCGCTCCAAGATATTGATATACTCGAATCCGTTTCCGATACTTTATTCAACTGAATATCAGCACTTATAGGTGAAAACATCGAAAAATCATTTTCATTCTCTATAAAATCAAGCGGTTCTGTAACAGTTTCGCTTGTTTCGGGAATCTCGGAGATTTCGGGTACAGTTGTTTCTGTAACAACCTCCGTTTCACTTTCCGCAGAAATAATTTCCTCACCAATAACGGGAACATCGGTTACCGTTATTTCAGCTTCGCCCGCTGCGTCCATTGCCGTAACGGGCGTTACACTGAATATAAGCGAAGCTGCCAAAATTGCCGAGACCGCTCTCTTAAAATTTGCTTTGCCAAACCTCATTTTTCTTCCTCCTATTAATCAATATTTGACTTAAATATATAAATACTCGTAAATATTTTGACATATTTCGTTTTTATTTTCAATGTATAGCCGAAAAAAGGTATGCAAATCGGCATAACATGGCAAAATATTAAATAATCGTTTCTAAATTAAATACAATCAATTGATAAAAATGTCCGCAAAAATTTTTGCGGACTGAAAAAGTACATATTACATAAAATTAAAGCAGATTGTCACTTACGCTGACATATGCGTCAAAAACATTACTAAGCGGATCACTTTTACTGTTCATATAATAAATACTGCTTATGGCTTTGAGGTCGTTTGCATTAAGATATTCAATTAAAGAAGCATTTGCAGAGTCAATATCCGAATAGGGACAGCAGAAACGGGCCGAAACAGCGTTTACAAGCCTGAACTCAGGCTTGTAAACATATTGCTCATTGCTTTCAAAAGCTTTGTCTACAGGGATCAATATTTCAATTCCCAGAATACATTTATTATTGTCTTTTACCTTTTCAAACACAGTAAACAAGGTATTTCCTGTTGCTCTCAAGCCTAAAGCGTCAATGTTTTCTTCGGAAAATTTCAAAATTGCATCCAATCTGTTAATATCAACTCTTGTTCTGTAAGACAATACATTCTCAAAATCAAGATATTGCTGTTCCAAAAAAGACATGACCTATCATTCTCCATAAATAATGTAAAAGATATAGTGCCAGAAATCCATTGAACACCGCTCCCCTCTGTAATTTTACGATTACAGAATAACAAAATCAACAATATTCTTCAATGGATTTTGGAAGATATGTATATTATTTGTAATAACCTGTATTTTTATGTTGAAAAAGTAAATAAATTATGGTACAATTATTTACAAGGAGGCGGTATTATGAACATTGCCATATGCGATGATGAAAATTATTGGAGAGAAACATTAACAGTATTACTTAAAGAATACAAAAGTAATAGACATATTGAGTTGTATATTACATATTTTTCTGACGGTCTATCTCTTATAAAAAGTTCAAAAACATTTGATGTAATTTTTATGGACTACCAAATGAAGGACCTTAACGGTGTTGAAACTGCCAGAGAACTTAGAAGTGCAAATAATAACTGTATTATTATTTTTATAAGCGCCTTTCCAAATACTGCATTGGATACATTTGAAGTAGACGCTTTTCGTTTTCTTGTTAAACCAATAAATAAAGAAAAACTTTTCAAGTCGCTTGACGATTATCAAAAACAAGCGGAAAAAGAACGATTTTTGATTTTCAAAACTCACGACGGAACAATTAAAATAAAAGAATCGGATATTATTTACTGTGAAGCGTCTCAAAAGCATACCATTATTCATACGGTTAAATGTGCTTATGAGATACATATAAATATTAAACAGATAGAGAATAGGTTGTCAAAGGAAAATTTTTTCCGTTGTCATAAAGCATATATTGTTTCCTTTTTTCATATAAGCTCTCACAATAACACCGATATAACTATGGATAATCAAGAAAAAGCATATATCAGCCGAAATTCTCTAACCGCGTTCAGGGAGGCTTTTAAAGATTATGTGCTTAAATATAATCTGGAGAGGGTTTAAATGTTTTTTTCATCAATTATTTCAGCTGTATCAGACACTGTACTTTTATTGATACAAATTGTTGCTTTGGCTATTGTCACAGGCAAGCAGCTTCCAAAATCAAGAGTTATAGTTGCAGTTATATTTACGGTTACAACAAGTGTTTTAACTGAATTATTTTTCTATCAATGTCCGACAATTATAAAATATATTTGGGTCATTATCAATAGCTTTAAATGTTGTTTGCTTGCACTTTTTGTATTCAGAAAATTTTCAGTACGAAATATTATGCTTCTAATGATAGTACAATTTTCTTGTTCCTTAATAAATTCAGGTATTTATGCCGTAATTCAGAGCAGGATAAAAATATACTGTGAATATTTTTATCCTGCTCTTTTACTTTCCGTGAGAATTGGATTTCTTTTAATATCATTAATGATAAAAAGGAAGCTGAAAAAAACAGCGGTCAATAATGAAGTGCCCCCGAAAGTTTAGACAAAATAAAATATTAAATTGGATGAGAATG
>CAJUAN010000041.1:0-8820 GCA_910584715.1 uncultured Oscillospiraceae bacterium
CGACCAGCTAACCTCTGGCGGGGCAATAACGTTAGTGCGTTAAACAATAATTTATTTCCGCAAAAACTATTTAAGCCTTATGGGTCTGAGCACCTGATACCCCAGCACCTCGGGATAATGCCTTTGGTAGCACTGGCAGACGTCCTCGTTCCATTCATATTTTCCGCCGCCGAACTTGCTTATGTCGTAATTCCACGCAAGGCTCTCGACTCTGCCCATGACCTCGCCGTTGTCTTTTAGGTAGTCAAATGTCGGGTGATAGAAAACAAGATAGTAGCTCCCGGGGAATTCCTTAAGTTCAAAACCCTCGGGAATTTTTCCGCTGTAGTCAAGGGGTACGCCTGTGCCGTAAAAATACCTGCGTTCACCGTTTGTCATATACCAGCCCGCCGTGTGTCCCGGCACAATAAGGTCGCATACGTTGCTGATACTGTCAACAATGCCGCAGACCGTATCGCAGTCGTGGTACTCCCACATATCGCCGTAATGCTTCGCTTTCGGCTCCCATACACCGAGGTACTTGTGGGCGGGAATAAATTCGGTCTTTACGTGCGCTTCGGTAAGAATAGTTTTGCTCATAACTTTTTCTCCTTTCAGACTTTGGTAATATTCGGGACTCAGAACCACCTGCCTTACGGAAAGCGGTATTGGCACAGGTTCTCTCCGATAGGACGCAGGTGTGCACCCGAACGCCGCCTGAAAAGCTCTCGTCAGAGCCTCCTGTGAAGAATATCCGCACCTAACGGCAATGTCTATGATACGCTCGTCGGTGTCCCGCAGAGCCAGAGCCGCAAGCCTTAGCCGTCTGCCGGAAACATAGCGCTTCACAGTCATTCCCGTGATCTCATGAAAACGCGTCGAACAGTAATAAGGAGAATATCCTATGTGCTCCGCCATCTGCATTAGCGTCGGATCGCCGCAGATATTTTCCTCTATCCAGTCGATCATTTTCTGTACCGCTTCATTCCATTCGTACAAGCCGTCCGCCTCCCTTCGAGAATAACTATAACACAACTGTTGAGAAAAAGTCTTGATTTAAGTTGCGGAATTTGCAAAAGCTTTTAATACTGATTTTATTCATTTGAGATATCGTACTGTCCGTTTTCCGCTGTTTCGGACGACTGCCCCTCAGTGATCCCACCGCGCTCGGTCATATGTTCAATCGCCTGCCTTAACCGCTGTTCGGCAAGCTCCAAAGGCTTCTTTACTGTTTGGACGGAACATATATGTATTTTATCCGGTTCATTGGGTTAATTTCTACTTTACAAGCAAACTTCTCCGATGCTTTGGGGAAGTTTAACAAAGACAGCAATGTACTACACCAAACGGGTAAAACAAACAATTACAAAAAGGTCTCCCATGGTATAATAGAAACCATAAAAGACCTTTTTTGCCATTGTTCGTTTTACCGATTCGGTTCAGTACGTCTATCCTCTTTAGCGTTTATATAAAATCCGCAGTCAAATCAGTACGCAACGCCCTGCCACTTCATAGCGTCCGCAACCTTCAGGAAGCCCGCGATATTCGCGCCCATAACAAGATTGCCCTCTGCGCCGTACTCCTTGGAAGCGTTGTACGCATTATGGAAAATGTTTACCATGATTCCCTTAAGCTTGGAGTCTACCTCCTCGAATGTCCAGCTGAGACGCTCGCTGTTCTGGGACATTTCAAGACCCGAAGTAGCTACGCCGCCTGCGTTTGCAGCCTTTGCGGGACCGAACATAACCTTTGCAGCAAGGAACTTCTCGATAGCCTCGGGAGTGGAAGGCATATTTGCGCCCTCTGCAACAGCGATAACGCCGTTTTTGATAAGAGCGTCCGCAGACTCGCCGTCAAGCTCGTTCTGGGTAGCGCAGGGAAGTGCAACGTCGCACTTGATAGTCCAAATGCCCTTGCAGCCCTCTGTATAGGTCGCATTCTTGTGAGAAGTCCTGTCAACGTACTCTTTAATTCTGCCGCGCTCTACCTCCTTGATCTGCTTAACAAGATCAAGCTCGATTCCGTCGGGATCGTGGATATAGCCGTTGGAGTCGGAGAGAGCCACTACCTTACCGCCAAGCTGTGTAGCCTTCTGGGTAGCGTAGATAGCAACGTTTCCGGAGCCGGAGATAACAACGGTCTTGCCCTTAAAGCTGTCGTTCTTCATGCAGTTCAGCATTTCCTCGGTGAAGTAGCAAAGTCCGTAGCCTGTAGCCTCTGTTCTTGCCAGAGAGCCGCCGTAGGAAAGTCCCTTGCCTGTAAGTACGCCTGTAAACTCGTTGCGGAGTCTCTTGTACTGACCGAACATATAGCCGATCTCGCGCGCTCCTGTTCCGATATCGCCGGCGGGAACGTCGGTGTCAGCACCGATATGCTTGGAAAGCTCCGTCATGAAGCTCTGGCAGAAAGCCATAACCTCGCGGTCAGACTTGCCCTTGGGATCGAAGTCGGAGCCGCCCTTGCCGCCGCCCATAGGCAGACCGGTAAGGCTGTTCTTAAAAATCTGCTCGAAGCCCAGGAATTTTATTACGGAAGCGCATACGGAGGGGTGAAGTCTCAGACCGCCCTTGTAAGGACCGATAGCGGAGTTGAACTGACAGCGGAAGCCGCGGTTCACCTGCACGTTGCCCTTGTCGTCCACCCATGAAACTCTGAACTGAATAAAACGCTCCGGCTCAACGATTCTGTCGATAATGCCGTTCGTTTCGTAGGACTTATCCTTTTCCACAACGGGCTCGAAAGATTCCAAAACCTCTCTTACCGCCTGAAGAAATTCGGTCTCGCCGGGGTTGCGCTTTTCAACCTTTTCGTACACGCCTTTAAGGTACTCATTTTTAAACGCCATTGTTTAAATCCTCCTTGTATAATTCTAACGCTTATTACTCTACGGATATTATTCCGTACTTGTCATTATGTAAATAAGTATACACCATTCCGCTAAAATTTGCAAGAGGTTTTTTGAAAAAATTCCAAAAAGTTAAAAAAAATGTTATTTTTTAAGGAAAGACAAGTTATTATGAAATATTTTTAAAAGTACATTTCAAAAATTACGCCTGTCCGAAAGTATCCGAACAGGCGCATTTTTATTCTATAATTGCGTATCCTATCTCTTCGATCCTTGAAACGGCGGTACCGTCTCCCGATTCAATAAAGACCGCGCCGTACACCATCGCAGCAGGCGGGTCAAGCTCATCGATCGTCATTATATCCACCCATATCCTGTCGCCTGTTTTGAAGCCGTCAAGGGAAATGTCCGCCGCCTCGGGCGCGGGGGTTATTTTCAGGACATCTATTTCCGAAAGCATACCGTACTCCTCGGAGGGGATAAGGAAGCAGCCTTTTTCCGTCCGCGCAAAATATCCGCTGTGGCGCGTTACAGGGGGCTGATCCGTTTTTTCGCCGATAACGGCGTGATAGCCCATGCTTTCCAGGTTGAGCAGCAGGTCGCTGCCGATATTTGAAATATCTCCCGATTCAATGAACCTTAACCCGTATATAGGGGCTTGCGCAGGATATGATTCCATAACGCCGCCCTTTACGTCGATCTCCATCCTGTCGCCGTTTTTCAGGCTGTCCATCAGCGCGTTGCCCTGCCCGTCGTCCTGCCCGTCGTTGAAGTAAATTATCGTAGGCTCGTAATATGTTTCACTGCCCCGGACGGTATACTCGGCAAGTATCATATTTGTTTCGTTATCCGTCCGCAGATAGTATCCCGCTATAGTCTGGATCGTCTCCCAAGATTCCGTATCTTCTTCATGAGCAGTATCGGAGGTATCCGCGGTACCCAAGGTACCCGACGTATCCGCAGCAGTCAAAGCAGCCGAAGCGGTATCCGCGGCGTTCTCGTTCTTTGAGCAGCCCGCAAGCAATACCGCCGCAAGAAAAATTGCAGGCAGCAGTTTTATTTTCAGCTTCATTTTTATATCCTCCCCGTATAATTTTAGCTGTTAAGTACGCCAAGGAAATATAGCTTTGCTAAGTCTCTGTAGTAAAAGACGTAAACCGCGGGGAAATCTTACAGCCTTTCAAAAATTATTTTTTCAGCATATCCATGCACACCCGATAGTCGGGCATAACGTCTCCCACCACCGCGTAGAAATCCGCGCTGTGGTTAGGCACGATAAAGTGGGCGTACTCGTGGACGAACACATACGCCGCGCATACTTCGGGATAAAGGGCAAGGCGGCTGTTCATCACGATTTTTTTGTCCGCAATATGGCAGCTTCCCCAGCGGGATTTCATTTCCCGTATCTTTAGTTCCGCCCCGTCCACGCTGTAGCCCTTTGCGAGAAACATCAGCCGCGTACGGCGGTTCAGGGTCTCAAACAGCTTTCGGGTCTCCTCGGCGTAAAATTTTTCCAGCAGCCTGCCCGCCCTGTTTTCATATCTCACGGTGACTTTCAGTTCATCTCCCAAAAAAGAGACGTTTTCCTGCGCCGCATAGGATATGCTCTCGTCAACAGCTATACGCAAAGTATAATTCTTTCCGAAATAACAAACAGTATCGCCGCTTTGAAAATCTCCGGAGGCTTTAGGCAGCGCGGGAGAGACGCTTTTCACAGCAAAGCGGTCCAGCGCGGAAAAGATGAACTCCGCGTTTTTCAGGATAAAGTCCTCAATAAATTTCACGGACACCCGCGTGTTTGCGCTGATACGGACGGTACCGTCGGGCTTTACCCGCAGATTCACGTTTTTGACCTTTTTTCGGGTAAGCGTCCACTGTATCTCCCTGCCGCCCGCCGTCAGCGTCCTGATGTTACCGTCCACTGTAGTCCTCGTCCACGGTTATGACAGTATTGAACCGTTCGTCCCTGTCGGTTATGTTTTTCTTTATTTCGCTGACTATCCTGTCCCGCTCCGAGGGCTTGCCCGCGTCGGTTAGAACAAGGTCAAATATGAGATTTATGCGGTTCTCACCGTCGGTAATTCTGAAATCATGTATTGTACAGCCTGGGAATATCTCCTGCGCGCACTCCAATACCATGGCTTTAAGGCCGTCCACATAGTCGTTGTTCACGGTAATGGGGTCGGTGTGGATAACCGTCTGGATACCGGTTTCGCTGAGTATCTGCCGCTCCACATCGTCGATGACCTCGTGTATGTGAACCATATTTGAATCGTCGGGGACTTCCGCGTGTACCGACGCGAATACTCTTCCGGGGCCGTAATCATGCACCATAAGGTCGTGTATGCCCACAATTTCCTCACGGGACATAATTATTTTGCTTAAAGCGTCTATGGTCTCGCAGGATGGGGGAGTACCCAGCAGCAGATCGATAGTTTCCTTTGCCAAATTGTAGCCTCCCCAGACGATATATGCCGCCACAGCGATACCCACAAAGCCGTCGATAGGAAAAGGCAGAAAGCTTCCGACAACGGTTGCAAGGACTACCGCGCTTGTGGAGATAACGTCGTTTATGCTGTCGCGGGCGGTTGCTTTCATTACCGTGGAATTAATCTTTTTCGCAATAAAGCTGTAGCAGAAGTACATCCACAATTTGACCAGCACCGACGCCGCCAGAATGATTATCATAGGCAGACTGAATATAACGTTTTCGGGATTTGATATTTTGTCAACGCTGCTTTTGAAAAGTTCGAAGCCAACCAGCAGAATGATAAATGAAACAATGAGCGAGGAAATATATTCTATTCTGCCGTGACCGTATGGGTGCTCACGGTCGGGCAGGCGGGTTGACATTCCCGCTCCGATTATCGCCACAAGGCAGCTTCCCATATCGGACAGGTTGTTGAACGCGTCCGAGGTAACGGCAATACTGTGCATCAGCGTTCCCACCGCAAGCTTTAAAGCGAACAGAAACAGGTTGCATACCGCGCCGACTACTCCCCCGAGTACGCTGTAATTTTTTCGCACGTTTTTGTCCGACACGTTTTCGCTGTCCTTGATAAAGGTTTTAGCCAGAAATTTTATCATAATAGTAATATGCTCCTTTCCCCCGCACAAAACATACTAAATAAGGGTACCGTCGGGTACCCTTTGAAGATCAAAATACAATAAACAATATATATGCCGCAGCTGCAATAATTATTACCGCGGCAACGGCTGCAGGTATCCACGAAAGCTTTTTAGGACGCCTTTTCTTCGGCTTTTCCATGGTTTCCATAACGGAGAACGTTTCTTTCAGATCGAGCTTCATATCCTTAATGTCTTGCCTTAGCCGGCGGATCTTTTCCTTATCGTCGGAAGCCCTCATTCTCATTTTCGGCATAGTATCCTCCATACCTGTCAGTCAGCCGTTCGGACGGTGCGATCCGTATGCTTGGTTTGCTCTGCTTACTCGGCTTGAACGTTTATCCCGGACTGTTCGTTTTCCCTTGCGAACTTAGCCGCCTTTATCATGATAGCGCATTCGAGACGCTTTTTCTGTATCTCGCAGGAAAGCTTGTGGGCGGTGAGAATATTTCCGGTATAGATGTAGTTGTTTGCGTTGCAGCCGCCGCTGCAATAGAATCTCGCCCAGCATTTTGTACATTCTTCCTTGGAATAAATATGCGCCGCAGCAAAGCTGTTTTTCATTTCTCTGCTGAACGTTCCGTCAAAAAGGTTTCCCATTTTGTATTCGTCGTATCCGACAAACTGGTGGCACGGATAGATGTCCCCGTCGGGAGTAACGGCTACGTACTCGTTTCCGCTTCCGCAGCCGCGGAGTCTCTTTATTGCGCAGGGACCCTGATCCAGGTCAAGCATAAAGTGGAAAAAGTTAAAGTGCTTGCCCTGTTTATCGTGCTCGAGAATTATCTCTGCCAGTCTTTCGTACTCCGAAAAAATAGCGGGAAGTTCTCTTTCGGTGAGGGCGTAGCTTGCGGAAGCCTCGCTTGTAACAGGCTCAACGGATATCTGGTCGAAGCCCTGTTGGTACAGATGCAGCACGTCCTCCGCAAAATCAAGATTATATTTGGTAAACGTCCCGCGGACGTAATAATTTTCGTAGTTTCTTTTTTTGGCAAGGGTCTTGTATTTGTCCATTATCCTGTCGTAGCAGCCCGTGCCGTCAACGCGCTTTCTCACGCGGTCGTTGACTTCCTTTCGTCCGTCCACGGACATTACCACGTTGGACATTTCCTTATTGATGAAGTCCATTTTTTCCTCGTCAAGGAGCATACCGTTTGTAGTTATGGTAAATCTGAAGCGTTTCCCAAATTCTTTTTCCCTGCTTCTGCCGTACTTCACAAGCTGATTTACCACGTCCCAGTTCATAAGGGGCTCGCCGCCGAAAAAGTCAAGCTCAAGGTTTTCCCTGTCCCCCGAATTTTCCAGCAGAAAATCCATAGCTTTTTTGCCGGTTTTGAAGTCCATATGCATACGCTTGCCCGTGCCGTAATCGCCCGTACCCGCGAAGCAGTATTCGCACCTGAGGTTGCAGTCCTGTTCCACAAGCAGACACATAGCCTTTACCGGAGCGGCAACGGAATATTTTGCAAACTGAGCGTAATCGTCCTCGGAAAAAAGAACGCCGTCGTTGTAAAGCTCCTTTACCTCTTCGTAGCAGGACTCTATATCCTTTTCGACGTAAAAGCGGGAAAGCTTCTCTACCACTCTTTTGGGACACTTGTCCTCAAAGGGAGGCTTTACGTTGTCCAGCATATCGTAGGTAAGCTCGTCCACAAGATGAACGCCGCCGCTGTTTGCGTCGAGTACTATATTCAGTCCGCCCAGCTTGTACTTATGTATCATAAATGCACCTCATTTTATCCTAATCACCAATTAAAAGTGTAAATAAAAAAGCAAATAAGGGACATTCCTGTCCCCCGCTTGCTCTCTCCCGGATTTCTTACAATTACTTCTCGCACTTCTGGTTAGCTACTGTACAGGAAGTCTTGCACGCGGACTGGCAGGAAGCCTGGCACTTGCCGCAGCCGCCCTTAGCGGCAGTCTTTTTGAGATTAGCCTTGTTGATAGTAACGATATGCTTCATTGGAAAAACCTCCGATAAAATTATTTAAAATATATTATATCACACAATGCGACATATTTCAATAGTCAATTTATACTAATTTGCTCCTAAAAACGTATGCAAAAAATTTGCACAAAAATCATATACGCAAATTTTTTGAACGTTTTTTAGTCAAAAATGAGTATTAACGAAATCTGCGGGGTGAATTGACCCCGAATATGCCGCCTATTGCAGAACATATCAATATTATTAACAGTTTCGTAAAAAGTCCTCCTGCGGAAAAGCTTCTCACGAAGATAAGTCCTCCAAGAAAAACCGCCGCAAAAATGATTATCCCGCAGGTCAGACCGGTTCTCATTCCCTGTCTGCCGCGGCGTTTTGCAGCCGTATAGCCTGCCGCAAAGCACCCTGCGCACAAAGCCGCGTTCGCCATAAGCAGGAAAGTTCCGTCCGACAGGTCGATAACCGCAGCTATCCCAGAAAACGCCAAAGAGACCAGAAATACCGCCCCCGTGCAGGCAAGCGCGGAGAACAGTATCATCATCAGCTTTTCCGTCCTGAGCTTTTCCGCGGAAGTTTTCCGGCGCATAAAATTTCCTCCGTTCAGCATATCGTTCTCTAAAGCTTATGCCGAACAGAAAAAAATAATGACGAAAGGCTGAGCCTTTACCCATGCCGCCGTCTGTAGCAAAGGCAGCAAATTGTTGCTTCCGAGACAGCAGAAAGCTTCTATATCGAGCTTGCATTAAAGGCTGAGCCTTTACCCATGCCGCCGTCTGTAGCAAAGGCAGCAAATTGTTGCTTCCGAGACAGCAGAAAGCTTCTATATCGAGCTTGCATTAAAGGCTGAGCCTTTACCCATGCCGCCGTCTGTAGCAAAGGCAGCAAATTGTTGCTTCCGAGACAGCAGAAAGCTTCTATATCGAGC
>CAJUAN010000041.1:8920-20685 GCA_910584715.1 uncultured Oscillospiraceae bacterium
TCTATATCGAGCTTGCATGAAAGGCTGAGCCTTTATCCATACTGCCGTCTATAGCGAACCGCTTTACTGTTCTTCCGAGACGGAGGTACTGCTTAGATATAAAAACGGCACATTTTTACTTCTTGCTTACTGCTTCCTCGGGAGCGTCGTGCACCGTAGCGTTCTCGGATATCGCCCAAAGCTTGACGCGTATCTTGGAGCGGTCGCCGCCGGTTTCAATGACTACGGTCTTGGTCTCCTCGCTTATGCGTACCACAATGCCGACGATACCGCCGATAGTAGTTACCTCGTCGCCGATCTGGAGACTTTCGCGGAGCTTTTTGGCTTCCTTTTCTTTTTTGCTTTGGGGACGGATCATAAACAGATAGATGACAAGAGCCACCAGTCCGAAAGAGATCAAATAGTACAAAAGCTGGCCCGTGGGACTGATACCCGCCGCGTTGGGATCGGCGGCTCCCGCGGACGCCGCGTTCTCGGCGCGCATTAAAAAGCTTACTATAGCTGTATTCATTAAACATCCTCCTGTAAAAATAGACATAATATTATTATAACACTATTTCGGAGGTTTGCAAGAGCGTTCACAATTTATTTTCATTTTTAAATGTAAATTTTTGGTGAAGCGTTAAGCGTTAAAATACGCAACATCGGCTCGGCAGAATTACACGCCCCGTGAGCAAACGTCTCTTTACTCTATATCGGACACATCTATTTCCGACCATACCGGATAGTATCCCGACTTTCGTGCGGTATTCTGGGAGGCAATATTGCCGCTCCATGTACTGTAATATGGCACCGCGCCGTGCATAAAGACCGCCTGGGTCAGCGCGGAAACCAATTCCGAGCCCAGACCCAGACCGCGGTACTCGGGAATAACGTCTATACCTATCTGCCAAAAACGTTCGCTGTCGCTGCTTGCGCCCGCCATGCCCACTATCCGTCTGCCGTTAAAGGCGCACACCGCAAGCACGTCCCGCCTTGTTCCGCAGGGACGGTACAGGAGCGCGTTGGAAAAGCCCTCAGCCGAATAAAGCTCCGAAACTATTTCAGCTTCCTCGTAAAATTTCAGCCTGAAGCCGCTTTTGGCGGTATACTTGTAGGGCGTTGCGGGAAGATAAAAAATACTGTTCATTGATATAGCCTTGTTATAGTCCGCAAGCTTCCGGTTTATCAGCCATATCTGCTTTTGGTCGAACAGCCTTGCGCCGTCGTATTTTTTCGCAAGCTCCGAGGAAAACTCCAGCATTTCGCTTGCGGCTGAAATTACCGCTCCGTGTCCCATAGCGGCAGCCTTGAAAAAGGACGGCCCGGATTTGAACCGCCGCTGTCCCGATTCCGTTCTCGCAAGGGTCACCTTGTTTTCGGAGCGCAGAAAATCCTCCGCGGCGCAGCAGTAATCTCTTGCAAGCTGCTCCGCCGCGGAAGCTGTAAGTTCGTTCTTAAATTGCAGCGGCATCAGTCCGTCCCCCTTTCGGCGGACGTTCCGCATTCTGATTCCAAAAGATATTTTTCAAGCAAACTCATTCCAATGCTGTCGCGTCGGAGAAGCTCCCGCGTCTTTTCAAGAGGGAACCAGTCCGCCTCGTCCACCTCGGAAGAAAGTACAAGCTCTCCCTTTTTTACCTTGCAGACAAAGCCCAGCATAAGATTGTCGCTTTTAGCGTGGTACCAGCTTCCGGCATAGCTGACAGAAAGCGCGTCCAAACCGATCTCCTCTTTGACTTCACGGACAGCGGTGTTCTCAGGGGTCTCCCCCCGCTTGACATAACCCGCCACATTGACGTAGTTTTCCGAAACGTATCCCTGCTTGATAAGCGCGATCTCGGAGCAGTCACTGTCAATGCAAAGGCAAATCACGCAAGGGTACGAAAATGGAAAAAAAGGGCGTTTGCAGCTATTGCAGTAAGGCGTTTCCCCCTCGTCTCCGCAGACCTTGGAGACAAGCTTTTCCCCGCATTGGGGACAATAAGTAAAATCCATTGTTTCCTCCGATAGAGCTATACAGCTACATAAGCTTGTATGCAAGAGCGTTAAGGGCAAGCAGGTAGCTGTCCGCGCCGAAGCCGAAAAGAGTACCCCTGCATACGGGTGAGATCACCGACGTATTGCGGAATTCCTCCCGTCCGTGGATATTGGAGAGGTGCACCTCGATAACGGGTATCTTAACGGCGGCGATAGCATCGCGTATGGCATAGCTGTAGTGGGTGTAAGCTCCCGCGTTGATGATTATTCCGCACTTGTCGCGGCGGGCGGCGTGTATTCGGTCGATTATCTCGCCCTCGTGATTGCTCTGGAATATCTCGCAGCCGTCGAAGCCAAGCTCCGCGGCTTTTTTCTCGATGTCCGCGCAGACGTCGGCGTAGCTGTCGGTGCCGTAGATGCCCGGCTCACGCTCGCCTAAAAGGTTAAGGTTGGGGCCGTTGATGATAAGTACGTTTTTCATATTATTCTCCTCTCGGGATAATTGTATGTTATGATACTTACTATTTTAATACTAAAATCCCGATTTGTCAAATACCGCTGAAAAATTTTCCGGTCATTCCCCGTCGGACGCTTCGCTTTCCGGCACGATTGAAACAGCGTCTACCCGCGGAGGATCGCCGTAAATATCGCCGTTGCCGTATATTCTTACTCTTTCACCCGTTTCAAATTTATCATAAAAGCCCGCGTTATTGCATTTTACATTCCCGAGACCGCCGTCCAATTCTACCATGTAAAAATCAATATCGCCGTCGCTGTCTGTCAGTATATCCTTTACCTCTCCGCAATAATCCTTTGGGTCGCAGGGAAAGCTGTCTATCACCTCAAATCCGTTCTCGCCGCACTTCACCACAATGTACTCATTTTTCTCCCCGCTTTCGAGAGCCGAATCCTCTGCGTACTCAATATAATATTCCGTACCCACAGGGACAACAAGCATTTCCTTTTCAATACCGAACTGCTCCGCAAGCGGACTTTCGTAGTATTTGTCCGCCACGGAATAGGACTGACCTATGCTCGTGTCCCGAAGCTCCAGCGACACAACATTTTCGCTTTCGGACAGCTTTTGCAGATACACCTTTACCGCAGACTCGGGGTCTGCTGCAAGCGGAGAGGTCAAGCCGTCCTCCCCCGAAACAGTTACCGAAGCTTCTTCCGCGGCAGTCTCCGTTTCGGAAACTGCCGTTACGGATTCCGGCTGCGTTTCCGTTTGCTCCGCAGCTTGTTCCGAACAGGCGGAAAAGCACACTGCCGCCGCAAGGACTGTCCCAAATAAAAGCTTTTTGTTTAACATACTAATACCTCCGTTAATTTAATTCCAAATGGTGAATTTATCAACTCGCCAGCCGTTTTCGGTGTTTACCATACGGTAGTCCTTCTCCTCAAACCATATCTCGTAGGGGTTATCGCTGTGACAATGCGTAACGACAGCCTTGAACGTTATCTGCCCGTCGTCCGAGGAAACCGGGAGAAAGCAGTGTCCGTAATAGGAAATGTCTGAGCCCCGCCCGCCAAGAGATTCCCGGAGACCGCCGTTTTCGTCAATGTACCTGGATCGGGCAAGATCCCAAGCATAACCCTCGGTGAAAACGTCGGTAAACATTTCTATGAACTCATCGGAGGTATGCTTTTCTGCATATTCTGCGGAAAGGCAGCTGTCGCACCAAAAAAATTCACTCATACGCACATGGGCTTTTGCAAAGACCGTCTGCTGTTCCTCGGTCAGAAAAGCCGGAGCGATACCTATTTGTTCATTACTGTACCAGAGCAAGGGCACCGTTTCCTCATACAGCTCGCTGTTGTCAATGAAAAACTCCCTGCCGTATCCCTCGAGACCCACGTTTACAACAGAGTTATAGATACCCGACCCGCAGGCGGAATAGTCAAAATCCTCCGACCTGAGCAGATAGTCCGTCTTGTGCCCCGGCTGCACGGTAAAGTCAATATCAAGGACGTTTGAACCGTCCGCAAAGCTCACGGGCGCGTCGTCCGATTCGCTGATTATCTGTATGCTGTCTACAGTCACGGGCTCGTCGGTGTAGTTTGAAAATACAAACACAAGCTCCTTGCGGTACCTCCACTCGTCGCCGTAATGCCAGCCGCGCTTAACCTCGGTATCGCGGCATTCCCAGTCGGACAGGTTCCAGTCGTCGTATTCGTCATACTGCTCTATTATAGGCTGGATAAAGTACACAAGCCCCGTTTCGAGATTTACCGTATTGTAACCCTCCGCTTCGGTAACGTCCTCGGCGCTCACGGCGGGAGGCTCCGGCTCGGATATGGGCTTTACCGCCGACACGTTCTCTATTTCCGCGGAGGTGGCTTCCTCTGCCGCCGCAGCGGTTTCCGCGCTTGTTTCCGTTACCTCGGTACTTCCGTCCGAACAGGCGGAAAAGCACACCGCCGCCGCAAGCGCCGCGCCTATAAAGAATTTTTTACCATTAATTTTGAACATAAAAAAGCATCTCCCCATGTCGTTTGGTTAAAGTATACACCTGCGGCAGGGGAAATGCAATTACATTTCGGTTCCATTTGGTTTCACATTGGAAACAATTATAAAATTTTGTTTGCGTTCGTAATTTTGGCTGCCTTTTCAATACCGTCACATCCGTTTGAGACTTGCTTCCGCTTTAAAATCCCCTTCGAAATCGGCGTACTCCGCCGCGAGAGTGTAAACGTCGTCAAGCTCTATGTCCACAAAACCGCGGTACGCTTTTGCCGTACCGAAATTTTCAATAACACCGCCTTTGGAATTGTACAGTGCAAACATTACTGTACCGCTTTTAACGTTGGTATTCAGAGAAACTCTTATTCTATCTCCCCTGCCGCACTTAAAGGAAACCTCCGAGACAGCGGTTTTCGGCTCGCCTGCAGGGACGTTCACACTAATATTTCCCAGGGGCTTGTTTTTGATAAGAATAACCGTTGTCATGGCTGCCCCAAGCAATATGGCAGAGGATATTAAAATGATTTTCTTTTTCATGCTTTTTCGCTCCTTTCGGACTTTTTCTTTAACAAAATCACCGCCAAGGCTATAAAAATAAGGTACGCCCCGATAGAAACAACGCTCGCCTCCGCGCCGAATTCGCCGCCTGTTATAAGCGGGGATTTTGTTTCCAGCACATAGTTGAAAATGCAGTTTTCCATAGCCTCTTCGCCGACGTTGAGTATTCCGCTCGCCATAAAAATATTCCATACGCTGTGCATAAGAGCCGCCGGCCAAATGCTTCCGCTTTCATAGGTCACAAGTGAAAAGAGTACCCCTACAACGCTTCCGGCCAGCAAAAGCTGTAAAAAGCTTGTGACGGACAGTCCGCCGTTCAGAACGTGAGCGACGGCAAACAGTACCGATGGAACAACTACTGCTACCCCTTTGCCCCATCGCATTTCAAGAGCTTTCATTATCACTCCGCGGAACACCGCTTCCTCCACTGTGCCCACGGCAAGTCCCACCAGAAACACCGATTGGGTAACGAGGGCGGCGGTCTGCATACCGTCCAACGCGGGATTTTCCCAATGCCCCGCAAACATAAGAAGTCCTCCGACAACTATGGACGGCATTATAAATGCCGCCGCAGCCCAGACCGGTTTTATTTTGTAACTCGTGATGCGGCAGTCCGCAAGCTTAACTCCCAGAAACGCGCCGCAAAGCAGCTTCAGCGCAGGCAGGGCGAACAGCGGATACAAAATTGCCGAAATCACGTTTCCCGCGGCCTGGGGAAGTCCCATTACAACGGGTAAGCTGCCGAGCAGAAACGCCGCAAGCTGTGTAATTATTAATAAAACTATTGCAAGTACGGCGCAGACCGCGGCTCTCCATGCAGCCACCGTCGGGGCAGTTTTTTCGGTATTGTTCATAGAATCATCTCCTATTATTAATTTAATAATATTATACGATGTATAGCATAGCTTGTCAAGCAATTACTGTTTGCAAAATAAAAAACGCCCCGCAACTTTTGGTTGCAAAGCGTTTATCCATAGCGCAGCTACAGTGCAAGCCCCTCATAGTAAAGCTTCATGGTACGGGCGTCCTCGGTCTGGGTGCCTGCGCTCTCGCAAACAAAGGTGGGGGACAGATTTCTCTCGTACACAAGCTCCATAAGCGGCTCAAAATCGGGACCGTAGCCCTCGTTCGCCTCAAAGGTAAGGTGCCGCTTTTCGCCGCCCTTGTCGGTGTACTCTATCTTTGAAAAATGTGAATGGAAAACCTCCGCCCGCTCTTTGCCGAGCCTGTTTTCGATAGTGTCAAGAATTTCCGCAAACTCGGCTTTGCCCTTTATCGCGCCGAAGGTACGGGCGTTAAGATGCCCGAAATCAATGCAGGGAATAAAGCTTTCGTCGACGCGGCATATCTCCATGACCTCGTTAAGGTCGCCCAACTGGTTTATCTTTCCCATGGTTTCGGGACAGCAGCGAATATTTTCAAGTCCGTTTGCGATGAGAGCCTCCCGGGCTTTTTTCATGGTAGCCTTTGCAAGCTCCAGGGCTTCCTCACGGGTCATTTTGGAGCAGGAGCCGCTGTGTATGACTATCCTGTCACCGCCCATGGCCTTTACTGCCTGAGCCGACTGCAAAATATAGTTTATGGAGTTGTCCCGCTTTTCCTCCTCAATGCTTGACAGGGAGATAAAGTAGGGCGCGTGTATGGAAACGGTTATGCCCTTTTCCGCCAGAGCCTTTCCTATTTCCGCGGCGGCAGGCTCGCTTACCCGCACGCCCTGTCCGCACTGGTATTCAAAGTGGTCGAGACCGAATTTTTCAAGGTATTCCCCAAGCTGAACGGACTTTTTGTAGCCCATGGCTTTAAAGCTTTCCGCGGCTCCCGCGGGGCCGAATTTTGCGCTCATTTTCAGTATCCTTTCCGTTTTGGTATCGGATTAATTATAGCACATTTTTTCTGCCCTGTCAAATTCCACCCATAAAAAACGCCGTACCTTTTCGGGGTACGGCGGGTTTATTTTGAAATACTAATTTATTATTCCAACTATTTTTGTAACTATATATTTATCGCTGTCGGGTTCTTCTTGTGCAACTGTAACTGTTACAGAATTTCTTTTTGTGTCACCTATTATATTGGAATATTCAACATCCATTATTACTGTATATTCATTTAAAATTTCTTCATTGCTTTGCAAAACCCATTCTTCAGGAGTATCTTTGACTACAGTGTAATCAGGGTAAGTCTCTCTGTATAATTTTTTTAGCTCATTTTCTATAGCAGTCATTGTAGCGTCGTCACTATTATGCACTACAATATCATGTTTGATAATATGTTTGTCAGAAACAGATTTAATCGAATAATTTATTATATTTATACCAACATATTCATTTATAAGATTTACCGTACTTATAGATGACATGTTACCCATTTCACTAAAATTTTCTTCTTTAAAATATTTAAAAAAAAACATTTGCAGTTTTTTCTGCGTCTGATGATTTTTGACAAGAAGTTAAAAACAACAGTCCTAACGACATTATAATTATAGTTAGTAGAATAATATTGTTTCTATGTTTTTTAAACTTTTTGTTTTCATTTAAATTTCTCCCCTAATAGTTTTAATTTATATATAATTATATCAATATAAATTAATTTGTCAAGACGTAACAAGACGTAATAAACATACTATATTTTTTATCACGAAAGTCAAAGTCCGAAATTAAAATCAGTCAAACTTTCCAAACCGCTTAGGCAGCAGCGGCTTCTCGACAGCGCGCTTGAACCTGAAGGGCAGACTTGTCTCCGGCTCAATGGGGTACACAAAAATCGATCGTATCCCCGCAAGGTTCGCGCCTAAAATGTCAGTAAAAATCTGGTCGCCCACGGCAGCTATGCGGTTTTTGGGTACGCCAAGTTCGCGAACGGCTTTTTTTATACCTACGGGCAGGGGCTTTGCGCCATTGGGGACAAAGTGCAACCCCAGCATTTCCGCAAAAGGAGTGACCCTCTCCGCATTGTTATTGCTGACAATTATCAGCTTTATCCCCGCGGACTTCATTTCCTCTATCCATTCGGGAACGCCCTCAGCAGGCGCGGGATTGTTGTGTGTGGTGAGGGTGTTGTCCACGTCCAGTACCAAAGCCTTTATGCCCCGCTTTTTCAGAGCGGCGGGAGTGATATCCGTTATCTTTTTCAGCGCGTAGGTAGGTCTGAATATCGCCATAAAAAATTCCTTTCGGTCAAACCTTAAGTATCATGCGTACTATCCATATCGCCGCCAGGTGCGCGGGATAAAAAGCATAGAAAAAGTATTTGTTTATCTTTATTTTACTGTTTGTGCGGAGGAAAATCAGCGGCGCGGCAAGCAGAGCAAATATCGTCCAGTCTATGCAAAGTCCGCCGACTAAAAGACTTTTCGGATCCTCGGGATAGCCGCTCCACAACGCGGTAATGTACTGCAAAACATAGAGAAGCGCGCCTATGGGCGGGTGGTTTCTGCATATGTAGAAAATAAGCATCAGGACAACGCCGTTTCCCGAATAGTCAAAATTTATAAGGGACAGCACCAGAAACGCGGCGATAAACAGCCACCACTTGCGCTCCTTGAATCCAACCATAGCAATAAGGCTTACGAACAGCGTGAAGAAAATGTTCATGTTCATCCATTCCTCGCGCCAGTCATAAGGGTGAAAAGCCATTATGTAGAGCGGCTGGCTGATAACCGCAAAAATGCCTAAGCGTATCAGGTACTTTTTAACATTGCTTGTGTAGAGCAGTCCCACCGTAAGGCAGTACGCGAATATGGGGAACGCAAGCCGTCCCGCCCAGCGGAACGCGGGTATTTCGGGGAAAAATACGTTTCCCACATGGTCGATAAGCATGGAAATTATTGCGATAAGCTTCAGCAGGTTAGTGTCAAGATTTGTTTTCAGTCTCGGCTGATCCGCCGGTATTTCATCGGGCGTTGTAATGTACTTCCAAACCCGTGAATCGGTAAATTTACTCATTTCGGATTACCTCCCAATATTATATGATATATAATATTATAAGCCTGCAAATTTGTTTAAGTGTTATCATTCTGTAAAGTTGTCGTTAATAAAAATTGACGCTAAAGCTGTCAATTCAAATAGCCTCTCAGCTTGGCTTCCTCAATAAGCCTTGGCTGTATCAAGGGGTACGTCCACTTGTCGGGCAGACCGTCAAGCAGGCATATGCTCTCTATCTCGCTGTGGAGTTCCTTTTCAAAGGAGAAAATCTCCGCGAAAAACAGCATACCAAAAGTCTCCACGCCGCCGAAATTATTCACGTCCGTTACCGAGTAAACGCATATCGGCTTGATGTTGAAATCGGTCGCCCCCGTTTCCTCGTAAAGCTCGCGCCGCGCGGTATCGGAGATATTTTCGCCGTCCTCCCTGTGGCCGCCGGGGATCTCAAGGGTGTCCCGCTGCCTGTGCTTGCAGAACACCGTTTTACCGCCGTGCACGGCAATTATCACCGCAAATTTTAACAGACCGTCGTTTACGGTATCGTAAAATTTAACTTCCATACTGTACCTCAATTACGCCTTGTCTTTAGCCCTTTGCTTAGCTCTAAGGGTGTTATCCAAAATTCTTTTTCTTATGCGGATAGACTGGGGAGTTACCTCCAAAAGCTCGTCGTCCGCGATAAATTCAAGGCTGTCCTCAAGGGAAAGCTTTCTCGGGGGGACAAGCCTCAAAGCGTCGTCGGAGCCGCTTGCGCGGGTGTTGGTCAGGTGCTTTTTCTTGCAGACGTTTACCACAAGGTCTTCGGTCTTGGGGGACGCTCCCACTATCATTCCCTCGTACACGGGAGTGCCCGCGCCGATAAAGAGCGAACCACGCTCCTGGGCGTTATAGAGACCGTATGTTACCGCCTCGCCGGTCTCAAAGGAAATCAGCGAACCGGTATTCCTGCGGGGGATATCCCCCTTAAAGGGCTGGTAGCTGTCGAAAACGGAGCTGATAACGCCCTCTCCCTTTGTGTCGGTGAGGAATTCCGACTTGTAACCGAAAAGTCCGCGGGAGGGTATGAGGAATTCAAGCCTCATGCGGCTTCCCGAGGGGTGCATGGACTGCAATTCCGCCTTGCGGGTACCAAGCTTCTCCATGACCGCACCCACGGAATCCTCGGGTACGTCTATAACAACTCTTTCCATCGGCTCGCACTGTACGCCGTCTATATCCTTGTAGAGCACTCTCGGGGTGGACACGGACAGCTCATAGCCCTCGCGGCGCATATTTTCAATTAGTATGGACAGGTGCATCTCGCCCCGTCCCGCGACGCGGAAGCTGTCGGTGTTTTCCGTCTCGTTCACGCGGAGGGAAACGTCCCGCAGTATCTCCTTGAAAAGCCTTTCGCGGAGCTGACGTGAGGTAACGAATTTGCCCTCTCTGCCCGCAAAGGGACTGTCGTTTACCGAGAAGGTCATCTCGACGGTAGGCTCGGATATCTTTACAAAGGGTATAGGCTCATAGCTTGAGGAGTCGCAGAGGGTGTCCCCGATAGTGATATTCTCTATGCCGGAAATCCACACGATATCGCCCACCTTTGCTTCCTCGGCGGGTACCCTGTTAAGTCCCTCTATCTGATAAAGGGTAACTACCTTGCTGTTGAAGGGCTTGCGGTTTTCGTGGTAATCGCCCACGATAACGGGCTGATTTACCCTGATAGTACCGCGCTCCACCCTGCCTATGCCTATACGCCCCACATAGTCGTTGTAGTCAATGCAGGAAATAAGCATCTGCATGGGGGAATCCGCGTCCCCCTCGGGAGCGGGGATATGGTTCAGTATCGTTTCAAAAAGGGGCACAAGATCGGTTCCCTCCTCGTACTGGCTGAGAGAAGCGGTTCCAGCCCGCCCCGAACAGAACAGCACCGGGCTTTCTATCTGCTCGTCGCTTGCATCCAGGTCGAGGAGCAGCTCCAAAACCTCGTCTCCTATCTCGTCAAGCCGCGCGTCGGGACGGTCTATCTTGTTCACCACGACGATTATTTTCAGACCCATTTCCAGCGCCTTTTGCAGTACGAAGCGGGTCTGGGGCATACAGCCCTCGGCAGCGTCAACAAGCAGTACGACGCCGTCCACCATTTTAAGTACCCGCTCCACCTCGCCGCCGAAATCCGCGTGACCCGGAGTGTCGATAATGTTTATCTTCACGCCGTTATACATCACAGCCGTGTTCTTCGCAAGGATAGTGATACCCCTCTCCCGCTCCAGATCGTTGGAGTCCATTACTCTCTCGGCGACGTTCTGGTTCTCCCTGAACGCGCCCCCCTGCTTGAGCATTTCGTCCACCAGCGTAGTTTTGCCATGGTCTACGTGCGCGATGATAGCTATGTTTCTCAGATCTTCTCTTACCATAAAAATTTCCTTTCCAAATCCTGTTTATTTGTATATTTTCTTAAAATTTTTGCAGTCTGTTATTCACAAAAACTGTATACCTACACTATATATTTTAACATTGCCGTGAAAAAATATTAATTGCGACAAATCTGCCCTAACTTAAAAAAGCCCCGCGGCAGACTTCATGTCTCCGCAAGGTTTTCTTTCAAATAATAACGTCCTGCCCGATATCCGAGCAGGACGTGTTCTGGTGGAAGAGGGTGGATTCGAACCACCGAAGCCGAAGCAACAGATTTACAGTCTGCCCCCTTTGGCCGCTCGGGAACTCTTCCATTAGAGGTTAGAATTGCGCGCTTCGCGCTTTTGGACGGCTCTGTGCTTCGCACATTCGCTCTTTTAGCGCTTCACGCGTTTTGTTTCCTCTTGTGGAGCTGGTGGACGGACTCGAACCCCCGACCTGCTGATTACAAATCAGCTGCTCTACCA
>CAJUAN010000042.1 GCA_910584715.1 uncultured Oscillospiraceae bacterium
CAATGGGGCTCTGCCCCCTTGACCCCCGCAAGCTGTGCTCAGCTTGACCAGCTAACCTCTGGCGGGATTATTAAGTTTGTGCGTTAAATAAAAATTTATCTCTCCAAAAATAATTTCCGCGGTGAAAAACAAGGAAATCATTTTTGTTGACAAGACAAGGCAGCCGCGCTAAAATATAAATAACAGTTTTGTTCCGGCATATGCGGCGGGATACTCATTTAAAAATTTTATATACTCTTTTTACAGCAAAGCAGGAAATGTTTTTGCCTGTCTTATGCTGTATAATAAAGCTATCCCGGGAAGGAGGCCATTCATGCAAAACGCAGATATCATAAGAAAAGGTGTCGAATACATCGAACAGAACCTGAAAACCGACATCACGCCCGAAGAGCTGGCGAATATGGCGGGCTATTCGGTATGGCACTATCAGCGTATGTTCGCGCAGACAGTCGGCGTACCGCTGGCGGCGTATATAAATAGACGCCGGCTTGACCGTGCGCTGTCGGAAATAGGTTCCGATCGGAAAGCGGTAGACGCCGCTCTGGAATACGGATTTGACAGCTACGCCGGATTTTACAAGGCGTTCCTGCGTATGTACGGTTGTTCTCCGAAAAAATATCTGTCCCTTTACGGAACGCATAAACCAATAACGGAGGTATTAACTATGCTTACAGAAAAAGAATTGCGAAACGTCCTGAAAAATTGGAATGTTCCTCAGGATATGCCCATCAATGAGGTAAGGATCGTTGACGGCACAAAAACGGCAAACAATATATGGCAGGTCGGCAGGGAGTACGTTCTTAAGACGGGAGACCGAGCAGCCCTGCTGAAGAACGCCAGGGTAGCAAAAGCCATGGCGGAGCACGGACTGCCTGCGGCAGTTCCCGTACCGACAATAAACGGCGGAGATATCACGGAGGATCAAAACAGCTTTGTTCTGATACGCAGGACAAAGGGCGAGCCGCTTTCCAAAGCTGACCGCTTTGGAGCAAACTGCGCGGGCTTCGGATTCAAATACGGACAAAGCATTGCCCGCCTGCACAGCGCGCTGGCCGCGGTGGAGGAAGATATCCTGCCTTTTGAGCAGAACCTGTTTGCTCACGTAACAGAGTGGGCGCTGCCAAAGGTACAAAAGCAAAACGTCCAGTGGAACATGGGTATAGCGGACTCGTTTTTCGAGGAATATATCCGGGATTTCGGCGCGCTGTTTGAAAAGCTGCCGAAACAGCTGATACACCGCGATCTCAACCCGTGCAATATTTTATTCTCCGGCGGCGAGGTAAGCGGATTCGCCGACTTCGAGCTCAGCGAGCGAAACGTGCGCCTGTGGGATCCCTGCTATTGCGCTACCGGAATATTATCGGAGCAGCACGACGTTGAAAACGCATATGACAAGTTCCCCGAAATATTGGAGGCTGTCCTGCGCGGTTATAACAGCGCCGCTTCCCTGACAGCAGAAGAAAAGAAAGCGGTCTACTATGTTATCTGCTCGATCCAAATGATCTGCACGGCATATTTTGAAAGCGTAAACGACTACAAGGATCTGGCGAAAACAAACCGTGAAATGCTGCTGTACATCATTGAGCGGAAAGATATGATCAACAATATTTCCACATCTTTATAATATTTTAAATATCCGGCGCGAAATTCCTATCGGCAGTCCGAAAGTCAGGAACATAGTCTCTTTGCCGGCTGCCACGTAAATTTATAAAAAATCCCTGTTCCTCAGTAAAAATGAGGAGCAGGGATTTTTCGCTTTGCCCGTCGGTTCTTTGCATGCCGCGTACCGGACGGCGGCGCAAAAGCTCAGCCCCCGTACACTTTTATAATATTGAACATACTATTTAAAAGCAAATAATTCTGCGGAAACGGTCTCATAAGGTTCCAGTAGCCGCAGCCGCGTATGGATTTTTCTGAAACCAGTTCAAACTTTCTTCTGAGGCTGCGTACGTCCTCGAACCAGACGACCCGCGCCGCGCCGCTTGCGTCGGTGTAGTAAAAGTAGGGGCTTTGAGAAAGCTCGTCGAAAATTATTTCGCTTCCGGTCTCTATTGCGAGATTTACCGCGGTAAGGTTCCCAAGCGTTACGGCGGCGGTTAATCCCCTTTCGTAAGGCAGCTTCCAGTTGTAGCCGTAGTTCGGGATACCAAGGAAAATTTTATCCGCCGGTATTTCGGTCAGAGCATATTCGAGTACCCTCCTTACGCTCGGAAGGGGAGCTACAGCCATTGGAGGACCGTATGTATAACCCCATTCATACGTCATCAAAAAAACAAGATCGGCGGCATTTCCGAGAAGCCGATAGTCGTGAGCTTCATAAAGAGTACCCGGCTGATCCGCCGAGGTCTTTGGAGCAAGATCGACATGAGTTTCAAGCCCCACCGCGTTAAGCTGCTCCGAAGCGTTTTCTACAAATGCGGCAAATTCGGTTCTGAACTGCGGAGGGATATACTCCATATCTATGTCAAGCCCCTGAGCGTTTTTGCGCTGTATGACCTCTATCAGCTTTCCGATTATAATATTCTGGAAATCAATATCGGTAAGCAGCCTTTCTATTTTACCCGATCCGAAAGTCCCGTCCCTGTTGATCGTCGTCAAACCGAGAAACACCGCCGTGCCGTATTCGTGCGACATTTCTATTATATCGCCGTCGTCCACTTCTATTATTGTACCGTCCTCATTATAGCCGTAACCGAATATTATAACATATGTCAGGTAAGGCAGGGCTGCCTCAAGAATACTGCGGTTTATGTAGCCGTATGCAAATCCGCTGACCTGCGCGTCGTATGATGGGGACGTTTCAAAGCTTATCGTGATCTGCGTACCTTCCGGTATATAGTCCGCGCCGATCAGAAACGGATTATTTCTGTAAAGCTGCATAACGCTTGTTCCGTAAACCTCCGCAACGGAGAAAAGCGTGTCTCCTCTTGTGAAAGTATGTACGATTTCGGGGCGGAGTATCAAAAGAGCCTGACCTACCGCAAGCTGTCCCGAATCGGAAAGGCTGTTATCCGATATAAGCCTTTGAAGCGATATTCCGAACTGTCTTGCTATCGACAAGGCTGTGTCTCCCTCTTGCACTGTATATATTTCCAGAACGCTCACTCCTATCCGCATTTTTATATACTATAATATGCGGATCAGAAAAAAATGCTATATTCAAAGGCAGACCGAGCCTTTACCCCTTGCCGGCATTTGCAGATTCGGAAGTGCTTCCCTTTCTGAAATTTCCTCCCCACTCCGCCATAGCGTCCAGTATCGGAAACATGGAGCAGCCAAGCTCCGTAAGGGTATACTCAACTCTCGGAGGAACCTCGGGAAAAACCGCTCTTGTCAGCAGCCCGTTTTCCTCCATGCCGCGCAGGTTTGCCGTAAGGACTTTCTGGGAAATCCCCGACAGCGATTTTTTCAGCTCGCCGAAGCGTTTTGTACCCTCCCGCAGATCGCGGATTATCAATACCGTCCACTTGTCCCCGATAAGCGTAAGCGTAGTCTCCACGGGACATAGGGGCAGTTTATTTTTGTCTGCCATATCATATTGACCTCCTGTTTTTAATGATTTCAGTATAGCATACTCATGCATGGATTTCAACAAAAAAATTTTCTTCGAATTTTTCTTATGCCTGCGCAAATGTTACCGCGGAGTAACTATGCCACAAAAAAGTGCGTACTTTACACGCGGAAAAAGCTGTGTTATCATATAGTCAAGGAAAGAAACCAAGCGCTTAGGTCTTCCGAAACAATAATTTTTTTGGAGGAACCGATCATGAACAAAAATGAATTTACTCAGGTGAAGCTTGCAAAGGGCGAAATGAACGTCTACGACTTCGGAGCCGTCAGACTCCACGCCTATAAGACCAATGATTTTATCGACGACGAGGTCTTCACTGTCGAGAAAAACGGCAAAGCAGTTGTTATCGAGCCGCCCTGCTTTTTTGACAATTGCGCGGAGCTTGCCGATTATCTGAAAGACCTTGAAGTCGTCGGCGTATTCGTCGCTTACCACGGCGCTGGAGCAAGCTTTCTGCCCGGCGTTCCGAAATACGCAACGGAAAACGCAAAAGAATATTCCGAAAACGGCGGCGGAAAGGCTCTTATAGATAACTTTGCAAACGCTTTCGGCAAAGCCTTTGACAGCTCCGTACACAAGATAACAAACATTATCGGCGAAGGAAAGATCACTGTTGCGGGAATTGATCTGATCATCAAGCAGACCGCGGACGCGTTCGATATTGAGATACCCGAAATAAACGCGGTCTACACCCATATGCTGGGACACGACTGTCACTCTATCATAGCGGGGGCAGACCATGCCGACGCGGTCGTCGCACAGCTCAAGGAGTACATTGAAAAGGGCTGCGGTCTTATCCTGACGTCCCACTACACCCCCGAGGATTTAAAGGACGCGGAAACAAAGATCGCTTATCTCAAGAGCCTTAAAGCCATTGCCGCAAAATGCGGAAACGCCGGCGAATTCAAAGCGGAAGTCAAAAAAAGTTATCACGGATACAGCGGGGACAACTACCTGGATATGACAGCAGGATTTTTCTTCCCCTGAACGCGTTTTCCGCTTAACAAAAAAGTCCCGGAGCCTTTTAGGGCTGCGGGACTTTTTATATTGCGCTACTTTTTCAGCTTAGTCTCCTCCGCGTCGATAATGCTCATAAGCTCGGCGAGAGCTTTGCTGCTTTTCTGCTTTTTCGGCGGAGCGATAGTTTCCTTGGGCAGCACGGCATTCTCGGGTATAGCGGGTTTTTCTCCGCTGACCGAAAGCTCCGATGCGGACGCGCTCGGCGGCACGCTCTTTTCCCTTTCAAAATACGATTTCACGCTTTCGTCAAAGCCGGACTTCCTTACCGAAGCGGTTTCCTCCTGAACGGCGGCGATGCTGTCGGGAATTATATTGCTGAGATGCGGCGTAAATACTACCGGTTCTCCCTTTTCAGACGCTGCATACTTTTCAAAAAGCTCGTCCGTTTTTCTCTTTTCGGGTTCTATCCTTGTGGGACGGTTCACATACAGATCGTCGGCAGGAGCCGCCTGAGGCTGAGCCGATCTGCCGCCTGTTCCAACATAAGCAGGCTCCTTTCGGGCAGCTTCGTTTCTGCCGGTAAGGCGGTCATATGTAAACAGCGGGGACTCTTTCTTTTCCTCAGCCGCACGTTCGGTATATTCGGCGCGTCCTCTGTTGTCAAATGAGAGAACCTTTTCGGGACGCGGCTCAGGCTCGCGCGTACGTTCCCGTCCGACCTGCGGGAGCTTTCCCGTAACGTCCTCTATAAATTTAGGCTCTGTAAAGGTAACCGCCGCGGGAGTCTCCTCGTCTCTCGACTGCATAAATCCGTCTATGTCGCCCAAGGCAGCGGCTTCGTCCTCGAGCCGTCTTATGCCGAGTATCCTTGACACCTGGATAGCGATTATAAAAATCAAAGGGATAACGACAGCTATTATAATTCCCACTGCCGAAGTGGCAAACTCAAGGAACGAGCCCAGACCGTTCACCTGCCACATGGCTTTGGCTATTACGGCGTCCGCCTCCACGCGGTAAGTCTCGTTGGACGGAGCGGTGTCAAATTTTACAACATAGTATTTTTTGCCCTCTTCCTCTTGAATGCTCACCACGCGGATAAGAGCGGTGCGCTCTCCGATCTCGCACAATATAACGGAGTTTTCCTTGATGTTTTCAATCTCGGACGCTTTTGCGATGACTACCGTGTTTTTGGGAAAATCGGGCAGCATATTTACAGCTTTTGTATTGTAAAAGCTGTAGCCCATCAGCGTTGCGCTTGAATTATCCTTTTTAAAAAGGAAATTAAAGGCAAGCATTAAAGCCATAACGAGGACAAGTATTACTATAAAGATAATTTCAATTACCGAGGCGGCTGATATTTTTTTACCGGCGCTTTTGGATCGGGACATAACAAACCTCCTGAACTGGCAATATCCTGCGGCGCGATAACCCGCGGCAGAAGAACACGCAAAGGGTCTCTGCGCCTGCCGCAGGGCAGCGCGCTTGAATCATTTTTCGCAAATCGGAACGGTACGCAATTTATGTACCGAAACTATTATACCATACTTTTTTCTGAATTTCAAACAATTTTTCAAAATTCTCTTGACTTTTTTCAAAAAAGCATATATAATGTATAGGTATCAGTTGGCTGGAATAGCTCAGTCGGTAGAGCAGCGCATTCGTAATGCGCAGGTCGCGTGTTCAAGTCACGTTTCCAGCTCCAGCTTCGGCGGGAAAGCACCCGCAGGCAGAAAAAGACCGCCTACATAATCGGCGGTCTTTTTCTTTGCCTTTTTATGTATAAAGGCAGCGGCCGCTCTTGCTTTGCGGGGACGCATCTCCTTTTGTCCTGTGCGGTGCGGCTGACGCAGTTTCGGCAGTTACGGTTCGCGGGAAATCTCCCGGGATTATAAGGAGGCTTTTGCAATGGTACATACGGTAACGTTCAATCCGGCAATAGATTACGTTGTTCAGACCGACGAAATGACAGCGGGCACGGTAAACCGTGCTAAAAGCGCCGATATTTTTTTCGGCGGAAAGGGCATTAACGTTTCAATACTTTTAAACGAGCTTGGCATAAAGTCAAGAGCGCTCGGCTTCACAGCCGGCTTTACCGGAGAGGCTATTGAAAAGGGTATAGCGGAAAAAGGCATAGAAACGGATTTTGTCCGACTTGAAAACGGTTTTTCCAGAATAAACGTAAAAATAAGATCGGGCGTTTCGGGAACCGAGACCGAGCTTAACGGTCAGGGACCGGCAGTCGGCAAGGAAGATCTCGTAAGTTTTTTTCGCAGACTGGACCGCATTGAGGACGGCGATACCGTTGTGCTTGCGGGCAGTATCCCCGGAAGTATGTCTCCGGACATTTACGAAAAAATCCTCGGATATCTGCAAAACGACCGCGGCAAAAATATCAGCGCCGTTGCGGACGCGGCGGGAAATCTGCTTCTGAATGTTCTGAAGTACAAGCCCTTTTTAGTCAAACCGAATAATTTTGAGCTCGGTGAAATGTTCGGAGTAACGCTCGATACCAAAGAGGATATTGAAAAATACGCAAGGCGGCTCAGAGACATGGGCGCGAGGAACGTTCTGGTCTCTATGGCGGGAGACGGCGCGCTGCTTCTGGACGAAAACGGCGTAACGCATTCCTGCGGAGCATGCAGGGGCGCTGTGAAAAATTCCGTAGGCGCGGGAGATTCAATGGTCGCAGGGTTTATCGCCGGCTATGAACAGGGCGGCTATGAATACGCATTAAAGCTTGGAACTGCCGCAGGCGGCGCAACGGCGTTTTCCGAGGGCATAGGGAAACGCGAGGATATCTACAGGCTGCTTGAACAGCTCTGAACCATTAAAATATTAAAACGATTACGGCTCGGCTCTGAAATACCTGCCGATATTGTCAGCGGCGTAATAATGTTCATTAGTATTACATAAGCTTTTGATTTTTACAAACGACGTCTTCCCGCTTCGGGATACCAATAACCAATTAAAAAGCGTATACAAAGATCAGGCAAAAATTTACATATATGGTTTCTGCGCAAGTTTTTTATCCGCACTTTTATTGGTTATTAGTATTAGATTCGCAATGAGCAGCGGCGAGAAAGCGTCGTTTGTATTTTATATTTAAACGGAAATTATTTCTTAAACGTTTAAACGGGAATTTCCACAAATCATGTCCGAAAACGGGAAAAAAGTTCGTTGCAAACGACGGAAAGAATTTATCGCAAACCCCTTTATTTTTTTTTATAATCTGTTATAATAAGGCTTAAATTGTTTTGGCGCGGACAGCTGAAATTAAAGACAGTCCGCGGTTTCGGTGTACGACAAGGCTTACAGCAATTCCGCTTTGAAAATGTACACAAAAAATCTGCGCAAAACCATATGCGCAAGTTTTCGCTTGATTTTTTGTACATTTTCTTCGCGGAATTGCTGTACAGTCAATGACCGTTTTTGCGCGGGGAGGGTTCAATATGTTTCAGATAAAATGGATATGGGAAAACATGAAAGGCTACCGGGGAAGATATATTCTTGCCCTGTGCATGACCATGATCGGACAGATCATGTATCTCACCAACCCGATCTTCGGCAGGAAGATCGTTGACACCTTTATTTACAACGACAACGCCGCGGAAAATCTCATAACAGGCAGGCGGCTGCTCATTATGCTTTGCCTGGGCATGATAGTTTTTACATTTATCAGGACGGTTATCCAGTTCAGCTCGAATATGCTTTACGAGGTATGCTCGCAGGGTATGCTGTCAAAGATAAGAAACTACCTTTTCGCTAACGTCCAGAAGCAGGACATGACCTTTTACGACCGCAGCAGCACCGGCGATATAATGACCCGTCTTTCGGGAGACCTTGACATGGTACGCCACAGCGTCGCCTGGATAATCAAGGCGCTGCTTGAAAGCATCGTGCTGTTCGCCACGTCAACGGTGTACTTCTTTGTACTCGACCCGGTAATGGCGCTCTGTCTGCTTGCGCTGACTCCGCTAATCTTTATAATTTCGGGTATCTTCCGCAAGGACGTGGGACCCAAATACGTTGACCTGCGGGAAAGGCTTTCCAAGCTCAACACCGCGGCGCAGGAAAATATTGCGGGAAACCGCGTTGTGCGCGCCTTTGCCCGCGAGGACTACGAGATAGACCGCTTCAGCGAAAAGAACAAGGAGTACTCCGAAGCCAACAAAACAGCGGCTATGACGTGGTTAAAATATTTCCCCTACATAGAGACCACGGCGCAGGGACTTACGGTGGTACAGCTTATCGCCGGCGGTATCTTCGTTATAACGGGCAGGCTCACCATGGGCGAATACGTTGCTTTCAGCGGACTTATCTGGTCTCTTTCAAATCCAATGAGAAACGTGGGAGCGCTTATCAACGACCTGCAAAGATTTATGGCGTCCGCTTCAAAGATAGTAGAGGTCTACTACTCCCGTCCGTTCATTGTAAACAGGAACGACGCAAAGGAAATGCCCGAAAAGCTCAGAGGCGACGTTGAATTTAAAAACGTAAGCTTTTCTTACGGCGGAGCGCCCGTCCTGAAAGACGTGAGCTTTAAAATAAACGCAGGGGAGACCGTAGCCATTATGGGCGAAACAGGCTCGGGAAAAACCACTCTTGTGAACATGATACCCAGACTGTACGACCCGAAGCGGGGCGAGGTTCTGGTGGACGGCGTAAACGTGCGCTTCATCAGGCTGGAAACACTGCGCAAAAATATCGGCATGGCAATGCAGGACGTGCTTTTATGGTCGGACACCATTGACGGCAACATTGCTTTCGGCGACAGCGGTATGCCCGAGGAGGACGTTCACAGATTCGCTCACGCAGCCGACGCGGATAATTTCATTTCCAATCTCAGCGACGGCTACGAAACTATCGTAGGCGAGCGCGGCGTGGGACTTTCCGGCGGTCAGAAGCAGAGGATTTCCCTTGCCAGAGCGTTGGCGGTACGTCCTGCAATTCTGATACTGGACGACACTACCTCCGCCGTAGACTTGGAAACGGAAAAGCACATTCAGGAAAACCTTGCGGCTCTGGACTTCAAATGCACAAAAATAATCATAGCCCAGAGGATCTCCTCCGCAAAGGACGCGGACAAGATAATCATTCTCAAGGACGGAAAAATTTCCGAAACGGGCACTCACGAGGAGCTGCTCAAAAACGAAAACGGCTACTACAGCGAAATATACCGCCTCCAGCAGGGAAGCGTGGAATAAGAAAATCTGTTTCCCCAACGGTAAAGGAGTGATAATATGGCACGAAATAAATACGACGTTGACGAGCAGCTTGAATCCCCTTTCGACATACGTCACCTTAAACGGGCAATGGTCTATGTTGCCAGATACAAAAAACGAATGGCAGCTGCTCTCCTGCTCAGCGCGGCGGCGGTCATCATCGGACTTTTCTCCCCCGTCATAACACAGCGGGCTATCGACGAAGCCATACCGGAAAAGAATATTCCCAAGCTGCTGATAATGGGAGCTCTGCTGCTGCTGACGATCGTGGTAAACATCGTTTTCTCCACTATCCGCTCCCGCATAATGACAAAGGTGGGACAGGACATAATCTTCGACATAAGAACAGACCTGTTCGAACATCTCCAACGGCTTTCCTTTGAGTATTACGACAGCCGCCCCCACGGAAAAATTCTCGTGCGTATCATCAACTACGTCAACAGCGTGTCCGATACCCTTTCAAACGGTATCGTGACCTTTGTCCTCGAAATATTCAACCTGATATTCATTGCGGTGTTTATGTTCGCCATGCACTGGAAAATGGCTCTGGTCATTCTGGCGGGCGTACCCTTTCTGGCGGGATTTATACTGCTGATAAAAAAACGCCAGCGCAGAGCGTGGCAGAGGGTGAACAACAAAAGCTCCAACCTGAACGCCTATCTCCACGAGGGCATTGTGGGCGTAAAGGTCACCCAGCTTTTTGTTAGGGAGGACGAGAACGCCGAAATATTCAGCGGTCTTTCAGAAGCCTACCGCAAAAGCTGGATGAAAGCCGTTACCTGCAATAACCTGTTATGGCCTACGGTGGATATCATTTCTACGGTCATCGGCTCGGCAATATATTTTGTGGGGCTTCTTATAATGGGACCCTCGTCGGTATCTCTTGGTACTATCGTGGCGATGTCGGGATACGCCTCACGGTTCTGGCAGCCAATTCTGAACCTTGCAAACCTGTTCAACAACTTTGTGAACGCGGTATCCTACCTGGAAAGAATTTTTGAAACTCTTGACGAACCCGTTAAGGTAAACGACAAGGAGGGCGCAGAGGAGCTTCCTCCTATCGAGGGAAACGTCAGCTTCAAGAACGTTACCTTTGCATACGACGAGAGCAAGACTGTTCTGGAAAACCTGTCCTTTGACATTAAAAAGGGCGAGAGCGTTGCGTTGGTAGGGCCAACCGGCGCGGGCAAGACTACTATAGTGAACCTTATTTCCCGCTTCTACGACGTTTCGGACGGAGCGGTGCTCATCGACGGCTATAACGTTCGGGACATAACGCTGAAGTCCCTGCGTTCCCAGATGGGAATAATGCTTCAGGACAGCGTGGTGTTCAGCGGAACTATCGCGGACAATATCCGCTACGGAAAGCTTGACGCATCAATGGACGAAATACTAAAGGCGTGCGAAACGGTACGCGCGGACGAGTTTATAAGGGAGTTCCCCGACGGCTACGACACTGTGATAAACGAGGGCGGATCAATGCTCTCCCAGGGTCAGAAGCAGCTTATCGCCTTTGCGAGAACTCTTATCAGCGACCCGAAGATACTTGTGCTGGACGAAGCCACGTCCTCCATTGACGCGAAAACCGAAAAGCTTTTGCAGGAGGGGCTTGACCGCCTGCTTGAGGGCAGAACGTCCTTTATAATCGCCCACAGGCTTTCCACCATTCGCAACTGCGATAAAATAATGTACGTCTCAAACCGCGGCATAACCGAGTGCGGAAGTCACGACGAGTTAATGGCGAAAAAGGGAGACTACTATAAGCTTTGCACTGCGCGGCAGGAAGAGACCGCGTAATTACCCTCTCTGTACTTCAAATATACACAAACCGCCGCAAACGTTGATCAACGTTTGCGGCGGTTAATTTTTATTGCGCGGGACTTGCAGCATTAGCGGAACCCGTCTCAGTCTGCGGTTTTGCAGACGTTACGGGAGGCGCGGTAACTGCGGGAGCCGTCTGCGTGGTTTGAACCGGAGCCGCAGTGACGGCAGGATCCGCAGAAGCAACAGGAGCAGCAGGAGCAGTACCCGTTTGCTGTACAGTCGTTTTAACTTGCTGATTCTGCTGCGTCTGCGGCGGTTGTGTCTGCTGCGTCTGCTGCCCTTGTTGAGCTTGCTGTGTTTTCTGAGTCTGGGACACCTGTCCGACAGGCAGCCCCTGAACGTCCGAAGAATCAGAAACGGCGGGCGTTGTTTCGGGCGGAGCGGTAACGATAACAGTTCCCGTAGGTGAGATAAGCAGACGTTCTATGCCGTCTATCAGCTTGGAGGTATTGGCGGCAAAAACATTATTGATAAACAGCACGTCGGTAGCTCCCACGTCCTTGATATACTGCACCGCGTTTTTGCCGAAATAGCGTATGTCAATAACGTATATCTCGTCAAAGCTGTCGATGAGATAGGGGGCGAAAGCGTTTCCATAGGATTCCTTGAACATGACGATCTTGCGCCCCGTTCCCGCAGAGGTAGTTATTTTGACGTGTATGCCGTCGCTGCCAAGGAACATTCCGTACATTGCCGAACCCGTCGCATACTCGTGATAGATCGGGTTTGCTTCTGTAAGGGTTAACGTTCTGTAGTTATAGGTCTCGCCCTTGAAAGGTGATTTCGTCATATAGTAGGTGAACGTATCGGGGTTGTTTTTCAGGGTAATGTCGTTGGTATAGCCGAACAGCGAGCCTACAAACAGCTCTTCCTTGGTCTTGGCGGTGTAGTCCGAAAGCGGCGGAGGAGTCTGCCCTATGGCATTGCAGAACGCCGTATAGGCGTAGTACGCGCCCAAGTCCGACCAGTGGTGGTCGGTGCGGAAATAAATATATTCGTCCTTGTGGGCTTCGAGAACAGAGTAAGCGTCAACAGGTATCACGCCGTCCGTAAGCTTGCTGTAAATAAATTCTATTTCACGCTTCTCCGAGTTGGAATATTTGGCGTACTTTTTGGGCAGATAGAATTCCACGGAAGTGGGGACAACCATATTATAGACGTTCACGCCGTCACCCAGCTCGCGCTTATAGGAGCTTATAAGCTCCGCGTAACGCTGCCCCTGCTTGTCGTTTCCTCCGAAAAGCATTATGCCCGCCTTTTCGCCGTACATCTTAACGCCGTTTACAAGTATGCCGTTATTCAGGAAGTCGGTTATATCTCCGGTAAATTCCTCGTCTCCCGCAGCTGCTCCGCTTTGCGAAGCTTCGGTTCCCGGCACTTCGGGGGATACCGGCGTTAAAGGCGGAGCTGTTTCGGCGGCGGGATTTCCGGTACCTGAGACGGATAATTCTCCGCTGTTTGGAACCGCGCCGCTTTGTCCCCCCTGTATGCTTGTAACGGACGTCTCCGCCCCGTGCTTCACAGATTCCTCAGGCAGTACAGGTTCGGTCAGCGCGCTTTCAATGGAGTCGATTATTTCCCCGTAATCTTCGTTTTCGTTTACTATCTCAACGCCGTAAAACTGAGGCGATGGAAGTCCCTTTGCGTTTTCAAGCACCGCGGCGTACTCGTTCAGCTTATCGCGGAACGGCACGGTGTCGGTAAAATATTTATCAAACTTAGCGGTAAAGCTTCCGTCCAGATAGCTTGCCACAGAAAACACAGGCATAGTCTCAAGATCGCGGTTTTCGGCAACAGAGACCGTGGGTCTCTCAAGAATAAGCATAGCGATCCCCACGCCGAATATCAGCGCGATGAAAACCGACGTTGTGATTATTGCCGCCGCTCTTTTCCGGACGTCGGCTTTCAGATTAATTCTCACATATCCCATAATATAAACCTCAATATCAATATCTGAAATAAAGGAACGGATTATAACTTTGCTTTACAAGCAGTACGGAGCTTACCGCAAGTATTCCTACAAGAACGATGTTTTCGGCGATCTTCGCCCATGTGTAAGCAAAAGCGGACTTGGAAGCGAGAGCCTCGGTCTTTTCGGAAAATATCCTGCATACCGGACAGGAAAATACCGCCGCCGCAATTATCACAAAGCAGCTTCCTTTAATGAGGGACATCGTTATCTCGTCCGAAATGGGAATGCCGTTTCTGCCGAACATTCCGAAAAAGCATTGCTTCAGCTTTCCGAGGTCCTCGAAATAGAACAGAGTCCAGCCCGCAGCGGCAGCCGCAAGCAGGTAAAGATGCCCGAAAAGAGAAGGAATCTTGTCCAGCACTTTTCTCAGGAACAGCTTTTCTATCGCCACAAGGAAGCCCCAGAACAGTCCCCAGAAAATATAGTTCCAGCTTGCTCCGTGCCAGAAGCCCGTCAGGAACCACACCACCGCAAGGTTCAGCACCTGATGACGACGGTTCCCTCCCATCGGGATATACACATAATCGCGGAAAAAGCTGCCCAAGGAAATATGCCACCGCCGCCAGAATTCCGAGGCGGACTTTGAAATATAGGGATAGTTGAAGTTTTCTTCAAAGTGGAAACCAAACATAAGACCGAGTCCGATAGCCATATCCGAGTATCCCGAAAAGTCGTAGTATATCTGGAACGAGAACATTATTATACCCGCCCACGCCGCCGCCGTTGATACGGGAGCTATTTCAAAGGTGAGCAGCTCGTCCGCAATGCTTCCAAGGGAATTGGCGATAATCACCTTTTTGCCGAGACCGAAAATAAAGCGTTCCACTCCCCTGCTCATATCGAATACCGAAAACCTTCTGCGGGAAATCTCGCTTGCCACCGTGGTGTAGCGGACGATAGGCCCCGCCACAAGCTGGAAGAACAGCGAAACATACAGCAGGAAATCAAAGAAATTCCGCTGAACCCTTGCCCTGCCGCAGTAAACGTCCACCGTATAGGAAATTGTCTGGAACGTATAGAATGAAATACCTATCGGCAGAGTGAAATATTTTACAGGCAGGGAAAGTCCCGTCGCCAGATTGATGTTTTCCATAATGAAGCCGCTGTATTTAAAGAGAATAAGCACTCCCAGATTTATTACCAGGGACATTATCACTCCGAGCACCGCGGCACGGCTCCGACGCTTCCTGCACCTCGCAATAAAGAGACCGTTCAAATAGTCCACAAGGGCGCTTCCTATAAGCAGGAGCACCCATACAGGCTCTCCGAACGAATAGAAAGCCAGCGAAAAAATTATAAGCACGCTGTTCCTGTATGCCGTGTCGGGGAAAAAATAGTACAGCGCCAAACACAGCGGCAGGAACATATATATAAAAAGCAGGTCGGAAAATACCAAAGCAAGCACCTCTCCGTATTTTTGTCGCATATGTCCATAAGTCACATAAAATTATTGTATCACGAATACAGTAAAAAATCAACAAATTTTATGCCAAATTTTCTGCATTTCGCGGGCTTTATATTGTAGCAATCAGCACTTTGTACAAAAATAAAAAAGCGGACTGACCATCCGCTTTTCATATATTCAATATTCGTATGTTCCAATCACTTTCAGATCGCTGAGCCTTGCGGAAATGATCCTTCCGCCGCCGACGATAAAGAGTGCGTCTCCGTTTATCGAACCGCGCCTGAAAACCGAGCTGTCATCAACGTCCAGAGAGTCGATAACACCCTTTTGCGTAACTGCTCCGTTCTCGTCATATGTAAAAACATAATAACTGTTTTTTGTTCCGAATTCATTGTGGCTGTAGACCGGTACGCCGATCAGCTTTTTATCCTCGTCGATAAGCACTGCGCGCCTGTCTGTAAGAGCCTTTGAAAAGACCTCGCCCTCTCCGTCCGCGAAAACCGTTCCGTTAACCGTAAGACCCGTGTCCGCGTCGTACATGGTAAGGGCAAGTCCGCCGCCCTGGGCTTTGCCAATGCCGAAAAGCATATCGTCCGAGCAGCTGTAAAGATACGCCGAATTTCCCGTAAGGGACTGCGCCAGCGCAGGAGGATTTGCAGAAAGGTCAAGAACGATGACCGGCTCGCCGCTTTCCTCGTCGATTATCCTTGCGAAGTTCCTCTCGAACCGCACCGCCGAAGCCTTTCCCTCGGGAAAAAGCTGTCCCGCGCTGTTTATTACCGTGAGGGACTTGTCAAGAACATAAACCGAAACGGAAGTGTTTCCGTCCTCGTCCGTTGTTTCGGCGGCTATCCTGAAAAGTCCGCCGTATTCGTTCATGCTTTTGTGACCGAGGACCCTGCCGTCCACCGACCCGCTTGAGCGATAAGTTATTCCTCCGTCCGAAAGAGCGAAGGAAGAAATAATACTGTATTCTCTGTCTTTTTTGCCGTCGCCCACGACGTACAGCGTATCCGCCGAGCAGTAGGCGTTTCTGCCGGAACCGAGAACGGCCTTTACCGAAGCCGCCGTTTCCGCTGAATTTGTGTTTATGGCGGATACCACCGTATAGTCGGTACTCGCCGCGCCGCCGGGAATAATTATATCCTCAGCGGCAAGATAATGTTTTTCTCCGTTAAGGTAATACGCGGGAACAAAGCTGTCAAGGTCTTCCCGCGCGTCAAGCGGCTTTACCCGGTAATCGGAATAAGCTGTCACCAGATAAAGCACACCGCCGGCAATTTTTGATGAAACGTAACTGCCGTTCTGTTTATAGGCAGTGGTGTGAGCAGGATTTGCGGGGTCGCTTATGTTGTAGATATCGACCGCCGCGTTTGTTCGGCTTACGGCAGGTGAGCTTGCGGGAATTGCAGACTTCCCGTCTCCTCCGTAAGTATCCCCGCTGTAAGCGTCTCCGCCATAAGCGGAGGGGCCTGTTCCGTCGTCTGAAACTGTTTCTTCGGGAATGCCGGAATTTTCATCAGCCGTTTGTTTGGTATCCGCGTCCTGTGCTGGAACACCGGGAGCGGGAGCAGAGTCTTGGGCTTCCGAGGAGCTTATGTCAGCTTTGGGGGTTCCGTTGTCAATGACGTAAAGTTCCTCTTTTTCCTTTGAAATAAGAATGAGTCTGTCGCCCTCTATATATATTTCCACAGGCGGTTCAAGCGAGCTTTCTATCTCCGAAACGACTTCCATCGTTTCAAGAGAAATGATGCAGAGCGTACTTCCTTTAAGGCAGTACAAATAGCTTCCGTCGGTCTTTACGATATCGGCTTCCGAAATATTAGGGTCGCTGAAATCGGTATGATCGTTTACGGTGCCGTCGTCGGATATACGCGCGTCGGGAGTTCCCGCCGTTTCTTCCCCGACAGTCCTTTCGGAATCGGGAGCGTCTCCGCCGTTAAGGGTGATACCCGTATAGATTTTATACAGCGTGTCATAGGAATCGGGTGAAGTAGCTTCGTACTCAATGGGAGCCTCAAGCTGCTTCTGGGATTCTCTTTCGCCGCCGTAAGCAAGCATGCCGACCGCAAAAACGGCGCAGGCTGCGATCGCCGCGGAAGTCCGTATAATAATGGCGCGTCTTTGTGCAGAATCTCTTGAAACGTTTTTGTTCGTTTCTTTTACGGACGCCGCGCTCCTTTCGCGGAGCATTTCGGCGATATTCTGAGGAAGAAGCTCATCGGGAACCTCGACCTCGTTGACTATCTCGCTCAGTCTCTCTTCAAACTTCATAATTCCGGCCTCCTTTCTTCTAACGTTCCGAAAGCATTTTTTTCAGCTTTATCTTTGCCCGCGCAGCCTTTGAGCGTACAGTGTTTGCAGATAACCCCGTTGCCCTGGCGATCTCTTCGCTGGTATAGCCTGAAACAATGCTTAACGATAAAACAAGCCTTTCGTCCTCGTTCAGCCGCCTGAACTCCTCCATTATTTCCAATCCGCCGTAGTTTATCTCTTCGGATCTCTCTTGTTCTACACTTTCGAGTACGTCAAGTTCTTCACGGTAATCTCTGTTCTTTATATATTCCTTCTGTTTATTTTTTATCTTTACAGTAAGGATCTTGATTATCCATGCTTTAAACGCTTTTTCGTCCCTCAATTTTTTTATGGAGGAGTAGGCTTCCAGAACTGTGTCACTAACCACGTCGGAAGCGTCGTGCTGATTTTTCAGGTTTACGAAAGCGATCCGGTATAAGTCCTTATAGACCAAGGAATACAGCTCGGCAAACGCGTCTGCGTCGCCGTCCCGCGCCCTTAGGACGCATTGGGAGAAGTCGGTATTCATTCTGTATTATCACCTCTCGACCGTTCTGTGTTTCTATACGGTTTTGACAGCGACACCATACCGTGATCTTCCTTTAAAAGACCTGTCATATAAGTAGTGGCAAAAAAGCTTTGTTTTGTTGCACCGCTCTTTTTGATTTGTATGTTTGCACAAAAAAACATTTTGCGTGCGCCGCATATGCAGCACAATACACAAACCAAGAGTTGGATATAGTACCGAAGTCAAATAAAATTCAAGCAATTACTATTATTATATCCGTTTTTTCCATGAATTTCAACCCCAAACGACTAAAGTTTACTCTTTCATAATTTTTTGCGAAACATGGGAACAATTTTTAATATTGTAAATTTTTGTTTAACTCACAAATGATATCACCATGCCAAAAATTAGCTGGTCAAGCTGAGCACAGCTTGCGGGGGTCAAGGGGGCAGAGCCCCTTTGTCGCCGTCCGCAGACGGCGAAATCTCCTTTCGTTCAAGAGCTCTGCAAGGGGGTGAATTGCGGCAGCGCCGCAAGAAGGGGACGCTCTGCGATAGAGAGCGTCCCCCTCGTTACACAGCAAAATAAATCTTGAAAACAATCCAGTGGATTGTTTTCAACGGATAAATTTTGATTGATGTAATCTGACTTTTGTTTAAATCTAAA
>CAJUAN010000043.1:0-17668 GCA_910584715.1 uncultured Oscillospiraceae bacterium
CTTGCCTCCTACGTATTACCGCGGCTGCTGGCACGTAGTTAGCCGAGGCTTATTCCTAAGGTACCGTCACTTTCTTCTTCCCTTAGAAAAGAACTTTACAATCCGAAGACCTTCATCATTCACGCGGCGTTGCTGGGTCAGAGTTTCCTCCATTGCCCAATATTCCCCACTGCTGCCTCCCGTAGGAGTTTGGACCGTGTCTCAGTTCCAATGTGGCCGATCACCCTCTCAGGTCGGCTACTGATCGTCGCCTTGGTGAGCCGTTACCTCACCAACAAGCTAATCAGACGCGGGCCCATCCTTATCCGATAAATCTTTGATGGAAAGAAGATGCCTTCAAACCATATTATGCGGTATTATCAGTCGTTTCCAACTGTTATCCCCCAGATAAGGGCAGGTTGCCCACGCGTTACTCACCCGTCCGCCATGTATTGCTACATTCGACTTGCATGTGTTAAGCACGCCGCCAGCGTTCATCCTGAGCCAGAATCAAACTCTTAAGTTTAATTGTATAAAACCGATTACCGAAGTAACCGTGGCTCTATCTCGACTATTTAAGTCATTTATCTTTGCTGACTTTGCTTTGTGGTACTAATGTACTTCAAAGTTAATTGACAGAAACTATTATAAAAAATCGTTTCCTTCTATTCAATTTTTAAGCTTCGTAAAACCGTGAAAAAACACGGCGCTCACTTGCGAGCTTGTCTATAATAACATATGAAAATACAATTGTCAAACGAATTTTCAAACTTTTTTCATATTTTTTTAAAGTTTTTTTGTCGTTTTTCAACTGTTTTTGTCGTTAAGCCGTCTCGCGCGGCAAGCTTACCTACATTACCATAATAATATATATGATGTCAAGCGTTAATTCAAATTTTTTTGCGGCTGCCGCCATACGGTTAATTTTTGACATTTTTGGTTAATTTTATTCATTCCGGCTTTAAATCAGGTCGTCTTCCGTAATTTTGAAAAACTTCAACGCCCGCCTGAATTCGCTTTTTGCGCAGCCACACACTCTGTCCTTTAAAAACAACAGAATTTCAAGCACGTATTCCCTGCGCATGCCAGTCGTCATTTTCGCAATCGTTCTTTTTATTTCGGTACTTGCCCTGCGTCTTTCCACAGTGTCCTTTACCGTCTGCACTATGTCGGCGCTCAGCCCGTCGCTTATTTCGGAAAGCGCGTCCGAGTATTCTACCGCGGAAAAGCCCAAATCGTCATAACACGATTCCAGCCAGTCCCTCACGTCTAACGAGTCGGGCTTTTCATGCCATTTGATGCTTTTATCTATAATGGCCCTTATGACGCCGTGCCGAAGCCGGATATCGTCGGAATCCAACCTGTAACCCCAACCGTTATACGCAGCTATGCAGAATTTGAGAGCATCGCGCGTGTCGTCGGATAAAAGCTGCGCCAACATATAGTCCACACCCTTTTCGATTCTCATGATAATTGCTTCGCATACGGCTTTTTCGCTCGACGTTCCGTCGGGATCTTCGAGGCTGAGCCAATTCTTTTTAAGCTCCGCAAAACCTTTTTTGCCGTTAATCGTCATTATGCTCAAACGCGCGTCCTGTCTGCGGACGTGGTTTTCATCGTAAAGCGCCTTATATAAATTCGGCAGATATTTTTCGTCGTAGGTCTGCCCCATCGCCATAATAATTTCGGTGCGTAAAGGCTCGCCCGATTTTACGGCGTTTTCTATATCTTCGTCGTCCACATATTTAAGCGCATGGCTGAAATCGTCCAAACCGCGGTATTTCTTTTTATCGTTGCGCCGGTCGCTTTGCATGTTAATGCCCCCTTGTTTATAATCTGTAAAAGTATAGCACAGGAAAACCGCAAGTTCAAGCTTTTGAAAGCTTTGCGCGTTTAACTTGATTTTTTATCGGCGATATTATATTATAACAATATAAAAGCAACTCCGCAAAGGAAGAATATGAGAAACTCGAGTATAGAATGGATTAAAATAATGGCGGTGGTTTTTGTCGTATTGTGTCACTCCGTGCCGGAAATGTATACTTTCCCCGACGGACAGACGTTTACCGACGGCTTCGCCACGGCAAACCCCGCGTTTTTCGCCGTAGGACTTATTTCGGGTCTGGGGCTTATAGGCGACGTCATTTTCATTGTTTGCTCCTCTTACTTTCTGCTGGACGGCAAAAAGGTAAAGGCGGGCAAGGTTTTCGCAATTATACTTAACGTGCTTATAATTTCGGTCATATATCTTGTAATCATACTTGCGCTTGGGTACAAGCTTTCGCCTATGACCGTAGTCAGGCAGTGCTTCCCCACAACCTTTCAAAATAACTGGTTTATAACATATTATATAATATTTTACCTGTTGCACCCCGTTTTCAATACCATAATAGAGGTATTGGACAAAAAGCGGCTTGCCTTGGCGGCGGGATTGCTGTTTTTCCATTGCAGCATACTGCTGTTTTTTACGGGGAACGCGCCCGGGATAAATAAGTTTATTTGTTTTGTCAATATATATTTCCTCGTGGCGTACTTCAAATATTACGGCGGGGCGCTTGTAAGGTCCAAAAGACTGAACGTCGCGGTATGCGTAAGCTGCGCGGCGCTGTACGTCATAATGAAAGCTGCCGTAAACGCGCTTGGACTGCACTTCGACCACTTCCAAAGCAGGACGACTACCTATTTCCATATAAACAACCCTGTTTTAATACTTTTTGCCTTATCGCTGTTCAACCTCGTAAACACGAAAATCTATTTCAACAGAAGCATAAATTATCTCTCGTCGCTATCGCTGTTGATTTATATAATCCACCGCAACAATCTTTTTGCGGAGCTTATCCAACCGAAGTGGTACGACCTGTTCGTCCTTAATTACGGAAAAGCATATTTTATACCGGCAATACTGACGCTTGCGGCAATTTTATTTGCCGCAAGCGTCGCCGCGGCGACGGTTTACCGCTTCACGGCGGAGCGCGGCGTCAACGCGCTGGGCGCAAAAATTCAAAGCGCCTGCGACCGACTTATGACCCGTCTGCGCGGTCGTACTTAAATAAAGCCTTTAACCGGAAGTTAAAAGGCGCGGCATTCGCTTGATTTTTCCGCGCAAAAGTTATATTATATATAATATGTATAGAACGCTTAGGATAATTTTCTGCATACTGGCGGTGCTTATTGCCGCGGCGGCGATTTTCATATTCGTCTACCTCGGCTGGCAGTGGGGACTTGTAGCCGTTTTGGGCGTAGCCGTCTGCGCGGCGCTTATGGTAACCTTTAAAATGTTGCAGGAAAAGCAGGAAAGAAAGAAAAACCCTCCCCCGCCGCAGGGCGACTTTATAACTGGGAAGGTCGACAAAAACGACAATTGATTTTTTAACGCCGAATATTTACGGCGCGCCGCGGAACGCGGCGCGCCGTTTTATTTGTCTTTTTACTTGCCGTAATTAATGCCGTTTTATTTGTCTTTTCAGGCAATTCAGATAATCCTCTGCGACTGTATGTAGTACCCCCACCTTGTCTGCGAAATCTGCTCTATCTTGGCATAGTCCGAGGCGGTGTGCAGAATGTAATTTCCGCCCAGATACAGGGCGACGTGTCCTATGCGCTCGATTCCGACCTTATCCTTTCTCGTAGCGTTGGTGAAGAACATCAAATCCCCGCGCCGCAAGTCGGATTTTTTAACCGTCGCGCCCTGAACAACCTGCGTGCGCGTAGTCACGTCCAGAAGCTGCCCCGCACCCTTGTAAAAGATGTACTGCATAAGCGACGAGCAATCGAACTTCGCGGTGGTAAAGCCTTTAAGCATATTGCCCTTACCGTCGTGCAGACGCGTCGCGCCGTACACGTACGGAACGCCGAGGAACTTACTGCCCTCCGCAATGACCGCCTCCACCGTTTTGTTGCCGCTTGACGGCAGATCGACCGTTACGCAGTACTTTTTGGAGAGATAGACCGTCTTATCTTTATATTTGGTCATGTACCAGCCGTTTTCCTCGCCCAGAAGCGAGTAAAGCGTATTTTTCTCCGCCGAGCCGACTACCGTGTAATTCGTTCCGGCGCCCGTGCGCAAATTCACCCCGTCCGCCGTTACGGAAATATACGCCGCCGTCTTGACCTCCGGCTTTACAACGGGGGCGGAAGGCGCCTCCTCCTCGGGCGGAACCTGCTCGGGCGGAAGCTCCGTTACGGGCGGAAGTTGCTCGGGCGGAAGGCTCTCCGTGATGTTGTTATCCTGCATTATATCTTCCTTTTCGGAAGCCGCGGCACAGCCGCTCATTGTTGCGACAGCCGCTATTGATACGGCAAAAGCCGCTAAATTTTTAAATTTCATATAATTCTCCTTTACAGTTGAATTATATCAAATCCCGTGCCGGCTCCGCAATGCAAAGATTTTTCCAGAAATGGAAATATCCGCCGACGTTTACCACGTCGGCGGATATGAAAATTTTTATTCCACGCCTTCGTTAAGCTTTTTCAAGAGAGCGTCCAAATCGTTCCCGTGGACGAAAACCGCCTGCTCAATCGTCTCGCCGTGCGCCATGGCGCAGCCGAGGCAATGCATGCCGACAGCCTGCAAAATTTCCGCGCTGTTCGGGTTGATTTTAAGACAGTCCATTATAAGCGTATCTTTGGTTATCTTAGCCATAAAATATCTCCTTTATATAAGTATTGTACAATTTGTTTATTTTTAAGTAACTTGCCGCCCTCACCGTCATTCCGAATGCAACGGGCAATCTTTTCAGATCCTTCGCTAACGCTCAGGATGACATATTTTGTCATTCCAAACGCAGTCTCCTGTCATTCTGCGCGAGCGAAGCGATACTTTGCACACTTCATTGTCATTCCAAACGCAGTCTTATTGTCATTCTGAACGTAGTGAAGAATCTGTCAGCCTTCCCCCCTTTTGGGGGAAGGTGGATTGACCGCAAGGTCAAGACGGATGAGGGGCAAATTCGTCAAAACCCCTCATCACCGCTACGCGGAGCTTCTCCCAAGGGAGAAGCCTTTCAAGATCCTTCGTTTCACCCAGCATGACATATTTTGTCATTCCGAACGCAGTCTTATTGTCATTCTGAACGAAGTGAAGAATCTCTCCTATTATCATGTGCAAAACGCAGCGGGCAATCCTACAATCCGGTCGGATTAAAACTTTATCTGTTGTCTGCCGTCGGGGTATTCCGAGCGGTGTTTAAGCGCATAGACAGCCTTTACCGTACCAATGCCGTCCTTTTTAAGAGGTTTGCCGCGGAAAACGCGCGTTTCTATGGGCAGTTCCTCGGTATTTACCTGAACGACGGTCTTGTCCTCGCTTACGACCGCAAGCGAATAGGGAACCGTAACGTAATCAGCAAACAGTATTTCGCCCTTGCCGCGTATATCGGCAATCATTACGCCCTTGCAAGCCCTGCCTATGGGGTCTATGGTCGACGACACAACGCGCTTGAATCCGCCCAACGTCGTCACTATTATAATTTCCCCTTCGCCCGTGTGCTGTGTGGCGAATATAACCTCGTCGCCGCCGCCTAACGCTATTCCTTTTACGCCGCCGGCAATTCTGCCCTGAACGGGTACGCCTTCCTTATCCGCGTTTAAGCACAGCCCGCCGCGCGTGACGAAAAGCATTGTGGAATATTCGTCCGCGTCGTATTTTTCCACGGTGAGAAGCTCGTCCTCGGGTTTAAGCTTGATAGCCTGGAAGACCTGCTTGCCCTGAACGTATTCCGACCAGTCCGTGCGTTTGACGGCGCCCTGCTTGGTGAAAAACAACAGCTCGCCCTCGGGCACGCCGTCCTTGGGACAGACGAAAAGCTTTACGGGGTACTCTCCCTTTTCCACGCCCTCGGCAAGCGTTTCAAGCTTGCTTCCCCAGGACTTGAATTCGGAAAGCTCCGCATACATTACGCTAAGCTTCACGCAGTTGCCGAGGTTTGTGAAAGCGAATATCACGTCCTCCTGCTTGCAGAATACGACCTGCCTGTGCAGGTGCTGTACCGCCGCGGAAGCCGCAAGCTTGCGCTTCGCCGCAAACATAAACTCGTCCCTGTCGACGAATTTTACGGTGTTGACGGCGGTTATGCACGCCGCCCAATCCGTAACGTCGCGCTTTACTTCCGCGCCCTTGACCGCAATTTTATCCGCCGCGCCCACTATGCGCGTCTTTCTCTCGCTCTTGTATCTGCGCTTTATCTCGCGCATTTCGGTCTTGACTATGTTCCACTGCTTTTCCTTGCTGTCTATTACGGAACGCAGCTCCTCTATGCGCAATTTAAGCGCGGCAAGCTCGTTTTCAAGTTTCTTGACCTCAAGCTTGGCAAGCCTTGCCAGCCTTAAATCGAGAATGGCTTGCGCCTGCCGCTCCGACAGGGCGAACCTTTCCATAAGCTTTCTGCGCGCGTCGGGGGTGGACTCCGCCGTCTTGATTATTTTTACAACCTCGTCGACGTTGTGCACGCCTATAATCAGCCCTTCGAGAATGTGACACCGTGCAAGCGCTTCTTTAAGCTCGAAGCGGGTACGGCGCAGAACTATCTGACGCTGATACTGCGTGTAATATCTTATTATGTCCAGAAGTCCCAACTGCTTGGGCTTTCCGCCCGCAATCGCAACCATGTTTATGCCGAAGGTACATTCCAGATCGGTATACTTCAATAAAAGCTTTATAATGGACTGAACGTCCGCTTCCTTCTTGCAATAAATAACGGCGCGCATGCCCGTACGGTCGGACTCGTCAACTATGTCGGCAATTCCGCCAAGCTGCTCCTTTTTGTCCTCCCTTAAAAGCATTATTTTTCTTAAAAGCTCGGCTTTGTTGGTCTGATAGGGCAGCTCGGTTATGACAATCATCTTTTTGCCGTAATCGCCCTGCTCCACCGTGTAGCGCGCGCGCAGGGTTATCTTGCCCCTGCCCGTCTCGTAAGCCTGTTTTAATTCGTTAGCGATAATGAAGCCGCCCGTAGAAAAGTCGGGCCCCGGGATTATCTTCATCATATCGTTTAATGAAATCCTCGGGTTGTCGATATACGCGCAGCAGCCGTCTATTACTTCGCCCAGATTGTGCGTCGGTATGTTGGTCGCAAGCCCGACGGCTATTCCGTTCGCGCCGTTAACAAGCAGGTTGGGGAACCTGCCGGGAAGCAGGTCCGGCTCCAACAGCGAATCGTCGAAGTTGAAGGAAAAAGGAACGGTCTCCTTATCCAAATCGCGTAACAGCTCCAATGCGAGCGGCTCTAACCTTGCCTCGGTGTATCTCATAGCCGCGGCGGGGTCGCCGTCGACGGAGCCGAAGTTGCCGTGTCCGTTTATAAGCGTCATGCGCATGTTGAAGTCCTGCGCCATACGCACCATCGCGTCGTAAACCGAGCTGTCGCCGTGCGGGTGGTATTTACCCATGCAGTCGCCGACAATCCTTGCGGATTTTTTATGCGGCTTGTCGGGCAGAAGCCCCATTTCCAGCATGGTGTACAGTATGCGTCTCTGCACGGGTTTAAGCCCGTCCTCCACGCGCGGAAGCGCCCTGTCCATAATTACGTACTCCGCATAGGGGAGCATGGACTGCGGCATCACTTCCTCAATGGGCGTGACGTAGGTGTTTCCGGTGGGTATCGTAGTCTGAACGCTTCCGTTGTCTTTCTTCCTTGCCATATCAATACTCTCCCGCGTTGTCGTTTTCGGGTTTGAAGCGGACGCGCTCTATAAGTCCGTCGACTTTGTTGAAGTTTGCGTTGTCGTTTAAAAATTCCCTTCTGCCTTCAACCTTGTCGCCCATAAGCATATCTATAACGTCGGCTGCCTGCGCCGCGTCCTCTATGGTCACCTGCGTAAGATTGCGCGAGTTGGGGTCCATAGTCGTTTCCCAAAGCTGGTCTGCGGACATTTCTCCCAGTCCCTTGTAGCGCTGTATCTGATACCCCTTGCCGACCTTTTTAATTTTTTCATCCAGCTCTTTGTCGTCGTAAGCGTACTCTACAATATCGCGCTTATACACCTTGTACAGCGGCGGCATACCTATATAAACGTAGCCCGCGTTTACCAGGTCGCGCATATATTTGAAAAAGAAGGTAAGCAGTATGCAGCGTATGTGCATGCCGTCCTGGTCCGCATCAGACAGGATTATAACCTTCTTGTATCTCGTCTTTTCAACGTCGAAGGAGCGGTTGAACCCCGCGCCAATCGCCGAAATAAGCGTCTTTAACTCCTCGTTCTGCAAAGCCTGCAAAGCCGTCTTTTTCTGCACGTTCATGGGCTTGCCGCGCAGGGGAAGAATGGACTGATACTGTCTTACGCGCGCCTGTTTAGCCGTGCCGCCCGCGCTGTCGCCCTCTACTATAAACAGCTCGTTCATGTCGGGATTTTTACCCGAGCACGCCGCAAGCTTGCCTATCAAATTCAATCCGTCGTTTTCCGAGGTAGCCTTTGCAACGTCCCTCTCGGCGCGGTGCTTTATTCTGTCGTCGGCGGCGAATTTGGCTTTCTTCGCAATTTCGTCGAAAACCGCCTTGTTGGCTTTATCCGCCACAAGCTCGCCAAGCCCCTCCACGACAGCCTGCTCTACGGGGGCTTTTACTTCGGGGTTGCCCAGCTTGGTCTTGGTCTGCCCCTCGAACTCCACGCCCGTCATCTTGACGGTGAGGACTGCGGTAAGCCCCTCCTTTATGTCGTCGGCAATGAACGGCGGCTCCTTGGATTTCAAAAATCCGTTGCTCTTTGCGTAATCGTTTATAACCTTTAAAAGCCCGTTGTGGAAGCCCGTCTCGTGATAGCCGCCCTCCACCGTGGAAATATTGTTTACGAACGAAAACAGGCTTTCCGTATCGTCCTTGGTGTGGCAGATTGCAAACTCTATCTTAATTTTGCCCGCGGGCGCGTTTTTAAGCTTGATGTCCTTTACGGCGGCGCAGTACTGCGGCTCGGCGTAAAGCGGCGTTCTGTCGCCGTTGAGATATTTAACGAAGTCTATAAGCCCGCCGTCGAATTTGTAGCTTACCGGCTCGCGCGGGGGAAGAAGCACACGCTCGTACCGCGGTGCGTCGTCGTCCATATCGCCCTCCGCCTCGACCTCGGTGTAAAGCTCGCGCTCGTCAATCAAATTTATTTTAAGCCCCTTATTTAGGAAAGCCAGCTCTTTAAGCCGCTTCGAAACCGTGTCGTAGTTCCACTCCACCGTCTCGAAAACTTCCTTGTCGGGCATAAAGCGTACGAATGTTCCGCGCTTTTCGCAAGGCTCTCCCGTGTTTTCCAGCGGGCTGTCGGCAACGCCGCAAAGCCACTTTTTCCGCTCGTCGTCGTAACGGCTGGAAAAGCTCATTTTATATACGGTGTCGTTGTAAACCTCTACTTTAAGCCACTTGGAAAGCGCGTTCGTAACGGACGCGCCCACGCCGTGAAGCCCGCCCGAAAACGCGTAATTCGCGGTGTCGAACTTGCCGCCCGCGTGAAGCTTTGTGAATATAACCTCGACGCCGCTCATCTTCGCCTTGGTGTTGACGTCGGTGGGCATACCCCTGCCGTTGTCCTCTACCGAGGCGGAGCCGTCGCGCCAAAGCTTAACGGTAATTTCGTCGGCGTAGCCGTTCGCCGCCTCGTCGACGGAGTTGTCGACTATTTCCCAAAGAATATGGTGCAGTCCTTTAACGCCCGTAGAACCGATGTACATACCGGGTCTCAGGCGAACCGCTTCAAGTCCTTCCAGAATTTTTAAATCGTCTGCGCTATAGCTGTTTTCTGCCATACTTTATCCTTTGCCAAATGATACGTTTTATATTCGCGCAAATCATTTGCCGAACTTAAGTTTTATATGCGTACAAAATTATTTTACCATATTGTAACAAAAAAGTAAAGCATGCGGAAGCAAAAATCTCTACCCCCGAAATCCTGCCCCCCTCTGTCATTCTGAGGCTTGCCGAAGAATCTACCCCCCCCTATGTCATTCTGAGCAACGCGAAGAATCTCCCCACCCTCACCGTCATTCTGAGCAACGCGAGGCTTCTCCCTTCCCCCACCGTCATTCTGAGCAACGCGAAGAATCTCGGCTTCTCCCTCGGGAGAAGCTGTCACGCAGTGACTGATGAGGGGTCACCTTATTGTCATGCTGCCCGAGGGCTTTACCCGAAGCCTTGCGCACCATATGTCATTCTGAGCGTCAGCGAAGAATCTTTTAAATAATCACGTGCAAAGCGCCGGCGAAGAATCTATTTCAAATAATAACGCGCACAAGCCCCTTTCGTCCGCCCCGTTTTATACCGCACGGCAAAACCGCAAACAAATAAGCGCGGCACAGCCGCGCTTATTACAAAATTTTACAATTTTTTACAAATTCAATTTAATTTCGTACAAAACTTACTTCTTATTCTTCTTGGCGCTCTTTTTCTTTGCGTTTTCAAAGCGTTCGTCTATGTCGCCCTTGTCCTTGGGTTTAATGACGAGAAGAAGCACAATTCCTATCAACGCCGCGCCCGCTATCGAAAGAAGCACAACCGACACAACGTTGTTTTTAAGCCAGTCGGACTCGCCTTTAAGCGACTTCGCCGTGACGGAAGCAACCACGCCCAGCTCGCACGTGACGGGCTCGGACACCATGTGCTTGTCGGTAACCTCGGCGCGTATCATGTAGAACGCGTTGTTATCCTGCGGGGTGAACGACGTAGAGCCTTTATCCCAGCCGTAGTCCTTATAAAGCTCGTATTCCTCGTCCGTTTCCTCCATATCGGCAAGGGCGGGAATTTCCTTAAAGTACTTCTGCGTGGAAGCGTCGCCGTAAAGCGCCGACATATTGTCTACGAATTCCTGATAAGTCAGCGTCTTGCCTTCGCCGTTGTAGTATGCCGCGCGGTCGAACAGGAAAAGCCTGTAAGTCACGTCGTAGCTGCCGGTAATACCGTTTATTTTGAACGATGCGGAGGTGTACTTAGTACCGACGTAAGCCGTGCTCTGCAAGCCGGGGGTCTCCTCGAAAGTTACGCCCGTGTACCCTACCTCGAAGCGGAACCAGGGCAGATAGTCCGCAAGTCCTTCCTCGTCCTCGTCCTTGAACATATTCCATATTTCCGAGGAAGCGAATTCCACAATCTCGTAATCCGTTCCGTCGATGTTGATATACTTTTTGCCCTTTTCCTTATCGCCTTCCAGCGCTTTAAGGTAGTACATGTTGTTGCTTGCCGCGTCCGTCGCGTAAACGGTGAACACGTATTCGCCGGGCTGCGATATGTTTATGGAAAGATTGGAGTACGCCAGCGAAGTATTCGACTGCTGCGTCTTATGATAGAAGTATATGCCGTAGCGCATATCTTTATAGGGCGTCGCATTGTCGGCGAAAAGCTTTTCGGGCGAGGGCAGATACATATAACTGGACGAACCCGCCGACAGATTTTTAGCCGCCTCGTTTACCTGAGTCTGATACTCGTCTTTAAGCTGCTCCCACGTCATGGAGTAAGCGCCGTTATAGTTGTACGTCGCGCCCAGCTTGTCCTTAGCCACGGCTATAAAGCTTGCGTTATCCGCCTTATCCGCCAAATTAATCTTGTAACCGTCGTTTACATACCAGTCGAGATACACGACCGAAGTTTCCGCATTGCTCGAAACGTCGGTAAGCTCCATATATACCTTGGCAAGCATTTCCGCCTTGAAATACCCTTCCGTATCAGTTCCGCCTATGGTATACGCGTCGAATTTCGTTCCGTCCAGCTCCGCGCCGTTGGGAAGATACTTGTCCGTGTCCGTTTCGAGAATGATGTTATCGGTTGCGGTTATTTCCTTGAACAGCGACTTGTCGTTGTAGTCGGCGATAGGCTCGTCGCCGGCATTGACGTACATATCGTAAGTAAGCAAGTAATAATTCAGCTTAGCCGACGGAGACGTACGCAACACGTCGATAACGGCGTAATCCACGTCTATTTCGTCGCCCAGCGTGAAGTAGGTTATATCTTTTTCGAGACAAAGCACAGGCGCGGTGTCGTCGTAAACGGTGCCGCCGTAGTACATGTCGTTGGTGTTTTTGTTAAGCTCGGTAAAGGTGAAGTAATCCCTCTCCTCCTCGAACGACGCTCCTGCCGGAACCTTAATGTATTCGCCCGACTCATCCCCGTGCGTGTAGTAGGAGGAAAGCCCGTCCGCCGTCGGTCCGTTGACCTTGTTGTAGCCTAAAATAAAGCTCTGTCCGTTGAGGGAGTAAAGCGCCATGCGCGCGGTCTCCCTTTCGGATTCCTCGTTGTCGAATTCCGCCTTGAAGGAAAGGGGATACACCGGCGTGGTTGTGGAGTTTGAAGACTTGGCGTAATTGCCGCCGATATTTTCAAAGTAGCCTTCCACGCCCGTCGCCGCCTCGCCGACGCCGTTTTTATTGCTTACCTTTACGGAGAATTTATCCTTTTCGCGCCCCGTAAACTCTATCGTTATATTGTCTTTGTCCAAAGCGACGTAGCTTTCGCCTTCCTTAAGCTCCGCGTCGCCGTCCGCGGTTATAAGGGCGTTGACCTTGCCCTCCTCCGCAGGGAAAAATATTATATAATTGGAAGTTTTGTTGTCCTTGGTCTTGTTGTACTGCTGGGACTCGAATTTTATTATATATCTGTCGAAGGAAGTCGTCTCGAAGCCGATTTCCATGTTGAAAAGCCCTTCCTTTTCCGCGCTCTCGCGCCAGACGTAGGCAAGATTTCTCCTGTAAGTCACGGTATCCGCGTTGAAGCCGAGCACGAACATGGTGTAAAATTTGTCCTCGTCCGCCTTATGGGCAAGCACCGTCGCGTCGCCCGACGCGGTAAACACGTTAGAGCCGCTTGCCGTAACCGTGCCGGAAGCGTGCGCCTTGACGAAATTAATACCGAAAAAAGCCGCCAGCGACGCTATCAAAGCCAGCGCCAGCGAAATTATAGAAATTTTAAGTCCTGATTTACCCGTTTTAAACCCTGTTTTTCTCATAACTTATTCCTTATTATAGGCTTCCCTCATTGTCATTCCAAGCCTTCCCCTCGGGGGGAAGGTGTACGCGAAGCGTACGGATGAGGGGTCACCCCATTGTCATTCCAAGCCTTCCCTCATTGTCATTCTGAGGCTCCACTCATTTGTCATTCTGAGGCTTGCCGAAGAATCTCGGGCTTCCCCTCGGGGGGAAGCTGTCACGCAGTGACTGATGAGGGGTCACCTCATTGTCATTCCGAGGCTTGCCGAAGAATCTCAGGCTTCTCCCTCGGGAGAAGCTGTCACGCAGTGACTGATGAGGGGTCACCTCATTGTCATTCCGACCTATCGGACGTACCGACAATCCCGCATTGTCTTTTTATTTTACTATAATAAAAATACGTTGTCAACCTGTTTTACTTTTACTTTTACTTTAATTTTACGGCAAACTTATCCCAGGGCAACCCTTCGGGCGGCTCCGCCATAAACCTGAGCTTATCCCCCGTGACGGGATGAGTAAAGCTTAATGAATACGCCCACAGCGCAAGCTTGCCCTTAACCGCCTTTTCGCCGCCGTAGCGCATGTCGCCGTAAACGGGGCAGTTAAGCGCCGAAAACTGCACGCGTATCTGGTGAGTCCTGCCCGTAAGCAGGTTTATATCCGCCAGCGCAAGACCGTCGCGGCTGTCCGTTATCTCGTATTCGAGCGAGGCAAGCTTCGCCCCCTCCTCCGCCGGCGTGCAAACGTAAACGCAGTTGTTGACCGAGTTCTTCCTCAGGTAATTTTCAAGCAGCCCCTTTTTTTTGGACGGAACGCCGCAAAGCACGGCGTAATACCGTTTGGAAAAGCCCTTGTTTTTAAGCTGTTCCGAAAGCCTTGCCGCCGCCTTTGACGTTTTGGCGAAAACCATAACCCCGCCGGTCGGCCTGTCCAGACGGTGAATAAGTCCGGCATAGGCGTTGCCCGCCTTGCCGTAAGCCGTCTTTATATAGCTTTTTACCCTGTCAAGCGTGTTGACGTCCCCCGTAGCGTCGGGACAGCAGGGCTCGTTCTGCGGTTTAAGCACAACAAGGACATGGTTGTCCTCGTGTAAAATAACAAGCTCGTTTTCCTGCATAAATTACCTTCCTAAAAACATTCCGCTCGCCCCGCACGGCAGGTTTATACCCTCCGCGGTAGGTATGCCCACTTCGTAAGCCTCAACCTCTCCGTCGAAGTCTTTAAGCGTAAGCTTTAAAATATTTTTCAGCGCCTCGGGCTGTAAACCCGTCGTATAACTGTTGATAAGAAAGAAAAGAGGCCTCTCCTTCAATAATTTTGTACAAATTTCGACAATTTTGTACAAATTATCCTCAATCTTCCACATTTCGCCGTTGGGACCCCTTCCGTAGCTGGGCGGGTCCATAATAACCGCGTCGTAGCGGTTGCCCCTGCGCTGCTCGCGCGCGACGAACTTCATGCAGTCGTCCACTATGTAGCGTATGCCGCCCTCTATGCCGGAAAGCCTTGCGTTCTCGCCGGCGCGCTCCACCATGCCGCGCGCCGCGTCCACGTGCGTGACCAGCGCGCCCGACTTGGCGCACGCGACGGAAGCCCCGCCCGTATACGCAAAAAGGTTTAAAATTTTAATTTCCCTTTCGGGGTCGCGCTTTTTGGCGTTTTCTATTAAGGAACGCATTGCGTCCCAATTCACCGCCTGCTCGGGGAAAAGCCCCGTGTGCTTGAAGCCCATAGGCTTGACTTTGAAACGCAAATCTTTATAGGCGATTACCCACTCCGGCGGGAACTGCTTTTTCACGTCCCAGTATCCGCCGCCCCTGTCGCTGCGGCGGTAGACGGCGTTAACGTCGGAAGTATCCAAATCCGCGCCCTGCCAAATTACCTGCGGGTCGGGACGGAGCAAAACTACGCCGTTCCAGTTTTCCTTCTTCATACCGTTGGCGGTAGCCAATATTTTATATTCTTTCCAGTCGTCGGCGGTTTTCATATGAAAAGAATTATATCAAAACACAGCATAAAAGTAAAGTAATTTAAATACCCTTTTCCCCCGCTCCCGCTCCTGCCCCTACTCCTACTCCCGCTCCCGCTCCTGCTCCTGCTCCTACTCCTACTCCTGTTACTACTCCTACCCATACTCCCAATCCTACCCCCAATCCTAACGCACCCTCAGCCTTCCCCTCGGGGGGAAGGTGTCCGCGAAGCGGACGGATGAGGGGCCCCCCATTGTCATTCTGAGCAACGCGAAGCATCTTTTCAATAAAGCAGTGCAAAACGAAGTTGGCAATCTTTCAGATACTTCGCTGACGCTCAGTATGACGTTTTGCTGTCATTCCCCCACCTTGTCATTCTGAGGCTTGCCGAAGAATCTCAGGCTTCTCCCTCGGGAGAAGCTGTCACGCAGTGACTGATGAGGGGTCACCTCTCCTTTTTAAAACCGCCACGCACCGACCGACGAGGGGTCACCCCTCCTTATTAAAACCGCCACGCAGTGACCGACGAAGGGGCGACAGCCGCAAACCGCTCACTCCCCCGCATACGCAGACAGCACGTTATACAGTGCGGAATAATACCCCGCAAGATATTTTTTCGCGGTTTCGTCCGCGGCAAAAAGGGCAAGCCTTTGCTTGGGGTCCTCTACCGTCATGTAATAGTTCCTCACCGCGACGTAGCGCGCGCTGTACGAAAGGGTGTAATCCACCACGTACCCGTCGCCGGTCGCGGGCGGCGGCTCCTCCGACGGAACCAGACTCATGTCGTAAATAAGGTTGTCGGCAAGCACGGCGACGTCGTAGTCCAGCCGCGCGTAAATTTCCGTCCGCGCGTCGCCTGCAAGCGTGGAGTAATGCGTTCCCCGTGCGCTTGCGGCAAACGCAAACTCCCGCACCTTTTCCTCCGCCTCGCGCGCGAGCGTATTTTTTTTGCCCTGCGCCGCACGCAGAAGTTTTATCTGCGCGGAGGAAAGCCGCCCGTACTCCTCCTGCGGAATATCTATAATATCATACTCCACGGCACACCTCCGCAACGGCGTTTTCTATCGCGCCCCCGCCCGAAATTTCCACGGTTATGTTTTCCGCGGAGAATCTGGGAAACGCCGCCCCGCCCGCAAGCGAAAATTCGTGCTCTTTTCCGCCGCCCGTCACAACCGCCCTTTCCGCGCCCGCCGCGGCAAGCGACAGCAGAATTTTTTTTCCGCCGCAACCGAAGCTTCCCCCCGCAAACGCCCGCGCACCCGAGCCGCGTTCCAGACGGTACATGCCGCCGTCCGCAAACGCGTAAATGCCGCCGTTCGCGCAGACCGCCTCCGCCGCAACGTCCGCAAGATAGCTTTCGTTTGTGCCGGCGTCGTAACAAAATACCGCCCGCCCCAGCTTTTCCGACCCGCACACGGCAAAATACTTATCCCCGAAGCCGCACGCGCCGCACGGCGAAAAAATATCCTCCCCGCAGCGGTGAACTATTGACTTTATCCGCGTCCCGTCAAAGCTTTTCAGTCCCGACCGCGTAAAGAAAAACAGCTCCCCCGCGGCAACGGCGGCGGTGTCGGGCAAAATGCCGTCCGCGTCCGTTTGCGCGCTTTCCACCGTAAATTTTTCGGGCGCGCCCGAGGCGGAAACCGCCGTAATTCCGTTCTCCGCGACGACGGCTATTTTTCCGCGGAAGCCGACGATATTGCAAATTTCACCGCGCCACGGGTCGGGTATAAGACTGCCCGCGCCGTAAATTCCGCCGCTCCAATCGTCAGCGCCGCCCCCGCCCGACCAGTAAATCTTTTTTCCGTCGGAAGCAAAAAGCCTGCCGCGGCACATTGCGCCGCATATGAACCGCACCCCGCTTAACAGAGAAAAGCTTTGCCCGCCGGTTTCGTACGCCGTATCGCCGCAAACCAGAAGATTGCGCCTTTTACCGTCCTTAACGTCTGAAACGGCAAAAACATTGCCGTCTGTGCGGGTAAGAAATTCATATCCCCCGTCCGCAGAAACGTATACGCCGCCGTCCGCGCGGCAAACCGCAAACGCGTCCCCGCCCAAAGAGAAAGCGCGCCTTATCCGCGCGGGCGCTTCGCGCAGGTAAACTGGCGCAAGCGCGGGCAATATACGGCCGTTGTCGATTATGCTGTTAACGGGCAGACAGTTTTTTATCAGGTCGAGCTTAACCCTGCCGCTCATACCCATCTCCGCGGCGGCAGGTGTATCCTGTCGCGTATTTTGCTTTGCGCCGCGTCTATGGCGCTGCGGTACTTCGCCTCGAACGCGTCCGCCATGTCCGCCTCTCCGTTAATGAAGCAGTATTCCGAAGCCATGCCGTCCGCCATAAGGTTGACCCCCGCCTGCGCCGAGCACTCGCAAAAATCGTCAAGCTTCTTTTTTTCGGGCGCGTAAAAGTACTCCACCGTAACGCTTGCGCTGTCCGCGGTAAAACGGTCCGCCTCCTGCGTGAACGCAATTTCCTTTCCGTCCGAAAGCACGCGCTTTATTTTTACGGGCGTGCGCGAAAAGCCCGCATAGACGTAAACGCCGTCCGGCGAAGAAAGCTTATCCCGCGCGGTAAGCGGAAGATATCTCCGCGCCAACTCGTCCTCGACCGCGTTATAACAGCAGACAAGCGTTTTCACCGCTTCGTTTTCGAAGCTGTCCGTCTGCCCGCCCGAAGCAATTTTTTCCGCCGTTTCGCGCAGGTTAAGCTTGCCCAGCGCACAAATCACAACGTCTTTAACTCTCATATTTTTTCCTCCTTGTATTAAGCCCCCTTACCGCCGCTCCCCTCATCCGTCCGCTCCGCGTCCACCTTCCCCCGAGGGGG
>CAJUAN010000043.1:17768-18043 GCA_910584715.1 uncultured Oscillospiraceae bacterium
AAGGCTTTTTTGCGCCTCGTCATTCTGAGGCTTGCCGAAGAATCTCGGCTTCTCCTCGGGGACGAGGATGGATTTCTCAAAACAGCGGACATCCGCTGTTTTGCCGTCCGAGATGAGCAAAAGCATATACTGCGTTTGCGGTGCCCGAGGCAACCGTTTTCCTTACGGTTGCCGAGACAGCTGTCACGCAGTGACTGATGAGGGGTCACCTCCATACAATTCCCCTCATCCGTCCGCTCCGCGTCCACCTTCCCCCGAGGGGGAAGGCTTTTTTG
>CAJUAN010000044.1 GCA_910584715.1 uncultured Oscillospiraceae bacterium
GGAGAAGCCGAGATTCTTCGGCAAGCCTCAGAATGACGAGGCGCAAAAAAGCCTTCCCCCTCGGGGGAAGGTGGACGCGGAGCGGACGGATGAGGGGAGCGGCGGTAAGGGGGCTTAATACAAGGAGGAAAAAATATGAGAGTTAAAGACGTTGTGATTTGTGCGCTGGGCAAGCTTAACCTGCGCGAAACGGCGGAAAAAATTGCTTCGGGCGGGCAGACGGACAGCTTCGAAAACGAAGCGGTGAAAACGCTTGTCTGCTGTTATAACGCGGTCGAGGACGAGTTGGCGCGGAGATATCTTCCGCTTACCGCGCGGGATAAGCTTTCTTCGCCGGACGGCGTTTACGTCTATGCGGGCTTTTCGCGCACGCCCGTAAAAATAAAGCGCGTGCTTTCGGACGGAAAGGAAATTGCGTTCACGCAGGAGGCGGACCGTTTTACCGCGGACAGCGCAAGCGTTACGGTGGAGTACTTTTACGCGCCCGAAAAAAAGAAGCTTGACGATTTTTGCGAGTGCTCGGCGCAGGCGGGGGTCAACCTTATGGCGGACGGCATGGCTTCGGAATACTGCTTCATTAACGGAGAGGCGGACATGGCGGACGCGTTCGAGGCGAAGTACCGCAGCGCCATAGACGCGGCGCAAAGCAAAATACGCGACAGGATACACCTGCCGCCGCGGAGATGGGTATGAGCGGCAGGGTTAAGCTCGACCTGATAAAAAACTGTCTGCCCGTTAACAGCATAATCGACAACGGCCGTATATTGCCCGCGCTTGCGCCAGTTTACCTGCGCGAAGCGCCCGCGCGGATAAGGCGCGCTTTCTCTTTGGGCGGGGACGCGTTTGCGGTTTGCCGCGCGGACGGCGGCGTATACGTTTCTGCGGACGGGGGATATGAATTTCTTACCCGCACAGACGGCAATGTTTTTGCCGTTTCAGACGTTAAGGACGGTAAAAGGCGCAATCTTCTGGTTTGCGGCGATACGGCGTACGAAACCGGCGGGCAAAGCTTTTCTCTGTTAAGCGGGGTGCGGTTCATATGCGGCGCAATGTGCCGCGGCAGGCTTTTTGCTTCCGACGGAAAAAAGATTTACTGGTCGGGCGGGGGCGGCGCTGACGATTGGAGCGGCGGAATTTACGGCGCGGGCAGTCTTATACCCGACCCGTGGCGCGGTGAAATTTGCAATATCGTCGGCTTCCGCGGAAAAATAGCCGTCGTCGCGGAGAACGGAATTACGGCGGTTTCCGCCTCGGGCGCGCCCGAAAAATTTACGGTGGAAAGCGCGCAAACGGACGCGGACGGCATTTTGCCCGACACCGCCGCCGTTGCCGCGGGGGAGCTGTTTTTCTTTACGCGGTCGGGACTGAAAAGCTTTGACGGGACGCGGATAAAGTCAATAGTTCACCGCTGCGGGGAGGATATTTTTTCGCCGTGCGGCGCGTGCGGCTTCGGGGATAAGTATTTTGCCGTGTGCGGGTCGGAAAAGCTGGGGCGGGCGGTATTTTGTTACGACGCCGGCACAAACGAAAGCTATCTTGCGGACGTTGCGGCGGAGGCGGTCTGCGCGAACGGCGGCATTTACGCGTTTGCGGACGGCGGCATGTACCGTCTGGAACGCGGCTCGGGTGCGCGGGCGTTTGCGGGGGGAAGCTTCGGTTGCGGCGGAAAAAAAATTCTGCTGTCGCTTGCCGCGGCGGGCGCGGAAAGGGCGGTTGTGACGGGCGGCGGAAAAGAGCACGAATTTTCGCTTGCGGGCGGGGCGGCGTTTCCCAGATTCTCCGCGGAAAACATAACCGTGGAAATTTCGGGCGGGGGCGCGATAGAAAACGCCGTTGCGGAGGTGTGCCGTGGAGTATGATATTATAGATATTCCGCAGGAGGAGTACGGGCGGCTTTCCTCCGCGCAGATAAAACTTCTGCGTGCGGCGCAGGGCAAAAAAAATACGCTCGCGCGCGAGGCGGAGGAAAAGGTGCGGGAGTTTGCGTTTGCCGCAAGCGCACGGGGAACGCATTACTCCACGCTTGCAGGCGACGCGCGGACGGAAATTTACGCGCGGCTGGACTACGACGTCGCCGTGCTTGCCGACAACCTTATTTACGACATGAGTCTGGTTCCGTCGGAGGAGCCGCCGCCCGCGACCGGCGACGGGTACGTGGTGGATTACACCCTTTCGTACAGCGCGCGCTACGTCGCGGTGAGGAACTATTACATGACGGTAGAGGACCCCAAGCAAAGGCTTGCCCTTTTTGCCGCGGACGAAACCGCGAAAAAATATCTTGCGGGGTATTATTCCGCACTGTATAACGTGCTGTCTGCGTATGCGGGGGAGTGAGCGGTTTGCGGCTGTCGCCCCTTCGTCGGTCACTGCGTGGCGGTTTTAATAAGGAGGGGTGACCCCTCGTCGGTCGGTGCGTGGCGGTTTTAAAAAGGAGAGGTGACCCCTCATCAGTCACTGCGTGACAGCTTCTCCCGAGGGAGAAGCCTGAGATTCTTCGGCAAGCCTCAGAATGACAAGGTGGGGGAATGACAGCAAAACGTCATACTGAGCGTCAGCGAAGTATCTGAAAGATTGCCAACTTCGTTTTGCACTGCTTTATTGAAAAGATGCTTCGCGTTGCTCAGAATGACAATGGGGGGCCCCTCATCCGTCCGCTTCGCGGACACCTTCCCCCCGAGGGGAAGGCTGAGGGTGCGTTAGGATTGGGGGTAGGATTGGGAGTATGGGTAGGAGTAGTAACAGGAGTAGGAGTAGGAGCAGGAGCAGGAGCGGGAGCGGGAGTAGGAGTAGGGGCAGGAGCGGGAGCGGGGGAAAAGGGTATTTAAATTACTTTACTTTTATGCTGTGTTTTGATATAATTCTTTTCATATGAAAACCGCCGACGACTGGAAAGAATATAAAATATTGGCTACCGCCAACGGTATGAAGAAGGAAAACTGGAACGGCGTAGTTTTGCTCCGTCCCGACCCGCAGGTAATTTGGCAGGGCGCGGATTTGGATACTTCCGACGTTAACGCCGTCTACCGCCGCAGCGACAGGGGCGGCGGATACTGGGACGTGAAAAAGCAGTTCCCGCCGGAGTGGGTAATCGCCTATAAAGATTTGCGTTTCAAAGTCAAGCCTATGGGCTTCAAGCACACGGGGCTTTTCCCCGAGCAGGCGGTGAATTGGGACGCAATGCGTTCCTTAATAGAAAACGCCAAAAAGCGCGACCCCGAAAGGGAAATTAAAATTTTAAACCTTTTTGCGTATACGGGCGGGGCTTCCGTCGCGTGCGCCAAGTCGGGCGCGCTGGTCACGCACGTGGACGCGGCGCGCGGCATGGTGGAGCGCGCCGGCGAGAACGCAAGGCTTTCCGGCATAGAGGGCGGCATACGCTACATAGTGGACGACTGCATGAAGTTCGTCGCGCGCGAGCAGCGCAGGGGCAACCGCTACGACGCGGTTATTATGGACCCGCCCAGCTACGGAAGGGGTCCCAACGGCGAAATGTGGAAGATTGAGGATAATTTGTACAAAATTGTCGAAATTTGTACAAAATTATTGAAGGAGAGGCCTCTTTTCTTTCTTATCAACAGTTATACGACGGGTTTACAGCCCGAGGCGCTGAAAAATATTTTAAAGCTTACGCTTAAAGACTTCGACGGAGAGGTTGAGGCTTACGAAGTGGGCATACCTACCGCGGAGGGTATAAACCTGCCGTGCGGGGCGAGCGGAATGTTTTTAGGAAGGTAATTTATGCAGGAAAACGAGCTTGTTATTTTACACGAGGACAACCATGTCCTTGTTGTGCTTAAACCGCAGAACGAGCCCTGCTGTCCCGACGCTACGGGGGACGTCAACACGCTTGACAGGGTAAAAAGCTATATAAAGACGGCTTACGGCAAGGCGGGCAACGCCTATGCCGGACTTATTCACCGTCTGGACAGGCCGACCGGCGGGGTTATGGTTTTCGCCAAAACGTCAAAGGCGGCGGCAAGGCTTTCGGAACAGCTTAAAAACAAGGGCTTTTCCAAACGGTATTACGCCGTGCTTTGCGGCGTTCCGTCCAAAAAAAAGGGGCTGCTTGAAAATTACCTGAGGAAGAACTCGGTCAACAACTGCGTTTACGTTTGCACGCCGGCGGAGGAGGGGGCGAAGCTTGCCTCGCTCGAATACGAGATAACGGACAGCCGCGACGGTCTTGCGCTGGCGGATATAAACCTGCTTACGGGCAGGACTCACCAGATACGCGTGCAGTTTTCGGCGCTTAACTGCCCCGTTTACGGCGACATGCGCTACGGCGGCGAAAAGGCGGTTAAGGGCAAGCTTGCGCTGTGGGCGTATTCATTAAGCTTTACTCATCCCGTCACGGGGGATAAGCTCAGGTTTATGGCGGAGCCGCCCGAAGGGTTGCCCTGGGATAAGTTTGCCGTAAAATTAAAGTAAAAGTAAAAGTAAAACAGGTTGACAACGTATTTTTATTATAGTAAAATAAAAAGACAATGCGGGATTGTCGGTACGTCCGATAGGTCGGAATGACAATGAGGTGACCCCTCATCAGTCACTGCGTGACAGCTTCTCCCGAGGGAGAAGCCTGAGATTCTTCGGCAAGCCTCGGAATGACAATGAGGTGACCCCTCATCAGTCACTGCGTGACAGCTTCCCCCCGAGGGGAAGCCCGAGATTCTTCGGCAAGCCTCAGAATGACAAATGAGTGGAGCCTCAGAATGACAATGAGGGAAGGCTTGGAATGACAATGGGGTGACCCCTCATCCGTACGCTTCGCGTACACCTTCCCCCCGAGGGGAAGGCTTGGAATGACAATGAGGGAAGCCTATAATAAGGAATAAGTTATGAGAAAAACAGGGTTTAAAACGGGTAAATCAGGACTTAAAATTTCTATAATTTCGCTGGCGCTGGCTTTGATAGCGTCGCTGGCGGCTTTTTTCGGTATTAATTTCGTCAAGGCGCACGCTTCCGGCACGGTTACGGCAAGCGGCTCTAACGTGTTTACCGCGTCGGGCGACGCGACGGTGCTTGCCCATAAGGCGGACGAGGACAAATTTTACACCATGTTCGTGCTCGGCTTCAACGCGGATACCGTGACTTACAGGAGAAATCTTGCCTACGTCTGGCGCGAGAGCGCGGAAAAGGAAGGGCTTTTCAACATGGAAATCGGCTTCGAGACGACTTCCTTCGACAGATATATAATAAAATTCGAGTCCCAGCAGTACAACAAGACCAAGGACAACAAAACTTCCAATTATATAATATTTTTCCCTGCGGAGGAGGGCAAGGTCAACGCCCTTATAACCGCGGACGGCGACGCGGAGCTTAAGGAAGGCGAAAGCTACGTCGCTTTGGACAAAGACAATATAACGATAGAGTTTACGGGGCGCGAAAAGGATAAATTCTCCGTAAAGGTAAGCAATAAAAACGGCGTCGGCGAGGCGGCGACGGGCGTGGAAGGCTACTTTGAAAATATCGGCGGCAATTACGCCAAGTCTTCAAACTCCACAACCACGCCGGTGTATCCCCTTTCCTTCAAGGCGGAATTCGACAACGAGGAATCCGAAAGGGAGACCGCGCGCATGGCGCTTTACTCCCTCAACGGACAGAGCTTTATTTTAGGCTACAACAAGGTCAACGGACCGACGGCGGACGGGCTTTCCTCCTACTACACGCACGGGGATGAGTCGGGCGAATACATTAAGGTTCCGGCAGGAGCGTCGTTCGAGGAGGAGAGGGATTACTTCACCTTTACCGAGCTTAACAAAAACACCAACGACATGTACTACGGCGGCACCGTTTACGACGACACCGCGCCTGTGCTTTGTCTCGAAAAAGATATAACCTACTTCACGCTGGGCGACGAAATAGACGTGGATTACGCCGTTATCGACGTGTTGCGTACGTCTCCGTCGGCTAAGCTGAATTATTACTTGCTTACTTACGATATGTACGTCAATGCCGGCGACGAGCCTATCGCCGACTACAACGACAAGTCGCTGTTCAAGGAAATAACCGCAACCGATAACATCATTCTCGAAACGGACACGGACAAGTATCTTCCCAACGGCGCGGAGCTGGACGGAACGAAATTCGACGCGTATACCATAGGCGGAACTGATACGGAAGGGTATTTCAAGGCGGAAATGCTTGCCAAGGTATATATGGAGCTTACCGACGTTTCGAGCAATGCGGAAACTTCGGTCGTGTATCTCGACTGGTATGTAAACGACGGTTACAAGATTAATTTGGCGGATAAGGCGGATAACGCAAGCTTTATAGCCGTGGCTAAGGACAAGCTGGGCGCGACGTACAACTATAACGGCGCTTACTCCATGACGTGGGAGCAGCTTAAAGACGAGTATCAGACTCAGGTAAACGAGGCGGCTAAAAATCTGTCGGCGGGTTCGTCCAGTTATATGTATCTGCCCTCGCCCGAAAAGCTTTTCGCCGACAATGCGACGCCCTATAAAGATATGCGCTACGGCATATACTTCTATCATAAGACGCAGCAGTCGAATACTTCGCTGGCGTACTCCAATCTTTCCATAAACATATCGCAGCCCGGCGAATACGTGTTCACCGTTTACGCGACGGACGCGGCAAGCAACAACATGTACTACCTTAAAGCGCTGGAAGGCGATAAGGAAAAGGGCAAAAAGTATATCAACATCGACGGAACGGATTACGAGATTGTGGAATTCGCTTCCTCGGAAATATGGAATATGTTCAAGGACGAGGACGAGGAAGGACTTGCGGACTATCTGCCCTGGTTCCGCTTCGAGGTAGGGTACACGGGCGTAACTTTCGAGGAGACCCCCGGCTTGCAGAGCACGGCTTACGTCGGTACTAAGTACACCTCCGCATCGTTCAAAATAAACGGTATTACCGGCAGCTACGACGTGACTTACAGGCTTTTCCTGTTCGACCGCGCGGCATACTACAACGGCGAAGGCAAGACGCTGACTTATCAGGAATTCGTAGACAATATGTCGGCGCTTTACGGCGACGCTTCCACGCAGAAGTACTTTAAGGAAATTCCCGCCCTTGCCGATATGGAGGAAACGGACGAGGAATACGAGCTTTATAAGGACTACGGCTGGGATAAAGGCTCTACGTCGTTCACCCCGCAGGATAACAACGCGTTCTACATGATACGCGCCGAGGTTACCGACAAGCACATGGTGTCCGAGCCCGTCACGTGCGAGCTGGGCGTGGTTGCTTCCGTCACGGCGAAGTCGCTTAAAGGCGAGTCCGACTGGCTTAAAAACAACGTTGTGTCGGTTGTGCTTCTTTCGATAGCGGGCGCGGCGTTGATAGGAATTGTGCTTCTTCTCGTCATTAAACCCAAGGACAAGGGCGACATAGACGAACGCTTTGAAAACGCAAAGAAAAAGAGCGCCAAGAAGAATAAGAAGTAAGTTTTGTACGAAATTAAATTGAATTTGTAAAAAATTGTAAAATTTTGTAATAAGCGCGGCTGTGCCGCGCTTATTTGTTTGCGGTTTTGCCGTGCGGTATAAAACGGGGCGGACGAAAGGGGCTTGTGCGCGTTATTATTTGAAATAGATTCTTCGCCGGCGCTTTGCACGTGATTATTTAAAAGATTCTTCGCTGACGCTCAGAATGACATATGGTGCGCAAGGCTTCGGGTAAAGCCCTCGGGCAGCATGACAATAAGGTGACCCCTCATCAGTCACTGCGTGACAGCTTCTCCCGAGGGAGAAGCCGAGATTCTTCGCGTTGCTCAGAATGACGGTGGGGGAAGGGAGAAGCCTCGCGTTGCTCAGAATGACGGTGAGGGTGGGGAGATTCTTCGCGTTGCTCAGAATGACATAGGGGGGGGTAGATTCTTCGGCAAGCCTCAGAATGACAGAGGGGGGCAGGATTTCGGGGGTAGAGATTTTTGCTTCCGCATGCTTTACTTTTTTGTTACAATATGGTAAAATAATTTTGTACGCATATAAAACTTAAGTTCGGCAAATGATTTGCGCGAATATAAAACGTATCATTTGGCAAAGGATAAAGTATGGCAGAAAACAGCTATAGCGCAGACGATTTAAAAATTCTGGAAGGACTTGAAGCGGTTCGCCTGAGACCCGGTATGTACATCGGTTCTACGGGCGTTAAAGGACTGCACCATATTCTTTGGGAAATAGTCGACAACTCCGTCGACGAGGCGGCGAACGGCTACGCCGACGAAATTACCGTTAAGCTTTGGCGCGACGGCTCCGCCTCGGTAGAGGACAACGGCAGGGGTATGCCCACCGACGTCAACACCAAGGCGAAGATGAGCGGCGTCGAGGTTATATTCACAAAGCTTCACGCGGGCGGCAAGTTCGACACCGCGAATTACGCGTTTTCGGGCGGGCTTCACGGCGTGGGCGCGTCCGTTACGAACGCGCTTTCCAAGTGGCTTAAAGTAGAGGTTTACAACGACACCGTATATAAAATGAGCTTTTCCAGCCGTTACGACGACGAGCGGAAAAAGTGGCTTTGCGGCGTTGCCGACAGCCCGCTGGAAAACACGGGAGAGCCTTGCGAAAAGCGCGGAACATTCGTACGCTTTATGCCCGACAAGGAAGTTTTCGAGACGGTGGAGTGGAACTACGACACGGTTTCGAAGCGGCTTAAAGAGCTGGCTTTCCTAAATAAGGGGCTTAAAATAAATTTGATTGACGAGCGCGAGCTTTACACCGAGGTCGAGGCGGAGGGCGATATGGACGACGACGCACCGCGGTACGAGCGTGTGCTTCTTCCCCCGCGCGAGCCGGTAAGCTACAAATTCGACGGCGGGCTTATAGACTTCGTTAAATATCTCAACGGCGACAGAACGCCGCTTTACGCCGAGCCGCAGTACTGCGCCGCCGTAAAGGACATCAAGCTTAAAAACGCGCCCGCGGGCAAAATTAAGATAGAGTTTGCAATCTGCCACACCAAGGACGATACGGAAAGCCTGTTTTCGTTCGTAAACAATATTTCCACGGTGGAGGGCGGCTATCACGAGACGGGCTTCCACAACGGGCTTTTAAAGGTTATAAACGATTACGCAAAGAGCAACGGATTTTTGAAATCCAAGGAGCCGCCGTTCATTGCCGACGACATAAAGGAGGGGCTTACCGCAGTCCTCACCGTCAAGATGACGGGCGTGGAGTTCGAGGGGCAGACCAAGACCAAGCTGGGCAACCCCGAAGTAAAAGCCCCCGTAGAGCAGGCTGTCGTGGAGGGGCTTGGCGAGCTTGTGGCGGATAAAGCCAACAAGGCGGTTTTCGACGAAATTGCGAAGAAAGCCAAATTCGCCGCCGACGACAGAATAAAGCACCGCGCCGAGAGGGACGTTGCAAAGGCTACCTCGGAAAACGACGGATTGAATTTGATAGGCAAGCTTGCGGCGTGCTCGGGTAAAAATCCCGACATGAACGAGCTGTTTATAGTAGAGGGCGACAGCGCGGGCGGCACGGCTAAACAGGCGCGCGTAAGACAGTATCAGTCCATTCTTCCCCTGCGCGGCAAGCCCATGAACGTGCAGAAAAAGACGGCTTTGCAGGCTTTGCAGAACGAGGAGTTAAAGACGCTTATTTCGGCGATTGGCGCGGGGTTCAACCGCTCCTTCGACGTTGAAAAGACGAGATACAAGAAGGTTATAATCCTGTCTGATGCGGACCAGGACGGCATGCACATACGCTGCATACTGCTTACCTTCTTTTTCAAATATATGCGCGACCTGGTAAACGCGGGCTACGTTTATATAGGTATGCCGCCGCTGTACAAGGTGTATAAGCGCGATATTGTAGAGTACGCTTACGACGACAAAGAGCTGGATGAAAAAATTAAAAAGGTCGGCAAGGGGTATCAGATACAGCGCTACAAGGGACTGGGAGAAATGTCCGCAGACCAGCTTTGGGAAACGACTATGGACCCCAACTCGCGCAATCTTACGCAGGTGACCATAGAGGACGCGGCGCAGGCAGCCGACGTTATAGATATGCTTATGGGCGACAAGGTTGAAGGCAGAAGGGAATTTTTAAACGACAACGCAAACTTCAACAAAGTCGACGGACTTATAGAGCGCGTCCGCTTCAAACCCGAAAACGACAACGCGGGAGAGTATTGATATGGCAAGGAAGAAAGACAACGGAAGCGTTCAGACTACGATACCCACCGGAAACACCTACGTCACGCCCATTGAGGAAGTGATGCCGCAGTCCATGCTCCCCTATGCGGAGTACGTAATTATGGACAGGGCGCTTCCGCGCGTGGAGGACGGGCTTAAACCCGTGCAGAGACGCATACTGTACACCATGCTGGAAATGGGGCTTCTGCCCGACAAGCCGCATAAAAAATCCGCAAGGATTGTCGGCGACTGCATGGGTAAATACCACCCGCACGGCGACAGCTCGGTTTACGACGCGATGGTGCGTATGGCGCAGGACTTCAACATGCGCATGACGCTTATAAACGGACACGGCAACTTCGGCTCCGTCGACGGCGACCCCGCCGCGGCTATGAGATACACCGAGGCAAGGTTAGAGCCGCTCGCATTGGAGCTGTTACGCGATTTGGATAAGGAGACCGTTCCTTTTTCCTTCAACTTCGACGATTCGCTGTTGGAGCCGGACCTGCTTCCCGGCAGGTTCCCCAACCTGCTTGTTAACGGCGCGAACGGAATAGCCGTCGGGCTTGCGACCAACATACCGACGCACAATCTGGGCGAAGTAATAGACGGCTGCTGCGCGTATATCGACAACCCGAGGATTTCATTAAACGATATGATGAAGATAATCCCGGGGCCCGACTTTTCTACGGGCGGCTTCATTATCGCTAACGAATTAAAACAGGCTTACGAGACGGGCAGGGGCAAGATAACCCTGCGCGCGCGCTACACGGTGGAGCAGGGCGATTACGGCAAAAAGATGATTGTCATAACCGAGCTGCCCTATCAGACCAACAAAGCCGAGCTTTTAAGAAAAATAATGCTTTTAAGGGAGGACAAAAAGGAGCAGCTTGGCGGAATTGCCGACATAGTTGACGAGTCCGACCGTACGGGCATGCGCGCCGTTATTTATTGCAAGAAGGAAGCGGACGTTCAGTCCATTATAAAGCTTTTATTGAAGTATACCGATCTGGAATGTACCTTCGGCATAAACATGGTTGCGATTGCGGGCGGAAAGCCCAAGCAGTTGGGACTTCTGGACATAATAAGATATTACACGCAGTATCAGCGTCAGATAGTTCTGCGCCGTACCCGCTTCGAGCTTAAAGAAGCGCTTGCACGGTGTCACATTCTCGAAGGGCTGATTATAGGCGTGCACAACGTCGACGAGGTTGTAAAAATAATCAAGACGGCGGAGTCCACCCCCGACGCGCGCAGAAAGCTTATGGAAAGGTTCGCCCTGTCGGAGCGGCAGGCGCAAGCCATTCTCGATTTAAGGCTGGCAAGGCTTGCCAAGCTTGAGGTCAAGAAACTTGAAAACGAGCTTGCCGCGCTTAAATTGCGCATAGAGGAGCTGCGTTCCGTAATAGACAGCAAGGAAAAGCAGTGGAACATAGTCAAGACCGAAATGCGCGAGATAAAGCGCAGATACAAGAGCGAGAGAAAGACGCGCATAGTGGGCGCGGCGGATAAAATTGCGGTCAAGGGCGCGGAAGTAAAGCGCGACGTTACGGATTGGGCGGCGTGCATAACCGCCGTCAACACCGTAAAATTCGTCGACAGGGACGAGTTTATGTTTGCGGCGAAGCGCAAGCTTGCGGCTTCCGCGGCGGTACAGCACCTGCACAGGCAGGTCGTATTCTGCAAGCAGGAGGACGTGATATTCGCTTTCACAAACCTCGGCAACTGCGTGAAGCTTAGCGTAATGTATGCGGAGCTTTCCGAATTCAAGTCCTGGGGAAGCAAGCTTGAAACGCTTGCCGAGGGCGTGGAAAAGGGAGAGTACCCCGTAAAGCTTTTCGTCTGTCCCAAGGACGGCGTGCCCGAGGGCGAGCTGTTGTTTTTCACCAAGCAGGGCGCCGTCAAACGCACGGACTGGTCGGAATACGTTCAGGGCAAGCAGGTCTTCCAGGCTATCAAGCTTAAACCCGAGGACGAGCTTCTCACCGTGGAAAAATACGACGCGGACGAATATTCCACAATGCTTTTCGTCACGCGCGGCGGGCTGTGCTTAAACGCGGATAAGGAAGGCGTACCCGTTCAGGGCAGAATTGCCGGCGGCGTAAAAGGAATAGCGTTAGGCGGCGGCGACGAGGTTATATTCGCCACACAGCACACGGGCGAAGGGGAAATTATAATAGTGACGACGTTGGGCGGATTCAAGCGCGTTGTGTCGTCGACCATAGACCCCATAGGCAGGGCTTGCAAGGGCGTAATGATTGCCGATATACGCGGCAAGGGCGAAATACTGTTTGCTGATTACGTTACGGTTCCCTATTCGCTTGCGGTCGTAAGCGAGGACAAGACCGTCGTTCAGGTAAATACCGAGGAACTGCCCATAGAAACGCGCGTTTTCCGCGGCAAACCTCTTAAAAAGGACGGCATTGGTACGGTAAAGGCTGTCTATGCGCTTAAACACCGCTCGGAATACCCCGACGGCAGACAACAGATAAAGTTTTAATCCGACCGGATTGTAGGATTGCCCGCTGCGTTTTGCACATGATAATAGGAGAGATTCTTCACTTCGTTCAGAATGACAATAAGACTGCGTTCGGAATGACAAAATATGTCATGCTGGGTGAAACGAAGGATCTTGAAAGGCTTCTCCCTTGGGAGAAGCTCCGCGTAGCGGTGATGAGGGGTTTTGACGAATTTGCCCCTCATCCGTCTTGACCTTGCGGTCAATCCACCTTCCCCCAAAAGGGGGGAAGGCTGACAGATTCTTCACTACGTTCAGAATGACAATAAGACTGCGTTTGGAATGACAATGAAGTGTGCAAAGTATCGCTTCGCTCGCGCAGAATGACAGGAGACTGCGTTTGGAATGACAAAATATGTCATCCTGAGCGTTAGCGAAGGATCTGAAAAGATTGCCCGTTGCATTCGGAATGACGGTGAGGGCGGCAAGTTACTTAAAAATAAACAAATTGTACAATACTTATATAAAGGAGATATTTTATGGCTAAGATAACCAAAGATACGCTTATAATGGACTGTCTTAAAATCAACCCGAACAGCGCGGAAATTTTGCAGGCTGTCGGCATGCATTGCCTCGGCTGCGCCATGGCGCACGGCGAGACGATTGAGCAGGCGGTTTTCGTCCACGGGAACGATTTGGACGCTCTCTTGAAAAAGCTTAACGAAGGCGTGGAATAAAAATTTTCATATCCGCCGACGTGGTAAACGTCGGCGGATATTTCCATTTCTGGAAAAATCTTTGCATTGCGGAGCCGGCACGGGATTTGATATAATTCAACTGTAAAGGAGAATTATATGAAATTTAAAAATTTAGCGGCTTTTGCCGTATCAATAGCGGCTGTCGCAACAATGAGCGGCTGTGCCGCGGCTTCCGAAAAGGAAGATATAATGCAGGATAACAACATCACGGAGAGCCTTCCGCCCGAGCAACTTCCGCCCGTAACGGAGCTTCCGCCCGAGCAGGTTCCGCCCGAGGAGGAGGCGCCTTCCGCCCCCGTTGTAAAGCCGGAGGTCAAGACGGCGGCGTATATTTCCGTAACGGCGGACGGGGTGAATTTGCGCACGGGCGCCGGAACGAATTACACGGTAGTCGGCTCGGCGGAGAAAAATACGCTTTACTCGCTTCTGGGCGAGGAAAACGGCTGGTACATGACCAAATATAAAGATAAGACGGTCTATCTCTCCAAAAAGTACTGCGTAACGGTCGATCTGCCGTCAAGCGGCAACAAAACGGTGGAGGCGGTCATTGCGGAGGGCAGTAAGTTCCTCGGCGTTCCGTACGTGTACGGCGCGACGCGTCTGCACGACGGTAAGGGCAATATGCTTAAAGGCTTTACCACCGCGAAGTTCGATTGCTCGTCGCTTATGCAGTACATCTTTTACAAGGGTGCGGGGCAGCTTCTGGACGTGACTACGCGCACGCAGGTTGTTCAGGGCGCGACGGTTAAAAAATCCGACTTGCGGCGCGGGGATTTGATGTTCTTCACCAACGCTACGAGAAAGGATAAGGTCGGAATCGAGCGCATAGGACACGTCGCCCTGTATCTGGGCGGAAATTACATTCTGCACACCGCCTCGGACTATGCCAAGATAGAGCAGATTTCGCAGACAAGGTGGGGGTACTACATACAGTCGCAGAGGATTATCTGAATTGCCTGAAAAGACAAATAAAACGGCATTAATTACGGCAAGTAAAAAGACAAATAAAACGGCGCGCCGCGTTCCGCGGCGCGCCGTAAATATTCGGCGTTAAAAAATCAATTGTCGTTTTTGTCGACCTTCCCAGTTATAAAGTCGCCCTGCGGCGGGGGAGGGTTTTTCTTTCTTTCCTGCTTTTCCTGCAACATTTTAAAGGTTACCATAAGCGCCGCGCAGACGGCTACGCCCAAAACGGCTACAAGTCCCCACTGCCAGCCGAGGTAGACGAATATGAAAATCGCCGCCGCGGCAATAAGCACCGCCAGTATGCAGAAAATTATCCTAAGCGTTCTATACATATTATATATAATATAACTTTTGCGCGGAAAAATCAAGCGAATGCCGCGCCTTTTAACTTCCGGTTAAAGGCTTTATTTAAGTACGACCGCGCAGACGGGTCATAAGTCGGTCGCAGGCGCTTTGAATTTTTGCGCCCAGCGCGTTGACGCCGCGCTCCGCCGTGAAGCGGTAAACCGTCGCCGCGGCGACGCTTGCGGCAAATAAAATTGCCGCAAGCGTCAGTATTGCCGGTATAAAATATGCTTTTCCGTAATTAAGGACGAACAGGTCGTACCACTTCGGTTGGATAAGCTCCGCAAAAAGATTGTTGCGGTGGATTATATAAATCAACAGCGATAGCGACGAGAGATAATTTATGCTTCTGTTGAAATAGATTTTCGTGTTTACGAGGTTGAACAGCGATAAGGCAAAAAGTATTAAAACAGGGTTGTTTATATGGAAATAGGTAGTCGTCCTGCTTTGGAAGTGGTCGAAGTGCAGTCCAAGCGCGTTTACGGCAGCTTTCATTATGACGTACAGCGCCGCGCAGCTTACGCATACCGCGACGTTCAGTCTTTTGGACCTTACAAGCGCCCCGCCGTAATATTTGAAGTACGCCACGAGGAAATATATATTGACAAAACAAATAAACTTATTTATCCCGGGCGCGTTCCCCGTAAAAAACAGCAGTATGCTGCAATGGAAAAACAGCAATCCCGCCGCCAAGGCAAGCCGCTTTTTGTCCAATACCTCTATTATGGTATTGAAAACGGGGTGCAACAGGTAAAATATTATATAATATGTTATAAACCAGTTATTTTGAAAGGTTGTGGGGAAGCACTGCCTGACTACGGTCATAGGCGAAAGCTTGTACCCAAGCGCAAGTATGATTACAAGATATATGACCGAAATTATAAGCACGTTAAGTATAATTGCGAAAACCTTGCCCGCCTTTACCTTTTTGCCGTCCAGCAGAAAGTAAGAGGAGCAAACAATGAAAATGACGTCGCCTATAAGCCCCAGACCCGAAATAAGTCCTACGGCGAAAAACGCGGGGTTTGCCGTGGCGAAGCCGTCGGTAAACGTCTGTCCGTCGGGGAAAGTATACATTTCCGGCACGGAGTGACACAATACGACAAAAACCACCGCCATTATTTTAATCCATTCTATACTCGAGTTTCTCATATTCTTCCTTTGCGGAGTTGCTTTTATATTGTTATAATATAATATCGCCGATAAAAAATCAAGTTAAACGCGCAAAGCTTTCAAAAGCTTGAACTTGCGGTTTTCCTGTGCTATACTTTTACAGATTATAAACAAGGGGGCATTAACATGCAAAGCGACCGGCGCAACGATAAAAAGAAATACCGCGGTTTGGACGATTTCAGCCATGCGCTTAAATATGTGGACGACGAAGATATAGAAAACGCCGTAAAATCGGGCGAGCCTTTACGCACCGAAATTATTATGGCGATGGGGCAGACCTACGACGAAAAATATCTGCCGAATTTATATAAGGCGCTTTACGATGAAAACCACGTCCGCAGACAGGACGCGCGTTTGAGCATAATGACGATTAACGGCAAAAAAGGTTTTGCGGAGCTTAAAAAGAATTGGCTCAGCCTCGAAGATCCCGACGGAACGTCGAGCGAAAAAGCCGTATGCGAAGCAATTATCATGAGAATCGAAAAGGGTGTGGACTATATGTTGGCGCAGCTTTTATCCGACGACACGCGCGATGCTCTCAAATTCTGCATAGCTGCGTATAACGGTTGGGGTTACAGGTTGGATTCCGACGATATCCGGCTTCGGCACGGCGTCATAAGGGCCATTATAGATAAAAGCATCAAATGGCATGAAAAGCCCGACTCGTTAGACGTGAGGGACTGGCTGGAATCGTGTTATGACGATTTGGGCTTTTCCGCGGTAGAATACTCGGACGCGCTTTCCGAAATAAGCGACGGGCTGAGCGCCGACATAGTGCAGACGGTAAAGGACACTGTGGAAAGACGCAGGGCAAGTACCGAAATAAAAAGAACGATTGCGAAAATGACGACTGGCATGCGCAGGGAATACGTGCTTGAAATTCTGTTGTTTTTAAAGGACAGAGTGTGTGGCTGCGCAAAAAGCGAATTCAGGCGGGCGTTGAAGTTTTTCAAAATTACGGAAGACGACCTGATTTAAAGCCGGAATGAATAAAATTAACCAAAAATGTCAAAAATTAACCGTATGGCGGCAGCCGCAAAAAAATTTGAATTAACGCTTGACATCATATATATTATTATGGTAATGTAGGTAAGCTTGCCGCGCGAGACGGCTTAACGACAAAAACAGTTGAAAAACGACAAAAAAACTTTAAAAAAATATGAAAAAAGTTTGAAAATTCGTTTGACAATTGTATTTTCATATGTTATTATAGACAAGCTCGCAAGTGAGCGCCGTGTTTTTTCACGGTTTTACGAAGCTTAAAAATTGAATAGAAGGAAACGATTTTTTATAATAGTTTCTGTCAATTAACTTTGAAGTACATTAGTACCACAAAGCAAAGTCAGCAAAGATAAATGACTTAAATAGTCGAGATAGAGCCACGGTTACTTCGGTAATCGGTTTTATACAATTAAACTTAAGAGTTTGATTCTGGCTCAGGATGAACGCTGGCGGCGTGCTTAACACATGCAAGTCGAATGTAGCAATACATGGCGGACGGGTGAGTAACGCGTGGGCAACCTGCCCTTATCTGGGGGATAACAGTTGGAAACGACTGATAATACCGCATAATATGGTTTGAAGGCATCTTCTTTCCATCAAAGATTTATCGGATAAGGATGGGCCCGCGTCTGATTAGCTTGTTGGTGAGGTAACGGCTCACCAAGGCGACGATCAGTAGCCGACCTGAGAGGGTGATCGGCCACATTGGAACTGAGACACGGTCCAAACTCCTACGGGAGGCAGCAGTGGGGAATATTGGGCAATGGAGGCAACTCTGACCCAGCAACGCCGCGTGA
>CAJUAN010000045.1 GCA_910584715.1 uncultured Oscillospiraceae bacterium
GACCGTTGCGTATCTGAGCTTCGAGCCGGAGCTTTGCGATGTAGTCGTCCATTGAAGAGGATATAGCTTATCCATTAGGTTGTCAAAAGACGAGCAGGAACTTGTGGACTACTATAATAAACTGCCGCCAACAAAAAAATAAATATTATTGCAAGAGTCGAGGCTATAGCAGATATTTATAAAGAGCAGATCGAAGAACCTAAACCGTTTATACTATCAATATACTGCTTGCAGAACCGTGTTTCGGCTGGAGTAGGAAAGGAACTTTTCGACTATGAACAATGGGATACTGTTGATGTAGTTGAAACTCCCATGAGTCGCAAAGCCGATTTTATGCTTATTGTTGACGGAGAAAGTATGTCTCCCAAATTTCATGACGGAGATTACGTCCTCGTCTGCCAACAGCCCGCTGTAGAATTAGGACATTTATGTTGAGTGTAAGGACTATATAAAGAAGTACGACGGTGATTACTTAATTTCGCTCAATCCGAATTATGATGATATTTACATAGATAAAGAGCCGCGATGCTTCGGATTAGTTTTTGGAATGCCAGAATTGGCAGAGTAAAACTAAATAAAATAAGTATTTTAACGCGTTTAAATTTCTTTAAAACGTTAAAATGCTTATTTTGAGTTATTTGCGGTGTTAATGCCGATACGCACTAAACGTGTTTTTAATGGATTTGCCGCGTTAAAAAATTTCCAGTTAAAAACAATTAGAACCGCCAAAATTTTTTGACACTATATTTTTCCATGTTAAGTGTTTTTTAGGCATTAATCATTTGTTATATAGCCATTTCTACCCACTTTTTAGACTTTTTTAGGTTTTTATACTTTTTTGCATTTTGCACGTCAAGCTAAACCTATAAGCGACGGGCGGAAGGCTTTCAGCTCTGCAAATGAACCGACGCCAAGGGCAATGATCACAAGAATAGTCAAATACCGTCCTGCACTGCTTTTTATTTCTCTGAAGGCGGTTTTTACCAAAGTGTTCATAATGTTACCACTGTCGTGAAGCTGCCATTAGGTTCTAATGGCAGTATAACTTTGACCGGCTAAAAAGCCTGCAAATGCGTTGATTAAGCAGTTTGCAAGTTTTTTTATTTTAATTGAGTTTAATTAAAATGCGAAGAAATTCAATCAAAATCAACAGTATAAAATTAAGTATAGGAGTAAAATTTTAAGCGCACTACACGTGTATAAATAAGACTCTACGCAGGTTTTAAAAAGGTTTTCGCCATATCCATCGTTCAATTGATCATCAGCATTGAAACCACAAATCAAAAACAATAGAATCGAATTTTTTACATTAACAACAAAAATACGATATTTATTATTTAAAGAACAAAATTTTTTCCTTGAATATTCACAAAAAATCACTTTTTCCATGTTGCCGGAGTAAACAGCAGCAGCATCGGGAAAAGCTCCAGTCTGCCCGCAAGCATATCGAAAATTAGAACCGCTTTTGCAGGAGCAGAGAAAAATCCAAAGTTCTCCGTAGGACCCACAAGCTCAAGTCCGGGACCGATATTGTTTATCGCCGCGGTAACTGCTGTAAAGTTGGTTATCATATCGTGGTTGTCAAAGGAAACAAGCACCAGCGATATAACAAAAACCATAAGATATGCCACCATGAACACGTTTACTCCCCGCACCACATCATGATCTATCGGGTGAGCGTTTATTTTTATCTTCTTGACCTGCTTCGGATGAACGATAACAAGAAGCTCCTTTGCCATGCTTTTAAACAGAATGATTATCCTCGACACCTTGATGCCGCCGCCGGTACTTCCGGCACAGGCTCCTATGAACATCACAAGAACAAGGAGAGTCCTCGAAAGCTCGGGCCAAAGGTTAAAATCAACCGTACCGAAACCCGTTGTCGAAATCATGGAAGCCACTGCAAAGGACGAATGCCGGAGAGCTTCGCCTACAGTGCTGAAAAGCCCGCTTATGTTTATTGTGATAAGTCCCGTAATGACAGCCACGATTACAAAAAACACACAAACCTCGGTATTGAAAGCGTCACGGAATTTCCTGCATATTAGAAAGAAGTAGGAGTTGAAGTTCACCGAAAACAGTATCATAAAAACAGTTACAACAATTTGTATCTTGGGAGGAAATCCTCCCATGCTGTTGTTGTAAACTCCGAAACCGCCTGTTCCCGCGGTGGCAAAGGAGGTGTTCAGAGCGTCAAATACAGACATTCCGCAGATAAGCAGCGCCACAAATTCCATGATAGTCAGAACAAAATATATTTTGTACAGCATAATGGCCGTGCTTTTGACCTTAGGTACAAGCTTGCTGACCGACGGCCCCGGGCTTTCCGCTTTCATTATGTGCATATTCTGAGCTCCCGCCAGAGGCAAAAAAGCCATAATAAAGACCAGAACTCCCATTCCGCCTACCCAATGTGTGAAGCTCCTCCACATGAGCATTGATTTCGGCATACTCTCGACCTCGGACAGAATGCTCGCTCCCGTGGTGGTAAATCCCGAAACCGTTTCAAACAAAGCGTCCAGATAAGAGGGTATCTCCCCTGAAATATAGAACGGTATCGCTCCGAAGATACTGAGCAGTATCCAGCTCAAAGCGACGATAACGTTTCCCTCGCGGGAATAAAGCTGCTTGCGTTCCGGCTTTTTCCGTATCAGCAGACCGCCTATTGCAAGACACACAGCCGCGGTTATAAGGAAGTACCAAAGAGCGCTCTCGCCGTAGCACACCGCGGTTACGGATGGTACGATCATAAACAGGGACTCAAATATAAGTATCCAGCCCAGAATGTAGGATATCATTTTAAAGTTCATATCTCAGCTACTCCCGATCTTATCATTTAAGAATATCCGTAATATCATGCAGGGCAAGGTGATTTGAAACAATAACCACCGCGTCCCCTACCTGAATGCTGTCCTGACCGTGAGGTATGATGACCTTTCTGTCCCGCAGGATAGCCGCCACAAGCACGCCCTCCTTGAACTGCATTTCCATAAGTGGAACTCCCGCGATCCGCGAGTCCTCCTTTATTATGAACTCTGCAGCCTCGACCTTTCCCTTTATCAGGTTGTAGAAGGTCTCAACGTTGCTTCCCATGGCATTTTTCATGGCTCTGACGTAGCGTATTATCGTCTCCGAAGTAATATTTTTGGGGTAAATTATCGAGTCCAGATCAAGATGTTTGATAACGTCGCCGAAATCTATACGGTTTATTTTGGTAACAAGCTTTGCGTTTCCCACGCTTCTGGCAAACAGAGACAGCAGGATATTTTCCTCGTCCAGATTAGTCAGCGCAACAAACGCGCCGGAGTTTTCAAGACCTGCTTCAAGCAGTACCGTCTGGTCGGAGGCGTCCCCGTTTATGACCACCGCTTCGTCCATAAGAGCGTCAAGCTCCTCGCAGCGGGCGGGGTCTTTCTCTATCAGGGTAACGTTTATTCCCGAACGTATCAGCATTTCGCAAAGATAGTGACCTATCTCTCCGCCGCCGACGATCATAGCGTTTTTGACAGAATTGGTCTTGTACTTTATCTTGCGGAAAAAATCGTTTGCCTTGCGGGGAGCGGCTACTATCGAAATAACGTCCTTTTCCTCAAAAACGAAATCGCCGTAGGCTATGTAGGCTTCGTCCCCGCGCTCAATAGTGCAGACAAGCACGTCGCTGTGAAATTTGATATTGATATCCTTGACTGCGCAGCCTGCCAGCGGACTGTTTTCAGGCAGACGGAACTTCAGCAGCTCCACCCGTCCCTTTGCAAAGGTATCAATCTTTATCGCCGACGGAAAACGAAGTATACGCGCTATCTCCGAAGCGGCGGCAAATTCGGGATTTATTACCATTGCAAGTCCCAGCTCGTCTTTCAGGAACGGAGCCTCGATGTTGTACTGAGGACTTCTGACGCGGGCGATAGTCTGACAGTTACCCGCTTTTTTAGCGATAAGGCAGCAGAGCAGGTTAAGCTCGTCGGAGCCGGTTACCGCGATAAGCAGATCGGCGTGAGTAATGCCCGCCTCCTGCTGAGTCGCGCGGGTGGCGCCGTTGCCCTCAACTCCCATTACATCAAAACGGCTTACGATGTTATCAACAATTTTTCTGTCGGAGTCAATGACGGTGACGTTATTGTCCTCCTCGTTCAGCTGCTCGGCAAGAGCCTGACCGACCTTGCCGCAGCCTACTATGATAATGTTCATGATCTACCCTTCTTTGACTGTAAGACTGCGGCGTTACAGCGTTGCTGTTTGAACACCGCCGCTGTTTTCTTTAAGAATATCCGCGGTACCGTCCGCTATCATATCAAGCATATGAGGAACTATCTGCGGGTCGAACTGACCGCCCTTTCCCTTTTCAAGCTCGGAGATCACCGTTTCCGTGCTGAGCGGCTTGCGGTAGCACCTCTCGCTTGACATGGCGTCGTAGGTGTCCGCCACGCCGATTATCCTTGCCACAAGAGGAATGTCCTCTCCGGCTCTGCCCTCGCAGTAGCCTCCGCCGTCATAGCGTTCGTGGTGGAACTTCGCGCCCTCGGAAATACCGTTCAGGGCGGTAAAGTTTTTCAGTATGTCTGCGCCGATCTTCGGGTGGGTCTGAATGACCTCCCTTTCCTCGGGGTCGAGCTTTCCCGGCTTGTTTAGGATATGGTCGGGAATACCTATCTTTCCGATATCGTGGAGCAGAGCCACATAATAGATATGCTCCTGTTCCTCCGGGGACAGCCCCATGCGCTTTGCAAGCTCCCTGGAGTACCTCGCCACACGTATGGAGTGACCGTTTGTGTATTTGTCCTTAGCGTCAATAGTACCAGCAAATGTAAGCAGGGACTGCTCCAGAATGTCTTGATATTCGCGCTGCCTGCGCCTTGCGAGCTTGACCTTTGCCGCCGAAATTGGTGTGATAGAACCCATAGCTATCGCCATAAGAGCAAACGCCGCGCACACCCAGAAAAGCGGGTGTTCCACAAGCTTTTTGCGTTTTCTTATTCCAATGCTGCACGAGCTTCCCGATTTCCCGTCCGTATCCTCCGTTCCGTCGGGAGCGATTACCCTCATGCCGAATTCGTACCGTCCTCCCGAAAGATTCGTATAGCTTACGGAACCGCTTTTCGCGCCGTCAAGAACTATCTCCCCATCATCGAAGCCGTCAAGCCTGTAGCCGATTGAAAATCTTGTGGTATCGGTAAAGGACAGCGCGGCAAAATTCACCGTAACGCGCTGAGCGCCGCTGGATATTGTCATGTCCTCCGGATGGTCGTAAACCGTTCCGTCCACCTCAATACTGCTTATAACGACCTTGGGCAGCTCGTTTTCCGGAGCTGTGAAGCCGAACTCGCTTATGCCGTTTCTTGTGGCAAGGTAAAGCTTTCCTCCGTCGTAGCAGTGCCATGTGTTGGCGTTCAGCGAACCGGACAGACCGTACTCAAATCCGTATGTCACGGGATCGCCTGTTCCGCCGTTCAGCAGGTCCCCGCGGTCAGCGGCAAGTATGCCGTTATTTTGGAGCAGCCACAGAGTACCGTCTATCAAATAAAAATCAAAGATACTTCCCGGGCCCTTTTCAAGGGCTTCAAGCTTTGTGAAGGAGCCGTCTTTCATGTAGTACAGGCTGCTTCCCGCGCTGATAAAGTAGCAGTTTTTTTCGGTATCGCTCAGCATACGGAGCACAACGCCCTCGTTAAGTCCCTCGGAAAAGCTGTGTGAAACTACATCTCCGCCGCTCTTTATTTCGTAAATGCCGCCTCCGTCGCTACCCGCAAATACGGAGCCGTCCTCAGTCTCAAGCAGCGAAAGAATAGCAGGATATTCCAGATCGGTAAAGCTTTCGACTTTTCCGTCGTTAATAAAGCTGACTCCGTTCTGCATACCTACCGCGACTGTGCCGTCCTTAAGCTCCAGCAACGTCCTCGCCCGGTCTCCCGCAAGACCGTCCTTGCTGCTGTAGGAAACTATTTCGCCGCTTTCGGGGTCGTACATGACAACGGGGGTATCCGAATAGGAAGCCGCCCATATCCGCTCCTTGGAGTCGGCGATTATATGCCTTACACGGATACCGTCAAGCATTTCCGTCAGAGGGCTTTCAACTCTTTGCCAGTCCGCGCCGCAGACTATGATGCCGCTGTCGGTACCGATATATTTAAAATCTCCGCTGACAGCCACGGCGTTGAGAGCTGTTCCGTCAAGCTCCGCCGCGGAGTTGGGGGAGGAAAAACACCCCTTGCTGTACCTGACAATACCCTCGCTTGTGGAGGCGAGCCACACATTCCCCTCGTAATCCACAAACGCGCTGTTGAGGGAGACAGCACCCTCGCTTTCGCTGAATTCCTTTACCGTGCCGTCGGGATATATCATGCCGAAGCCGTGCAGACCGCTTACGGTCATTTCGCCTCCGCTCATCATTCTCATGCTGTTGTGGGTGATAACGTTCTCCATTTCGTAAAGCTGGGTTTTCATGCCTCTTTCAAGGTCGACCGAATCAAAGCTGATACGCATTACCTTGCTTCCCGCGCTGCCCAGCCAGACGTCGCCGTCCATTCCCGCTGCGACGCTGTAGACCGACTCGCCCTCTCCGAGAAGTTTCTCGCCGGAAATAATGCTCACGAGCTGCCCCTCATACAGCACCGCGCAGCCGCCGGAGCTTTCCGCGCCCCAGACCCTGCCGAATTTATCAACCGCAAGGGAGTACACCGTCTGTCCCGAAAGCTCCGGAACATCGTACACAGTCATTACTCCGTCAGCTATCTGGGCAATTCCCGAATTTGAGCAGGCGTAAACAATGCCGGACGAATCCTCGGCGAAGCCCCTCACGCACAGGAAAGTATCGCCGGGCTGACCGTCGGGCTGACCGATACTGCCGTTTTCGTAAACAAACACGCCCGCGTCGTTAGTGCCAATCCAAAGCCTGCCGGACGAGTCCTCAAAAAGCATTCTTACCGAAGAGGAAGGCAGTATACCCTCGGAGCTGAAATTGCGGAACTCCGTACCGTCGAAACGTATAAGACCGCCGTAGCTGCCTACCCATACATAGCCGTCGGAGGTTTGCAGAACGTCGTTCGCCTCGCCCGTGGGCAGACCGTTTCTCTCATTGAAAACCGTTCTCACATAGGGAAGCTCTTCCTCCGCGGATACCGCCGCAGTCAGTGAAAAAACAGAAAGCACCAAAATAATCTGAAACGCCAAAATTTTTCTTATCACGCCGCTCACCTCATCTTAATCAGTGGGAATGCCGAAAATCTTAACCATACTATTTTATCATTTTTCGGAACATATTGCAAGCCCCATTATGCACAAAAACCCGCCCGAACACCCTGCGGCGATTGACATATCCGGCGCGGCTGTCAGTAGTGTACAAGGTTTTGTATAAATTACACAAATTTTTTGTATGATATTGTTTGCTTGTACCCTTGAAAAAACTGTGCAAATCTGCTATACTTTTAATATGAATGAACTATGTTTTTTTTTGTCGGAAGTATGAACGCGATTTACCAATTGTATTGAACGGGCTGCGAAGGGACTTTCGGCAGAACAAATTCGTTCAAATATAATAAAAAAGGAGTTTTTCTATATGAAATTGAAAAAACTGCTGGCTGCGGTCACTGCGGCTGCGCTGGCGGTAACAACAATGGCTGTGACGAGCTTTACGGCGAACGCGGCGGCTTTTACCCCGTACATTTTGCTGAATGTTAACTCCAACGAATGGGGAATTAACGGTGCTTGGGTAGCGGCAGATAAGACGGAAATTACCGCGAGTCAAACTGAATATGAGTTTTCATATACAGCGGGAAAAGACGACACGTGGGACGGCGATCAGTCTAAAATTGAGGCTTATTTCTATAGTCCTATGGACAATTTGAAAAATGCGTCCATAAAATCTGTATCTATAAATGGTACTGACAAGAATATATCTCAAAGTGCCGGTTCTTATAATCTGTATTTGTGGGATAATATAGAAAGCGGCAGCGTTCCGGGTTATTCCGCTGTGGTTAATTCGGATGCGGTAAAAGCACTCGGAACTGTAACCAGCGGCGATGTAATCAAAATAGTTCTGTCGGTAACTTTAGATGAAAGCGTAAAGTCTATCGGCGCAGCCAATTTCACCTGTTCAAAAACTGCCGGTGAATTGGAGATCGGCGATTCCTTTACAATCACATATGACAGCTCCAACACCCCCGATACAGCCAAGTGGGTGGTTAAATGCTCGTTTGATGAGGATTTTGCAGATGCAGGTATTACAAGCAGATGGCCTCAGCTTGTAAACGCGGACGGAACTGTTGATAATAGCGCTTCAGCAGATACAGGTCTTGAAGTCGCAAAAACAGCAGAGGGCGTGTACACGTTTACCGCTGTAAACGCTTCAAAAGCAGGATATGCAATTAATGTTGAAGCGTCGGCAGCCGGAGATTTCAGTGACACACAGTATTTGGGTCAAGGCGGAGGCGGAAAATGGTCGGTAGCAGCAGCCACAGAACCCACATACACCATAGATCCTGACACAGCTACTATAAAAGTAGGCGAAAGCAAAGTATTTACACTTAAGGGATATGAGGGTACAGAACCGCTCATATGGAGCATTGATACAGATTTCGCGGATATGCAACTTGACGGTGAATTAACCAGACATCAGGTTAAGATAGTAGGTCTTGCAAAGAGCAATGGTCCTCTTACGCTTACAATTAAAAAATCAGAAAGCGAAATATTAGCCACTGCAGATGTCACGATTGTTGAGGCTGATGCTCCTCCGGCAGCTGAAACAGTCGAAATTGCGTTCCCTACAGGCGTTATTGAGCTTAAGGTAAAAGAAAATGAATATGACGGACAAGATCCTCATGGTTTAATGGCGCAAGCTGACATAAACGCTTCGGGAGAAAGCATAGGAAAAACATTTGCTGAACTTAAAACCGGCAAGCTTAAACTCACCGGTGTGAAATTCGACAATTGTTCTGTAGACGGCATAACGGCAGGCGATGTTAAAGCTACGCTTTTTACACAATGGACTGGTTGGAAATGGAAGCCTGCGGCTGAAGCAGCTTTAAATAGCGAAAGTATCGAATTTGACCTGTCAACTATAACAGGTGTGGAAGACACAGATGAATTGCTGGCATACGGCGTTCAGATTACGATTAATGACAACAGCAAGCTTACTGGTTTAGCAGTTAATGATATTGTAAAGATCAACGACGCCGGTACTAATCCTCCTACACCTCCCGTTACAGGCGACAAAACCTTTGAGGGTGAAGTAACAATTACTTGTGACAACTATTGGGGACAGACAACTATCACACTTGAACAGCTTATCGGCGACCTTGATCCTGCAAAAACAACAGTTGTATTTACAGGTGAATTCATTAACAAAATAGGCTATAACAGCGTCAGCCAAACTCCGACTGCTGACGGTTCAAAATGGCGTGAGATCGAAGCTGCAAACGGAAAAATTACTTTGGACGCTTCCGATCTTGTTACTGATGGTTTCTACTTTGTCATTGCAGCAGGAAAAGAAAGCGGAGATGCTACCATTTCTTGGGTAGCTACAGAAAAGGGTAACAAACCCGACGAGCCTGACCAGCCCGACCAGCCCGATCCTCCCACACCTCCCGTTACAACAGACGCTATCTGGGAAGGCACACAGGATTTTGGAAACTGGGCTGATACTCCCGTTGAGATTGAAGCAGAAAAGTTTTCGTCTGTAAATGCAAACGACACTATCAAGTTCACATATTCTATTAACGCCGTTCCCGGCGAAGCTTGGAATCAGATAAAAATTGCTGACGGCAACGATACTGTTCTTGCTTCTCCCACCGGCAAAAACGAATGGGGTTGCGTTGATCTTTCAAGCGCTACTACATACTCCTTTGAAATAAGCGCGGCAGACCTTGCTCTTGTTAAAGCAAACGGCATGAAGCTTACAGGTCATGGTGTTGTTCTTGCAAAGGTTGAAAAAGTTTCAGGCGGCGGTAATCCCCCTGTTGATCCCGGTCACACCCACACCCCCGCAACAGCATGGACAAGCGACGCAACAGGTCACTGGCACGCCTGCACATGCGACGAAAAGTTTGATTTTGCAGCGCATACATTTAACGCCGGCACAATTACAACTCCCGCTACAGAAACAACAGCAGGCGTGAAGACATATACTTGTACTGTATGTTCATATTCCAAGACAGAAACCATTCCTGCAACAGGCGTTACACCTTCTCCTGCACCCGGCACTCCTTCTCACAACTATACAGGCGGAGTTGTTGTTCCGGTTATAAACAACGGTTCAAACAGCAAAACTCCTTCTATCAGCGGCGACAACGGCAAATCCGGCTGGGACGCTATCATTTCTGAGATCGCAGCTTCCGGCGACGGTGCAAAAGTTGTTGTTGACATGAACGGAGCAACCAAGGTTCCCTCAAGCATTATGAGAGAGATCGAAGGTCTTGATATTGATCTGGTACTCAACATGGGCAGAGGTACCAAGTGGACTATAAACGGTCTCAGCGTAACAGGTCACAAGAACATTGATTTCGGTGTTTCCAAGAACACAAGACATATCCCCGGCGAAGTAGTTTCCACAGTTGATGGAACATACAAGAGGCAGATATCTCTTGATCATAACGGAACATTCGGCTGCACAGCTGCTCTGACAGTTGATGTCGGCACAAAGTACAATGGACTTTATGCTAACCTGTTCTACTACAACCCCAAGACTGAGTCTCTTGAACTTACAGATTGCAGTCTGATTTCCGGCGGCAATGCAAAGTTTATGTTCACACACGCTTCCGATTATCTCATTACTGTTACCGCAGAACCTCTCGGCGAATTCGAGGACGTTTCCTCGGCAGCAGGAATCGCTTCCGATAATAACTCTATCGGAAACGGAATTGCAGTCAGCGCAGTTCTTGCAGCAATCGTTCTCAGCTTCGGGATCGTTGTTTACAGAAAGCGCAGACATAACTAAGCTTCAATGATAAAAGGCTTCCGTTCCTTATCGGACGGAAGCCTTAGTTTTTTCATGCAGGATAATAGTATAATAAAAAGGGTGATAAAATGCTTAAAAAAGAAAGAAAATAGCTTGAATTTGGATCAATATCAATAAAGTAAACAAGAAATTATCAAAAAAAGTTACAAATTTTCAAAATCATTTGGAGAAGGGTCGCCGTTATTGGAATGAGGACGAGTGGAATTGTAGAAGCCGAAGATATATTTGAAAAGACTGATTTTCAGTTCATCAAGTGATGAGTATGAACGACGATTTGTTTCCTCTTTTTTCAAATATTTGAAAAAGCACTCCATAACGATGTTGTTATAGGGGTGACCCTTAGCAGGAAAGGAATGGATCATATTCAAACTATCCAAGTGATTTATGAGACCTCACCAAATTTTGTGTAAAAAAGGAATAAAGCATTTCCGATCAGTCAAGACTTAAAGCAAGGAAAAACTGAAAGGAAGTGTTTTAATTA
>CAJUAN010000046.1 GCA_910584715.1 uncultured Oscillospiraceae bacterium
TCTGCCCCCTCGACCCCCGCGAGCTGGGCTCAGCTCGACCAGCTAATCTCTGGCGGGATTATTACATTCGTGCGTTAAACATAAATTTATATAATCAAAATTGATTTAATCATGCAACACAAAAAGGGAAATACCCCTAAAGCCATTTCCCATGAATTATCGCAGCTTTGAAATTTACAGGCGTTCCGCGCAGCTCAGTCTATCTCAACCATTATCTTCTGATTTGACCTGCCCGCGCCCGCGCGCATAACCGTACGGATAGCCTTGGCGATCCTGCCCTGCTTGCCGATGACCCGTCCCATGTCGGCGGAAGCTACGTGCAGGTGGTATACCGTAACGCCCTCTGCGTCCGGTTCGTCTATATCAATCTTTACCGCGTCCCTGTCGTCAACGAGACCGTACACGATACTTCTGAGCAATTCTTCCATAACTACAACTACCATCCTTTTCTGATAAAACAAAGCAAGAGAACCTAAGGCCGGAGGCTTCTGCCTCCGCCTATTATCCTCTTAACATTCTTTCGCCGCATCCGGTACAAACGGACAGCAGCATTAAAGCACGCCGTTTTTCTCGAACAGCTTCTTTACTGTCTCGGTGGGCTGCGCGCCGTTAGCCATCCACTTCTTAGCCTTTTCCGCGTCGATCTTTACGGTCGAGGGTTCGGTCTTGGAATCATAGTAGCCGATCTCTTCGATAAATCTTCCGTCTCTGGGATATCTGGAATCTGCAACAACAATTCTGTAGAAAGGAGCTTTTTTTGCGCCCATTCTTCTCAGTCTGATTTTTACCGCCATTGGTATACACCTCCTATTAAAGCAGCTGTTGCAGCTGCTTCTTGAATTCTCCGCAGAAAAGTCAAGAAGCAATAGGCAAAAAGTTTTCTGCCTGCTGCACATACTGCAAAAATTTCAAACTATATCAAAACGCATTTGCGTAATGAACTTAGTGGTGACAGTGTCCTGTCTTTGCTTTAGCTTTCGGCTTTACGCTGCAAACGCCTTTGGTGTCGCAGTTGTCGCAGATACCGTCTCCGTCCTCGTCAATAAAGGAGCAGCCGTTCCCGCAGTAGTAGCCGCTGTTTCCGCAGGTGTCGCAAAGTCCGTCGCTGTCTTCGTCAATAAAGGAACAATCCTCGCCGCAGTAATATCTGTGGTTTTCGCAGTTATCGCATATGCCGTCTCCGTCCTCGTCGCAGTAGGAACAATCCCTGCCGCAGTAATAAACTGAAGCCGTGCTCCAGCTATGGCGTCCGCTGCCGTGGTGTCCGCCGTGAGCGGATACGGCAATGCCCGTCATCGAAACGGTCAAGGCAAGTACGGTAACAAAAGCTAACAGTTTTTTCATAAGACATTCTCCTTTCAAAATTAAAGCGTTGGTGAAACGTACAGTTTAAAAACCGTTATTGCCGCAATAAAGCAGACAATTCCGGCGGCAATAAAAATTGCCTTTGTGTATTTGCGTCTGAAGATCGCGTCCAGCAGCTCAAAAGAATTTTCCTTTTCGGCTTCGGGATTTTTTCTGTACCACCGCTCCGCAAACATATAGGCGAGCGGTTCGGCCAAAGTCACCGTGCCGACCGCTAAAAGCGAGCTGAATAAAAATCTCATGCTTTCACCTCGTCAAGCCGCTTTTGAATAGTCAATGGCCGATATCTCCCGCATTAGCTGTTTAGCGGTATTCACAAGCTTTTCAAGCTGTCCCGCAACATCGGCGGAAAAATATTTTTCGCCGCACCGTTCGCATTCCTCCTTTACAAGTTTGTCGCTTTTGCAGTAGGAACACATCGCCATTACCTCCTTGCACGCATACCTTCTATAGTATAGTGCGCGGAAATAAAAAACGGTTGGGATATTTTGAAAAAACTTGATTTTACATAAACCTTTTCGTATCGGGATAACAAACTGCAATAATATACAAGGCAGCCCGGATATGAAGAAATCGTCGGGATAATCCTCTGTTATTTCTTCCGACATACATATAAGTTTTAAATAGCTTTAATATCCATATATTACCTCACAGCCACCCCGCCAGCACCGCTGTGCCGAAAGCCATAAGCAGCACCCCCGCCGCTCCGATAAGGAACCGCAGTACGCCTCTGCTTTTCAGCCGCTGTTTCGGTCTGCCGTTTTGGTAAGACCAGTAGTCTATGAACCATTTCCAGTCCCTCAGCGCCGCCGCAAGGCAGAACGCCCCGACTGCGCCGAACAGTATGAAGTAAAATATATCCATAGCCGCTTATCTCATGGGAGGCATCATTCCCGGCGGGAGCCTCAGCTTGTTCTTTTTGCCCTTGCTGTTCCTGCCCATAACGCCGAACTGCTTCATCATCTTCTGCATTTCCTCGAACTGTCTCAGAAGCCTGTTCACGTCCGCAACGGAATTTCCGCTTCCCGCGGCTATCCTGCGCTTCCGCTTTGGGTCGATTATTGAGGGCTTAGCCCTCTCCGCGGGAGTCATGGACAGTATTATCGCTTCTATCCTGCCCATCTGGCTGTCGTCAATGTCCGCGTCGTTTATCTTGTCTCCCACTCCGGGGAGCATTCCTATTATCTGCTTCAGGGGACCCATTTTCCGTATCTGCTTCATCTGATCCAGCAGGTCGGTCATATCGAAGCTGTTTTCCTTTAATCTTTCGGACAGCTTTCTGGAGTTCTCCTCGTCAAAGGTGGACTGCGCCCTCTCTATCAGGGTGAGCATATCGCCCATACCCAAGATCCTGGACGCCATTCTCTCCGGGTGGAACTGCTCGAAATCACCGAGCTTTTCGCCCGTACCCACAAACTTGATAGGCTTGCCCGTAACCGCCAGTACCGACAGCGCCGCGCCGCCCCTTGTGTCGGAATCAAGCTTCGACATAAGCACACTGTTTATTCCCAGCGCGTCGTCGAACGCCTTCGCAACGTTTACCGCGTCCTGACCGGTCATCGCGTCCACCACAAGCATTATCTCGTGAGGCTCGGTCTCGGACTTTATGGTCTTAAGCTCGTCCATGAGCTGCTCGTCTATGTGGAGACGTCCCGCCGTGTCAAGTATAACGATATCGTTTCCGTAATCCTTGGCGTGCTTTACGGCTTCTCTCGCAATGGTGACGGGATTTATCTGTCCCATTTCAAAAACGGGAACTCCCGCCTTTTCGCCCACCACCTGGAGCTGGCTTATAGCCGCGGGGCGGTACACGTCGCAGGCCGCCAGAAGCGGACGCTTGCCCTGCTCCTTGAAAAACTTTGCAAGCTTAGCCGCGTGAGTGGTCTTTCCGGAGCCCTGCAAGCCGCACATCATAACGATACAGGGGGGCTTCGAGGGGAAGCTCACCTTTGCGTTGCTGTCCCCCATAAGAGCGATAAGCTCCTCGTTAACTATCTTAATGACCTGCTGACCGGGGGTAAGGCTTGTGAGCACCTCTTCTCCCACTGCTCTTTCGGACACCTTTGCAACAAAATCCTTGACGACCTTATAGCTTACGTCCGCCTCCAGCAGAGCCATACGAACCTCGCGCATAGCCTCCTTAACGTCCGCCTCGGTAAGCTTTCCTCTGCTTTTAAGGCGCTTGAAAACGCCGTTTAATTTTTCGGACAGACCCTCGAACGCCATAAAAACCACACTTTCCAAAAAAATTGAATATGTCTCCCGCTTTTCGTCCCCGCGTCTTGCCTCTTGCTTCTTATATTTCCTGCCTCTGTCAGAACAGGTCTTTGTTCTCTTCGGCAATCCGCAGGAGCGTATCCGCAAGTCTTAAAGCCGACTTAACGTTGCCGCCGTAGGAGCACTCTGATTTTATATCCATTGCAATTGCCATTATCCGTTCAGTAAGCTCCGAAAACTTTTCCGACCGTTCGGCAAGGTGAAATTTTTCTTCCATATCAAATAGGGTCTGCTCGCCCCGCTTGATGCTGTCCCGCACGCCCTGGCGGGTAATGCTCTCGTGCTCCGCTATTTCCGACAGGGACAAGTCCTCGTTATAGTAAAGGTCGATAACGTCCTTCTGCTTGTCGGTAAGCATGGGCGCGTAATAATCGAGCAGAACCGATACGCGCAGATTTTTTTCACTGTTCATAAACGCTGCCGCCTCCAATAGACCCGTAGTATTTGCTGCTGTTCTGATGTTCGGCGGAAGCCGTCATTGTAAAGCAAAATAACTTTACATAATTATACTACAATCCCCATGATTTGTCAAGGGGGTAAAATGTAAATTTTCAAACGGTTTGTAAGTTACAATAGAAAAACAATAAAAAAAGCAGCGAAAAAGCCAGACCTGTGTTACAATTGAGCTGCGAGCCTCAAAAACAGGAAACGGAAAGCCTCTCAGCTTTCCGTTTCCTGTTCTCTTATTAAGCATCAAAGTATGCGCGAACCTTATCAGTTCAGGAAATAAACGTTAACATCGCGTCTGCCCCAGTCGTAGCAGTCGCTCTCCGAATTCATGAAAAGATCGACTATAATGCTTCCTCTCATGACAGCTCCGCCAGTATCCGCCGCAATGGCGTAGCCGTAAACCTTGGATCCGTCCGAAGAAGTGATATAAAGCTCCGTACCGTAGGGAATGATATCGGGGTTGACCGCAACAAGTCCCACAGCGGCAGTTCTTCCCGTAGATGTAAGCGATCCCGACGGAGCGGTATAGGCGCAGGATGAACCGGTCAGCACCTGTGAATAGCTTATCGGCTCGCCGTTTGCGTCAAGAGCAACATCAGAAGTATACGCCGCAACAGCAGGAGCTTCATAAACAGGCTCGGGCTCCGGTTCCGGCTCGGGCTCTTCCTCTTTCGTACCCACAACGATAACCTCGTCAACGGGGTCTGTAACGTCCTTGTCGATAACAGCTGTCGAAACAAGCTCGCCGTCCACATAAACAAGACGCTTTGTAGTTTCGATCTCGCCCTCCTCGCCGTCAACTACGGTCTCGGAGTAGCCTATCAGATAAGAATCGTCCTCGCGGTATTTTGTGGCGTACTCGATGACCTTTACATCAACCTCCTCCACAATGTCCACGCGGTTTACAACAATATTAGTACTGTTATTGAGCGGCTCGCTGAAGCCGATATTGATCAGATCGTCGTCGTAAACGGTAACTCCGGCCGCGTCAAGGGCGTCGGAAACCGTTCCGGAACACTTGACTCCCAAGTTCATGCCGTCAACGCTTATCTTCACGTCGTACTCCCTGGGGGGGATAAGCGTCATGACAGCCGCTGAATCTGCGGATACCTGAGGAACCGCCGAAAGCGCGGCGCTGTCCGGGTCGACAGCAACGGCAGATATGATCGCCGCTGCGGAAACTGCAACAGCTCCTGCGGAAACTGCGGCAGCTTTTATTTTTAACATCTTTACTTTTTTCAAGTTCTTTAAGACTTTTTTACAATTTCCGGCAGCGGAAGCAAATCCGCGGCAGTTCTTTGCATTATTACTCATAAAGACTCCTTTCAAAACAGGTTACAAAGTTATTACAAAAGTCAAGTTAGTGTAACCGTTCAGCAACTTTATCAATTATAATCGCCAAACCGCTGTTTGTCAAGGATTTTTAAGAGCCGGTTTTTGTGCAGTTTTCACAAATGCTATTAAAGCTATTCGCCGTCAAAAGGGATATTATTCCATTTTGTCTGCTGACAAGCCAAATTTTGCCTTAATAATTTGTGCAGCTTAACTAAATCGACTTTCGGTCTGCACGCCCAAATGTCAAAAAAAGTATTTTTTGGAAATCAAATCAAGCTTAGTTGACATAATTCAATGGATAATTAACATTTTCGTTGCACTGTTTCGTCACAGTGTACAAACCCGCAGAGAATCCGACCTGGTTTTTTGTGATATATTTAACCGTATTATTGTTAATTTGCTTTCCGTTTTTCACCAATTATTCTGTTGGCTTCGGCGTATATCTTTTCCGCGTCAATAGCAGGGAACTTTCCGTCCTCATAAACGATAACGCCGCCGCTTACGGTCATTTTCACGTTATCCCTCGTTCCCGCGAAAACAAGATTTTTAACGGTATTGTTCACGGGCTGCATATTGGGGCGGTTCATATCAATTATCATCATATCCGCTTTCTTTCCCTCGGCGAGGACGTCGCAGTCCGTCAGACCCATTGCAAGGGCTCCGCCCGAGACCGCGGCTTTCAGAACGGCTTCGGCGGGCATTGCGGCGGCGTTGTTCTCCCGCACCTTCTGGAGCACCGAAGCAAGGTACATCTCGCGGAACATATCCAGCGCGTTGTTGCTCGCGGGGCCGTCGGTGCCTATTGCAAGGTTTATCCCCATAGCGTTCATTCTGTCAAGAGGAGCAATACCGCTGGCAAGCTTGCAGTTGGAGCATGGATTCGTAACTGCCCAGAGTCCCCGCCGCTTGAAAATATCCAAATCCTCGTCGGTCATGTGTACGCAGTGAAAGCCTCCGCCGCCGTACTCGAACATACCCATCTCCTCGAACAAAGCCGTGGGAGTCTTTCCGTGGCGTTCTATACAGCCCTGCACCTCGTTCGCGGTCTCGCTGTTGTGAGTATAGAGGGGCTGTTTGTACTTCCGTGCAAGCTCCGCAATACCCTTCAGTATGGATATATCGGTGGTGTACTCGGCGTGGAAGCCCATTTTAAAGGAAACGAGGGGATCCGTGCCGTTAAAGCGTTTATGGTAATCCTCCAGACGGGACAGGGCTGAATCGTAATCCGCCTGATTATTTCCTCCCGAAACGGCTCCGCAGATAACGATACGCAGACCGGTTTCCACAGCCGCTTCTATAACGCGGTCGGGGTGGAAATACATATCAAAAGCCGCGGTGGTGCCGCCGGAAAAATACTCAAGAGCGGCAAGCTTTGTCAGCTCGTAAACGTCGTCGGGAGTAAGCTTGTCTTCCATGGGAAAGACCTGCTTGAAAAGCCAGTCGTTAAGAGGCATATCGTCGGCATAGGAGCGCAGGAAGGTCATTGCAGAATGGGTGTGGGCATTTTTAAAGGAGGGCATGATAAGATTCCCGCAGAGATTTATTTCACGGTCGAAGCTGCCGTCCCTTTTTTCTTTTCCTATATAAGCAATAGTATCGCCGTCGGTATGGACTTCTCCGCTAAAAATTTCCGTGTTTTCCATGGTAAGTATCTGTGCGTTGTAAAATCTGAGCTTCATATGATATCTCCTCTCGGTATAAGCGCTGCAAAATTAAGCGCATTCTTGTGATACATATATTATATAGTATTTTTTTGGTTTTGGCAATATCTTGCGTAACAACAACATGGAAATCAGTTTATTTTAAATTTTCCGCATATCGCGCCGCATTTCGGGAAAACTACTTCAAACGCAAAGCGTAAACTATGCGGAAAGGAGCGCCCCCTATGGCGAAAAAAATTACCCGCAATACTTTTATTATGGAAAATCCTCCTACGATACACAGCTTTTCCTCAACGGTCGGAAAAAAAGAGGGGGACGGTCCTCTCGGAACTCTTTTCGACGAGGTGTCCGCGGACGCTTATTTCGGTCAGAAAACCTGGGAGCAGGGCGAAAGCGAGCTGATGAAGCGAACCGTGCTCCGCGCCATATCAAAGGGCGGACTTGTTCCCGACGACATAGACTATATGTTCGCGGGAGACCTGCTGAACCAGTGCATAACCTCCACATACGGTCTGAGGGATCTTAACATTCCCTTTCTTGGTATTTACGGAGCCTGCTCCACAATGTCGGAGGGACTTCTCCTCGCCTCCCTGCTTACCGACTGCGGAGTCGGCGGAAACGTCGCCGCAGTTACTTCTTCACACTTCTGCACGGCGGAAAGACAGTTCCGATTTCCCCTTTCATACGGAGCCGTCCGCACTCCTACCGCCCAGTGGACCTGCACGGCTTCGGGAGCGGTGGTGGTGTCCCCCAAGACTGTATCCCCTTTCATACGAGCTGTCACCATCGGCAAGATCGTAGACTTAGGCGTTGCCGACGCCAACAATATGGGCGCGGCAATGGCTCCCGCGGCGGCGTATGTCATAAAGACATTTTTGCAGGACACCGCTATGGAGCCGTCGGATTTTGACGCGATAATAACAGGCGACCTGGGCACCGTGGGAAGCAAGCTTCTTGTGGAACTGCTCCGCGGGGACGGCATAGATATATCCAAATGCCACCGTGACTGCGGAGTGATGATGTTCGATCCCGAAACCCAGGACGTTCACGCGGGAGGTTCGGGCTGCGGCTGTTCGGCTTCGGTGCTGTGCGGGTACTTCCTGCCTAAAATAAGAGCGGGAGAGATGAAAAACATACTTTTCTGCGCCACGGGAGCACTTATGTCAACAACGGCTTCCCAGCAGGGGGAAAGCATACCGTCGGTGTCCCACGCAGTCTTTATCTCCGCGGAAAGCCGTATGAGCGGAAACTAATGTGGAAAGGAAAATCAAATATGTTTATGGATTATCTCTGGGCGTTCATTATCGGCGGACTTCTGTGCGCCATAGGACAAACCCTTATCGACTACACAAAGCTTACCCCCGCAAGGATACTTGTATCCTATGTTGTGGCGGGAGTGGTGCTCGGCGCGCTGGGCTGGTACAAGCCTATTGTGGAATTTGCAGGCGCGGGGGCTTCCGTTCCGCTGACGGGCTTCGGGAACGTCCTTGTTGAGGGCGTAAAGCAAGCCGTTGACGAGCGCGGCTTTATCGGCGTATTGACGGGAGGTCTCACAGGCGCGGCGGGAGGAATAACCGCGGCTATCCTGTTCGGACTTCTTGCAGCCCTTATTTTCAAGCCCAAGGAAAAGTAAGTACGGTTCAGCGCAGTACGCGAAAATCTCCGCCTGTCCCCAAAGGACGGACGGAGATCTTTTATTGCCGCTGTGCCTTTATGCCGCCGCTTCGGCGTTCTTTGTTATGATACCCTCAATGTAGTATATCAGCTTTTCGGAGGATATGTTCAGTTCTTTCAGAATATATTTTTCAAGCAGTCCGCCTACTGCCATGGAGTAAAACATTATATTGAACTCCCGCAGCTCGTCGGGTACTGCTTTTTTATCGGCGGGAGCGTATACGTCTATTACCTTTCTGATAAGTCTTTCGGTACTGTCGGAAAAAGTTCTTTTCAGCGCTCGGTGCCCCATGGAATTAAGCAGGGACGTACACATATCGTTGTTTTTATCTATGTAGCTTATAAGCGAACGGACGCTTTTTTTCCAGTCGAAAGGCTCCTCGTCAAAGCCGAGAATAGTTTCCGCCTCATTTCGGAAGCACCAATTGGCGAGGTCGAATATGTCCTCGAAGTGGTAATAAAAGGTCTGGCGGTTCACGCCGCAGTCCTCGGCAAGCTCGGTGACGGTAATTTTATCAAAGGACATACAGGCGAGTCTTTTTTTCAGGGCTTCGGAAAACTGTTTTTTCATAGAAAGCGTGATTTCCCTGTTGGGCATAGATATTTCTCCTTTGCATAGAACTGCTGAATAAAATTATACCACAAAAGCGGCGGGATTTCTATACACTTTTGCAAATTTGTATAACATTTTATACAGCGGCAGAGTTTTGTATATTGAAAGTTGGTTTGATATGGTTTACAATAACAGTATTATTAAAAACAGAAAAATAAATTTATGTTTAGCGCACCAACATAATGACCCCGCCAGAGATTAGCTGGTCAAGCTGAGCACAGCTTGCGGGGGTCAAGGGGG
>CAJUAN010000047.1 GCA_910584715.1 uncultured Oscillospiraceae bacterium
CCCCGCGAGCTGGGCTCAGCTCGACCAGCTAATCTTTGGCAGGTAAATAACACTTATGCGATAAACATAAATTTATATCACCAAAAACGTTCCCAATATTATTTTCTTACCATTTTGACGATCCTGCTTACCACCGGACACAACAGTCCCGCCACAGCCCAGATCACCAGACCGTTTGCCCGTAAATCTCCCCAACCGCTGTCGTCCCAGAAATGCGCCTTTGCATACCAGATGTAGCCGATATAGACCGCCGTTACGATCAGCCAGTAAATTACCATAATATCCCTGCGCTTTTTCTTGTCGGACTTTCTTTCGCGGCTGTAGTCGTCCTCCTCCAAAAGCATATTGTAGCCGTCGTTGACTATTGAGGTCTTTACCAGAATGTACGCCCCAACGGAGCACATTGCAAGAAGCAGGGCGAACCCCATTATCGCGGTAAGATCGTCGTCGGTAATGGCTGACAGAAACAATGGTATTACCGACAAAATACAAATGACTGTGCCAAGAATAAGGCTTTTTGTGTGCTTTGCGGAGTACGCCTCCCGCCGCTCCTTTACCATGCCGCTTACGCCGTAACTCGTGTCTATGCCCTCGTTTTCGAGGAACTCAAAATCCCTCAGCTCCCGTCCCGACATTATGAAGATTATCACCGCAAAGGCAATTATTGCCAGCAGTACCGCAACGCCGATGCCTCCCGCAAAATTTTCGCTGATAGTAAAGCTGCCGAAAAAGTTTGGCTTATACTCGCTGATTCCCGCCAGAATAATAAGAATGATAGGCGAAAGTATGCACAGCGACACACCCAAAGCAGTACGTGGAGCGCGTTTTTCGTTTATCCGCAGAAAGCGGTTCGCCTCCTCCATGGATACCTTGCGCAGAGGGCTGCCGTCATTGTCGGTATTGCTTTCGGAAACCGAATCCTCAGTTTCCATATCGTCCTTTAAAAGATAGTCGGTGCTGACCCCGAAAACCTTTCCGATCTGCAATATCCTTTCCAGATCAGGCACCGATTGGGCTCCCTCCCATTTGGATACCGACTGTCTTGTTACTCCGAGCTTTTCCGCAAGCTCCTCCTGGGACCAGCCGCTCTTTTTCCTTAAATAGATGATTTTGTCCGCTAAGATCATGATATTTTCCTCATTTCTTATATAGTATTTGGTAGGACATCTCCCTGCCTCGCTTACAATTAAACACTATTTTTCCCCAAAAATCAATAAAGCGGAGCGTACAATTTGTCAACCGCAGGCTGTCAATTGACGTGCGCGGCGGTTGCGGAGAGGATTTTTACACAGTTATTGCGTAAATAAATGCAATTTTGCATGCAACTTTTATCAAATATTAACTAAATTGCGACTGAATTCATAGAATATTTACTTGATTTTGCAAGATTTAGCAAATAATCTTGCAAAACGCTATTGACAAGAGCTTTTTTATGTGTTAGAATGATATTCAGTGAAATTAACCCCATATTTTTTAGGAGAGTGAGCATATGCTTTTAAAAGAAGGCGAGATAAGGATACCCTCCGGCTGTGCCATTACGGGCTTTATCAGCAGGGACGGAAACCGTCTTAACGGCAGCGATGCCGTAAAGTCCATTTCGTATATGCACGACCGCTCAAACGGTCTGGGCGGAGGCTTTGCGGGATACGGCATTTATCCCGAATACAAGGATCTGTACGCGTTCCACGTTTTTTACGACTCCATCGAGTCCCGCGAAAAGACCGAGCGGTTCCTTGACCGCCATTTCGACGTGGTTAACCTGAGCCGCATACCCACAAAAAAGATACCCGCCATTACCAACGAGCCCCTTATCTGGCGGTACTTTGTCAATCCCCTGCCCACAAAGATAGCTTCCTCCCAGCTTGAGGAAAAGGAATTTGTCGCCCAGTGCGTTATCCGCATAAACAACGACATTGACGGCGCGTACGTCTTTTCAAGCGGCAAAAATATGGGAGTTTTCAAGGCTGTTGGCTACCCCGAGGACGTGGGCGAGTTCTACCGTCTTGACGAGTACGACGGCTACGCCTGGACAGCTCACGGACGCTACCCCACAAACACCCCCGGCTGGTGGGGCGGAGCGCACCCGTTCTCCCTGCTGGACTATACGATAGTACATAACGGAGAGATTTCCTCCTACGACGCGAACCGCCGCTTTATCGAGATGTTCGGCTACAAGTGTACTCTGTTGACAGACACAGAGGTCATCACCTATATTTTTGACTACCTGAACAGAAAGCAGCAGCTTGATTTTGAAGATATAGCCAACATTATCGCCGCGCCTTTCTGGAGCGAGATAGACAGGCTTGAGGAAACCGATCCCGAAAAAGCCGCGAAGCTGAAATACTTCCGCAACGCTTTTTCCAGCCTTTTGATAACGGGGCCTTTCTCCATTATTTTAGGCTATACGGGAGGACTTATGGCTCTCAACGACAGGCTTAAGCTCCGCTCAATGGTGGTAGCCGAAAAGGGCGATATGCTCTATATCGCCAGCGAAGAATGCGCTGTAAGAGCCATATGTCCCGACGCGGAAAACATAAGAAGTCCCCGCGGCGGCGAGCCTGTTATTGCAAATCTCAGCGAGGAGGGTAAAAGAAAATGCCTGTAAACTTTTTTCCCGCACAGTTTGAAGTGCTCAGAAATACGGATAAATGTATCGGCTGCCGCGCCTGCGAAAGACAGTGCGCCAACGAGGTGCACTACTTTGACGAGGACTACGGCAAAATGCTTGCCCGCGAGGCGAACTGCGTGGACTGCCAGCGGTGCGTCTGCATATGTCCCACGGGGGCTTTGAAGATACGTCCCAACGAGAACGCGTTCCGCGAGAGCGCGAACTATACGCAGCAGATAATGATAGAAAATTACCGTCAAGCGGACAGCGGCGGCGTGCTTTTGTCCTCAATGGGTACTCCCAAGGATTACCCCGTGTACTGGGATAAAATGCTGATAAATGCTTCTCAGGTAACGAACCCTCCTATCGACCCGCTCCGAGAGCCTATGGAGACTAAGGTGTTCCTCGGCAAGAAGCCGAGCGGCATAAAGAAAAACCCCGACGGTACCGTAAATACCGAGATGCCGCCGCACCTTGAACTGAACGTCCCCATAATGTTTTCGGCGATGTCCTACGGCTCTATCTCGAAGAACGCACATGAGAGCCTTGCCCGAGCCGCGGAAGAGCTGGGTACATACTACAACACCGGCGAGGGCGGTCTCCATAAGGACTTTTACCAATACGGCGCAAACACGATAGTACAGGTGGCTTCGGGACGTTTCGGCGTATTCAAGGGATACCTTGACGCGGGGGCGGCTATCGAGATAAAAATGGGACAGGGCGCAAAGCCCGGTATCGGTGGACACCTTCCCGGCGAAAAGATTCGTGAGGACGTTTCCAAAACGCGTATGATACCAATGGGTACGGACGCTATCTCCCCCGCCCCGCACCACGACATATATTCCATTGAGGACTTGCGGCAGCTTATTTTCTCTCTGAAAGAGGCTACGGACTACTCAAAGCCCGTATTTGTAAAGATAGCGGCGGTGCACAACGTGGCGGCTATCGCTTCGGGAATAGCCCGCAGCGGCGCGGACGTTATCTGCATTGACGGCTTCCGCGGTGGCACGGGAGCGGCTCCCACCCGTATCAGGGACAATGTGGGTATCCCCATTGAGCTTGCTCTCGCTTCGGTAGACCAGCGGCTCCGGGACGAGGGTATCAGAAACGAGGTCTCCATTGTTGTGGGCGGTTCCGTCCGTTCCTCCTCGGACGCGGTAAAGGCTTTCGCTTTGGGCGCGGACGCTATCTATATCGGTACTCCCGCTCTCCTTGCGCTTGGCTGTCACCTTTGCAGAAGCTGCCACAGCGGCAAGTGCAACTGGGGAATCGCCACACAGCGTCCCGACCTTGTTAAGCGTCTTAATCCCGACGTGGGATATCAGCGTTTGGTAAACCTTGTCCGCGCGTGGGATCACGAGATAAAGGAAATAATGGGCGGCATGGGAATAAATTCCATAGAAGCCTTAAAGGGCAACAGGCTTATGCTCCGCGGTATCGGTCTCAACCAAAAGGAGCTTGATATCCTCGGCATACAGCATGCGGGCGAATAGCGGGGGTGTTGAAATGTTAACGCATGTTGGTACGAACACAATTAAAACAGAACGGCTGACCCTCCGCAGATTTGACTATGGTGACAACGAGTCCATGCGGAAAAACTGGATAGCCGACGAAAAGATACAGTCGCTGTACAGCGAACCGGTGTACTCCACAGCGGAAGAGGTAAAAGGTCTGCTTGACAAATATATCGGCTCCTACGATAGGGAGGATTACTACCGCTGGGCGGTAATTGAAAAGGCAAGCGGCGAGTGTATCGGGCAGATAGCCTATTTTCTGGTTGACAGCAAAAACCACTTCGCCGAGATAGAATACTGCATAGGCGCGGCTTTTCAATGCAGAGGGTACGCAACGGAAGCGGCGAAAGCGGTCATCGCCTACGGCTTTGACAGGATAAACCTGCACAAGGTACAGATATGTACGAAAACAATAAACAAGCCGTCAAAGCGTGTCATAGAAAAATGCGGGCTGACGTATGAGGGTACTCTCCGCGATTACTTCTATATGAACGGCGAATATGTGGGACGGCTGTATTTTTCCATTCTTAGGGACGAATACACCAACCAAAAATAAACCGCAGAGGCGGGGTTTCCCCGCCCGCGGAAAATACCGTATAAACGGGACGGTCTGCATTTACAAGGAGACACGTCCCCTACAAAGGAATGATTTAATGAAACGTGTTTATGTAAACGAGGACAGATGCCTCGGGTGTCACCTCTGCGAATATTACTGCGCCTTTGCCAACAGCGGAGAGACCGATATGGCAAAGACCTTTAAGCTGAACAGGAACCCCGTACCGAGAATTACCGTGGAAAGCGCGGGAGACGTGAATTTCGCGGTACAGTGCCGTCACTGCGCGGCGCACCCCTGCGTTAAGGCGTGCATAACCGGCGCGCTGTCCGTTAAGGACGGCGTTATCCAGATCGACGACAGCCGCTGCGTGGGCTGCTATACCTGCGTGATGTCCTGCCCCTACGGCTGTATCGTTATCGACGAGAAAAACGACGGCAAAACCATTACCAAATGTGAACTGTGTACCCGAAACAGCGCGGGCTCGCAAGCAGGCGAACCTGCCTGCGTAAAGGGCTGCATAAATCGGGCGATAGTATTCGAGGAAAGGGGCGAGGACTGATGAAATACGTTATAATCGGCAATTCCGCTGCGGCAATAGGCACTATACAAGGCATACGTCTTGTTGACAAAACCGGTCAGATAGTGGTTATTTCGGACGAAAAATACCACACCTATTCCCGCCCTCTTATCTCCTACTGGCTGAAAGAGCAGGTCACGGAGGAAAATATGCGCTACCGCGACGAGGGCTTCTATGAGAAAAATGATGTGGATACTCTCTTTGAGACACGCGTTACAAAAATAAATCCCGACAAGAAAACCGTCACCATTGAAAACGGCAACGAAATTTCCTATGACAAGTTAATGGTCGCCACAGGCTCAAAGCCTTTCGTTCCCCCAATGGAGGGACTTGACAGGGTCGCGAAAAAATTCACCTTTATGAAGCTTGACGACGCAAAGGCGGTCAGGGAAGCCGTTACCGAGGGCGCGAAAGTCCTCATTGTGGGCGCGGGGCTTATCGGTCTGAAAGCCGCCGAGGCTCTGGAGCACTACGGCGCGGACATGACCGTTATCGACCTTGCGGACAGGATTCTGCCCTCCATTTTGGACAGTGAAGCCTCCGCGATAATGCAGAAGCATATTGAAAGCAAGGGGGTAAAATTTATTCTTGGTACCAGCGTCAAGGAGTTTTCCGAAAGCTCCGCGGTACTCCAAAACGGTGATACCGTGCAGTTTGATATGGTGATACTTGCAGTCGGCGTACGTCCCAACACCGAGCTTATAGCCGAGGCGGGAGGAACGGTCAACCGCGGAATCGTCACAAGCCAAACGCAGGCTGTACAGGGTCTGCGGGACGTTTACGCCGCGGGAGACTGCACCGAGTCCCTTGACATTACAACGGGTCAGCAGAAGATACTCGCGCTGCTCCCCAACGCCTTTTTGCAGGGCGAGGTCGCGGGACAGAATATGGCGGGCAAGGAGACCTACTACCTCAACGCCATGCCTATGAACGCTATCGGATTTTTCGGTCTGCACATCATTACCGCGGGCAGCTACGAGGGAGAAGCCTACACCGAAACGGACGGAGCGGAAAATTACAAAAAGCTTGTTACCGCCGACAACGAGCTTAAAGGCTTTATTTTAATGGGCGACGTAAAGCGCGCGGGCATATACACCTACATGATAAAATGGCATATGCCCATTGACGAATGCGATTTTGAGCTGCTGAAAACAAAGCCGCAGCTTATGGCATTTTCAAGGGAGTACCGGAACGAAAAACTTGCGGGAGGTTACGGAAATGGCGACTAAGATAAACGCGGACAATATGCACTTCAAGGATCTCAATCATCTTGTAAGCTCCGCCGGAGACAAGGATATCGTTATTGAAAACACGCTGGGTCAGCGTTACATAGGCACCCGCGCAAGCGGCAAGAATATCGAGGTGCACGGCGTTCCGGGAAACGCCCTGGGCGCGTACCTCAACGGCTGCCGCATAACCGTTTTCGCAAACGCTCAGGACGCTGTGGGCGACACCATGAACTCGGGCGAAATAATTATTCACGGCAACTGCGGGGACGCGGCGGGCTACGGCATGAGGGACGGAAAAATTCTCATCAGGGGCAGCGCGGGCTATCGGGCTGGTATCCATATGAAGGAGTACCAGAAACATGTTCCCGTTCTGGTTATAGGCGGCAAAGTCGGCGACTTTCTCGGCGAATATCAGGCGGGCGGACGTATTGTCGTTCTCGGCATAGACTGCGAAAACGAGTGTCCCGTGGGAGGCTTCTGCGGTACCGGTATGCACGGAGGAGCCGTTTATATCCGCTCGGAGCACGCTCCCGAGGGACTTCCGGCTCAAGTGAAGTGCGAGGACGCTTCTCCCGAAGATATCGAGGCTATCCGCGCCGACGTGGAGGAATTCTCCGCCGAATTCGGCTGCAACGCAAACGAGCTGCTGGGCTCCCATTTCTTCAAGCTCAGTCCCAACACGGCAAGTCCCTACAAGCAGCTTTATGTAAATAATTAAGGACTTTACCTCCGCGAAAAAGTATGGTATAATAATACGGCAGCATACAAATTATAAAAAGGGGGAACGCCGCATGAACAAAGAAAACGGGATCGTTATCTTCTCTCAGGAAAGCGAAAGCACCGATAATATTTCTCTTGCTGCTTCGGAGTACGGGTTCGGCAGAATAACGGTCTCCGACGGAAACGGCGGCAAAGATCTGCTTTCACGAAACAGCTTTGACATCGCGTTTGTGAACGCTCCCCTTGAAAAAGAGTTTGGTCTGGAGCTTGCGGTTTTCGCTGCGGGACTTGGCTGCGGCGTGATAATAGCCGCTCCCGCGAAGTTCTGCGGAGAAATTTCTAAAAAAATCGGCGGTACGGATATTTTCATTCTGCCTAAGCCCATGAACAAGACTCTGCTTGTTCAGTCGTTCCGCTATGTGATGATAGCCCGCAGCCAGAAGCTGGGTCTGCGGGAGGAAAACCTTGCTCTCGAAAACAGGCTGAGGGACGCAAAGCTTATCGACCGCGCAAAATGCACCCTTGTGGAGTACCTGAGAATATCCGAAGCGGACGCTCACAGACAGATACAGAAGCGCGCTATGGATATGAGGCTGCCCCTTGCCGCGGTAGCGAAGGACATACTCAAAACCTATGAAATGTAAAAATTGTTATACCAGAAGGAGGAGCTTTATGAAAGCAAAAACAGCCTTGATTGCAGCATTCTGCATTTTGTCGCTCGCCGGCTGTCAGAACGGTACCCATGATATTCCTACAGCGGACACTACTGTACCCGTACAAAGCGCGGAAACAACGGAAACAACTTCCGCAGTAACAGCCGCGAATACCGAGGCAGTTCAAAAAGACACGGAGCAGTCCTCCGCGGCGGAAAACACCGGCGGTCAGCGGCTTACACTTGAGGAGGCGGAAGCCGCCGCTCTCGGACACGCGGGAGTTGACGAGTCGGAAGTCACAACTATAGAGGCGGAGTTCGACCACGACGACGGCGTAAATGTTATCGAGGTGGAGTTTTACACGTCCTCTTATGAGTACGAATACAAAATAAACGCGGACGACGGACACATCATAAAATTTTCAAGGGAAGCTTTGCTTTGGGAAACGCCCGGGAAAGTAATTTCCACCGAGGAAGCCGAAAACATTGCTTTGGAGCACGCGGGGCTCTCCCGGGACGATGTGACGTTTATCAAAACGGAGAACGATACCGACGACGCGCGCGGCAAATACGAGATAGAATTTATTTGCGGCGGCAAGGAATATGAGTACGACATAAACACAGGCGGCGAAATTATAAAATATGAAATCGATGAAATCAATAACTGAGGGTGACTGAAATGAAATTCACAAAAATGCAGGGCATCGGCAACGACTACGTTTATGTAAACTGCTTTGAGGAGACAGTGGAAAATCCCGAGGAGCTTTCCGTACGCGTAAGCGACAGGCATTTCGGGATCGGCTCGGACGGTCTGATACTGATAATGCCCTCGGACAAGGCGGATTTCCGCATGAGAATGTTCAACGCCGACGGCAGCGAGGGAATGATGTGCGGAAACGGCACCCGCTGTATCGGCAAGTACGTCTATGACTGCGGTCTTACGGACAAGACCGAAATAAGCCTTGAAACCAAAAGCGGGATAAAATATTTAAAGCTTTTTGTCAAAGACGGTCTTGTGGAGACCGTGGAGGTGGACATGGGTCAGGCGGTGACAAAGCCCGCGGATATTCCCATGAAAGCCGACGGAGACTCGTTCATCAACAAGCCTATAGAAGTCAACGGCAAGATGTACAACATTACGGCGGTTTCCATGGGAAATCCTCACTGCGTTATCTTTACGTCGGGCGTTGACGGTCTCGACCTTGAAAAGACGGGTCCCGCTTTTGAAAACCACCCGCTTTTCCCCGAAAAGGTGAACACCGAATTCTGCGAGATACTTTCGGACGGGACGATAAAAATGCGCGTCTGGGAGCGCGGCAGCGGCGAAACATGGGCGTGCGGCACGGGAGCCTGCGCCGTGGCTGTGGCGGCGGTTCTGTGCGGATACTCGAAATGCGGCGAGGAAATAACTGTTAGGCTCCGCGGCGGCGATCTTACCATAACCTATAAAAGCGACGGACACGTTCTCATGCGCGGCGGCGCGGAAAAGGTTTTTGACGGGGAATTTTATATATAATTAAAAAATTTTTTATCGCACCAACGCTATTGCCTCGTCAGAGATTAGCTGGTCAAGCTGAGCCCAGCTTGCGGGGGTCAAGGGGGCAGAG
>CAJUAN010000048.1 GCA_910584715.1 uncultured Oscillospiraceae bacterium
TGACCCCCGCGAGCTGGGCTCAGCTCGACCAGCTAATCTTTGGCAGGGTAATAACACTTGTGCAATAAACAAAAATTTATTTATCCTCTTTTTTCTGTACAGGAAGCGTTATGGTAACCGTCGTACCCTTCCCCTGTCTGCTGAATATCTCAAGCTTGCCGCCGTGCATGGCGATTATCTCGTCCGCTACCGCAAGACCTATGCCGCTGCCCCGTCTGGTATGGTTAGCCTTGTAGAATTTGGTCTTGACCTTGGGCAGATCCTGCTCGCTTATTCCGCAGCCCGTATCGGACACGTCCACCTCGATGTGCTCCGAGTCGGACATTATCGCCTGCACCGATACCACCCCGCCCTTGTCGGAATACTTGATAGCGTTGTCGATAACGTTTATAAAAACCTGCCTGATACGGTTCTTGTCGCCGTACACAAAGGGCAGCATATCCGGCTCCTCGTACAGAACCTCTATGCCCTCCCGCTTTGCCTTTTCGGTGTAGATGAGCACCGCGTCCCCAAGCTCGGCAAGAACGTCCATTGTGGTCTTGTTAAGACTGAACCGTCCGTTCTGCATACGAGAGAAATCCAGAAGCTCCTCCACCATTTCGGAAAGCCGCTCGCTCTCGCTGCCTATGACCCTCATGCCTTTTGCAACAGTTTCCGCGTCGCCGGGCATACTGCCTATTGTCTCCGCCCAGCCCTTTATGGCTGTAAGGGGAGTCCTCAGCTCGTGGGAAACGCTGGAAATAAATTCATTTTTCATTGTCTCGGACAAAGCAAGCTCGCTTGCCATGTGGTTGACGATATCGCACAGCTCTCCGATCTCATCATCATTCTTTTTGGTGATGCGGACTGAAAAGTCCCCCACCGCGTACCGTCTTGCCGTTGAGCCTATTTGGCGCACCGGGATAACGATAGACTTGACGAAGTAAAGTCCCGAAACGAACATCAGCGCAAGTATGGTCAGACAGACCGCCGCAAGGGTCAGGGCAATGCTCGTGATGTGCCTGTTTATCTCCTCCAGCGAGGAGACCATTCTCATGGCGGCATAGCCCGAATCGTTCTCGGGAAGCATGACGCACACCGCCATTATTTTTTCGCCGCTTTCGGTTTTTCCCGTGTAGTAGCCGGAGCCGTTTTCCGCAGCGTCGGCGTAGTCGGTCATGCTGTCAAGCTTGTCCTCGGGGATAAATCCCGATGAGGTAAGCCCCACGCCTCCCTTTCTGCCTATGACCATAAGCTCCATTTTGTCCTTTTCCGACCAGTTTTCGACTACCGAACGAAGCTCCGCCGAAAAGCTTGCGGAGGGGTCGTTGTAGGAACGCAACAGAATGTTGGACACCATGTTCATACGGGAAGTCATGTACTGCCTTGCGGTACTGTAATAATAGGTACGCACAAAAAGTGTGCCGCCTATAACAAGGGCGAAAAGCATGGCGGAGATAACGCCAAGATTGTTCACAAGCCAGCGCCTTGTAATATTTGACTTCCGCAACGTTTTTCACCGCCTGTTCTTTTTTTCTTTTTGGGTACCGCTTTGCCCCGCGGTACCGGCTTAGCCCTTGTCCTCCTTGACAGACCACTTGTAGCCGAAGCCCCATATTGTGGATATATATTTCGGGTTGGAGGGCTCGTCCTCTATTTTCATTCTGATACGGCGGATATTAACGTCCACTATCTTGTCGTCGCCGTAGTAGTTCTCTCCCCATATGTGAGTAAGGATAGAGCTTCTGTCGAGAGCTGTATCCTGATTGTTCATGAAGTACTCCATTATCTGGTACTCCACCTGAGTGAGGTCGATAGGCACGCCGTTCTTTGCCACTGTTCTGCTTTTAAGATTAAGCAGGAAGGGTCCCGACTCAATGGTCGCGGCTTCGTCCTCGTCGCGGGCGACGCTCATGCTTACCCTGCGGTAGATAGCGTCAATGCGCGCGGTAAGCTCCGAGGGGGAGAACGGCTTGGTTATGTAGTCGTCCGCGCCCAGCATAAGACCGCTTACCTTATCCATTTCCTGGGTCTTGGCTGAGAGCATGATTATGCCCAATGTGCTGCTTCTTTTTCTGAGAGCCTTGCAGACCTGAAAACCGTCAATCCCGGGCATCATGATGTCCAGCAAAGCGATGTCAAAATCGCCGTGTTCCGAATCGAAAACTTTAATTGCCTCCTCGCCGCAGTTCACGTCCACCACGTCGTAGCCGGCGCGTTTAAGGTTTATCACCACAAAGTCGCGGATAACGTCTTCGTCCTCGCAGACAAGTATGCGTTTCATAATATCTATCCTTTCCTTGGTTGATTCCGCAAGCCGTCCCGAGCGGCTCTGCGGATATGCAGTCATGCCATAAGATACAGGCTGTTGCTTATTTCCGTTCCCGTAAGAACGAGGGGCTCGTCCTCAATGTCGGGACATTTAACAAGATAATTAGTCTTATTGTTGCTTTTCAGCACCATGTAGCCCTCCTCCAGGAGCGTGCCGGTCTCTTCCTCCGAAGCCACCGCTATCCTCAGCAGCTCCACCGTGCTGTTGAGCAGGTCGGTTCTGAATTTGCAGAATACCACTTCTCCTGTCGCCGAATCTCTTTTTGCCGTAACGACTCCGTCCCAGCGGCTCGGCAGGATAAAACAGTACCCCTCGCCGATGTTATAGAAGCTTGAATATTTTTTCGTAATGCTGTAGTTGTCAAAAATGTTCCAGTCGGTGCTGTAAAGCTTTGTACCCGAAGAGTCCTCAGAATACCCTGGGAAGAGGGACAGCGTGGGTATTTCTATCACTCCGTCAAGGTCGATGTCGGTGCAGGTATAGCCTGCGGGGCGGCGCGTTTTTTCTATGAGACCGGATTCGCCCAGATAAAGGGGATTCCTGAGCTGACCGTCCACTGAATAAATTATCTCGGTCGTGAGCTGTCCTCCCGAAAGCCCGTCGATAAAAACGGCGGGAGTTTCTTTTCCCACATATCCGGCGGCGACGCTTACAAATTCGGTCGCAGACTCATCAAGAGCAACGCCGCTTGTCTCCAGCGCCTCGCCGCTTTCGGGGTCTATGGAGACCAGACTTGCCGAAGCCTTTTTCATCTGGTTCCCCGGACGTATGAGTATAAGTTCGTTCTTGCCGTCCCGTTCAAGATCGGCAGTAAACATGGTGCTGTAGGTATCTGAATATTTTGATGTGAGCAGACCGTCTTCATAGTCGTACACCTGAACGCTTCTCTCACCGGAAAGCAGCGTGTAGCCGATAATAACGCTTTGTCTGCCGCTGCCGCCAAGCTCGGAAAAAAATATCCTGTCGATGCCCGTACCCGCTCCCGCATGGTCGTAAACGCTTGTCCACTTGCCTCCGCGGCGGTCGATGATGTTTATGCGGACGTTTCCGCCGCCCTCTGTTTCTCCCGTTTTTTCGTAGAAAACGATAGCTTCCCGGTCGGGCTCGCTGTCGATGTTTGCAAAAACGAATGCTGAGCGGTATTCTCCGGAGCGCGGGTATTTGAGCCGTATATCCTTTCCTGCGGATCTGATAAGCGCGTCGTAGACCGCGTTTTGTTCTTCCGAAAGCTTCGGGGGTGAAAGCAGGGAATCTACCGAACCGCCAAAGGAGCATCCCGCCATAAAAACAGAACAAAACGCCGCCGCAAGCGCGGTGACAACTTTATTTTTTCTCATGGCAGGATACGCCCCCTTTTTAGTTCGGAAAATAAAAACCAAGCACTTCTTACGCCGGCTGTTTCCAATTATTTAAAAAGGGTATCCCGCACCGCAGACGCAGCTCCAGCCGCTGCGCCGAGGAAACGTCCGATACCCCTTATGACATTTATTCGTCCTCAATGGACTGCATATTTCTGACTGCAAGAGTGGTTTTTGTCCAGCGGCGCTTGCCTGTAAGATTAAGCTTGGGCATTACTCTGTAAACATAAGTGCTCCAGAAGACTGCCACAATAGCAATAGTAACTACGGCAATGCCTATATCCGAAGTTTCCGGAGCAGCCATTCCCTCGCGTTCGGTATAGCTTAAAATGAAGTAGGAGATATATCTTGGGATTATAGATACTGCCGCAAAAATGGAAGCCGCATAGCCGAAAATGCACATCCATATGCGCGTATTTTTTTTCTCAAAGCCTGCAAAAACTCTTGCCGCATAGATAAAAAACATGGAAGAAGCCATTGCCGTGAGCATAATGTAAACCTTTTCGGAATATACGCCCACAAGCTGATTTTCCGAGAACATTGAGAATATCTCAAGAAGCTTCCAAATTGGGAAAAACATAATGAAAACGCAGTTTCCCTTTGTTATACCGTCGCCTTTCAGAATATTGGAGCCCATTGAAACAAGTGTGATTATCGTGATAAACGAACACAGATATACGATCCATGTCATCACAGGGATTCCTGCAAAAATAAATACCGGATTTTCCTCCGTGGATATTTCCATATTCTTTTCCGCAGCAGCCGTCAGATCCATAATTATGTCAAAAGCCATAAATCCCGCCATGAGCATCATTGCCGCAGCAGCAACGGGGGAAAGCTTTTTGGCAAGTCTTTCAGCCCTGAGCCGCATGGGATTTATAAGAATGCAGGATTTTATCGCCTTGTCTCTTGACTGTCCCAGAAACATAACTGCCGCAATAAGAATAAAGCCGATTATCAGCGCCCACATTGTATAATTCTTGGCCGGAGACGGGTCTATATACTTTCCCGTGGCAAAATTAACGTTGGATCTGAGCTGCCAAGTTCTTGCTGCGACCGCGGCTATAAGCGTAAGGCCGTATGCCGCCATTGAAAATTTCTTATCCAGTTTGACTTTTTTTGCTTTGTAAGGTTTCTTTTCCATGTCGCTTTCCCCTTTTAAAATATTGCCGTAACGAGGCTTGATTAAGGACTCAGTAAATATTATACGCGTTCGCCAAGCGGAATATATTTTTTCCTTTTGGCGACCGCCTTATACGCGGGACGGATAATTCTTCTGCCGTTTATAAGCTCTTCTATCCTGTGAGCCGCCCAACCCGATATTCTGGATACCGCAAAAAGCGGAGTGTTCAGTTCTACCGGAATTTTAAGCATTCTGTACACAAGTCCCGAATAAAGATCGACGTTTGCACACATTGTTTTCGTGCTGCCTTTCACGTTTGCGAAAACCTCGGGAGTAAGCCTTTCCACAGCGTCAAGCAGACGGAATTCCTTTTCGTACTCCGTACCCTGCGCAAGCTTAACGGCGTTTCTTTTAAGTATCACAGCCCTCGGGTCGGAAAGTGTGTAAACCGCGTGACCCATGCCGTAGACAAGACCGCTGCCGTCGCCCGCTTCCTTTCTGATGACCTTGGCTATGTAATCCGCTACCTGACCGTCGTTTTCCCAGTCGGATATGTTTTCCTTGAACTCCTCAAGCTGGCGTATAACCTTGAAGTTGGCTCCTCCGTGACGCTGACCTTTAAGAGAACCTATCGCCGCCGAGTACGCGGAATACGCGTCGGTATCCGCCGAGGTAAGAGTACGGCAGGTAAAGGTGGAGTTGTTTCCTCCGCCGTGTTCCGCGTGCAGGATAAGCATAAGGTCAAGAAGCCGCGCCTCCTCCTCGGAGTACTGACGGTCGGGTCTTAAAGTTGACAAAACGCTTTGTGCCGTGCACTCGTCCGGATTGAGAGGGTGCATATAGAGGCTTTCGTGATCGAACACCCTGCGCTTTATCTGGTAGGCGTCAACCATGGCGGATGGAAGCCGCGCTATAATGGATACCGCTCGCAGCAGCTCCATTTCCAGACTGCGGTCTTCCGGGTCGTCGTCGTAGGAATAGAGCGCCAGAACCGAACGGGCCATTTTATTCATTATGTCCCTTGACGGCGCTTTGAATATCATATCCTCGGAAAATCCCTTTGGCAGCTCTCTGAATTCCGAAAGCATTTCATTGAACCGCCGCAGTCTGTCCTCAGAGGGAAGCTGTCCGAACAAGAGAAGATAAGCGGTTTCCTCGAAGCCGAACCTGCCTTTTTCGGAGGTATTGGCGACGATATCGTTTATGCTGTAGCCTCTGTAGATCAGTTCGCCCTCAACGGGTTCGCGTTCGCCCTCGTTAACGATATAGCCGTGCACGTTACAGATATTGGTAATACCTGCCATAACGCCGCTTCCGTCGCTGTTGCGGAGGCCTCTTTTAACCTGATATTTTTCATAAAGCTCGGGCGGTATCCTGTTATTTTTTACGAATTCATCGCATAAGCTTTTAAAGACGTTCTTATCGTAGTCGATTCCGTTCAACATGTGTTCTCCTTTTATAGTAATAAAATAGCATATATACATATTTTACAACAGATACGTCTCATTGTCAAGAATTTTTTGACATAACCCTTAACTTTTCGGGACGGCGGATTCCGTATCCGGCAGCGCGTCCTCAGAAAATATAAAAACAAAGGAGCAGTAACAATGAAAGAATTATTGAAAGTGACCGCCGTATTTGCGCTTTTACTGGCAGCCATACCCCTGCTTACCTTTCTGAAGCCTCGGGAGAATGACGCACCTCCGATGACAGCCGAAGCCGCGGGAGTCTACAGTGCCGGAAATACCCCTGCTGAAACGGAAACATCAGTACCGCCTATACCCGATCCGCAGGACGGACAAGCCGGCGGTTCCGCAGTCAGCGGCAATACCGACAGCCTTAAAGTACTTGATTTTACAAGCGGACAGGTCATGGAGCTTTCCCTGCGGGACTACGTTGTAGGGGCTGTGCTTGCGGAAATGCCCGCTTCCTACCATGAGGAGGCTTTAAAGGCTCAGGCAGTGGCAGCGCGAACCTATGCCGTCAGACAGCGTGAAAAGCAGCGCCTTTCTCCAGACCCTGAACTGATGGGAGCGGATATTTCCAACGACAGCACCAAATACCAGGCGTATTTTACTCCCGAACAGGCAAAGGCTTTTTACGGGGTCGGCTATGAAACGTACCTTGAAAAGGTTTCCGCCGCTGTTGACAGCACCGGCTCGGACGTGCTTGTATATGAGGGAGAACCGATCGTAGCGGCATTTCATTCCACATCGGGAGGAAAGACCGAAAGCGCGGAGGTGGTATGGGGGAGTCCCGTGGAGTACCTTATTCCCGTTGACAGCAGCGGAGATGAAAAGTCTCCCTCTTATCTTGAGGAAAAGGTATTTACCGAGGCGGAACTTAAAGCCCGTATTGAAACATCGCTTGACGGCGCGGAGCTTGAGGGCGATCCGGAGGAATGGCTGAAAATAAAAGAACGAAGCGAGTCTGGCACTGTCATTAAAATGACTGCGGGAAGCCTGGAGCTGTCCGGTACGGATTTCCGCCAGATTTTTTCCTTGCGTTCGGCAAATTTTACCGTCGAATATTCCGCAAAGGGAGGGACTTTTTCAGTCACCACCAAAGGCAGCGGACACGGTGTGGGCATGAGCCAGTACGGGGCAAACTGCATGGCGAACAGCGGCAGCGGTTACAAAGAAATACTGCTCCACTATTACGGCGGAGCGGAGATCGCCGATATGAACGACATGGATTGAAGTAAACGTTTATGGATACAAGACGCCGCATTCGGTCATCAGGATGGCAGATCTATAGGTTTATCAATGATGGTTACAATAAGTCCTTAAAATTTATTGCCGTAAAGGTTGATTTCTTAACAAAAATATGGTATAATTAACAAATATATTTTGTTTGAAAGGACAGGTCAGAATGAAAAAGGAACTGCCAAAGCTTTACGAGCCTAAGGAAGTTGAGGATAAAATATACAAATTCTGGGTGGACAACGAATGCTTCAAGGCGACCCGCGACCCGCAGAAAAAGCCCTATACAATTGTGATTCCCCCGCCGAACATCACGGGACAGCTCCATATGGGTCACGCGCTGGACGAGACCTTGCAGGACATTCTTATCCGCTGGAAGCGTATGTGCGGTTACTCCGCACTGTGGCTGCCCGGTACGGATCACGCCGCCCTTGCCACCGAGGTTAAGATAGTTGACGCAATGGCCAAGGAGGGACTTACAAAGGAGTCCCTGGGACGTGAAAAATTTATGGAGCGCGCCTGGGCTTGGAAAGAGCAGTACGGCGGCAGGATCGTTGAACAGCTTAAAAAGCTCGGTTCGTCCTGCGACTGGTCGAGAGAGCGTTTCACCATGGACGAGGGCTGCTCAAAAGCGGTCAAGGACGTATTCATAAAATACTACGAAAAGGGACTTATCTACCGCGGTGAGCGTATGATAAACTGGTGCCCCAGCTGCGAGACGGCTCTGTCCGACGCGGAGGTTATTTTCGAGGAGCAGGCTGGACATTTCTGGCATATCCGCTATCCGTTCAAGGACGGCAGCGGGTACGTTGAGCTTGCCACGACCCGTCCCGAAACGCTGCTTGGAGATACCGCCGTTGCGGTCAACCCCAACGACGACCGTTACAAGGACATCATCGGTAAGACTCTCGTTCTGCCCTTGGTTGGACGGGAGATTCCCGTTGTGGCGGACGATTACGTTGAAATGGATTTCGGTACCGGCGTTGTTAAGATCACTCCCGCCCACGACCCCAACGACTTTGAGGTAGGCAAGCGGCACGATTTGGAGGTTATCAACGTTATGACCGACGACGCGAAAATCGTCGCCGATTACCCCAAATACGCGGGTATGGACAGGTACGAAGCTCGAAAGGCTATCGTTGCAGACCTTGAGGCGGGCGGCTACCTCATCAAGACCGAGGAGCACGTCCACAACGTGGGTACTTGTCAGAGGTGTCATACCACTGTAGAGCCGAAGGTTTCCACTCAATGGTTCGTTAAAATGAAAGAGCTTGCACAGCCTGCAATTGACGCAGTTAAAAACGGTGAGACCAAATTCGTCCCCGAAAGATTCGATAAAATTTATTTCAACTGGCTTGAAAATATCCGCGACTGGTGCATTTCCCGCCAAATTTGGTGGGGACACCGCATACCCGCGTTCTACTGCGACGGGTGCGGCGAAATGGTTGTTACAAAGGAAAATTCCGTTAAGTGTCCTAAATGCGGCAAGGAAATGCGGCAAGACCCAGACACGCTGGATACTTGGTTCAGCTCCGCCTTGTGGCCGTTTTCCACGCTTGAG
>CAJUAN010000049.1 GCA_910584715.1 uncultured Oscillospiraceae bacterium
TTTTGGACGCTATAAATATCGGCAGTATGCGTTCGCAAAAATTTTCCGACAAGGATATACAAGAAGCGATTCGGCAGTTTGCTGCGAATTACGGCTTACTCGGTTTAATGACGGCGTTGCCAACCACTCCGAATTTTATGGATTATGAAGCTGTGTATATGCCGAAAAATCATTTTATAAAAAAAGAAGCAATGTCCACAAAAGACTATTTGAATTTGTTTTTCCCGTTTGATAAGCCAGACGTTGCAAAGCGGGGAGTAGAATCAATTTGGAATGTAAAAAACGACCGCATTATGGCGGCTTTGGCTATGGCGATGTCGGACAAGCCTATGGCGGTGAATATGAGCTTCCAGAGGGAATATGCCGAGAGGTACGACTGGATAAAGCGGCAGTTTACCGATTTGGCATTTACATATTTTACTGCTATGCTCTATTATGAGGACTATGACAATACGCCCTCAGAGGAACGTCTATTATTGCAGCAGGGTATGGAGGCTTTCGGCGGTATTGCGCCGACTTACCGCATTGCATTGCTTGATAAACCAACGATAGTATGGGATTTTCATTCGCTTATGCTTGGAGTGCAGATGATGTTCAGCTTTATGCTTACGGACAGCGATAATCCTATTCGGATTTGTAAGAATTGTATGAAAGCGTTTATGGCAAGAAATTCGAGTACAGAGTTTTGCAGTCCACAATGTGAAAATATGTATAAGGACAAAAAGTAGCTTGGCATAGTAAAAAGCCTACACTTTTGATTTATACGTTCAAAAGTGTAGGCTTCAATTTTCTATTATATAGGCAACAGCTCCATTCTGTAATGAATTTTCAGCGGTTACAAGGCTGTTCTTCTCCTTTCCTATAACTGCTTTTCTATTCACCACAAATGAGCCGCAGTCATAATATGTATTTGGCGGCAGAATGCCCCCTTTACATATTACCACTTGATTCGTTATGGAGTTACTCTCCTCAAGCCCGTCATCTTGACTAAGCCTGCAATATAAAGCTGTAATTTTGTCTTTTAACATATAATCCTCACTTTCCGACAAATACAGCGGATTATGTGTTAATTATACCACACTCTTTGCGATAATTCAATATGGTAAATTACTAAATTTCGTCTTATTCTTTTGACATAATCCGCCGAAATGCCGATTATATCAAAATTATGCTGCCTTTTGAGCCTCCTTTTTAATCAGACGGGAGAGAATTTCTTTAAGATTTTCGCCCCCGAAATTAAATTTTGTAACGACCTTGTAAATCGTGTTTCCGATTTTGTATTCGGAAGTTACCGCATTTTCTACGGCGGGATTTGTAAATACATTATTCCTCAATTAAACTCCTTTCTGTCTGCTGCGTGGTGTAAACTTGTTTTTTTACCAATCCTCCTTTGTGTTTTTAAATCTACTATAAGGCATATTATGTATTATAAATATAATTATATTCATTATAATGAATTTTGTCAAGCTTTTGAAAACAAGTTTACAGACTATTAACATTTGTTTTCGGAAGCAGTTTTACGGTACGGAAACACTATGAAATAGTTCTAACCCACTAGGACTATTTGACAAGCAAATAGTCCGTGGGGCAACCGTTCCCTCTGCACTCCCTAACACAATTATGTTCATTACAGTGAATATAATAAAAATCCTACCGTACTTCACGATAGGATTTAATATATATTCAAAGAGCGGTCTTAGGTGCAATCTAATTGTAAAGGCATAAGCACTTTACAAATAGAAAGTGTACGTACACTTTCTATGGCTTGCGAACCTACGAAAAACCACTTTAACATATCGGCGCAGCCGCGCGACTTACTTGGGCTTTGCCCTAAGTAACGCCATAGTACTTATGACATTGCCCATTGAGGTCAATATCATAAGTACAGGCGGCAGGGAAACCCTGCACCCAATCAAAAAGCGTTTTTATATATTGCTTTATTCCCTGCAAAATATATTTGCTAAAACGTTAACCTACAATTAACATACCTATGCTTTCGGAATTAACATTGCAGGCGCTATTATAGTAATTGCAGATAAGTGCAACTCAAAATCGAAAGGATATGTATTAAAATGAAAAAAATCAAATTAGCGGGACTTGCAAGACTTGCCGCTGCCGCTGTTCTTGCGGTCGGTATGCTGTCGAGCTGCGGCGCGCGGTCGGAGCAGACGGTTTCCACCGACGGCTCTACCTCAATGGAAAAGGTCATAGGCTTTTTAAGCGAAGCGTACATGGAGAAAAATCAAAACGTCAAGGTGACATATAACCCCACAGGCTCGGGAGCGGGAATTCAGGCTGTTCGGGACGGCTACTGCGACATAGGTCTTTCAAGCCGAGACCTAAAGGACGATGAAAAGGAAACCCTCAACGCCGCGGTGGTTGCCATAGACGGTATCGCGGTAATCGTAAATCCCGAAAATCCCGTTACAGACCTGACCGTTGAACAAATCGCGAAAATTTACACGGGCGAAATAACAAACTGGAGCGACGTCGGCGGAAGCGACCTCCCTATCGTGTGTATCGGACGTGAAGCGGCTTCGGGAACAAGAGACGGCTTCGAGTCCATAACGGGTACGGAGGATTCCTGCAAGTACGCCCAGGAGCTTACCTCTACGGGAGACGTTGTGCAGACCGTTTCCTCAAATCCCAATGCCATAGGCTACGCCTCTCTCGCCTCGGTAAAGGACAGCGTAAAGGCTCTGAAGGTGGACGGCGTTTCTCCCTCCAATGAGACCATATTGAACGGCACGTACCGAGTACAGCGCAACTTTTTGCTTGTGACGAGAAAGGACAAGGAGCTTACGGGCGCAGCAAAGGACTTTTACGATTTTGCAATGAGTACGGCGGCTGACGAGTACATAGAAAAGGCAGGTGCGGTTCCCGTTGCAAAGTAATGTTTTGACCGTAACCTCCGCAAAAAGCGCGACCAAGGGCGGCGGACTGAAAAAAACAGCCGACCTCCTCGAAAGGCTTATGAACGGCATTTTCACACTTTGCGGATTTATTGCGGTGGCTTTCGTGCTGATAATAACAATTTTCCTGATAGTATCGGGCATACCCGCAATAAAAGAGATAGGCGTTTTGGAATTTCTTTTCGGAACGGTTTGGGCGTCCACCGCCTCGGAACCCTCCTACGGAATACTGCCCTTTATTCTCACATCGGTTTACGGCACGCTCGGCGCAATTATTATCGGCGTACCCGTCGGACTTCTCTGTGCCGTTTTCCTTGCGGAAATGTCGGGCGGGAAATTATCCGCGGCAGTACGGGGCGCGGTGGATCTTATGTCGGGAATACCCTCCGTGGTGTACGGTTTGGTGGGAATGATAATAGTCGTTCCCGCCGTAAGGGAAACTTTCGGACTTCCCGACGGCGCAAACCTTTTTTCGGCGGTCGTTGTCCTTGCGGTGATGATACTTCCGTCGGTCATATCGGTGTCGGAAACAGCGATAAAAGCCGTTCCCAAGGAGTACAGAGAAGCCTCGCTCGCGCTGGGAGCGACTAAGACCGAGACTGTCTTCAAGGTAACTGTTCCCGCGGCAAAAAGCGGGATTCTCGCCTCCGCAGTGCTTGGCATAGGCAGAGCCATAGGCGAGGCAATGGCTGTAATGATGGTGTCGGGAAACGTCGCCAATATGCCCAAGCTGTTCGGCAGCGTCCGTTTTCTCACAACGGCAATAGCAAGCGAAATGTCCTACTCCTCGGGACTTCAGAGACAGGCTTTGTTCTCTGTGGCGCTGGCGCTGTTCGCGTTCATAATGATAATAAACGTAATTCTGAACATTGCCGTGAAAAGGAAAAAGGATTGAGGTGCTTTCAATGAATAAAAAAATTTCTTTTGGAAGAAAAATAAAATGCGCCGCACTGAACGTCCTGACCTGCGGTGCGGCAGCGGCGGTCTGTCTGCTTTTGGCGGGAATTATCGGGTGTATACTCTACAAGGGTCTGCCCCATATAACGATAGGTCTGCTGACCTCGAAGCCCAGTCTTTTAAACGATACGGCAGGCATTCTGCCGAATATTTTGAACACGCTTTACATAATCCTGATAACCCTTGTGATAGTCCTGCCTATAGGCGTGGGAGCGGCGGTGTACCTCAACGAGTACGCGAAAAACAAAAAAGCGGTGCGGCTTGTGGAATTGGCGGCGGAAACTCTCGCGGGAATACCCTCTATCATCTACGGACTGGTGGGAATGCTGGTTTTTGTGCAGTTCTGCGGCGTCGGAAAAAGTCTTTTGGCAGGCTCTCTGACCCTTGTTATAATGACCCTGCCAACGGTCATACGCACAACGCAGGAGAGCCTGAAAACCGTCCCCGACAGCTACCGCGAGGGCGCGCTTGCTTTGGGTGCGGGAAAATGGCACATGATACGGACGGTCGTTCTGCCCTCGGCGACAGACGGCATAGTCACGGGCTGTATCCTGTCTATAGGACGGATAGCCGGCGAAAGTGCGGCTCTGCTTTTTACGGCGGGAATGGCAAGCGAAATGCTGAATATTTTTCAGGCTGTTTCGCCGAACAACGCGGGTTCTACCCTTACCGTCGCCCTTTATATGTACGCAAAGGAGCGTGGCGATTTCGACACGGCGTTTGCCATATCGGCAATACTTCTGGGACTTACCCTGCTGATAAATCTCGGGGCGAAGCTGTCCGCAAAAATACTGAAAAGGAATTAAGCGTATGAATGAAATAATCAAAGCGGAAAATATGAATTTGTGGTACGGCGAAAATCATACTCTGAAAAATATAAATATCGGTCTGCCCGAAAAACAGATAACCGCCCTTATAGGACCGTCGGGCTGCGGAAAATCCACGTTTTTGAAGTCCCTGAACCGTATGAACGACCTTGTGGAGGGCTGCCGCATTGAGGGTAAGATAACCCTCGGCGGCGAGGATATTTACGGAGCGGTTGACGTAAATATCCTCCGCAAGCGGGTGGGTATGGTGTTCCAGAAGCCGAACCCGTTCCCCATGAGCATTTACGACAATATCGCCTACGGACCGAGAGTACACGGCATAAAGTCCCGACTGAAGCTGGACGAAATTGTGGAAAAGTCCCTGCGACAGGCGGCTATCTGGGACGAGTGCAAAGACAGGCTGAAAAAAAGCGCGCTGGGAATGAGCGGCGGTCAGCAGCAGCGGCTCTGCATTGCCCGCGCTCTCGCGGTAGAACCTGAGATACTTCTTATGGACGAACCCACCTCAGCCCTCGACCCCATATCAACGTCCAAAATCGAGGACTTGGCTGTCGAGCTTCGGGAAAAATACACCGTAATAATCGTCACCCACAATATGCAGCAGGCGGCGAGAATTGCCGACAGAACGGCGTTCTTTCTTTTGGGCGAGCTTATAGAGTACGGAGATACGGAGGAAATTTTTTCCGTCCCGAAAGACAAGCGTACCGAGGACTATATAACGGGGAGGTTCGGATAATGAGGGAGCGTTTTGAAAATCAGCTCACGCGGCTAAATACGGAGCTTATAACTATGGGCGCGCTGTGCGAGGAAGCCATAGCCTGCGCCGTGAAATATCTTCTTGAGGGCGACATAAAAATGAAAGAAAACGCCGACGACATCGAAAAGCAGACCGACCGCAAGGAGCGGGACATCGAGACTCTTTGTATGCGTCTTCTGCTTATGCAGCAGCCTGTGGCAACAGACCTGCGGACTGTGTCCTCGGCTTTGAAGATGATTTCGGACATGGAGCGAATAGGCGACCAGGCATACGATATTTCCGAGATAGCGGAGTACGTCATAAACAAGCCCATAAGCGGCAGGGTGCATATTTCGGACATGGCTGAAACGGCGGCAAAAATGGTAACTCTCAGCGTTGAGTCCTTTGTAAAAAAGGATTTAAAGCTTGCCCGTTCCGTGATAGAGCTTGACGACAGGGTGGACGGACTTTTTCTTACCGTAAAAAACGAGCTTATAGAGGCTGTTCGCGGCAATAATGAAAACGGCGAGGCTCTTGTGGACCTGCTTATGACGGCTAAGTATTTCGAGCGTATCGGCGACCACGCGGTAAATATCGCGGAACAGGTCATATACGCGGTAACCGGTTCGCATAACTGCAAAAATATGGGAAACAAATTAAGCGAGCAGTTGATTTTTGACGAGTAATGCGGTATAATTATTCTGGAGGCGGTTTTCGTGGAAACAATTTATCTTGTTGAGGACGACGACAATATACGCAAGCTGGTTTGCTACGCCCTTTCAAAGGAGGGGTACGGCATCGTCGGCTTTGCCGCGCCCTCGGAATTTTGGGAGGCGTACCAAAAAGCCGTCCCCGACCTTGTTATGCTTGATATTATGCTGCCCGGGGAGGACGGTCTTTCAATACTGAAAAAAATAAGAAGCACGGACAAGGACGTACCCGTAATAATGCTTACCGCGAAAAGCAGCGAATTCGACAAGGTGACGGGGCTTGATATGGGCGCGGACGATTACATCGCCAAGCCTTTCGGAATGACGGAGCTTGTGTCGAGGGTGCGGGCGGTGCTGCGGCGCAGCGCAAGAAATTCCCGCGAGGAAAAAGAATACCGCATAGGCGGGCTTTACGTTGACCCGCGCAGGCATACCGTGCAGGTAGCGGGAAAGGAAGTTTCCCTGTCCTACAAGGAATTCGCACTGCTCCTCGCTATGCTTGAAGCGGAGGGCGGTGCGGTAAAGCGTGAGGAGCTTTTGTACAAGGTCTGGGGAGAATTTTACGGCGAATCGCGGACGCTGGACGTTCACATAAGAAAGCTTCGGGTCAAGCTGGGCGAAGCGGGCGGCATGATACAGACCGTGAAAAATATCGGCTACAAAATAGAGGAGCGTAAATAAAATAATGAATAAAAAAATTTTCCGCGGTACTCTGCTTACCGCAATGCTTGTTTTAGCGGCGGGCGTTGCGCTGATATTCGGGGTACTGCACGGCTTCTTTGAAAATCAGATAAAAGCCGAGCTTGCCAAAGAAGCGAGGTACATTTCCTACGCTTTGAAAAACGAGGGTACGGCGTTCCTTGAAAATTTTAACGGCGGGGACGAAAGAATTACCCTTATCGCTCCCGACGGCACGGTTTTTGCTGACACGGTCTCGGATACGGAAAATATGGAAAATCACTCCGACCGCGAGGAAATAAGGCAGGCGTTTGAAAAAGGCGCGGGCACAAGCGTAAGATATTCGGACACGCTTACCGAAAAAACGGTTTATTACGCTCTGCTTCTGGAGGACGGAAACGTGCTTAGGGTTTCCACAACGCAGTATACCGTTCCCGCCGTTTTGCTGGGACTTTCTCAGCCCGTGGCGGTGATAATTGTTTTTGCCTTTTTGCTCTCTCTTGCGCTTTCGGCGAGGACCGCAAAAAGCATTGTCAAGCCCATAAATGCCCTCGACCTTGACAGTCCCGAAAGCAACGATACCTATGAGGAGCTTTCCCCTCTGCTGAAAAAAATTGCCGTACAGAAAAGGACGATAAGCTCGCAGCTTAAAGAAGCGGGGAGAAAGCAGGAGGAATTCCGCCTTATAACGGAAAATATGCGGGAGGGCTTTCTTGTTATCGACAGGGACACAAACCTTTTGACGTACAATTCCGCCGCGCTGAAGCTGCTTGGAGCGGCGGAACCCGTAAGCGGCAGCGCGCTGTCCCTGAACCGCGCCAAAGGCTTTCGGGAGGTTGTTGAAAAAACATTGGAAACGGGACATTCCGAGAGCGAAATATCCCTTGACGGCAGGATATACAGCCTTATCGCAAACGCCGTTTTAAATGAGGAAAAAATTATCGGCGCGGTCATAGTCATTCTGGACGTTACTGAAAGTGCAAAGCGTGAGCAGCTCCGCAGGGAATTCACCTCCAATGTTTCCCACGAGCTGAAAACGCCTCTCACGTCCATTTCGGGTTTTGCGGAAATACTGAAGTCGGGATATGCCTCCGCGGAAACTGTTACGGACTTTTCCTCCTCGATATACGACGAGGCGCAGCGGCTTATTGCCCTTGTCAGCGACATAATCAAAATTTCCGAGCTGGACGAGGGATACGTACAGTATGAAAAAGAAGCCATAGACCTTTACGAGCTTTCGGAAGAAATCGCAAAACGTCTTAAACCCGAAGCGGAAAAGAAAAAAGTGCGGATAAGCGTACTGGGAGAAAGCGTGGAAATTGTCGGCGTGAGAAAAATTCTCGGCGAAATGATATACAACCTTTTGGATAACGCCATAAAGTACAATAATGAAAATGGTCTTGCGGACATTATCGTTGTGTCCGCGGAGGACACTGTGACCCTTACCGTCCGCGACACGGGTATAGGCATACCGAAAGCGCACCGCGACAGGGTTTTCGAGCGTTTTTACCGTGTGGATAAAAGCCACTCCAAAGCTATCGGCGGTACGGGTTTAGGGCTTTCCATAGTAAAGCACGGGGCGGTTTATCATAACGCGGTGATAAGTCTTGAAAGCGAGGAGGGAAAGGGGACGGCGGTGAGTATTAAATTTGATATTTAGATTTAATCGGGTGCGGTTAAAATTAAAGGCTCACGGCAAGATGCCATGAGCCGATTTTATAATCCGCTGTTTTTGTCTTTATAACGTTATTTGGGAAAACTTCTATATCGCCCTCACCCGAAAGGGTAGCTTTTTTGCGTAAAATGTGGTAAAATAAAGTAGGGTGAAAAAAATG
>CAJUAN010000050.1 GCA_910584715.1 uncultured Oscillospiraceae bacterium
TATATTTAATTTCAGTATCCGCAAGAATGTGTCGGTATGGTGAAACATTGAAAAAGCCCTTGTTATTACAGGAATTTTGTGGTATAATGTTAAAAGAAATTCTTATGGAGGAAATTTAAATGTCAGGTTATATCGGCACAAGATGCATGATTTGCAGCGAAAAATTTACTTCCGCGGACGACGTTGTTGTATGCCCCGAATGCGGTACGCCGTACCACAGAGATTGCTACGAAAAAGAGGGGAAGTGCGTTAATACGGTTCTTCATAAAACAGGCGGAAGCTGGAAACCCTCCTACGATACGGGCAGCGACGGCTCCGAGAACCGGGCTATGACCTGCCGCTTCTGCGGTAATACCAATCCTCCCCTCACGCTTTTCTGCCGCAGGTGCGGTATGCCCGTTTCCACTATAAGGAACGAAAACGATATGGCTGACCAGACTTCGGGCGGCGTAAATATAAACGAAAACGCGGACGCCTACAACCGGAATTTTAACGGCGGAGTGCAGATGAATCCGTTCCTGATAAATTTTTCAGACCCGCTCTGCGGCTTCGATCCCGAGGAACAGCTCGACGGAGTCAAAATATCCGAGCTGGGCGATTTTGTCGGCACCAATACCCATTACTACCTCCCGATATTCAAACGATTTAAGGATAATAAGCGTTCCGCAAGCTGGAACTTCTGCTCTGCGCTTTTTCCCGAGTTTTATTTTTCCTACCGAAAAATGCCTCTCGCGGCTTTAGCTGCGGTAATTATCAGACAGATAACCCAGCTTCCTCAGTATATCGTACTGCTTTCCCAAAGCTCCGGGTTCGGCAGACTGTCTGAACTTGCGGCTTCGGTGGATATCAGGAGCGCGGCTTTTCAGGGGTTTTTAGTGCTCTGTTCCGCAATGACGTATGCGTTTATGTTTACCACGGGCATATTCGGCAACAGGCTTTACTATAATTCGGCAGTTAAAAAGATCAAAAGGACAAAGGCTTCCGCCGATCCGCGCATGCCTCCCGAGGGTATCCGCGGCTCCATTATAGGCAAGGGCGGAACTTCGGGGCTTTGGCTTACTCTGTTTATCTGTCTGGCCGCTTTGCCCATGCTCATAATTTTTTACAGCCAGATGATACCTATGATGAGCGGCGGAGTTTAAACTTTTAAGCATAAAATAAAAAATAAAGGGGAACCGAAAATGAAGATCACAAAAGCAGTGATAACCGCCGCGGGGTACGGCACAAGAATGCTTCCCGCCACAAAATCCATGCCCAAGGAAATGCTTCCCATACTGGACAAACCCGCGATACAATATATCGTCGAGGAGTGCGTCAACGCGGGCATACGCGATATACTCATTATCCTTTCAAGAGGAAAGCACGTTGTGGAAGACCACTTCGACCGCTCTCCCGACCTTGAAAGGCAGCTTCTTAACAGCGGCAAAAACGAGCTGTACAATGAAATGGTGCGGATAGGCTCTATGGCGAATATCACCTATGTCCGGCAGGCGGAGCAGCTCGGTCTGGGACACGCAGTCCTGTGCGCGAAGGGCTTTGCGGGAAACGACCCTATAGCGGTTCTGTACGGCGACGACGTTATAGTCGGCGAGGATCCCGTCGTAGGTCAGCTTTGCCGCGCCTACGAAAAGTACGGAAAGGGCGTTGTGGGTATAAAGGAAGTCCCTGCCGAGGACGTTATGAAGTATTCCTCCATGAAGCTTGAAAGGCTTGACGACGGATATTTCGAGATATCGGACATGATAGAAAAGCCCGCGCCCGATCAGATATTTTCCAATTATTCCATTTTGGGACGGTGCGTTCTCCCTGCCGAAATTTTTGAAATTCTGGAAAATACCCCATACGGCAGGAACAACGAGCTCCAGCTCACCGACGCAATGAAGACCCTTGCCCTGCGGGAAAAGATGATAGGCGTGGATTTCACCGGTACGCGGTACGATATGGGAAACAAGCTCAGCGCGCTCAAGGCGAGCATTGAAGCGGGACTGAACCGTCCCGACATAAGCGGGGAACTTGCGGCGTACATTAAGGAACTTGCAGGTAAGCTGTAATGGCGGAGCTGAGGATAGAAAAGCTCTCCTGCGGCTACGGCGGCGCGGATATCGTGAAGAATGTTTCGCTGACCGTAAAAGGCGGCGAGACCGTGGCTATAGCGGGCCCCAACGGCTGCGGAAAGACCACGCTTCTCCGCGCGGTATGCGGGCTTATCCCGACAACCGTAGGAGGGGTCTTTATAGACGGTTCAGCCGCCGCGGATATTCCTCCGAAAGAGCGGGCGAAAAAGATAGCTATGCTTTCCCAGACAGGCGCGGGCGGAGACTATTTCGGCTACACGGTTATGAATACCGTGCTTATGGGACGGTACTCCCGCCAAAAGGGTTCCGTATTTTCGGAAACCTCTCGTGAGGACATTGCGGCGGCGGAAAGGTGTATCGCGGAGGTCGGTCTCGGCGGTCTTGAAGACCGTTCCATAACCGAACTTTCGGGAGGGCAGCTCCAGCGGGTGTTCCTTGCGCGGGCGTTTGCACAGGAGCCCGAGATACTTCTGCTTGACGAGCCTGCCAATCATCTGGATATAAAAAGTCAGAGCGAGCTTTCCGGCATTCTAAAACGCTTTACGGACAGCGGAGGAGCCGTTCTCGGAGTTTTCCACGACATAAGCTTCGCAGCGGCGGTCTCGGACAGGATACTGCTCATGAAGGACGGCGAGGCTGTTTCATGCGGGAGAACGGAAGATATCGTCGGGTCGAAGGAGCTGTCGGAAGTATTTGATACCGACGTGAGCGCGTACATGAAAAAAATTCTTAAAATATGGGAGTGATCCCAAACCGTGGAATTTGACAAATTTCACGGTTATTTTTTCCGTATGACAGTGCAGTCATACAAAAATTTCCGCAGCCGCTTGAAAACAGCCGAAGCCGTGGTATACTTATTATTGGACTCAGATCCGTAAAATAAAATTTAATAGTCAAACGGTGCCTTGAGATATGGAGCGGCTTACGCGTAAGTATTGTTCAAGGGTAAAAGGGAATTGGGTCAAATGCCTGAGCGATCTCGTCACCGTAGGGGAACAGCACTCCGCAATTATGTCACTGCCGAAAGCGGGAAGACCGCGGCGCGCGTCCGAAGCCCGAGCCGGGAAACCTGCCGTTTGCAGTACAGGAACGTTGTTCCGGACCACGAGGTATTGGTCGTACACAATAAAAGCAGGCTTTCACAGCCATGCTTTGGTTTGTTATGCTCTTTTTCCTCAGCGGAAAGAGAGCTTTTTTAATGTCCATACCGACGGTACCCAAACCGGTACTCGAACTGTTACCAAATCGGTACCAAAAAAAGAAAGGAAGTACAACTATGAACATCAGAAAAATTTCGGCGGTAATTGCGGCTGCTGCGCTTACTCTTTGCATGGCTGCCTGCGGAGCGGATTCCACAAGAGAGGGCGGAACCATAACCACAGCCGACCTTGCAATGCTTGAGACCGTTACCGAAACAGCGGAGGCGGAGGATTTTGACGGCGAAGAAAATACGTCCGGAAACGGAGCGGCAGACGGAACAAGAACTATTGAAGACCGCGAGGGAAACCTTATCGAGGTGAGGGAAAACGTACAGACTATCGTTTCCGCGGCTCCGTCCATATCGGAGATACTGTCGGGTCTCGGACTTGCAAACAAGATAATCGCCGCAGATATTTATTCCGCCGACGTTGACGGCATAGACCCCTCGGTCTGCACGCTGGACTTCTACAACCTGAACATTGAGGAGCTTACCGCCCTTTCCCCCGACCTCATCATAGTCAGCGGAATGTCAATGTCCGGCGCGGACGACCCCTACGCCGCCCTTAAAGACGCAGGCGTAAACGTGCTGTACATTCCTACGTCGAATTCAATTTCGGGAATAAAACTTGACATTGAGTTCCTCGCGGGATACTTTCTTGCCGAGCAGCAGGGCGCGGAGCTTATTTCCGATATCACCGACGCGGTGAACGATATCTCCGAAAAGGCTGCGGGGATCGCCGAGAAGAAATCGGTCTACTTTGAAATGGGAGCAGCTCCGTATTTGTACACCTGCGGGAACGGCACCTTTATCAACGAGATAATCACCCTCGCGGGCGCGGAAAACATCTACGGCGGCGAGGAGGGCTGGCTCTCCAATTCCGAGGAAAGCGTTATTGCCGCCGACCCCGACGTTATCATCACTAACGTGCAGTACGACGGCTACGACTATAACGAGATAAAGTCCCGCCTGGGCTGGGAGAATATTTCCGCGGTCAGAAACGGCGCGGTCTACTGCGTGGACGCGAACGAAACCAGCCGTCCCTCCCAGCATATCGTTGGGGGAATGTACCAAATCGCGCAGGCCATTTACCCCGAAATTTTTGCGGAATGAAACGGGCGAAGCATTTCGGTATCGTCCTGACCGTTATTGCGGCAGCGGCGGCGATCGTCCTCGGAGTGTGCGCGGGCAGCGTTTTCGTACCGCCCGCGCATCTGCTGAAAATTTTCGGGAACGCTCTTTTCGGCACGAAGCTTGAGGGAGTTCCCGACTCGAGCGTGAGCATAATCATGACTATCCGTCTCCCGAGGGTACTGCTGGGATTTCTCACGGGAGCGGCTCTTTCCGTCTGCGGGACGGCTGTGCAGTCGGTACTGATGAACCCACTCGCTTCTCCCTTTACCCTTGGGGTATCCAGCGGCGCGTCTTTAGGGGCGGGAATAGTCATTGCCTGCGAGCTGACCTTTCTCGGCAGCTTTACCCTTCCCGCCGCGGGACTGGTTTTCGGCATTGCGGCAATGTTTCTCATGGTAGCATTCGCTTCCCGCATAGACCGCACTCTCAGGGGCAGCACCATAGTGCTCACGGGAATGGTTCTGTCCCTGTTCGTAAACGGCATAGTTTCGCTTATGGCGAACGCAAAGGACGAAAAGTACAAGCAGATAATGAAATGGCAGACGGGCAGCTTTTCGGGCAGGAAGTGGGAATATGTGATAATCCTCGCTGTAACGCTTGCGGTATGTCTGGGGTATTTTTTGATAAAGAGCCGCGAGCTTGATCTGCTGACCTTCGGGGACGAGCAGTCCCAAAGCGCGGGAGTGAGCACAAGGCGGGAGAAAACCCTGATACTTTTGGCAACAGCGGTGCTGTCGGGAACGGCGGTAGCCTTTGCGGGAGTCATCGGCTTTGTTGATCTTATTTCCCCCCACATTGCAAGGCGAATTTTCGGCGCGGAGCATAAGCTGCTGCTTCCCATGTCCGCTCTTATCGGAGGGACGTTCATGGTGCTCTGCGACCTTGCGGCAAGGACGGTAATGGCTCCCAACGAGCTTCCCGTGGGTGTCGTTACGTCTCTTATCGGCGCGCCCTTTTTTGCGTGGGTATTTTTCAGGCGTTCCTCATCCGGCAGTCTGCGCCGCTGAACAAGACAAACTAAAGACTTCCGGTCAAACGTTAAGACCGGAAGCCTTTTTATGCTGAAACGGTTTAATCCTGATATTCGGAGGTTATGCCGAGATACTCTTCAAGGCAAAGACCGCTGTCGTAAACAGCCTGAGCGGTCTCCTCCCCCAGATAGCGAATATGCCACGGCTCCCATTTATAGCCCGTTATGTCCTCCTTGTCGGCGGGGTACCGGATTATAAACCCGTATCTCCAGCAATTGCGGCTGACCCATTTGCCCTCCTTGGTATCGGCAAAGGACTCGTCAATGGAATTAAGGTCGAAAGCAAGTCCTGTCTGGTGCTCTGAATGCCCTGCACGGGCGGAGTATCTGTCGGCTTCCGCCTTGCCGTCCCTATCTGCATAGCGCTGATAAAGCCCCGCCTGATAGTCGTAGGAACGGAATCCCGAGGATATGTAAATATTCAGTCCCTCTTCGGAAGCGTCAGCCTGCATACGTTCAAAAGCCGCCTGCGCTTCGGGGTCAACTCCGGGATTGTAGTCCGCCGGGAGAGCGTATGTCTTATTCACGACGAGGATACCGCCGATGTAGGTTATCTGCGCACCCGCAGTCACCGTTACCTCTACCTCCGCGGATACTTCGGGATTCTGCGCCGACGTCACCCTGACGATGCAGTTACCCTCAGATACGGCGGTAATGCTTCCAAGCTCGTTCACCTTAGCCACGCCCGGGTCGGAGCTTTCCCATATCTCGCTTTTATCGGACGCGTTTTCGGGCAGCATTGTTACTATCGGCATTTTGCTTTGTCCCGTTTCAAGAGAAACGCTGTAAAACGTGAGCGAAATGCTTTCAACAGCTGTATCGGCAGATTCCGCTTGAGTTGCCGTTTCAGTTCGGAACTCGTCAGGTTCGGCGTCTCCTCCCGCCGGCACTGCGGGTATTGCGGGAACGGCAGTTTCAGATTGAACGGTTTGAACTGTTTGGGAAGTTCCGGTATCGGCTACGGCGTACTCCGCAAGATCGGTATCCGTTTCCGCAAGGGACTCGGTCAGCTTTTCCATGGTCGTAAGCGACGGCATGGGAACGTCCGCATTGACCGCCGCGGAAGGCTCGTCGTCTATGGCTTTGCAGCCTGCCGTCACAGCGGCGATTACAAAAAGAGCGGCTGCAGCCAATATGTATTTTCTTTTCATAGTTTTTGCACTTCCTAAGGGTTTGGGTGTACTTCTGTTCCAATAGAGCAACTGCGTTTTAACGCATAGTCAGAAAATTATCAGACTGTATCACACGGCTTCAATATATTAACCGGCTTTCATGCAGCATTACGGTATTACGCCTTTATTTCATTGAAAAACACGCCGCCCTCCAGAACTTTCGTATTGGAGTATCCGAAATGCTTCAGCCTGTTTTGCAGGAAATATCCTCTCTTGCCCCTTGTACATACAAGCAGCAGCTTTTCATCCTTTGCCGTTCCTTCAATTTCTCCCGTTACCTTTCCTAAATCTATCCATTCCGCTCCGGGAACGGAGGGCGCGGGCTGAACGTCGATAACGCGGTATCCCTCCGCCGCGCCGGAAGCGTACTCTGCAGGAGTAAAGGTCTCAAAGGCGCCGCTTATTTTATTTTCCAGAATATAGCAGGCTTGCACAAACGGGTGTATGGCAGTTGAAAACGGCGGAGCATACGCCAGATCCATTGTGTCAAAATCAGACAGCGAAAGTCCTGCGGATATACCCACAGCGGCAATGTCCGTCATTTTATCCACAGCGCCCGCTCCTACCACCTGCATCCCGAGGAGCTTTCCCGTGGTTCTGTCAGCGATAAGCTTAGTGGCAAAGCAATCTGCGCCCGGATAATAATGCGCTTTGTCGTCGGTAACACAAACTACGGATATCGGATCAAACCCCGCCTCCTCAGCCTGTTTCTCCGACAGACCGGTGCGCCCCGCGTTCAGACCGCGCGCAAGCTTTGCCGCGCCGGTACCCAGACAGCCTGAGTAGGGAGCCGCTGTTCCGGTGAGAGTTTTTGCGAGACATCTTCCCGTTATGTTCGCCGTGGAGCCCATTGCAGACCACTGGCGCTGACCGGTAACGCGGTTTTTTACCACCGCGCAGTCTCCCGCAGCGTATATATCCTCAACGTTTGTGCGCTGATACTCGTCAACTGCGACCGCGCCGTTTATAAGCTCCACTCCGCTTCCCTCAAGGAAATCCGTTGCGGGACGTATCCCAATGCTAAGTATGACAATATCCGCAGGAAATTCACCGCCGCTTGTACTGACGGCTTCAGCCCTGCCGTTTCCCGTAATTGAGAGCAGCCGTGTTCCGGTCATTATTTTCATGCCGTTCTTGCGGAGCCGCCTTGCCGCAAAGTCTGCCATTTCAGGATCGAGCACGTTTGGAAGTATCTGCGCCGTCATATCTGCGACCGTAACGTCAAGTCCCTGCGCCGAAAGGTTTTCAGCCATTTCCATGCCGATAAAGCCTGCACCGGCAACAACGGCTTTTGCGCAGTTGTTCTTTTCGATATAGCTCCTGACGTTTATTGCGTCGTCTGGCGTACGTATGGTAAATACTCCGTCAAGATCTGTTCCGTCGATTTTGGGAACGATCGGAGCCGCTCCCGAAGCGATGATAAGCTTGTCATAGGAAACATCGCTGACAGAGCCGCTGTCGACGGAACGTAAACGCACCGTTTTAGCTTTCGGGTCAACGGAAACAGCCTCCTGCCCGTTAAAGACCTCTGCGCCCGTCAGCGCTGAAAACTTTGCGGGAGTATTCACGATCAGCTCCCCGCGGCTCTGTATTCCTCCACCGACATAGTAAGGCAGTCCGCACCCCGCATAAGAGATATCACGGCTCTTGGTATAGATCTCCACCTGCACCGAACGGTCCCCGCGCTTGATCTTAGCCGCCGCTTTCGTACCTGCGGCAACTCCTCCAATGATAACAATTTTCATATACAGCAGCCTCCTAAAAATAAATTTATACTATACACTGTAATAATAGCATATAAAAACCGCAAATTCAATATTCCCTTTTCCCTGCTCACGGAAATCAATTTTGGAGTG
>CAJUAN010000051.1 GCA_910584715.1 uncultured Oscillospiraceae bacterium
TGGGGCTCTGCCCCCTTGACCCCCGCAAGCTGTGCTCAGCTTGACCAGCTAATCTCTGGCGGGGTTATTACGTTCGTACGTTAAACATAAATTTACACAACAAAACAAATTCTTACTTTTTCTCGAAAAAAATTTTTATATTCTGTAAGATTTGACAATGCTTTTCGTTATATAGTTATAGAAGATAAAAAAGGGGGAGAAGACCTTGACCGATACCGAAATAATCGAACTGTACCGGAAGCGAAGCGAAAACGCCGTAAGGGAATCCGACAGAAAATACGGTGCGTACTGTTTCGCTGTTGCGGACAATATCCTGAACAGCAGGGAGGATTCGGGCGAATGCGTCAACGACACTTGGCTGCACACCTGGAACGTTATTCCGCCCAAATGTCCCGACAGGCTGAAAATGTTTTTCGCCAAAATAACGCGGAACCTCGCTGTTGACAGGCTCCGGCTGAAAAAATCCCAAAAGCGCGGCGGAGGACAGCTTGAAGCCGCTCTTGACGAGTTGGAGGACTGCATTGCGGGCAGAAGCATTGTTGACGAGGCTCTCGACCGAAAGCTTCTGAGCGAGTGCATAGACGCGTTCCTGCGAGAGATAAAAATGCGGGACAGGCAGTTTTTTCTGCGGAGATATTTTTACACCGAGGCCGTTTCGGACATTGCCTCCCGCTTCGGAGTGAGTGCGAACGCCGTATCGGTGTCGCTTTCCCGCACCCGCGGGAAGCTTAAGGAACGCCTTGAAAAGGAGGGATTTTTTGTATGACCGCATTTGATATTTATTCAGCCATAGGAGATGTGAGCGAGGATATTCTGGAGGAGAGCGAGACCGCGCCCAAGAAAAATATTATTAGGATAATGCCCGTGCTTGCGGCTGCCGCCTGCTTTGCTGTGCTTGCTGTAGGACTTAACCGCACCCTGCGGAACGATGGCATAGAGGAGTATTCACCCGAAGCATATCCCACTGTCGGATCCGATGAAGCGGCTGCCGAATTGGAAACCGGCGCTATTGTAACGGAGAGCGGGGACGTCGTATACTATACCTCGGCGCAGTCGCTGCTGACCGCTCCCGTATCTCCGGGCGAAACGACGACGTATTATGTTCCCGGGCAACCGTCTTCGGAGTATACGGGCGGGGCGGAGACAACCGAAATGTTTACGGAGCCGTACCCATATGATGACAGTACCCCTCAGACAGCCGCGGAGACGGAGCCTTTCGACCCGAACACGACCGTTGCCGCCTCCGACGCTGAACCTGACGATGAGGCGGAGACGGCTTTAGTTCCGAAATGGGCGGATATGTCCGATATGGAGAGATACATTTACTTGGAATACAACGGGAACGAGTACAGCATAACCATGGATAAATTTGACGAAAGCGAGCTGACCTTTCTGCAAAACGGCAGGCTGTACGGCTTTGACGAAGAACATGACGAAGACTGCGTAGGACCTGTAAGGCGCGATAAACGATGCGCGTTTTACAAAATAAAAAATGTAAACGAAAACTATATGATAGCCGCGCTTACCGCAGACGGAAACTACACGGCTTTCAGAAATTCCCGATACCGTCCCGACACGCTGGGAAGCTATCTTGAGGACATTGATTTTTCCAACCGCTGTAAGCTTACAACGATACGTTCGAAAACCTATATTCCGATTGGCAATGAATTGCAAACGCAGTATTTTGAGTATCACCTGCCCGGTCTTCAGCAGGCTGTGGAAAAGCTTCTTGCGGAAAATTCGGGAGCTGTACCCGAAATAAATCCTCCGCCCGTATCGGACATATATCTTATTATCTGCGGAGATGATACTTTCCCGACGGTGCGGATAAGCGAGGACGGCTATGTCGGAGTGCTGGGAAAATATTTTAAGATTGGCGAAGACAAGACCGAAAGCTTTATGGCGTACATCGAGGAAAACGCAGTGAAAACCGAGTATGATCCCCGCGCGGGAGCCGACACGAACGAACCGATGATACCGGAATAATTTGAATTTTTAAAGGACGGGTTTTTCCCGTCCTTTGCCGTTTATGAATTTTTCCGTCCCCCTATTGCCAAAACGCGGTTTTTGCTGTATCATTATAGATAACATAGATAACGATGAAAACGGAGGAAACGCTATGAAATTCAGACCCTGCATAGATATACACAACGGAAAGGTAAAGCAGATAGTGGGAGGAAGCCTTGCGGACGCGGACAATGCGGCGCGGGAAAACTTTGTCTCCGACAAGGACGCGGCTTTTTACGCGGAGCTGTACAAGGCAAGGGGGCTGCGGGGAGGGCACGTTATTATCCTCAATCCGCAGGGCTCGGAGCACTACGGCGCAGACCTTGAACAGGCTTATGCGGCTTTGGCGGCGTACCCCGGGGGACTCCAGGTCGGCGGCGGCATAAACGCCGAAAATGCCGCAGGTTTTCTTGAAAGGGGAGCGTCCCATGTAATCGTCACGTCCTATGTTTTTCGTGACGGACAGGTTGATTTTGACAGGCTGAAAAAGCTTTCCTCTGCCGTGGGAAATGAACGTCTTGTTCTTGACCTTTCCTGCCGTAAACGTGACGGCGGTTACTTTATCGTAACCGACCGCTGGCAGAAGTTTACGGACGTTAAGCTGTCCCCCGAGACAATGGATATGTTGGGGGAATACTGCGCAGAGTTCCTTGTACACGCGGTTGACGCGGAGGGAAAGGCACGCGGCGTTGAGCGTCCCCTTGCGGAAATGCTTGGGAAGAGGGGCGGTCTGCCGGTCACATATGCGGGAGGGATAGGCTCCATGAGCGACTTAGAGGTACTTAAACAGTGCGGGGGACTGGACTTTACCGTGGGAAGCGCACTTGATATTTTCGGCGGCAGCCTTGACTTTGAGGAGATTTGCAGGTACAGATAGAACAGCAGCGTGCGCGTATTGATAATTCAACGGCTCTCCGCCTGTGCGAAGAGCCGTTTTGGTATTATTCCTCGTTATTTTCCTTTGGCATATCTATTTTTATGCCCACCTTTGATACGGATTGTTCGTCCGATTCAAGCACTGTTACTGTGAATATACCGTTTGTTATTGAAGCGTCCGTTTCGGGTATCCGTCCGAAAAGCTCCATTACCCAGCCTCCCACGGTGTTGCTGTCGGTCTCGATAAGATTTTCGGGAAGCTCCAGCTTTTCCAGCAGGTCGCTGATATTCATGTCGGCCTGCACATCGTAGACGTTTTCCGCAACCTCCACAACGCTGTCAACTATCTCGTCGTTTTCGTCGTATATCTCGCCAACAAGCTCCTCAATGATGTCCTCCATTGTGACTATGCCGCTTGTTCCGCCGTACTGATCCTTGACTATCGCCATGTGTATTTTGGTGCGCTGCATATCGTACAGCACCTCCGAAATAAGCTTCATTTCGGAAACATACAAGGCTTTCTGGATTATTCCCTCAATATTTGACGGCTTGCCCTCCTGATCCATTATCAGCGCAAAGAAGTCCTTTTCGTTGATAAGACCGATAATATTGTCCACCGATTTGTCGTAAACGGGAAGTCTTGTGTACCTGTCGCGTATGAAAATTTCCTTGATCTTTTCAATATCCTCGCCCCGTTCTACCGCAACGACCTTAACGCGGGGGAGAAGTATCTGTTCAACGGTAGTCTCGTCAAATTCCAGCGCGGAGCGGACAAGGTCGCTTTCCTGCTCTTCAAGGACTCCCTGATCCTCGATCTCGTCTATGATATATTTAAGCTCGTCCTCGGTAAAGTTCGGGGAATTGTCAGACTTTGACAGCTTTGAGACCGCTTTCTGAAGGAACATGAATATTGCGGATATTGGGGTAAATATCCACATGATACCGCCAAGAAGTCCCGCAAAAGCGAGAGCGCATTTTTCGGCGTTCTGCTTGGCGAAGGATTTAGGCATTATTTCGCCGAAAATGAGCACCAGAACGGTCATTACCGCCGTGGACACCGCCACGCCGGCAGCTCCGAAAAGCTCCGTAAAAATGATCGTGCCCAGCGACGACGACAGGATATTTACGATATTGTTTCCCACCAGTATAGTGGTCAGGGCCTTGTCGAAGTTTTCCGCGATCTTAAGGGCGCGGGCGGCTTTTTTGCTGCCGTTGGCGGCGTCGTGCTTTAGGCGTATCTTGTTCACCGACGAAAACGCCGTCTCCATTGAGGAAAACAGAGCCGACATGACCAGCAGCAGCGCGATTATTATGTACTTCACAGTAGTTCTACCATGCCTTTCCTGATGTAATAATATCCTATATAATAACATACTTGCCGTAAATTTGCAAGTCCTTTTTTGCGCCGATTTTCCTTAAATATTCGAAAAATTTTACAATAGTTAATGATTTTTGCAAAAATGTGTGCTATAATACTGACGTATATACAATTTTCACGGAGGTATTCATTTTCGGTGGACAAAATCATAAGTAAAATACTATCTGTTTTTCCCCGGAAAATACAGGATTTTTACAGACGGCACGAAAGCGCGCTGCTGTATATAATAGTCGGCGGAATGACCACCGCTGTATCGGTGATAGCCCAGTATATCCCCGCCTATATGGGACTTCCCACCGAGGCGAACACTACCATAAGCTGGATATGCGCCGTGACGTTTGCGTTTTTTGCAAACAAGGTGTGGGTCTTCAAAAACAGGGAGAACACGGGAAAGGACTGGATAAGCCAGGCAGCGGCTTTTTACGGAGCCCGTGCGGTAACTTACTTTATGGAGCTTGGCTTCATGAGCCTGACCGTGCGCGTGCTGCACCAAAACGAGTATGTTATGAAGCTGATTGCACAGATATTTATCCTTGTTATAAACTATCTTTTCAGCAAGCTTTTTATTTTCAGAAAAAAATCCAAGGGGGACGCCGAAGATGTTTAAACTTGCCAAAAAATATCTGGGGGACTTCAAGAAAGAGCTTATAGTAGGTCCCGCAGCAAAGCTTACGGAAGCTATATTTGAGCTTATCGTCCCGCTTATCATGGCGGACATTATCGACGTGGGAATAAACGGCGGCGCGGGAAAGCCCTACATCTACCGCATGGGAGGCATTATGATACTCATGGGCGCGCTGGGACTCTGCTGCGCGCTGGTGTGTCAGTACCTTGCTTCGAGAGCCTCCCAGGGCGTGGGAACGGTAGTAAGGAACGATCTGTTCAGGCACATCGGCTCTCTTTCCCACGCGGAGCTTGACAGGTTCGGAACGCCGTCCCTGATAACCAGAGTTACAAACGATGTGAACCAAGTCCAGAGCGCGGTGGCAATGCTTATCAGACTGGTCGTACGCGCGCCCTTTCTCGTTATCGGAGCAGCTGTTATGGCTATGACAATAGACCTTAAGCTGTCCCTTGTTTTCCTTGCGGTAATGCCGTTAGTGGCGGCGGTGCTGTACTTTATCATGTTCCGTTCCGTTCCTCTCTACCGTGTAATTCAGAAAAAGCTTGACAAGATAAGCCTAATTACCCGCGAAAGCCTTTCGGGAGCAAGAGTTATCCGCGCGTTTTCGGGAGAAGCCGCCGAGGAGAAGCGTTTCAGGGAGGCAAACGACGATTTTGCCGATACCTCTATGCGTGTGGGACGGCTCTCTGCTCTGCTGAATCCGCTGACCTACGCGATCATGAACCTTGCTATCGCGGCTATCGTGTGGTTTGGTGGCTTCCGCGTTGACAGCGGCGCGCTTACGCAGGGACAGGTAATCGCTTTTGTAAACTACATGACCCAGATTTCCCTCGCTCTTGTGGTTGTGGCTAACCTTGTGGTACTGTTTACCAAGGCGGCGGCAAGCTCCGCACGCATCAACGAGGTGTTTGAGACCGAGCCGTCAATAAAGGACGGGTCTGGAGCCGCAGTCTCCGCAAAGGCTCCGGTTATAGAATTTAAGGACGTTTCTTTTTCCTACAGCGAGGGGGGAGACAACGCTCTGGAGAATATTACCTTTACCGTTTGCCGCGGCGAGACCGTTGGTATAATCGGCGGTACGGGTTCGGGCAAATCCACGCTGGTAAGCCTTATTCCCCGCTTTTATGACGCTGAAAAGGGCAGCGTGCTGATAAACGGCGCGGACGTCAAGTCCTACGGGCTGAAAGAATTAAGAAAGAAGATAGGCTTTGTACCCCAAAAGGCAATGCTGTTTTCGGGTACTATTGCTGAAAATCTCCGCTGGGGCAATGAAAACGCCTCCGACGAGCAGCTTCAAAAAGCCGCGGAGACCGCTCAGGCAAAGGAATTTATAGACAAAATGCCCGACGGCTTCAATACTCACATAAATCAAGGCGGGCGCAATCTTTCGGGCGGTCAGAAGCAGCGTCTCACCATTGCCCGCGCACTTACGGGAAGTCCCGAGATACTTATTCTGGACGACAGCGCCTCCGCGCTGGACTTTGCAACGGACGCGGCTCTGCGAAAGGCTATCGCAAAGGATACTCAAAATATGACGGTGCTTATCGTGTCCCAGAGGGCGACGTCTATCCGTCACGCGGATAAAATAATAGTTCTGGACGACGGCGAAGCAGTAGGCATAGGCACTCACAGCGAGCTGCTGGAAAGCTGTCCGGTGTACCGCGAGATAGTTATGTCACAGGAAAGCAAGGGAGGCGCGTCAAATGGCTAAAGCTTCAGGCAAAAAGCCGGTTATCGGCAGGATATTAAGATACACAAAGCCATGCGCCGCGCTGGTTGCGCCTGCGGTCATCGCAGCAGTGGTAAGCGTTTTGCTGTCACTCTATACGCCTGTTTTGGTGGGACGGGGCATTGACTATATAATCGGCAAAAACAACGTTGATTTTGCCGGCGTAAAGCATTATGTTCTGATGATAGCCGTTACCGTTGCGCTTTCGGCGGTGTTCAGCTGGGTGATGTCCTACTGCACCTACAAGATAACCTACAGAGCTGTAAGCGATATGCGCTGCGAGCTGTACGAAAAGCTGAACAGGGTACCCCTGAACTACATCGACAGCACCTCTCGCGGAGATATTATCGCCCGTATGTCGGTGGATATCGAGACGGTTTCCGACGGCATGCTCCAGTGTTTTTCCCAGTTCCTGACGGGAATCGTGACAATTTTCGGAACAATTGCCTTTATGCTCCGTATCAACGTTAAAATCGCACTTGTGGTAATTCTAATAACGCCTCTGTCCCTGTTTGTGGCGGCGTTTATCACAAAGCTCTGCCATGACAAGTTCCGCGAGCAGTCCGCAGTACGCGGCGAGCTCAGCGGCTGCATAGAGGAGCTTGTTGGCGGTCAAAAGATAGTCAAGGCGTTTTCCTACGAGGACAGAGCACAGGAACGATTTGAGGAGATAAACGGCAGACTCTATAAGTGCGGAGTACTGGCGCAGTTTTACTCCGCTCTGACCAATCCCTGCACCCGCTTTGTAAACGGTATCGTATACGCCGCCGCGGGAATTTTCGGCGCAATATCCGTAATAAGCGGAGGCTCAATGTCGGTGGGACAGATATCCGCGTTCCTCAGCTACGCCAACCAGTACACCAAGCCGTTCAACGAAATAACGGGAGTTATTACTGAATTGCAGGCGGCTTTCGCTTCCGCAAGACGGGTTTTCGCCGTTCTTGACGAAGCGGAGGAGATCCCCGAAAAAGAGCCTCCCGCTCCCGCAAACGCGGACGGAAACGTGGAAATAAAGAACGTGACGTTTTCCTACAAGCCCGGTCAGAAGCTTCTTGAAAATGTGAACGTGTCGGTAAAAACAGGCCAGCGGGCTGCAATAGTGGGTCCCACGGGATGCGGAAAGACCACGCTTATCAATCTGCTGATGAGGTTCTACGACGTGCGTGAGGGCGTTATCGAGGTGGGCGGAGAGGATATTCGCAATATGCGCAGGAGCGAGCTTCGCGTCATGTATGGCATGGTTTTGCAGGACACATGGATCTATACTGGTACTATCCGCGAAAATATAGCTTACGGCAAGCCTGACGCCACCGAGGAGGAAATCATTGCGGCGGCGAAGATGTGCCACTGTCACAGCTTTATCAGGCGTATGCCCGAGGGCTACGACACGGTGGTCTCCGAGGACGGCGGCAATCTTTCCCAGGGGCAGAAGCAGCTTCTTTGCATATGCAGGGTAATGCTGACAAATCCTCCCATGCTTATTCTGGACGAGGCAACGTCAAGCATTGATACACGTACCGAGCTGAAAATACAAAGCGCGTTCGCTAAGCTTATGAAAGGCAAGACCAGTTTTATAATCGCGCACCGACTGTCTACCATACGGGACGCGGACGTTATCCTTGTTATGAAGGACGGCAACATCATTGAGCAGGGCGATCATGAGTCCCTGCTTGAAAAGGGCGGGTTCTACGCGAATCTTTACAATTCACAGTTTGAGCAGGCTTAACCGGTTTAAATTTATGTTTAACTCACAATCAATGCTAAACCTGCCAAAGATTAGCTGGTCAAGCTGAGCACAGCTTGCGGGGGT
>CAJUAN010000052.1 GCA_910584715.1 uncultured Oscillospiraceae bacterium
TGTTTCCGTTCCCGTAAGTTCGATCGTTTTTACTTTTGGCATGGTTAGTCCTCCTGATTTTAAAATTTATCGTTTTTATGAGCCGTGTAATATTCGTAAAATTCATCTTCTGAGGTATAGTCCGATTTTCGCCCGGCCGGTACAGTGTCCATACGAATGTATAAAGACCATCCGTCTATACTGACCTCGCCTTTAAGCATTACAATATCCGAAAAATCGCGGGTTGTATGAGTCACTCCAAAAGCCCTGTCGGGATCCTTTACGTCAAGCACATTATGCGTCCAGTCGTCAATATACTGCGGATTAAAGCCGCCGCTTCGTGCAATATCATATCGGAGCTCTGAAAGCTTCTGCGTAAATTCCTTTAAAAAGGGCGAAAACTTTACGAGGCACTGCTCGGTTCCCGTTCCAGCTTTGCGGGGTTCGAGGGAAAAAGCGCAGCTGCATATCGGCTGTAACAGACGCGAATAAAGATTTCGGTAATACAATGCGCTGTTGGTGTACTCTATTTCAGAGCCGTCTATAATGTCAGAAGTCCACCATTTGCGGTCGGCTTGGTGATGGTGCACCTTGTACCGTACGGCAGCCAAAAGATTGATGTACGAAGAGCAGGAGTGACCGCTGGACGGTACTGTGAATGTGTCGGAATAGTGAATGCTGTGATTTCCGATATCTATGAAATGACGGGTATCATAATATCCGGTATTGCCCGTAGGGTGAAGTCCCGCATTAAGTTCGCTTGTACTGCCCAGATCATAATTGGTGCAGGAAGCGTTTATTGTTCCGCCTACCCAGCCGGAATCTTCGTTGTAAACTTCTTTTTCCGTGTATCCGATACCCACGATATCCGCGCTCAGGTCTATTTCCCTGTTGAAGATAGTGTCGTGAAAGTTGCCCGCTTCTTTGTTTAAATATCCCCACGCGCATTTCATATGTATGTCGAAGCCTTCCATTATTCCGGGAGAACGCTTGAACTGGGTGCCGGTATCAGGCCAGTAATACGGTATTGTGCCGGTGTCAAAATAATACATTTGGTTTTGTACAGCAACAGAAACCCCGCAGCGGCACATAGCAGTTTGACTTTGCTTGGACTCATCGTGATATGCAGCGTTTTTATCCCAATACTGCGCGTCCCTGAATGTAAATGAAGCAAGTGTTTCTCCGGTAAAAACATTTTCCGCGTTCCACATTGCGGATCTGCCTTTAAAAGATTTATTCCATTCGATGCCAAGCGGGAAATCACGCGACGGATTAGGATCGTCCGGGTGTGCCTCCGACCATTTTTTAAATCCGTGTACAGGGCTGCCGTCTTCCTGTTCGTTAATAGGAGCATTCCGCGACATTGTAAGCCTCCAGACCTCCGGAGGCACGTCGATGCAGATCGTTGCTTTGCCTTTTTCCAGCTGCTCGTCGGTCAGCGTTACTGTTTCCCAGCTCGGCTTATACATAAGAGTACTGTGCCAGGAGACAATGTAGACCTGGTGCTCTCCGGCTTCGCATGCTACAGGCTGTCCGAGATGCATAGGGCATATATGTGCGCCGCGCTTTAAAAGTCCCTGCGCTTTAAACGTAAGAAAACTGTTCTCTGACGTTTCCCCCGTATCGACGTAGTAGACCTTGGGCGTGCGTAGGATAAAGGTGATAAGGCAGCGGTATTTTTTCTTTTTCACGGGGATCCAGAAAAGTTCCGGCTGAGCAAACCCCCGCAGTATCCTTTTTTTCAATTCCGCGACGTCCATTAAAATCCCTCCAGACTCATGGAAGTGCCGTCGGGAAAGATCATAGCCGTGACCTTTTCTTCGCTCGTTCCCTTTCCCGTTACGGTAAATTTGAATTGGCGATCCTGGGCGATGTTATCGGCGTTCCATTTGACGGTAAGAATGTCCGTACCGTCGGCGCCGTCCGTGTAAACGCTTTGAGAGGGGTGCGCCTTTGAAATCATTGCGCCGTCGTATTCCGTCACGCCGTTTTCGCCCACGGAAAAGCCGTACTTTTCAGCTTTCCCCGAACCCGCGGAACGTCCCGCGGAGGCTTTGCTTTTGTTCACAAAGCAGAGCGTGTCGTTGCCGATCCGGACGTTGCCTACGGTTTTTCCGATCTGGACGCGGGAATTGAGTCCGCGCTCCAGATAATCCGCATAGTTCCACTCGTTATATGGAGCCGCCCCTCCGGAAAAATATATCCCCGTGGAATCGGCGGTAAACTCCGAGGACGTGACGAAAAGCTTATCCCCCTCGATATCGGCGCGGCGGAATATCAGCGAGGACATATTTTTCAGAGTGCTGTCAAGGGTAATATCCGCCGTATCGCACTGCCAGCCCGTGTGGACGTAATTTTCAATTCGTCCCCAGACCGCAAGCCCCAGTTCCTCCGAGGCAAAGGGAGAATCTATAGTTATGACCGCGCCGTTCTCGGTACCGCCGAAATTCAGCATTTCGCCCGTGTCGCTGTTTGTCATTGACAGCGCGGTTATCCGGGCTTTCCCCTGAAAATCAATTTCAGAATAATCCTCACAGTGGGCGTAATCGCCGAAATCTCCGCCGCCGAGACAGGCAAGGTACAGCATGCCGTCATTGCATACCCACACGCCGCACATGGCTTCGGAGATCAGCTCCAGTACGCGCCTGCAAGCGGTATTTTCAAGCTGACCTTTCGTGAACTTTATGTACTCCAGACCTGTCCCCGAGGAGCCGTAACCTGAAAATCCGCACTGAGCGCAAACTGCCGAAAGCACGCCGTCTGCGGAGACGGTACCGTCCTCTCCGAAAGAGAATTCGGATATGTCGATAAGCTTATCGGTCTTACATATCCTGTCGTAGCACGTGAAGCCGCAAATGTTTTTTGATACGGAAATTTTGTCGCAGAAATAGGTCTGAGAGGTGAAATACAGCTCGTGGCAGGAGACCGTGACTTCCGCCCCGTCAAGAAGCATATCTCCGTAAAAATTTATCGGGTCGTATACGCTGAATTCCAGCTGACTTGAACAGCAGCCCGACGTTCCCAGACCGTTTACCGCAAAGCTGAAGCGTATCCCTCCGAAATCGGAGACCTGCGCGCCGTTTAACGTTATTGCCCAGCTAAAGACCGTCGCCGCCGTCTGCGGCAATGTCAGCAGATTCAAGGGACAGGGAAATGTTCCAGGTTATTTTGTCGGTAACAAGGGGATTTTTTTCGCGGGGGTCGGAATTTTTCGGTGTCGGACTGTATTTTGTACAGCGGAACTTGTTCGTAATCTCAAGGGGCGTGGTATAGGCAAGATCGAACGAGTCCTGCCTTACGATTTGCGCGATCTGCTGAGCGACGGCATGGGGAACTTTTTTCAGCGTGCAGGATATCACGGTTTTGTGTCCCATAAGCTTGCGTATCTCTTTTCCGTTTGCCGCGGTAAAAAAATTATCCGACTCCACCCTCGTTATATCCAGACTGTAGTCCGTGGCGTACTCATGGATATTTATTCCGTTTAGGGCGACTATCTGTATCAAAATATCACTCCTATGTTCCTTTTATTTTATTTTGCTTTATTTGATAAACCGTGGAGGCTTCGCCTATGACGCGTTCGCCGATAACCAGAACTGTTTTTCCGGGAAGAATATCGAAAACCGGATTGAGCTTTGATTCCTGCACCGTCTGATAATTCTCGTATTTCCTTGACGCGCCCGAAGCCCGGAGCTGCTGATACAAGCCGCTTACGCCGAGTTCCTGCAAGGACTCGTTGAAGCCCCTTGCAAATTCAAACGCGGATTGCGCTCCGTATTCATAAGACGATGCCGCAAGGTCGGCAAGCGCGCCCGTCATGCTGTCGGAAATGAGCTGCGCGTCGTTTTTGTAGAGATCGTTTGCCAGCTCGTCCGCAAGCTTCTGCTTTTCGTTGTAGAGTTCGTTTATTTTGGTGAACTCAGACGCGGACATTCCGGACAGATATTTTGCGAACTGCATACTGTCCTCGTTGTTCATGGACGCAATATCGGACAGCATTAAGTCAGACATTCCCTCCGCGCGAAGCTTTTTAATGGAAGCGTGGTACTCGCGCATAGCCCGAAGCTGTTCATTAACATTGTTAACAGTGTACTGCTTTTTAACGCTCCCGTCAGGCTGCTTTATTTCCTCGACGGAAAACAGATCGCCGCCTATTGCCATAAGCTTGTCCCGGTAGGCTTTCCGCTTTTGCTCCAGGTCGTCGTAGGCTTTACGGTACCGCTTGATTATTGCCGACAAACCGTCGTCAACGATCCTGTTTTGTTCGTCAAGGGACTGCTTTGTCATGTCGATGTTGTCGTCATGTACCTTTTGCAGGTACCGGTAATTTTCGTCGGTAATACCTTTTCCGGTCGTCAGATCGGCGTCGCCGAAGTATTTTTTTACGAAATCGGCGCGGGCTTTTGCAGCCTCCTCATCGGAAAGCAGACCGAGATTATTCAGACGGTCGATGTTTTCCCATTCTGACTGCCGCGCTGCGACCTGCTCCTCGGAAGCTTTTTCGGCAAGCCGGACGGATTCCTCCGCATAGTCCTGCTGATAGCCGTACAATTCTTCATAGTACCGCCAATGGTCCTCGAGTTCGGCGTTTCCGTACTGATCCAAAAGCGCGGATTTCTGCGCCCAGAGTTCCGTCTCGGTTGCGATCGCGCCTGTGGCAAAATCGTGTTCAAGCTGTTTCCAGCCATCGCTCAAAGCTGTAGTAGCGGCTTCCTGCGCGGAAGCGATCGTCTGCATACCGTCGGCATACAACTTTGAAGCGGCGGACATCTGACCGTTTACAAAATCCACAAGCGGATTTGAGCCTTTCGGCGACATCTGCGACGAGAACAGGCTTTCGTATTCTGACATTTCCTCGGAATATTCGTCAATGATCTCATCAAGAGCTTCAATCGCCAGCTTCAGGCTGTTAGCCTGTTCGCCGAAAACCATAGCGACCTCGTTATTGCCGTCCTCGCGCGCCTTGGTGAACGCTTTTTCCTTTAGATCAAGTTCATCAAGCAAAGCCTCGCGCTTTTTGACGTATTCCTGATAGTTGGAAACCGCCTCGTCGTAAGCGTCCTGACCGTTGCGTATCTGAGATTCAAGCCGCAGATTGGCGATATAGTCGTCCATTGACGAGGATAGGTCTTGATAGCCTTGTATTTGTCCGTCGATATAGTCAATGTTCATGCCGTAATTTTTGTTGAGCAGCTCTATAATTTCAGCTGCCCGCTCATTTTCGGCTATGACGTTTCCGGTTTCGTCAACGTAGCTTTGCAGTTCACTCCAAAGCCGCTGAATGTTGTCTATCTCAGTGTTATCGGTTTTGTTGGATTCCTCGCGGGCGGCTTTGAGCTCCTCCAGCGCGGACTGCTCCTCGCGGATCGCACGGGTCTGTTCGTCATATTTTTCCGTCCATGGATCGGCTTCCGCCGCGGTTTCCATGTCGTCGACATAATTTTTGAATGCAACAGCTGCAACTATCAACGCCGCGCCTACTGCCGCTATTCCGAGAGTTGTGGCGGATAACACAACATTTAACTTGCCAAGAGCCAAAGTAGCTTTGGTTGTAACTTTTGTCCACACGCTTTTGGCTGCTGCAAGTAAAGGAATTTGTCCCGTAAGCGTGGCAGCCGCCAATTCGGTAAGCGTTAAGCTTCCTGCCACAGTGGCTTGTGCAACAGCAGCAGAACCCGATTCCATTTTCAGTAGTGCAAGATTTACTGTCGCCATCTGAACAGCTTGTACGGTTTTGGTTATCACCGATACGACTTCGACAATGGCAATCGCCGCGGCAATACCGCCGATCATTGCTATTATCTGATCGCCGTATTCAATGATTGTGCTGAAGCCTGTAACAACGGCAGGAACAATATCGTTTGAAAGTACCGCCATAATTGAACTTGCCGCACTGCTGGCAGCGGAGGCGATCGTTTCAAAGCTTTCGGAAAGTTCGCCGCTCGAAAGGTTTTTCGACAGTTCACTGACTGATTCGGTTACCTCCTGAACAGCGGTACGCATAGGCGTTTGAAATTTTTCGTATGCGGCGATACCAAGTCCCTCAAGCGCAGACTGCAAAATTGTCAGGTCGCCCTTGAGGTTGTCGTTCATTGTAGCTGCCATTTGAGCCGCCGCGCCGGAGCAGTCGTCTATGTACCCGCTCAGCTCGTCGAAGCGTTCCGCAGACGTACCCAAAAGGGCATTTACGGATTTCAAATCCACCTTATTGAATATCTCATTAAGCACGGCGGTTTTTTCTTGATCCGACAATGAGGATAACGCTGTGTTAAGGTCTGCAAAAGTGTCCTGCAACGGACGCATAGCTCCGCTCGAATCAAACGCTTTAACGTTCAGACGGTCAAGCGCGGCTGCCGCTGTATCCGTAGGCGCGGAAAGCGACAATATAACATTTCGCAAGGCGGTGCCGCCCTCGGAACCTTTGATACCGTTATCGGCAAGTATACCGAGTGCGGTGTTCATTTCGGTAACTCCGCCGCTGAGAGTTTTGGCGGTACCGCCCACCGTGAGAATCGCTTCGCCGAGCTGAGCGACCGAGGTGTTGGACTTTTGAGATGTAACAGCAAGCTGATCGGCAAAGACGGACATCTGAGCAGTTTCCAAGCCAAGCGCGGACATAGCGTCAGTGACCATATCGGACGCACTTGCAAGCTCCATGCCGCCTGCCGCCGCCACATTGAGAACGGTCGGTAACGCGGCAATTGATTTTTCAGCGTCGTAGCCGGCGAGACTGAGGAAATTAAGCGCCGAGGAAGCCTGAGCGGCGGAGTACTGCGTGCTTTCCCCCATCTCTTTCGCCGCGTTGGAAAGCATTTCAAAGGCTTTTGTATCGGCGGTGATCCCTGCTGTAGCCGCGACCTGAGACATAGAGCTTTCATAGTTCATGCCGATGTCTATTGCCGCCGCCGAAGCTGCGGTAAACGCCGCCGTTACGGAAGCCACCGCAGTCGCCGCCACGGTTGTGATCTTTCCCAGATCGGCGGTAAAACCGCTGTTGTCTATCCCTGTTTCAAATAGTAATTTACCGTCTGCCGACATTTCTTTCACCTCACAAAAGTTAAGAAATCATCGGCACATAGGCACTACTTGATCTCGTTGTTTGGGTTGTTAATTATAATTTCAAATTCTGTTTTGCAGTGTGCGCCTTTGCATTTAATATAAACGCCCTTACATACTGCGTTTTTGTCCACCATTACTGAGGTCGGGTGACCACAGAACGGACATAAGATTTTACGCTTTTTAGGTTTTTCCAATTTTATATCATACTCCTTTCGGAAAAACTTGCAATTTAAACGATAGTGTGGTATAATAAGAAAAATTTGTTTAGGGGGACTAACGTATGCGCGAAGATATACAAAAGGCTATAAAGGAATACGAAATTGCAGTAACACCTTTTTTTAAAAAATGCGTTGGATACGCTGAAAAATATTTGAATAATGATGAAAACGTCATATTATGTTTGGATATTGATTTCTGTATCAATTATCCTGATCCCACAAAAAAAGTCGTGCTTCCGGGCATTGTGTTTTTAACAAATAAGCGAATACTTCTCCATTGTAAATTAAAGAAAGAGGATTTTATTGATATCCTGCCTATAGAGGAAATTACCGATATAAAAGTATTTAGCCCTTCTCTTTGTGATGACCATATTCAGGTTTATTCAGCAGATAAAATATATGACTTTCCAATCAGAACCAAACAAAGAGGATTCGTTGTGTCAGTGGTTCAAAGTAAACAGGCGGCTTTCGGTAAAATATACCGCGCCTTTTTATTTGCCCGAAATCCTAACGGTTTCGGAGAACCAGAAGTTCCAAAACCCGAAGATTCAAAATCCGAAAATACCTCCGTTTCATCTGACATTCCCGAACAGATTGAAAAGCTTGCTGCTCTAAAGGATAAGGGAATAATCTCCGAGGAGGAATTCCAGAGCAAAAAAACAGAGCTGCTGTCAAGGCTGTAAAAGTACCGCCCCGCTGAAATGATATGCACCCCAAAAGTTAGACACTTTTGGAGGTGCATATTTTTTATG
>CAJUAN010000053.1 GCA_910584715.1 uncultured Oscillospiraceae bacterium
GGCTCAGCTTGACCAGCTAATCTTTGGCAGGGTGATATCATTTGTGAGTTAAACATAAATTTAATCTATTAAAACTGTTTCCTGCGATTACCGCATAAAACAGCTTGACAAGATAATAACAAACAGTTATACTATAATTGAAATACCGGTTTGGAGATTTTCACCAAAGTCTCCCGCCGGACAAAAAAATATAAAGGAGTTTTGTTATGCTTAAAAACAAGGTTGCTGTTATCACAGGCGGTACGCGTGGAATCGGTTTCGCCGCTGCGGAAATGTTCCTCAAAAACGGAGCAAAGGTTGCTGTTTTCGGTTCGAGAAAAGAAACTGTTGACGCCGCTCTCGAAAAGCTCAAAGCCGCCGATCCCTCTTTCGAAATAATGGGGCTGTATCCCGACCTGTCCGACTACAGCGCGGTGGAAAAAGCTTTCGCCCAGGTCAAGGACACTTTCGGCAGAATCGACATCCTTGTAAACAACGCGGGAATCTCCGCCCGCGAACCTATTGAGGCTTACGATCCCGAAGCGTTCAAAAAGATCATGGATCTTAACGTTACCGCAGTATTCAACGGCTGCAAGGCTGCCGTACCCTACCTTAAAGAAGCGGGCGGCGGCTCAATAATCAACACCAGCTCCATGGTAAGCGTCAACGGTCAGGCAAGCGGCGTTGGATATCCTGCTTCAAAATTTGCGGTAAACGGTCTTACAAAGAGCCTTGCCCGCGAGCTTGGAAAGTACAATATCAGAGTAAACGCGGTAGCCCCCGGCGTTACAAGAACAGATATGGTCGCAGCGCTCCCTGCCGATATGGTAGCGAGGGTTTCCGCTCCTATCCCCCTTGGCAGAATCGGAGAGCCGGAGGAAGTCGCAAGCTGCTTCCTGTTCCTCGCCAGCGATATGGCAAGCTACGTTTCGGGAACTATCCTTTCCGTTGACGGAGCTAACATCGTTTAATTGAACGCCGCTGTCAAGCATTTAAAAGACAGTCCGTTTCAGTTTATACCAATAACCAATTAAAAATTCAAATAAAAAAAGCTGCGTTAAAATTATATATGCAAATTTTGACGCAGCTTTTATATATTTTTTAATTGATAATTAGGATTAGCTTCTGGAATAAAACTACCGGCGTTTAGAGGTTTGCTGTATTTTAACTCCATTCCCGAGTATCTCGCATAATTATACCCTTGTTGAGATTCGGCAAACAGGAACTGCCGGGCAGCCCCGAAATACCGCAGGACAACACAGGATCCGATTTGACGGCATAGCTGAATTATATCGGCTGCGCCGTTATGTTTTTTCAATAAAATGTAAAATAAATATTTTTTAAAAAGGTATCAACCCGATCGTCAAAACGATTGCATATAAAACAGGCGTCGGAAAAACCCGCCGAATTTGTCCCCATGGACAAGTACAGCGGCATTTGACCAGGTGAATAATTCTATGCGGCAAATTTTTATGCGAATGATCGGATCCGCCTTGCAAAAACATACGCTGTATGTTATAATGTAAATACTATAGGACGCAGAAAAAGGGGGGCGCAGTATGCAGACTCTGGCAGAAGAAAAAATTTCCGCGCCGGAAAGCTCCGCAGCAGAATATTCCCAACCGCGAACCGCAGCAGGAGAAATAGGCAGGAACAACCGTGTGACGATCCTGGATACGTTAAGGGGATTTGCAATAATTTACGTTATGCTTTATCATCTTTTGTACGACATGATATTTTTCGGCGGAGCAGACATACCGTTTTTCTTTTCGGACGGCATGGAAATTATCCACCGTTTCGTTCTTTTGGTGCTGTTTTCGGTTTCGGGAATATGCGCGGGTTTTTCCAAAAACGTACTGAAAAGAGGAGCCGCTCTTTATCTTTTAGGAGAAGCCCTTACCATTATTACTGCTGCCTTCGTTCCCCGTGAAACTATCGTTTTCGGCGTGCTGTCCTGCTTCGGAATGATAATGCTCATTTACGGAGTAATATCGCCTGTGATGAAAAAAATTCCCAATGTGGTTATTTTCGCAGTGTTCACGGTTCTTGCGGTGATCTTTATGGATTTTTACCGTACCGACAGCCTTTTTCTGGTTTTCGGAAGAGTGCGCCTTGACGTTCCCGACGATATACGCTGGCTTTATCCTATCGGTATAACGTCATCGGATTTTCATTCCGCAGATTACTTTCCGCTTGTTCCCTACGGATTTATTTTTCTTGCGGGAACGGCTTTGTCCGACATTGTAAAAAACGGTTTGCTGCCTAAGTTCTGTTATAAGGCAAGTCTTCCGGTCGTTAATTTCTGCGGACGGCACTCGCTGCTTTTTTACATAATACATCAGCCCGTTTTTCTTGCCGCGGTGTACATATTCGCCGCCTTAAAGAAATAATATAAAACGCTGCCGAATAAAAAGGAATAATTGGTCATGGATAATCTTACTAATATAAATGTGATAAAGGACATTCTGTCAAGACATGGCTTTTCTTTCAGCAGAGCGTTGGGTCAGAACTTTCTTATAAACCCCTCTGTGTGTCCGAAAATCGCCGAAATGGGAAACGCCCAAAAGGGCTGGGGAGTTCTGGAAATAGGCGCGGGAGTCGGCGTACTCACGCGGGAGCTTGCTCTGCGTGCGGATAAAGTCGTGTCCGTGGAAATAGACGGACGTCTCATTCCCGTGCTTGAGGAGACTCTTGCGGACTGCGGAAACGTCACCGTCATAAACGAGGACGTTATGAAAGCCGATCTTGCGGCAATAACAGCGGAACATTTTCCGGGACTAAAAGTCGCCGTCTGCGCGAACCTGCCATACTATATAACCTCCCCTATAATAATGAACCTGCTGGAAAGCCGTCTTCCGATAGAATGTATCACCGTAATGGTTCAGAAGGAGGCCGGAGTACGTCTGTGCGCCGAACCGGGCACCCGTGAGGCGGGCGCGGTCTCGGCGGCGGTAAGGTATTACGCCGAACCGAAAATGCTTTTCAACGTTTCACGCGGCAGCTTTATGCCCGCGCCAAACGTGGATTCCTGCGTGATACGCCTGGACATAAAAAAGGATCCGCCCGTAAAGGTCAGCGACGAAAAGCTTTATTTCCGCGTCGTGCGCGGAGCGTTTTCACAGCGCAGAAAAACCTTGGTCAACAGTCTGTCCTCCGCGCTGGGGATACCCAAAGCCGAGGCGGCGGAAGCAATAAAAGCCGCGGGACTTCCCGAAAATATTCGTCCCGAACAGCTTGCGCTTGAAGATTTCGCGGCTGTTTCGGAGCGACTGAAAGAGGCAATTTGAAATCTATAAAAACTCATATAAAATGCGGACGGTTCAAAGCGCCGTCCGCATTTTTATCAGCCGTTTATTTTTTCTGTCCGCCCCATTCAACAACGGTGAAACCGTTTCTCTCAAATGGCTCAAACTCCTGCGGCTCGGCGGAAAAGTCCTCGGAGCATGGCTCGTATACCATGAACACTCTCAGCAGGCTGTCGGGCGCGGGGGAAATTTCAAGTCCCGCGTTTTTCTCGTAAGCCTCCGTCTGGAACGTGATGAAATTGCATTCGTTCTTTTGCAGCTCGGGCAGCCAGTAGATGATGAATTCGTTGCTTTCGCGGGGAGTAAGTCCGATCTCTTTAAGCTTGCTTCTCAGGAAGTCCGCGGCATCCTCTGCTTTTACAACAAAGCCCTTGGACATATCCCAGTCCGCCGCGCCTTTGCCCTCCCAGTACAGGCAGTAGTATTCCTCTCCGTCGTATTTGTCTACGATCGTACCGTCGGGATACGCGGTTATTTCCCAGCCGTCACGGTAGTCGGGGTACGCGCAGGTTATTGCTCCGTCAAGGTCAAGCTTTACCGAAACGTCGGTTTTTTCCTCGGGATAAAGGTAGATGACAGGCTTTGCGTAGTCCCCCAAGAACCGGTATGTATAACCGCTTTTTTCGGGATCGTATTCGCCGTAATAGAACGCGTCCACAAGATATGCAAGCTTGTACTTCATGGTGCGTTCGCCGACAGCAAGCTTTTTGCCGATACCGCTATAGTTGGAACTGCTGTAAAGCCAGTCGCTGTAAAGGTCATGTACCTGCTTGATATCGGAGCAGTATTCGGCTCTGATAAAGCCGTAAAGCTCCCACATACCGAACGTGGATGTTATGCCATTCCAAGTGTGGTATTCCCAGTCCTCTTCGCCTTCATATGGTCCCTCTCCCACGGTCACCTCGGGAACTACCTTTTCTCCGTAAAAATAGTAGTCATAGGCGGTAGCGCCTGTTTCAGGATCAATCACCGACGGCTTTGAGCTGAACACCTCAGTATAGTTCAGCTTTCCGTTCTCGAGAGAGACCAGATAGTTGTAATCGCCGTCTGTGGAAAATTTTCCTGTGCCTATATTTCTGCGGCTCATGCAGAACCATTTTTTCTCCAGCTTTTCCGTAGTCTTGAGACCGATAACGTTGCCGTTGTCGTAAACGTTCGACTTTGAATTGTAGAGCGTGTCTATATAGACGGGCTTGCCTTCCTTTATGGAGTAGATCGCCACGTCGCACTGTTCGATGTTGTAGCTGTCGGGATCGGCGTTTTCGGGAAGCACCTGCTTTGAAACAAGCAGCTCGGGGGTACCGTCGAAATCGAGGTCGATAAGGTTAACGCCAACAACGTCCTCAGCCATAAGCATATCTATATTGTCAAGAAGCGTCTTATAGGTGGCGGAGGCTCCCGCGGCTCCCTTATCATCAAATTTAGCCGCGCCGAAGGAATTTCTCAGGGTATAGGGGATATCCTCCGAAATAATTTCAAGATCGCCGATAACGTCCGCGTAGGAGTAATTGTTTCCTTCGCTGTCGTAGGACACCGTAAGCGTGCCGACATTCATTCTTGCGTAAACATAGTCTCCGCTTATATCCTTTGTTTCCGCGGCGTGTCTGCCCTTATTCGCCGTAAAGGATACGGAATCCATAAGCACGGTCTCGCCGTTAAGGCTGTATTTGGTATTGCAGGATATCGGCATGGGTATATTGTACATATAGGCGGGATCGACAATAACGTCAAATGTGTTGTCCTTGTTCCTGCACACAAAGCCCGTAAGCGTAAGGTCGGTCAGGCTGTAGCTCGGGGTAACGCTCACAATTTCGGGAGGGAGCGTGCCGTTTATTTTCAGCTTTACCGTAACGTCCGACTCGCTTATAGTGCTGTCAGTCAGATCTTTTGCCCACCTGCTTTTGTCCGCGGCATTTGCGGCGGCTTCAAAATCCTCGGCATTGACTTTTCCTTCGTCGCCGTCAAGATCAGTGCAGACAAGATTTGCCGATTCCCTGTAAAGCTCCGCAGCGTAGAAATCGCTCACCGATATCTCGTCCTCGGAAACAACGCGCCTTATACGCGGCTCGCTTACACTTTTGTCGAATATGTAGTTTCCGTTTTCGTCTTTCAGCTCGGCAAGCTTTTCCGCAAGCTCCCTGTTCTGCTCGTCGGTATTGGCTTTCAGTCCCTTTGGCTCGGGAGTCTTTTCATCGGCTTCATCGTTTTCGGGGCTTTCGCCGTCGCCATTCGTATCTTCCGTATCCTCTGTATCCTCCGCGTTTCCCGAGGTCTCCTCGGTCTGAGCGGAGGCGGCAGTTCCCGATTGGCTCTCCTGTCCGTTTTGCCCGTTCTGCCCGCCGTTTTCCTTGCAGCCGCCCAATGCAGCCGTGATTATAAATAATGCCGCCAAAGCGATAATGCGTTTTCTCATACGACCACCCCTTAACTGTTTTATTGATACAACTATACCACTTTTAACAAATTATTTCAATAGTATTTACCGTTTTGTAATACAAATATCCAAACTGTAATCTGCTGCAGCGGCTTTGTCGGAAAAGTTTATTCCCATTGTTGAAGTACGTAAATACCTGCGGTATAATAAAACGGTAAAAACAAATATTTATAATTTATAAGCACATGCAACCTTTTTCCCGTTAGCGGTGTATTACTTGCAGAGGACGAAAAACGGATTCCGTTCTTGATTGGAGGTGCGGCTATGGACGGCGGCGAAAAAACACTTTTGGAAAGCTTTGAACAGGCTGTGGAGGATTATTCCGATACGGTAACAGGTCTTTGTCTGCTTCGTCTCGGCAGCAGACAGGACGCCGAGGACTGTTACCAGAACGTTTTCCTGAAGCTTTTTAAAAACGCGGATATGCTGTCAGCCGACCCCGAACATCTGAAAGCGTGGCTTATCAGGGTAACGGTCAACGAGTGCAAGAACCAGCTTCGTTTCCGTTTCCGCCATAAAACCGAACCGCTCGAATTTATCGAAGCGTATTGGGAGGACAGCCACGAACGTCTCATTATTGAGCGTATAATGTCCATGCCGCCCGTTTACCGCGAAGCGCTATGGCTGCACTGCTTCTGCGGCTATAAGCTTACGGAGCTGTCAAAGCTGCTGGGGTGCGGCGAAAACACTCTCAAAAGCAGGCTCAGGCGCGGCAGGGAAATGCTTAAAGACCTGCTTGACGATGATGAACAGTAACAGATAAAAGGAGAATTGCCATGAATAAATTAAAAAATATTTTCGGGAAAATAACAACTCCCGCCGAATGGAAAACAAGGCTTTTCAGAGAGGCGGAGGAAACCGTCCCGACCCAAAAGCCGAGCCGTACGCCGATAAGAAAAACAGCAGCGGTCATAATGGCTGCCGCGGCTGTACTGGCAGTATCCGTAACGGCTGCCGCTGTCACGGGATTTTTCGACCTTGGCTCCGTTATGCGGAATAAATTTGACGACGCTGTTTCCGCGGAAAAGCTTGCGGACGGCGAGTACCAGCCGCTGGACGTTTCCGCGGAGAACGATCTGCTGTCGGTAAAGGCTCTGGCGTTTATCGGCGACTACGAGGACTGCTATGTCATTCTCGAAGCCCGTTCAAAGCGATACGCCGACGATCTTAAAGAGCTGTCCTTAGGCGTTCTTACCTATAACGAGCTTTGCGAGGACACAAGCGACCTGGGGTACACCGCCTACAAGGGCGAGCCTGTTGCGGACGAAAACGGTGAAAAATCCTATATCTTCAAGATGAAGTGCTACCCCGCCTATACAGGACCCGCCGCCGAGAAGCAACTGAAGCTTTTCTTTGACATAAAATGGGTGGGCTATGAACGCGGGGCAAGGAAGATGTATTCCCGCACGTACACGAATTTGTCCCTTGACTTTGTTCCCGACGGAAGCGTTATCCGCAAGCCTGTTGAAATGAAGCTTGAAGCTCCTTCCCGCAGCAACGGCATTGACTGCACCGTGGAGAGGTTCGCTTCAACGGTTTACGCCACAAAGCTGGATATTTCCTACCCAATATACAAAAGCGCCTACGACAGCAACTGGGCTTTATGGGACGCAGGAAGAAAACAGGGCAGGACGCTGCTTGCCATACACGAGGGAAGTATTGAGCTTACCGATGAGTTCTGTCCTATAAAGCTTCGGGTGGACGGCGAACATGTTCCTCTTTTCAACAACACGAAATCGTGGTATCCAGGAGACGTTTTGGTTGATGAAAAAGGCGGCGGCGAGGGTATGCCTTACGGAATTTATGAGATCGAGGACGAAAATAAATTCCTTGTGGAGCTGCGTTTTGAGCATATTGATTTTGAAAACGCGGAGAGTATTGTCATTGAAATGCGGGACGGACTTGACCCAATGCGGGAGATTGTGATAAAATAATAGTGATAAATTTTTGTTTATCGCACGAACTTAATAACCCCGCCAGAGTTTAGCTGGTCAAGCTGAGCACAGCTTGCGGGGGTCAAGGGGGCAGAGCCCCTTGT
>CAJUAN010000054.1 GCA_910584715.1 uncultured Oscillospiraceae bacterium
CCCTCGACCCCCGCGAGCTGGGCTCAGCTCGACCAGCTAATCTTTGGCAGGTAAACAACGTTTGTGAGTTAAACATAAATTTAAAACCCAACAAATTTCTCCGCTGCATTTTGTTTTCTCTGAAAATTATTCCCCGCCAAAGCGAAAAAATTCTATGTATTTTTTTGCTGTAAACGGCAATAATATCCATTGAAAAATAACGACAAGGAGTTTGAAATGAACCCGTCAAATCTATTCGACTATAAGGATACCCCGCTGTCTCCGTCACTTGCGGAAAACGTGTCCAACATTGAGACCGTTCTCGGCAAAAGCTCTGACCTGCTGCTGAATCCTTTTTTTATCGGAAATATTGCCTGCAACCTCATCTGCTTCGAGGGAATGATATCCACCCAAACCATTACCAATCTGATATTGGCTCCGCTGACAAACCTCGATCCCGAAAAGTACTCCGCGGCCGACAAGCTTTTTTCTCATATACACGATAATATGCTTATGGCTATCGACAGGGGAATGCCCGAAAAGTACGGCGAGCTTATACACAGACTGATGAGCGGCTTTGCAGTGCTGCTCATAGACGGCTGCCCGAAAGCCTTTGCCTTCGGGGTACAGGGCTTCGAGACCCGCGGGATAAGCGAGCCTTCCACCGAGGGGAATATCCGCGGCTCTCACGAGGGCTTTGTGGAAACCGTCCGCACCAATATGTCCCTCGTTCGCAGGAGGATAAAATCCCCTCTGCTGAGATTTGAGCTTTTCCCCATAACCGAGGTCAGCAAGGTGGACGTAATAATCGCCTACATGACCGACCGCGTACCTATGAAGCTGGTCAAGAGGATACGTAAAAAACTTGAGGAGCTCCCCCTCGAAAGCATACTGGGCAGCGGCTATGTGGAGCCTTTTATGGAGAACCCCAAGCCCGCCCTGTTTTCGGGGGTGTCGGTAACGGAGCGCCCCGACGTGTTCTGCGCAAAAATTTTGGAGGGACGCATAGGTATCCTTATCGAGGGCACTCCCTTTGCAATCGTGTGTCCCGCTCTTTTTATCGAGAATTTCCAGACGCTGGACGACTACAACTTCCGCCCGTTCTACGCCTTTCTGATACGCTGGATAAGGTACCTTTCCTTTTTCCTTGCGGTGTTCCTGCCCGCGGTGTACGTCGCGGTTGTGACGTTCCACCCGGAGCTGTTCAATCACACCCTGCTGATGACCCTTGCCTCCGCGGAGCAGACCGCGCCGCTTCCCATTGCCGCCGAGGCGTTCATTGTGCTGCTCTTTTACGAGATAATCCGCGAGGCGGGAGTACGTCTGCCCAAAAGCGTTGGCGGAGCCGTATCTATCGTAGGCGGACTCATAATAGGCGACGCGGCGGTATCCGCTGGGATAATCTCAAACCCGCTCCTGCTTGCCTGCGCCATATCGGTAACGGCTTCCTTTGTGATACCGAGCCTTAATCAGCAGATAACCGTGCTGCGGTTCATAGCCGTCGCCGCGGGAGGCGTAAGCGGTCTGTACGGAATATCCCTTTTAGCCGCCGCCGTGCTGGTGAATATCTGCGCTCTTGAAAACCACGGCGCGCCCGTGATGTCCCCGCTGTCGCCGTTTACTCCGAAAGCCATGCGGGACGTTCTCACACGGATAGGCTTTCCACGAATGGCAAGGGGACGGGCAAGCGTGGAAAAGCTCCACGGCGTGAATATGGACGGAGACTGAACGTTATTCTATATCCTCTGACTATCTGAAAAAGGCGGTTTTTTATGGAAGAAACAAAACGCTGTATCGGCTGGGGGCAGCTTCTGCTCCTGCTGTTCATGTGCAGAGTGTTCACACTCATGACCTTTGTGCCATTCGCGCGGGACGGCGAGGGGCTGTCCCTGCGGCTTACCGCCGCCGCTGTTTCCGCGGCGGTGCAGGCTGTGCTGCTGATACCCGTAGTGCTTCTCGGCAGAAGCGTCACGTCGGTCATACTGGATAAAAACAATATATGCGGAACAATTGCCGCCGCGCTGTATCTGCTGTTTTTCCTGTTCTACACGGCAAACAGTCTAATGCATTTCCAGCGTTTTCTGAGCGCGCGGTTTTTCCCCTATGCGGACAGCCTGCTCTGGATAGCCGTTATACTGGCGGTATGCGTATACTGCGCCTGTCTGGGCACGGAGGCTCTGGGACGCAGCGCGGTGCTGCTGTTCTGGATATTCATTATCGCTCTCGCCGCAATGGCTTTTTCCTCCGCGGGAAACTGCGACAGCGCAAATCTGTACTTTGAACCCTTGGAGGCAAGAGGACTTTTCTCCGCAGTGCTGGACGACCTTTCCCGAAACGGAGAGATATGCGCGGCAGCCTTTCTTGCGGGACGCGTCCGCGATAAGCTCAGGTGCGGCGTATACGGCTTCCTGACCGCAAAGCTTGTGCTTGCCGAAACTGTAATGCTGCTCATCGCCGCCGTCCTCGGGGATTTTGCAGTCCTTTCCGATTACCCCTTTCTCGCCCTCGGCACCTTCGGCGGAGAGAGATTCATTCAGCGCAGTGACTCTCTGTACCTTATCGTATGGACTATAACCGCCGCTCTGAACGCCGCTCTTTTCCTGCACATCGCCGCCGAGCTTTTCGGGGAGGTGTTCCCGAAAATGCGCTTCAGGACTGCGGTATCGGCTCTGCTTGTGTTCGGCATTCTTTTCGCGGTAACAACCGCAAGAGGCTCTCTCGAGGAGCTGTACGATCTCATATGCTCGGGCTGGGCGGTAATTCTTTTGGCGGGAATCATTCCCCTTATCGCCCTGATAATTTCGGGAAAGTCCGGAAGACGGAAAGGTACTGCCGAAAAAACCGAAAAAGGAGAAATACTGCAATGAGAAAAATAAAACGCGGGCTTTGCCTTACGGCTGCGGCTCTGACCGCGCTTCTTTTCACAGGCTGCTTCGGCGGCACGGAGGTGGGCGAAAGAGCGTTCGTACAGCTTATGGGGCTTGAAAAGGAGGACGGCATTTACACCGTCAGCTTACAGCTTTACAAGTCGGAAAGCGGCACCGCCGAACCGGACGTAAGCAAGGCGAACAGCGTTTCCGTAAGCGGAAGCGGAGCCACGGTTCAGGCTGCTATAGCGGACGCGGAAACGGAGGCGGGAAAAAAGATTTTTCTGGGACATATCAAAATGCTGATAATCGGCAGCGGAATTGAAAATCCATCAGACGAGCTTGCGCTTTTTCTGGACGGAAGCGTTTCCCCCGCCTGCCCCGTGGCATATTCCGACGACCCCGCCGCCGTTACGGAAACTCTTCTGACGGACGGTTCCTTTTCCGCGGAGCAGCTTATGACAATAATGTCTCTGACCGCGGCTCAGGGGAAAACCGTCTACACATCGGCGGCTAAGCTTGCGGCGGATACCGGGGTGCTGGACTGCGCGGCGGCTCTGCCGATAGTGAAAGCTGAAAATGATACCGTCCGCTTTGACGGACTGACATTTGCGCGGAAAAACGGTACGGCGGGGTATCTTTCCGAGGAGGACGCGGCGGGGGTAAAGCTTCTGCTTGACGCGTTTGAAAGCGGGGACAAAATAACCGTCCCAGTAACGGCGGACGGCAAGCGGGCGACAGCGTTTATAACAGGCGCGAAAACCTGTCTGAAAGCGGAGGAATCGGAAAACGTTCTCACCGTGTCCGCCGACATAAAGCTGAAGCTCTATATTGCCGAAAATCCCGACGGAATAAGCGAACCGCTGATAGAACAAGCCGTACGGGAAAGCGTTCGGGATTCCTGCATAGGCGCGTTTTCATCAGCGGTCTGGTACAATTCCTGCGATCTTTTCGGCATAAAAAAGCTTGTCCGGCGGGACTGCCCCGAGTTTTACGGGCGATACTGCGAAAACGCCGAAAGCTATCTTGAGGACAGCTCCCTAAGCGTAAGCGTTTCCGACAGGCTTATCGGTTAGCAGGCTCATCGGTCAGCGGCTTTTATCAGCCGCGGCGGACAGGGTGCCTGATAACCGTACGGAGCCGTTCGGGGGCGCACTTCCGCGGGTCTGACAAATATATCTCGTGATGAAGCCTTTCCGCGGAAAAGTCCTCGGTCAAACCGTTTTCCTCCGTGAATTTTTTCATTTTCAGTATACTTTCGGGTTCGCTGTCGTAAGAACCTTTATGCATTATCTGAACGCACAGCCCCTCGGTATTTCTTATAAACCGCGCTTTGCCAAGGTCAAGCTGCGGTTTTTTCTTTGAGAACTTTTCCCGCGCGTCCTCAAAGACCTGCTCGGTGACAAATTCGGGTTGGCGTATCATTGACACCCACTTGAATTTGTTTTTGTCGGTAACGTTCAGTCCGTCAAAAGCAACTCCGTCATCGGAGTTTAAATACCAAAGTCCCTCTAAAGGCGGCACTACGTACTCGAAATAACCCTCGGGCTGGGTGCCGTTCATTTTAGACATTTTTACGGTAAAGGACAGTCCGTACAGAATTTCCATAGCCTCCTTGTAGGCGGGGCAAGTGTTGGGGTCGCCCTCGCCGTCCACCGCGAAAAAAATCATTTCGGGTACTTCTATGAGGGACGGCTTTGCGGCGGGCTGGTACAAGTCCTTATAGGCTTTTTTGTAGTCAAGCTTTTCCATTTTTAATAGTTTCCTTTCCGTTTTCGATAAGAGCGATAACGTCCTCCGCCTTGGTGAAAACGTCGTAATCTCCCGTGTAGTTTTTCGGGTCGCGGTGATAGATAATGCCGTTTTTCTTATTTTCGGCTATTCTTTCAGCAAAGCGTTCAATGCCGTTTTCCTTTATGTACCGCACAAAAGCCACAAGCCTTACGCCGTGCTTTGAAAGGTCGTGCATATCCTTTCCGCAGGGGAAATCGGGACATTCCCAGCAGCCCTTTAAATTTTTTTCGTCGCAGCATTTCCGCTGGAAACAGCAGCACTTCAGTTCCTCCTGCCTGCTGAAATTGCAGCCTTTGCAATGGGTGCGCTCGCTGCAAAGCTCGCAGATAAGTCCGCAGGGCGCGATACTTGCGGCGATCTTTTTTTCGGCGGACGTCAGCGCGTTGTACTCCTCATAGGTCATATTTGCACTCCTTTTTATATGTAAAATTTTCAAAGTCCCAGTATTCCATATAAGGCTTTGCAAGCTCGTAGCTCCACGAATAGATAAGCGTGGGGACAAATTCCAGCACCCGCTCGCTTTCAAGCTTCGAGTAGTTCATATAGGCGGGCAGGAAATATTTTTTCATAGCCTTTGTAAAAGCTTCGCTGTCAGCGGGTCTGCCGATATCCCTGCACTTTCCCTCTATGGAGAAATTTTTAACGGACAGGGCGGCGTTTTCGTTCTCCGAAAGCTGCTTGTATTTCAGGTAGTTTTCGTCTGTCTGGAAGTAAAATTTGCCGTCCGGCACAACTACGCTCACCGGTCGGGACGTTACCCTGTTACCTGCACAGGTGGATAAAACCATTACTCCGTGACTGCCTATCTTCTTCCACAGTGCGGGGAGCTTTTCCGAAAATTCCGTACTCATAAGCTTACTTCCCATTGCAGTTCTTTATGTGGGCTTTAAGCTTTTTCATCGCCCAGTCATAATGGCTCGAGGTGTCGGAGACAAAGTAGGAGCCCAGCGCGTTTCCGCCCGTCCATTTAAAATATCCTTTGGTGAAAAGCTCCTCGTTTGAAAATTTTTCCGCAAGCTTCATTGTTTCGGCGTGAGATTTTTCCAGCAGCTTTTTTGCTTCTTCAAGGGACGTGCTTTGGTGCTTTTCCCAAAGCTTCACGTTCATTTCGCCGTAGGTCTTCCAGTTGTAGGGTTCCGGCAGGAACGGCTTGCTTTCGCCGTTTTCGTTTGCTTCCACCCAATTTAAAAGAAGCATATGCCACTCGTAAAGATGTACCAAAACGTCCCGAAGATTTTTGTCGCGCCGCCAGTGGGCTTCTTTCTTTTTTACGTCCGCCGAAAAATCAAACGGCGTTGCAAGCTGTTCCTCGGTGAGGGAGGAAATAAGTTCGTTCAGCTTGGCGTAATTTTCCACCGCCGCTTTCATCAGCTCGTCCTTTGTGGTCGGTCTGCTCATAATTTTTACCTCATTTCAATCCAATGTAAACGCGTATATCCGCAAACTTCGGGTCTGAGCTGCGGTACTCCTCAAAATCGCAGCTAAAGGCGCGGTCTAAGTCCATGCCCCATAATTCCTGCCAAAGCTTCTGAATCGCGGCAAGCTGTCCCGCCGTATCCGTTTCTCCCTTTATGGTGAATACGGCGTATTTTCCCGCAGGGATTTTTATAGCTCTCATGCCCTCGGGAAGCCCGTCCGCATCGCTGACCGCGCAGCCCACGGCGGCGGTATAGTCCCCATTTTCGTCGGAGGAGTATTCGGTGTACATACCGAGAGCGTAAGCGTCGGTACGGTTTGGCACGGCGTTGAAAATTCCCTCGGAATAAAATTTCTGCCACAGTCCGCCGATGACGGCACCCATTTCGGGGGAAGCGTTGTTAGTCCTCGCGGTAAGGACGGCGGCGGTTTTTTCTTTCAGTTCGACAATTTCATAATTCATATCGGTACCTCGTTTCATTTTTGTTTGAAACAAGTATACCATACATATTGTGACAACAGTACGTCATATTAAAAAAGTTTTTTAAAAAAGAGGACAGAGTATTTTTCCACCCTCTTTTCGCCTTTCAAAAATGTTTATGTATGATTTTATATCGCGGATTTTCTCCTTATGCAAAGAGCAAGATATCCGTACATAGTCCTCCAAAGCATACTGTAATCGGGGTATCCTTCTTCAAAGCTGTCATAAAATTCTTTGCTCTTTAAAAATACACTGTTGGTGTTTTTAAGCTCCTCGGATTCAAAAGCCTTGATAACCGTTGAATCAAAGGACTTAACGATCTCCGCTATCATCGGCTGCATTACCTCGCTGAGTTCAAAAGCCTTTTTGTTCATTATTTTTGATACGACCTTTTCCACCATAGGCTCTTCAATGGCGGTCGTAACGGTATAGACATTACCGAATTTGTCGGTAAATTCATCGCAGTAGCAGAACAGCTTGCCCAGCTCATAACCCTGATAGTTTTTGTTTACAAGCGTTGCGGGAGCCTGAAATAAACCGTTGATAACGGTTTTGCCGATCTCCTCCAGCCTGTCCGTTCCGCTGTCGTCGGGTATCTGCTTCCACCTGCTCTGCACTCTTCCGGTTATCGCCTGATCCTCAATGAGAACGTGAGCCGTCAGCCAGCCCGCGCAGGCGCCCGCGAAATGCTCCATAGACTCCATGGAATAGCCCTGCGACGTTACCTCCCTTTCCAGAGCGGGGATAACCACGTCGCGCATATTGTCGTGGACTTTTTTATGCATTTTGTATCCGTGATATCCAATTGAAAGCTGATAAGCCTCCTCCTCGGCGAAGTGCTTTACCGCATAGCTTTTCAAATATTTGAGAGCTTCAATGCAGGTCATTTTATTTTTTTCAAAATTATTATCCATAAAATTTCTTATGATGCGTCCGACAATTGAAAAAAGCTGCTTATGAGCGTCGTCGATCTCCTTAACGCCTATGCTGTAGTCGTCGCTCCATTCAAAAATATTCTGCTCCATAATAATCATTCCTCTCAATGTTATTAATATAATATTAACATATTGCAACAAAAAAGTCAAGAGCTTCCGACTAAAACACAGAAATCAATTTTGGAGTGATAAATTTATGTTTATCGCACAAGTGTTATTATCCTGCCAAAGATTAGCTGGTCGAGCTGAGCCCAGCTCGCGGGGGTCAAGGGGGCA
>CAJUAN010000055.1 GCA_910584715.1 uncultured Oscillospiraceae bacterium
AGACCAAGCATAGACCCTGTTGTGCTGTTCAAAATGACTTTGATACAGCATATCTGCGGCATACCCTTTCTTAGAAAGACATCAGAAGAAGTTCGTATGAACGTTGGTTATTGATATTTTGTCAAGAATACCCGCAAATGAGGATTACAAGTATTTGCAGGTTATGATTTCGCGTATCATTGCGGAGAACCTAAAACGGAACGGAATTTATCAGGAGGATTTGATTGCTTGCGGTATGGCACAGAAAAAAGTTACCGATCTTTTTGACAGTTCCTCTAACAATGAGAAGATTTTAGCGTTTAATAATTCTGACCTTTTGAGGATAGTTCACAACTTTAGAGTTGGGTATGATTTGATTTTTACGGGGGTATAAAAATATAAACACAGGTATATTTTGTGATAAAGATTTTATTTCCATTAAAAATTAGAGGTGCTGTAAAAAACATAACTGCTTAAATATATAAAATTGTTGGAGAAGATATATATGACCGATAAAAAAACTCAAACATTCCGCGCTTAAACAGACTTATTATCGAAGCTTCGCCCTGCTTGTTGTTATACCATTAGTACTGGTTTTTATAGCTGCCGAACTTGTTATCGGATATATTTTGCGAAATTCAGCAATTGAAACCATAGACGCGGTTCAGGAAAATATTGCCGAAACGCTGAACAGCGACATAAAAACCGCTTCAATACAGCTTTCGCATTTTGTTTACAGTAACGACGGCGAATTTTTGAGGACAGCGGTCAGCGTACACAATTCAAGCGGAAGCGAATGGTACAACGCAGAACAGCTTTTGCAGAAGGGTTTTAATACCGCTGTTGTGCCGTCTCAAAATATTCTTGCAGGCGGCTTTTATATGAAAGACGGCGGCGCGGTCTATGTCAAGGAGGATATAATTATTCCCCGGGAGGATGTGCGCGGTTCGGACTGGTATATCAGCGCGTCGGACAAACCCAATACTATTGTACTGGGCTGCTATGACACGGGTAGAAGCCGTCTGACAAGCTCTATACACCGCAAAAGCCGATTGGTGCTGGTCACGGCAATGTCAACAAATTTTACCACGGATAAAAGCGGAGAGATAGAGGTCGTAGCTTTTCTCACGGAGTCCCGTGTAAGCGATATTATTTCGGCGCAGAGTGAAGACAAAAATCAAGGCGTAAGCGTGATACTTGATAAAAACGGTCACGTGCTTTTCGGAGATACGGGCAGTACGGACGGCGAAAAAATACACGGCTATTTTGAGGAGCATTTGAACGAATTCGGGAACGGCAGCAAAACAGCCAAAGCGGATTTTTACGGCGTTGAAAAGCCTTTCTTTTTCAAGACAAAGGCAATTCCCGACACAGACTGGAGGATTGTAACATTTGTTGAGGAAAGCCGCCTTGGACAGAGATTTTATCTTGCGGGAGGTATCGTACTGCTGATTGTTTTTGTTCTGCTTATGCTTTTTTATATGTATTCCCACTATTTTTTGAATGCGATAATCACACCTATCCAAACGGTATGCGAAGCTATGTCTCGGCTTGACAACAGCGATCTGGAGGTTCAGGTAGAGCCTACGGGCGATCGGGAAATAAGAGAGCTTATGACGTCATTTAACCAAATGGTTTTGGGAATAAAGAATATGTTCCATATGACCGAGGAATCCTCCCGAAAAAAGCATGAAGCGGAAATGCAGGCTTTGCAGCGGCAGATAAATCCTCATTTTATTGTAAATACTCTTAACTCCATACGCTTTATGGCAGAGGTGGCAAAGTTCGACGGCATACGCAGAATGGCTGAATCCTTGGTAAGCATTGTGTCCTGTTCATTCAGAAGCAACGCCGGCTTTTATACCGTTAGGGACGAGCTTGAAATGTTGAAGACCTATGTCTATATTATGCGTATACGGTATTCAAATGGTTTTGATGTAGAATATGATATTGCCGAGGACTGCCTCGATTACCGTATCCCGCGCCTGACATTGCAGCCTGTTGTTGAAAATTCCATAACTCACGGCTTTGACGAATTTTCCGAGGATCTTGGACAAGTAAAGGTATCAGCATATACTAAAGGGGACTTCCTTTATTTCGAGGTTTGGGACAACGGTCGTGGAATGAGCGGTGAGCAGATAAAAAGTCTGCTGGACGGGTCGCTTAAAAAAAGCGATAATTCGGGAATAGGCGTCGAAAATGTAATTGAACGCTTAAAGCTTCATTTCGGGGAAGCTTCTCAAATATTTATCGAAAGCGAACTTGGAAAATTTACGCGCACTGTGTTGAGGATACCCTTGTCGGCGTGCAGGAAAGGAGAAAGCGAATGATAAGAACATTGATTGTTGACGACGATTCTCTCGTTCATGTAACGTTAAGAACTCTTATAGACTGGGAAAGCTGCGGCTATACCGTTATCGGCGACTGCGGCAGCGGCGCGCAGGCAATTGATTTCCTTTCGAAAGATCCTGCCGATCTGCTGATAACGGATATAAAAATGCCCGAAACAGACGGACTGGAGCTTATGAGCAAACTTAAAGAAAGCTCGTCTATGCCCGTAACGATTGCGCTTTCGGGCTACGATGAGTTTGAACTGGTGAGAGAAGCGTTTCGTCTCGGCGCGTATGATTATCTTTTAAAAGCTAATATAAACCGCGAAAATCTTACGCAAATGCTTAACAATCTTAGGGAGAAGGTGTTCCCGAACGCCATTGCTTCATCAGACGCGGAATCGTCTTCGGCAGCGTTTCCTAAGCTTGAGGACGGCTGTTATATTGCCGCCGTATTTATCGTAGAAGACTTTTCACAAACAGCGCAGCGTTTCGGCGGCAACCTTAAGGATCGCTTGGAAAGACCCATGCTGGAGCTTGTACGACAGATAAGACGCTTGAACGGCAGGGCGGAAATTTACGCGAAAGACCCGTCCCGATATGAGCTGTTTTATAAGGTACAGGACAGAAGCGAAGCCCGCAGCGCGGTACTTTCGGCAGTACGTCAGATACAAGGAGTATGGCACGATTTTATGAACATCAACACCTCGGTGGGAATAAGCGGCGTTATTTCATCTTCGGAAACGGAACAGGCGGTACGCAGGTGTGAGACTTTATGCAAATTATCCGTACTTACAGGCGCAGGCGGCATTTGCTGTCAATGGGAGGACGGGGAGCTTGCCGAGACCTACGAGGCGGAGGCTTTAAACTGCGACGGATTTATTACCGCATTGTGCGGCGACAGCCCCAATCTGCTTGACAATGAAGCGGGGATTTGGTTCAGCGCGTTAAATCAGCTTGACGGCAAGTCTCACAGCGAACGTATACTTATTTTGATAGCGAGACTTGCGGAGCGTTTACAGAATTACGGAATAAGCTTTTTCGATATCTTTTCGGAGCAGGTAAATTTCCGAAAAGCTTTGAAAGAGCTTGAAACAAGTCGGGAGCGGGAGCTTTGGCTGAAAAATACTCTGCGAAAGGTACAAAGTTTCTGTTCCGCTGTTAGACAGGAAAAGCAAAAGGGGGACATTCAGCGAGCCAAGGAATTTATGAAGGATAATTTTGCCAATCCCGAGCTTACGCTAAAAACAGTCGCGGACTATGTTGGTTTCAGCGAAAAATATTTCAGCGCTCGTTTTACAAAGGAATGCGGCTGCACCTTTATAAGCTATCTCAACGATCTACGTATAAGGAGAGCGCAGGAGCTTTTGCTTCAAACCAATATGAAAATGTACGAGATAAGCGATGCGGTAGGCTATGCAAATGTTGAACACTTCAACCATATGTTCAAAAAGAAATTGTGCATAAGCCCCAAAAGTTTTCGCCAAGGTGAAAAATAATCTTACAAATTATCAAGAAATCTAACGATAATTCATGGAAATTCCCCGCGAAATATTATAAAATATAATTACCGAAAGGGAAACCGACACAACGCAGCAATTCCGCTTTGAAAATGTAACCGAAGCTGCAAGCTGATATCCATATAAAAGTTTTCGGGATTTTAGTCTTATCTTCTGTACATTTTCTTTGCGGAACAGCTGTAATACTTAATATTAACGGAGGGATTTACATGAAAAATATCAAGAAAATAATCAGCGCGGCAGTTGCGTCCGTGATTACGGCAGGTATGCTTGCAGGCTGCGGAGGGGAAAGCGGCGGTTCCGCCACAAGCGGAAAGCTTGTGTTCGCTATCTGGGACAACAACCTTATGGAATACATCGAATCCAACGACATGGTAGGAAAATTCCGCGAAAAATACCCCGACGCCGACATAGAGGTGGAAAAGATCAAGGACGATTCCGAGTACTGGAATTCCATGAAAATGCGCGCCAGCGCAAATCAGCTCCCCGATGTTATGTTCAACAAGACTTTTACGCTTTCGAGATTTCAGGAGTATCTGCTGGATCTTTCCGACACCGAAGCCTGCAAGAATAATGCTTTGGCGGAGGGCTACGCGCTTAACGGAAAAGTGCTCGGCATACCGATGACGGCAGGCTATGAGTACGTTTACTACTGGAAAGATATGTTTGAGGAAGCGAATGTAAGCGTCCCCACAACATGGGAGGAATTCAAGACCGCCGCTTCAACTCTCCAGAGCTATTACGGCGCGTCCGACCCTGATTTTATGGCAATAGCTCTCGGCGCAAAGGATGAATGGCCCGACTATCCGTACATGGAATTCATGCCCGCTCTTGTAAACGGCAACGGTCAGAACTGGAACGATATGGCTAAGACCGATACGCCTTTTGCAAACGGCAGCGACATAAACACGGCGTACCACCGCGTATATGATCTGTTCACAAGCGGCGTACTTGGCAAAGACCCGCTTGGCTTGGGCAACGATCAGGCGACAAATCTTTTCGCGCAGAAGAAAGCCGCTGTAATCGCTCTCGGCGACTGGGGCTTGCAGAACATTCAAAACGGTGCGGACAGCATCGACCGGTTGGGTACTTTCTATCTGCCTGTAAGAGAATCCGCTTCCGAGCCTTTCCGCTATGTTGTTCAGGGCGACAGCTTTATGGGCGTTACGACTCACAGCAAGAACCCAGAGCTTGCAAAGGCTTTTGTGGAATGGTTCTACAGCGAGGACTGGTATCCCGGATACGTCAATTATGTTTCAAGCGCGTCGTCCATGACTAACTTCCCCAAGGATAAAGACCCCATTCTCGCGCAGTCCGATGAAGCGCAGCCCGACGGTCAGCCTGTTATGTACGACGGCGGCGGAGATGATTTCACAGCTATCCAGAACGAGACCGCTTTCGACTACAAAAAGCTGGGAGCGCAGATGCTTACCGACGGTTTTGACCTCGACGCGGCTCTTGAGGAGCTTGACAAAAAGTGGACGGAAGCTCGCGGCAAACTGGGCATTGAATAATTACATCTAATTATTGGGCCGCCCGGTAGAAAAATATCGGGCGGCTCTTTAATTGCCGTGAAAGGAGCTGTCATATATGAATTCTTTGGCTGTAAAAAGAAGACGGTTTATTCTGACCGCACTGATCATACCGGTAACGCTTCTGATATGCTTTGTTGTGTTTCCCGCGTTCGACCTTATCCGAATGAGCTTTACCGACTGGGACGGTCTTTCTTCATCAAGTAATTTTGTCAAGCTTGAAAACTATATCAGTATGTTCAAAAACAAAGACCTATGGCAAAGTCTTGGAAACAACGCGGTATATTTTTTCGTTCATCTGCTGATGATACCCGTGGAGCTTGCCTTTGCGGTGCTGCTGAACTCAAAGCTGCGGGCGGCGAAATTTTACAAAACAATGGTATTTCTGCCGTACATCATCAACGGCGTTGCAATATCATATGCGTTCTCATATTTTTTTTCGCCGGTAAACGGAGCGTTCGACAACCTGCTTGAAGCCGTAAGGCTCGGTATGCTTAAGCAAAGCTGGCTGTCCGACCCCAAGATAGTTAATTTCGTACTGGCGTTCGTTTCTCTGTGGCGTTTTTCGGGCTATCATATCGTGCTGTTCACAGCGGCGTTACAGTCCGTAAACCGCGACATGATCGAAGCGGCTACTCTTGACGGTGCGAACGCGTGGCAGATGTTCCGCTACATACAAACGCCGTCCATAATGCTTATGGTGGACTTTATCCTGTTCGACAATATCCGCGGAGCTATGCAGGTATTTGACATTCCGTTCGTTATGACCGCTGGCGGACCGGGATACGCTTCAAGTACCTTTACGCTGTACACAATAAAAACGGCGTTTACGTTCTCCAACTTCGGATTGGCTTCGGCTATGGCGGTTGCGATCATGGCAATAATCATTCTGATATATCTTGTTCAGAACAAGCTTATCCACGGAATAATCTTAAAGGAGGATAAACATGATGAAAACGCTTGATTCGGTAAAAAAACGTTCGGCGGTCGTTCAGGTGTTCAAGCAGATGATATGTATCGCAATGGTCATTATGGTTATTCTCCCCATTCTGCTGACGCTGTTCGCTTCGCTGAAAACAAAAGGTGATATGGTAACGACCTCTCCTCTGCTTCTGCCAAAGCATATCACCTTTGAAAATTTTAAAAAGGTATTCGGCGATAAATATTTGCTTATAGGATTTAAGAATACGGCTATAATCCTTGTCGTCAGCATTATATTCAACATTATTCTCGGCTCGCTTACGGCGTATATTATAGAACGGTTTGAATTCCGCTTCAAAAAATTTATTTTCGCACTGTTTTTTGTAGGTATGCTCGTACCCACATTCGTTACCGAGATAGCCCGTTTTAAGATAATTAACGGAATAGGTCTTTACAGAACCGTAGGCGCGCCTATACTTATTTATGTTGCGTCCGACCTGATGCAGCTTTATATATACCGTCAGTTTTTGTCCGGAATTCCCGTTACTCTGGACGAGAGCGCACTCCTTGACGGATGCGGATATTTCCAGCTCTTCATTAGGATAATTTTTCCTCTCCTTGCTCCCGCCACAGCGACTGTGGCTATCATAAAAGCGATAACGATAATCAACGATATGTACATTCCGTACTTGTATATGCCGGGAAACAATCAGCGCACGCTGACCACGTTCCTTATGGATTACGCAAACGCCCAGCAAGGGTCATGGCAGACCCTTGCTGCGGGAATTATCGTTATCATGCTTCCGACTATCCTGCTGTATGTTTTCTTCCAGCGATACATACTTGCGGGAGTTACCGCAGGCGCAGTAAAAGAATAACGGTGAACGATACTGTATCTGCATGAAGTCCCCCTCAAGGGACGGGTGAGTTATTGAAAAACCTCTCGTTCCTTGCGGGGAATTGTTTTGCTAATGATATGATTTGTCAGCGACAAAATACAATAAGTTATTGAAAATTAATTTTATTAATGCTATAATAAACGCAGAAAATCTTTTTAGGAGGAAACGCTTATGCAGCCCGATTTAAAATGGCTCACCGACCCGACGGTCTTTCAGGTAAACAGACTTCCCGCCCATTCCGACCACGTTTGCTATGCTTCGAACAAGAAGGCGGAAAACGGTATAAGCTCGCTCCGTCAGCCTCTTGACGGACGGTGGAAATTTAAATGGAGCAAAAACCCCGACTCCCGTCCCGCGGACTTCTGGCGTGAGGACTTCGACTGCTCGGGCTTCGGAACAATAGAAGTCCCCGCGCATATCGAATTGCAGGGCTTCGGTCAAATTCAGTACATCAACACTCTCTACCCTTGGGACGGTCACGCGGAGCTTCGTCCCCCGCAGGTGGATATGGGAAATAACCCTGTGGGCAGCT
>CAJUAN010000056.1 GCA_910584715.1 uncultured Oscillospiraceae bacterium
TGGCAGTCAGCTCCTTCTTCTGTGCGGTCAGCTCCTGATATTCCGCTTTCAGCTTAGGTCAGTTTACAAGAGACTACACGCAGACCGTGAAACGGGCTGCTGACAACAAACGGCGCTATGCTCCCGGCAAGGGGCATAGCGCCTGTTTGTTGTGGGGGTATCCAAAGGGGGCAGCGCCCCATTTGGCACACGACTTTGCGAAGCAAAGTGTAGTGTGTTATACGCTCTGTCGGCGTTGCCGTGAAAATGCCGTTGCCGCCGGGGAGGGCAAGGGTATTTGAAGCGGCAGGAGAACAGGCTGTGCTTGCGGGGCGGGAGGCCGCAGGCGCAGGGCTGGTTTCATCAGCAGACAGAGCGTATATGAAAGCCCCCGTTCCTCGTCCCCCGTTTGGACTTAGGGCCAACTTGGCCCGATGTTGTGTATAGACACTCGGCAAAGATAGCAGAACGGACGGAAAACGTCAAGGCTGAAATGAACGGGTTTGCGCCCGGCCTTGACCGCCGCCGTCCGTCCCGCTGAATGGGTAGACAAGACGGACAATCCCATACTGTGCTTGTCCGCCATCAAAGCTATTTTGGAGTTGTCCGACCTCTCAGAATTGGAATGGGCGGGAAGCCATTTTAGGGCTTTCCCGCCTTGATTACCCATCAGCAAAGACGGGCGAGACTGTCAACGGCGGTGCATTTATGCGCAGTTCATCTTGTCGTTGACTGGCTCGGCTGGCTTTGCTATCTCCCAGACGAGGAATTGTTGAAAGATGTTATAATGAAATCCAATATCTTTGTATTATTCCACTTTTACTTAAACCTACTGTATCAGAAATTTCGTTCTCCAACATCCCACCATTTTTAATAATCGTTCTTTGTGAAGCTACATTTCCTTTATCGCAGGTTAATAAAACCTTACTTTCTCCGAAGTCGCGACAAATGGGCAAAACCAGTTTTAGCATTTCAGACGCGTACCCTTTTTGCCTTTCTGATGGACGAATACTATATCCAATATTGCCCCCATAATTTTTAAGAAAATCCGATAATGGGTGACGAAAATCTATCATTCCGACAAGAAATTTGTCACTTCGTCTTACCGCTAAAAACACTTCTGATGGAACATATCCAGTTTTATACTTTTTTCTTAATCTTCCTTCAAAATCAATCCATTCATCAAATGAATAGACATCTTCAAGTCCTGCACAACCGTCAAAGCTATCCCCATTTTGTGACATTTCTTCTTTGTATGACATTACTTGTTCTGCATAAAGTTTACATGGCCTAACTAACATCAATCCACACATTACTTTTTACCTCGCAATTTCTCGATTGTCGCTCGCTATTTCCGTTTTCCCCGTTGCGGCACATAGCTTTTCGTCAACTCGGATTTTTGTACAATCCGGGTCAGCCATTGTTTTTCTTCCTCCGTCAGCTTGGTGTAGCGCAGTTTTGTCTGCTTACAGAACACCATCAACAGGTGTTCCGCCCGACTGCCCTTGAAGCTCGCCACTTCCTCCAAATCCCGCTTGAGTTCGTCCACAATGGTATTCTCCGGGGCGCTGTCGCTCCTGCCCCTGTGGGCTTGCCGTATGTCCTCCATGATAGCGTCAATATCGTGATGTACCCGGCTGCTGAAATAGTCGCCCTCTCGTACATGGGCAGCTTGCAGCACACCAGCGGTCTTGTCATGCTCCCCCGGCTGATACTTCTCCACGATTTCAGCCCTCGCCACGTCTACCCATGCGTTCAAGTTCTGTATCTGTGTGGCGGCGATACCCTCCACATAAATCTGTATATCGGCCAGCAGCTTCACAAAATCCGGGTGCGCCGCCAGCTCACAAAGCAAGGCGGTGTCAATCCGTCCGCTTTTCAACAATTCAATCATATCGTCACTCAAACGCAGGTCTGCAAGATCGGCGTTTGGGTGATTTCTCGTTTCGTTCAGCCCTAACAGATAATCAGCGGTCACGCCGTAAAACTTCGCCAGCTTGATAAGGGCATAATGGCTGATGTCCTTGAAGTCGTCCGCTTCATAGCTGCCCAGCGCAGACTTGGAAAGCTGTGTCTGCTCCGCAAGCTGTTCCAGCGTCAGTCCACGTTCCACACGCAGGTCTTTCAGGCGTTCCTGTATAGTTAAAGCCAAGCTATCCCTCCTTGCTTTGCCTCCTCGATAAACTGGGAGTTATCGGGCTTAACCTTCCTGTCGCTATGAAGCCGACTTGCGTGCGGTAACTTCTGCACAGACCAGCCCAGCTATATACTCTGCTGTTTCATTTGTCAACAGGAAGAACATTCCGTCATTACGGCATTTTTTATGTGTATCGCCATTCAAGGTATAAACAAAACCTTTCACACAGGTATCACTACAAGCATTAGGGTCAATAAGCCGCTTGCAATCACGAGAAGCAGTCATTTTCTTTTGCATATCAGCAGGCAGAGAAGCGAGTGTATCCTCATACTTGCCAGCATTGTCACCGTAAATTCGTGCCAAAACACCTGACTTGCGAAACACCCAATTCATTATTGTTTTCTTTTCTAGTTGGTATGAAGCCGCATAACCGCTTTTTACCTCCTTTATTACGAGGTCACAACCCTGTTCAATAAGTTTGTTATTAAGTTCCTCAACAAACGCTTGGTGTTCTGGCGCAACTGCCGATAGAAACTCTTTGAATAAAACCTTTTCTTTTGCCATTATTTTTTCCCTCACAACTTCATATTTATCGTTCTGCTTTTTTTCCATTCTACCACAAATCCGAGAGCGTGGAAATAGTGTGTTTTCCAGCGGTATTTCCAACCTTTCGGATATACGGGACGGGCGGTCAAAAAAGTGTAGACTTGTGTTAGTTCATCGATGGACAAGCACAAGTGAATGACCGTCCGAAAGAGATATTACCGGCTGGGGAAGCACGCCATAACGCCGCCACTTCTGGACAAAATGTCCAGAAGTCACTTCGGGTCAACTTGGCCCGAAGCAGGTCAGCGTACCAACACCGGGACACGCCGCAGGAATGGGGCAGGAACGGCTTTCGGGGAGAACGGCAGAATATGAAAAAGCGGAGGAACGCATGAGTAAAAAACCACCAGAGATAGAGCGCACACCGGGCGGCGGCTTGCCACGCATGACCCCGGCACAGCGCAGACGGGCAAACGCCCTTGTTCGGAAAACCTGCTGTAACTACGATAACGGCAACTGCCTGTTGCTGGACGATGGTGAGGAATGTGTCTGCCCACAGACGATTTCCTATTCCGTCTGCTGCAAGTGGTTCCGCTGGGCGGTACTGCCACAGGACAAGGCGCTGGAAGCGGAGATATTCCGCAGCGTCAGCGTGAAGCGGTGCGCCGAGTGCGGGGCGGCTTTCGTCCCCCGTTCCAACCGGGCGAAATACTGCGAAGCCTGCGCCAGACGGGTACATAGGCGGCAGAAGAACGCCAGTGACAGGAAGAGGCGCAGGGAAACGGACAAATAGGGGCTGACAAAAGCCCATAAATCAAGGACTTTTCCGGGCTGTCCGGGGCGGGGCTGTGTGTTTGTAGGCTCCACCCCGGAAACCGCCCCCGAACCGTCCGCAGGAGGGAGGATTGATAGATTGCCGCAATACGCAATCCTGCGATTTGCAAAGCACAAGGGCAACCCGGCAAGGCCGCTGGAAGCCCATCACGAAAGGCAGAAAGAAAAGTACGCCAGCAACCCGGATATTGACACGGCAAGGAGCAAGTACAATTTCCATATCGTCAAGCCAGAGGGTCGGTATTATCACTTCATTCAGAGCCGCATTGAACAGGCCGGGTGCAGGACACGCAAGGACAGCACCCGGTTTGTGGACACGCTGATAACCGCCAGCCCGGAGTTTTTCAGGGGCAAGCCCCCAAAGGAGATACAAGCCTTTTTCCAGCGGGCGGCTGACTTCCTTATCCAGCGGGTAGGCCGGGAGAATATCGTGTCGGCGGTGGTTCATATGGACGAGAAAACGCCCCATCTGCATTTAACCTTTGTTCCTCTGACGCAAGACAACCGCCTGTGCGCCAAAGAGATTTTGGGCAACCGGGCAAGCCTTACAAAGTGGCAGGACGATTTTCACGCCTATATGGTGGAGAATTACCCAGACTTGGAGCGTGGGGAGAGCGCCAGCAAGACGGGCCGGAAACATATCCCCACCCGGCTATTCAAACAGGCGGTCAATCTCTCGAATCAGGCAAAGGCCATTGAAGCGGTGCTGGACGGCATTAACCCGCTGAACGCCGGGAAGAAGAAAGAGGAAGCCCTTTCCATGCTGAAAAAGTGGTTCCCGCAGATGGAGGACTTTTCCGGGCAACTGAAAAAGTACAAGGTCACGATTGCCGACCTGCTGAAAAAAAACAAGAAGTTGGAAGCAAGGGCAAAGGCCAGCGAAAAAGGCAAGATGAAAGACACGATGGAACGGGCGAAGCTGGAAAGCGAATTACATAATATCCAGCGGCTCGTTGACCGTATTCCGCCCGATGTGCTAGCGGAACTGAAACAACAACAGCAGTATGGAAAGGATAGGTGATTTTATAAGCGGTATCAGATATAGAAAAGAAACAGAGGTCGTGACCTTTCAAGGAAAAGAAATCACGCTGGAAAATCTCTCTCCGGTATTCACGCCGGAGCAGGAAACGGTAAAGCGCCGGGAGTTGGAACAGCAGCTTTATGACGTGTTCCGCAAATACGCCGACAAGCGGCGGGCGGAGGAAACCGGGTCGTAAGGTTTTCCAACGACAACATTGATTTACGGGGCTGCTGGCGGTATAATAGTATTGTCAGCAGCTCCGTTTCTTTTTGAAGAAAAGGAGCGACAAATGAACAATCGAATAGACGCAATTTATGCAAGACAATCGGTGGACAAAAAGGACAGCATTTCCATTGAAAGCCAGATTGAGTTTTGCAAATACGAATTGAAAGGCGGTAACTGCAAGGAATACACAGACAAAGGGTACAGCGGCAAAAACACAGACCGCCCGAAGTTTCAAGAGTTGGTGCGGGACATTAAGCGGGGCTTGATTGCAAAGGTCGTTGTTTACAAACTTGACCGTATCAGCCGTTCTATTCTGGACTTTGCCAACATGATGGAACTGTTCCAGCAGTACAATGTGGAGTTTGTTTCCTCCACGGAAAAGTTTGATACCTCCACCCCGATGGGGCGGGCCATGCTGAATATCTGTATCGTGTTCGCCCAGCTTGAACGGGAAACGATACAGAAGCGGGTGACGGACGCTTACTATTCCCGCAGTCAGCGGGGCTTCAAGATGGGCGGGAAAGCCCCCTACGGCTTCCATACGGAGCCAATCAAGATGGACGGTATCAACACAAAGCGGCTGGTGGTGAACCCGGAGGAAGCGGCAAATATCCGGCTGATGTTTGAAATGTACGCCGAGCCGACAACCTCCTATGGGGACATTACCCGGTACTTTGCGGAACAGGGCATTTTATTTAATGGCCGGGAACTGATACGCCCCACGCTGGCGCAGATGTTACGCAACCCCGTCTATGTGCAGGCGGACTTGGATGTGTACGAATTTTTCAAGAGCCAGGGGACGGTGCTTGTCAATGACGCCGCCGACTTCACGGGCATGAACGGGTGTTATCTCTATCAAGGCCGGGATGTGAAGCCGGACAAGGCCCAAAGCCTGAAAGACCAAATGCTGGTGCTTGCGCCCCATGAGGGCATTGTCCCCTCGGATATATGGCTGACCTGCCGCAAGAAGCTGATGAACAACATGAAAATCCAGTCCGCCCGGAAAGCCACCCATACATGGCTGGCGGGGAAAATCAAGTGCGGGAACTGCGGCTATGCCCTTATGAGTATCGTCAACCGGGTAGGCCGTCAATATCTCCGCTGTACGAAACGGCTGGATAACAAAAGCTGTGTCGGGTGCGGCAAGATTTACACCGCCGAACTGGAAACGATAGTTTATCAGCAGATGGTGAAGAAGCTGGAAAGCCACAAGACGCTGACAGGCAGAAAGAAAGCGGCAAAGGCCAATCCCAAAATCGCCGCCCTGCAAGTGGAACTCGCTCATGTGGACGGTGAGATTGAAAAGCTGGTGGACAGCTTGACGGGGGCGAACAATGTCCTGCTCTCCTATGTGAATGTGAAGATAGCGGAACTGGACGGGCGCAAGCAGAAACTTGTGAAGCGGATAGCGGACTTGACGGTGGAAGCCATCAGCCCGGAACAGGTCAGCCAGATTTCCGGCTACCTCGACACTTGGGACAGCGTATCCTTTGATGACAAACGGCGGGTGGTGGATTTGATGATTACCACCATAGCCGCCACAAGCGATAGCTTGAACATTACATGGAAAATCTGACGGGCAGAATACTACCCGTCAGACCGTTACCCTGTGTAGTCCCTTGTAAACTGTACTTTGTCAATGTTTAAACCTTTTAAATGGATGCCCGCCTGTTCCAGCATACGCCTTGCGCCGCCATAAAGTATAATCTGGCTTTCATGCTTGCGGAAATATGCGTCAGGATTTTTTGATTTCTTATAGGCAATATTGTAAGATCTGTTTGCTTTGTATTGTTCCGCATATTTGATGATTTCCGCAAGGTCTTTGATGCGGTTTTCCAGCTTGCGGACGGTCTGCTTCGCTTCCTTTCCGGTGGCGGAAGTGGCGGCGATCTTTTGTTCCAGTTCTGCGATGGAACCTACCTCATTGTACGCCTGTGCTGCAATCTTTAAATTCTCAACCGCCGCCCACCTTTGCAGTCCCGGACTGTTCTGGAATTTTTCATCAGAGGTGTCAATCAATCTCTTATCCGCATAATCTCTTTTTGGGATAACTGCCTTCCGTTCCCGTTTCAATTCTATCCGTTCTTTGATGCGCTCCTTTGTATATTCCCTGCCGAGTGACTTCACACTGCCACGCACAAAACGGTCTTTGCCAAGTGGACGGAAAGAGATAAATTTGGGGGCATCTTCCCCAAAGGCTTCGCCTTTTATCTCATAGCCTTTTGCCCGCATCAGGAGCAGAAATTCTTCATAGGTGGAGGATGTTTTGATGGCAGCGTTGATGTCTTTTCTTATCTGCGTTTTCCATGCTGTACCGTTCTTGTCTGACTGCCATTCATTGTACTTTTTACCACGCTCCCCACCGGGGATAATGACGGAAAGGTTATGCTCGCTGCACAGCTCGTCGCTTAATTTCCGGATGCGGTAATAGCTCTGCTTGCAGTCATGGTATTTGTTGTGTTCCATGTTGTCGGCGGCACAAAAGATGATGTGGTTATGGACGTGACCTTTATCAATATGTGTGGTGACAACATAAGAAAATTTTC
>CAJUAN010000057.1 GCA_910584715.1 uncultured Oscillospiraceae bacterium
TGACGGTTCAACTCATAGTTGAGAGCCGACCAGAAGCCGAGAACCTCGTCCGGGTTAAGCTCGTTTATCTTGTCGTCGGGGAAAAGCTTTTCCGCTTTCTCGCCGCCGATGAAAAGGGCGATACCCTTTTTCAAACAGCGCACAGTGTCCGAGGTCTTGAGAGTGGTCAGCATCTCCGCGCGAACCGCGTCAAGCTTGTCGGAAAACTCCACGGTCTTGGCGGGAAGCTCGAACTCCTCGCCGTAGGCTTTAAGCTTCGCCGCCCTGCGGCTGAATGAAAATTCTCCGGACTTTACAATTCCGTTCTGCATGGGTATGATATTAGATTTCATAAAAATTTCCTCCTAAAAAATTACTCGTTTTCGCTTTCGGGATCGGGTGTGCCGCCCTGATTTTCGGACTGACCGCTCGGCTGCAATGTAGGCTTTGTGTCGCTCCACTTGCCGTTGACGGGATCGAACCAGCCGATATCCTCGTCGCCCTGACCGTTGAAATTGCCCTTGATGATCATGTCGTCGTCATCGTCGCAGGACGATACCTCAACGGCGTACCTGCCCTTTCTGGCAGGATAATAGCCGCTTACGGCGGTATCAAAGGCGTCCACCGTCACCATGGGAACGACCGCGGCGGTACCCGTTTTGCGCTTGGTGTAAATGTCGTACACCTTGCGGATCGCGGGGTTCAGAAACATCAGCAGAGCCTCAAACGCGATTGACGGCGAATAGCTTGTGATGTTCTTGCGCTTGGATTTCTCGTTGATGAATTTGCGCTCCTTGGACTGAGCGGCGGGACTTTCGGTCATTGCCGTCCAGCCCACGCCCATTTGGCACCATACGGTATCGCCCTCGGCTTCGGGTGTAACGCCCTCCGCGTCGGTAACGTCCATGAAATGGAGAATGTCGGTGCGCTGTGCGGTCGCCTCAATGTTTGTGTTTTCGGGTACTTTAAAAATGCTCATAATTAACTTCCTTTCTTGATATAGCTTAATTTGAATTGAATTTGGTACAACCCGGTGTTTCCGGTTTTGTCCCTCTCAAAAAGAGAGCCGTTGGCTGCGGAAAGCTTTGTGGGCGTGCAGCCCTCGGGCATTTTGGGGAAATTTTTCGCGGCGGTCTGCTCCCTGCACCAGGCCTCCATACGCTCCACCCACTCGGCGTTTTCGAGGGACTTTTTGTCCTCCGCGCGGAGACGGGCCTGTACAAAAAAGTTGTATTCGTACTTCCCTCCGCCCGAAATGAAGGAACGTATAAGGTTGTTGCTGTCAACGATAATTCCGTAATTGTTGGCTGTAGGGTCAGTCCAGTCCACAAAACGTTTTTTCAGCGGGATTTCCGACAGCAGGGGACACGACGCCATGTACTCCCGAACACCCTCAATAATACTCAGCATAAATAATCACCTCCTTTTTTGCGCCTTGACAGCTCCCGCGATCTTTTTCGCGCCCGCGATTATCTCTGACAGATGAAATGTTTTCATGACCTCGAACCACCTGCGTCCCCTCCTGCCTCCCCTCGCGGTACCCTCAACGCCCCGTCCCGCATTGTTGTAATACACGGAACGGGAGTATGGAGCAACATACCGCAAGATCCCCGACCCGATGACCGAGCCGAGGATAACGGAACGCTTCAGGAACCCGGTCTGGAACGGCGTGTATTTGTCCATGTGCCGAATGCACTCGGAATCAATAAATTTCTGGACTTTCCCGCCCTCCAAAAGTCCCCGCTCCTGAAGGAGTTGTCTCGTGGGTTTGATAGTAAATCCTGCCATTATCTCGCTCCAATCTCGATGTGCCGCATATCCTCCGAGCCGTAATCATGCTTTGCCGCGGACATCACCGTCAAAGCGGTATCCGGGTCGAACTCGGAAACGTCGGAAAGCTCCCCGCGGATAATGTAGTCATGCTTTTTCACGTCCGCGGTCAAATCCGGTATCCATATCGCGGCTTTATCGGCGTTTTCCTCGCCGTACTTTTTGACCTCGTAACCCTCGGTCTCCTGCCACATGCAGGGGTATGTGCCGGCGATTTTGTAATTGCCGTCGTCATCGGCGCGGATCACAGTGCAGTATCCGTTTGTTATCATATCCATTTGACCCCCTTTATAAGGTCGGCAAGATAAAGCTGTATGGTATCATCAAGCCTCTGGGCGTCGGTGCGCTGTGCCCCCGCGGCGTAGGAGATGGAGTAATTCCCCACCTTTTCGGAGGTTTTCACCCCGCCCCGCTCATTGCTTTTGAGGGTATCCGCAAGAGCGCAGCACGCCTTTTTCACGCGTTCGGACATCTCATCGGGGATACCCGCTTTTTTAAGGATATAGCCCGTCCTGCCGTCGATATAGTCCGAGGCGCGCTCCGAGAGCCGCAAATAGTCGGCTTCGGAAAGCGTACCCAGGTACGCCCCGCGGTAAAATTTATAATCGGCGTATGCCATTCAGGACACCTCGCTGTCGGCTTCGGTGGCATAAATAGCGGCAATTATTTCCGCCTTGGTACGCGCCCCGCCAAGGTCAACGCCCTTTTCGGCGGCGCGCTCGCGGAGCAGCGAGACGGTCATTTCCTCAAGCGAAATTTTTCCCGCTTCGGCGGCGGTAACGTGGGCTTCGGCAGCTTCACCCGGAGCGTGAACAGCTTCGCCGCTAATGACCTCATCGGAGGCAACCCCATAGCCCTTGCTTTTAAGTCGGGACGCGAGAAACGCGTCCGCAGTGTGCGCCGTGCCCTGAGTGAAAACAAGTCCCATGTGCTCGCCGCTGAATCCGTTTTCCAAAGTAATTTTAAATCCCATAATGATACATATCCTCCCATCTCACTGTACCTTGATACCGCGCATAACGCCGGCTCTGAGCGTATTTTTCAGTACGACCGCCGCTTTCATTTCCACCTCTCCGGTCTTGACCGCGCCGGGGAGATCCATTTTCGGCAGATAGGTCTTGATGATCTTTCCGCCCGCGGGGGAAACGGCGTGGAAACCGTCCAGACCGAATTTTACGGCATACAGATCGCAAAGTCCCGTCGTTGTGGTCGTTACCGCGCTGTCGCCCTCGCCGGTGGTCTCGGATACGGAATAGGGCTTCACCACGTCGGAGGACGCGGTACCGTCGAAATATTTTCCAAGGTCAATAAACTCTATTCCGTTGTAGCCGTTAGCCTTGCGCCCGAAGCTGTCCTCGCTCTGGGTCAGGTACCCGGCGCGCCTTGCCACCGCCTGAATGCGGGAGATTATCTTGGAGCCGCCAAGAAGCGCGTCCGGCTTGCCGTCCAGTCCAGCTAAAAATTCGTCCAGAACGTCCAGAAATTTCTTGTAATTTGTATCGAGCATGGGGGAGTTGGAAATATCCAGCCCGATCGAATCCTTGTACTCGGTTGAGGAGCCTGTGAGGATCGCGTCCAGACCGTCAAATTCGTCCTCATTTTTCGCGGAATCGCCGTTGATAACGAGATAGTGGAAATAATTCCGAGCCGCCTTGATCTTCTCTTTCAGCTGAAATTCGATCTCGTTCAGGCTGCCGCTGGTCTCCTGAATAACGCGGTCGACCGTGAACGCGCCGCCGAAAATTTTAATGTCCGCGGTACATTTTTTGCGTATCGCTTCGTTGGCGGTATACTCGGTGTTGAGCTTACGGGTGGACGCTGTGGACGGCGTGAGGAGCCGTACATAGCCGTAGGTCAGAGTAGACCCTCCCGTGCCGGGGGATACCGCGTCGTCAAATGTCAGCTTGTCAAGCAGCGCCGATTCGCGGCGGAACTCGTCGATAACAAGCTGATCCACCTTGTCCGGCATTGCGGCTTTCGCCTGTTCAAGTGTAAGTGCCATAATTAGTCCTCCTATTTATGTGTTGTAGTGTTCGGCGAGGGCGGCTCCGAGAGTCTCCGCGCCGCCGCTTCCCGCGGGCTTGTCGTGCTGCGCGCCCAGCTGAGCGGTCATGCCCGTGGCAGGCTTGTCGTCGCCGAACAGAAACGCCTTGTCCGTTTTCAGCTTTTCCAGCTGTTCGGAAACGCCGATAAGCTTGTCGCCGTCCAGCTTGATAATGGAGCGGTCAAGCAGCTTGCCCACGATATCCGCGTCCTTTGCCCCGCAACCCGAAAGCATTTTAGACAGCGCGTTATCAAGCTTCAGAGCGGCGGTGTCGGCATCGTATTTTTTTGACATCTCCGCAAGGTCGGTTCTGAGCTTCTCAACGTCCACACCGTCAAATTTCTTGACCGCCTCGGTCAGCTCTTTGATCTTGTCGGCAGCCATGGTAAGCTCCGCGTCCTTGTCGGCAAGCTTTTTCGTCTCCGCGGATACTTCCGCTTCGTTCATGGCTATGACCTGCTTTGCGGCTTCCTCGGGTATGCCCAGCTTGGTCAGTTCTTCAAGCTTCATAGTTAGTCCTCCTTAAAAAAATGTATAAAAAATGCGCCTTAAAACAGGGTTTTAAGGGCGTTTTTCCATAATTAAAAGCACCCCGGTCGGAGTGCTTAATTTACAATGCGTAAAATTCTTGTGTTTCGGGGTCATAGCCTACCGTTGGGTGGATTACTTCCTCCCACCATTCGGCAAAGCTTACGCCGTAATGTTCTTGACAATATTTGTCTTTTTCCTCATCGTTTAATTCTTCCCACCATAAAAGGTCACACATATCATTAAACATATTTTCCATATTTCCAGCCTACTTCCTTGCAAAATGCTTGTATAGCTTCATCGGTTTGACCGTACTTATTTATGTTTCGAGTAAATGCTCTTTCAACAAAACCGCGGTCATTACCACTAAAGCGTCTGCCGCTTCCTACGCTAACAACGCAAGCTTTACCGTTATGTCCTACGGAAATAACGGTTTTCATTTTATGAACATCATTTAAAGCCATAATATCCGATAAGCTGAGCGGCGTATTATTCGGGTGATTATGCACAAGAATAAACTCATTTTCTTTTGAAAAAAGCCATTCACCAACACCGTCATCAGAAGCTCTGTAATGCTTTTTATCAAATCGACTGACCTTCAAAAAATAATTTGTCGGTATAGCGAAAAGCGTTTCGCTTTCCTTTTGGTCATTCCAGTCGGCCGAAAAACGAGCATACTTGCAAACTTTTTTATCAAGCCACGGTTTAAACAAGCCGTCAAATTGCTGTTCAAATTTATGACTGTTAAGAAATGACTTGTTTACAGAGTAATTCGGTCGTTCATTTCCACTGCTCCTGATATTTACCCTATTTGCAGTATATTTCTTCGCCGCATGAACCGCTTTCTGACTAACCGACCGCCCGAACCCGTCCACGCGGACACGTGAATTATCAGGAAGCAGTCCGGTCGCTTTAAGGTGCTCGGAAAGCCGCGCCTCCTGTCGCTTGAGGATAGAGGATTTTCTCGCAAACTCGCCGTCATATCGTGCTTTAGCCGCGGGATCATTTTCGACCGACCGCGCCCCGTCCAGAGCGGCGAGCTCGCGCTTGGACTTGCGGATCGCCCTCTCATAGGCACGCTGTTTCTGCGTGTCACGGTAAACCCGTTCATTCTCGGAACGGGAAAACTCCGGCTCGTTGGCGGGTTTGGAGATACCCTCAAAGTACGGGAAAAACGAGTGCCGGCAGTTCCAGCCGCATAAGCCGTCCCCGGTGCCGTAGCCGGTAGCGTCGTAAAAATACGGGTACTTCGGGTGACCTTTGACAAGGCTATAGATCTGTCCCTGCCATTCGGCGTGAGAGGGACGCGCCCCCAAATGGGAGGACACTTCCACCAGCTGACAGTCCATTTCCGCCGCAAGCCCCAGCTGCAGATCGCCGCAGGTCTTGCCTATCCCCGTAACTATCGCGCGGCGTACCGCAACATCAAGCTGATCCGTCCGGCCGGATTTGTAATTAACACACTTTATCCCGTCCGCGCCAAGCTTTTTGACAGCCTTAAACTGTGCTTCCTGCGGAGTAAACGCGCCGCTTGCGACTTCCAGATAAGCCAAGTCCAGCGCGTCGGAAAGCTGTCTGTTCGCCGCTGCCGCCGCGGAATTGGTGAGATTTCTCATCAATCCGTTTGTATTTTTCAAGCCTTTTTTCAAGGCGTTTGAAAAAGCTACCGAACGGGTATAGTTCGTCAATTTCTCCCGGTAATCGCCGGAGAGAACGCCGTCCGCCATAGCAAACTTGTAGATTTTCTCGTCCTCGCGGATAGCGGTTTTGACAGCGTCCGTGTAAAGCTCCTTAACAGCTTTCTCGGAAATTTTCAGCTTTTGAGCAATGAGCCGCTTGACCTCCCGGGAGGAAAGCGTCAGCTGATTTGCCTTGACAAGCTGCCATTCCGCGGTGGGGGTCAAAAGGTTTGTTTTTTTGATACGTCTGCAAATATCGGAGATGATCTCGTCCTGCAGTTCCGACATCAATTGTACCATAGGCTCGGGCAGCTTGTCAAGCTGTGAGGGCGTTAACGCCATTACCCGTCACCGTCCTCAAAGCCGAGGTCGACACTTTCAATGCCCTTGAGCTCGTCAAGAATTTTTTTCGCGTCCTCCTCGGTATCGCCGTAATATTTGACTCTAAACTCCCACGGAGCCTTAACGCCGTCCCTGACCTCCTGCAAGTCCTGCAAACGCTCGGCGGTGTCGTCGATTATCACGGAGCGGTCGAAATCAATGTCGATCTCGGCATTCTCCGCGATATCCGCGCCCATGAGGTTTTTCCCGATATGGATAACGCTCCGAACAAGGGACAGCAAAAACCGCTCCACCTCCGCGTAGTGCTTGTCGGCATTTTGAATTAAATCCTGCTTGTCACCCGTGTACTGTGTCGCGGTGACCACCGTCCCGCCGTTGAACTGGTAGTGCTTGTTTCCCAG
>CAJUAN010000058.1 GCA_910584715.1 uncultured Oscillospiraceae bacterium
TTTTCATAAAAAATATGCACCTCCAAAAGTGTCTAACTTTTGGGGTGCATATCACAAAAGCGGCGGTCTTTTTTATGTCCTTATGCATAAATATTAACAGGAAGCTTGTACCAAGGCATACAAAAAAAGTTTACAGAAAATATTTTTTTGTTGCAAATGCACAATAAAAAGCCTTAACGTCTGTGACATATTTTTGTAGCAATTTGACGGAATATGTGATATAATGTATGTATGACTGCATTTTGTGTACCGCCAAGCCGCGGATACAAAATAAGCACTACATTGAGGAGGTTCTATAATGGGTTCTACTATTTCATCCATTCCTTTCGCGGGTACTCCCGAGCAGGAGAAGAAGCTTCGCGCCGTTATCGACAGCCACAAGAACGAAAAAGGCTGCCTTATGCCTATTCTTCAGCAGGCGCAGGAGATCTACGGCTATCTTCCTATCGAGGTGCAGAAGATAATCGCCGCGGAAACAGGCTATCCCCTTGAGAAGATCTACGGGGTAGTCACTTTTTACGCTCAGTTCGCGCTTAACCCCAAGGGTCAGTACAAGATTTCCGTATGTCTCGGAACCGCTTGCTACGTTAAGGGAAGCGGCGATATCTACAACAAGCTTATCGAAAAGCTCGGCATCGACGGCGGAGGCTGTACTCCCGACGGCAAGTTCTCTCTTGAAGCCTGCCGCTGCATTGGAGCCTGCGGTCTTGCTCCCGTTCTCACGGTCAACGAGGACGTTTACGGCAGACTTACCGTTGACGATATCGACGATATCCTTGCAAAGTACAACTGATATACCGTCTGCTCTCCCTCGGGACAAGTACATATCTATCGTGAAAGCGGGAGGGCATTTACAAAATATACCAAGGAGGATAATACCAAATGAAGAAATCGCTGGAAGAACTTAACGCTATCCGTGATAAAATTAAAGGACAGGTCGAGATCCGCAGAGAATCTTCCGACAGCGCAGCAAGCGCAGCAGGCGCAGATAAAAAGTATCAGGTCTTAGTCTGCGGCGGTACGGGCTGTACCTCTTCGGGAAGCGCTAAGATCATTGAAAGGCTGAACGAGGAAATAGAGAAGAACGGCATAAGCGACAAAGTACAGGTCATCAAAACAGGCTGCTTCGGTCTTTGTGCGCTGGGACCCATTATGATCGTTTACCCCGAGGGAGCTTTCTACTCCATGGTCAAGGAGGAGGAGATCCCCGAGATCGTAAGGGAGCACCTTGTGGGCGGTCACGTCGATACAAAATATCTCTATAAGGAGACCGTTACCGACGAGGGCATCAAGTCCCTTAACGAAACAAACTTCTATAAAAAGCAGCACCGCGTTGCTCTCCGTAACTGCGGCGTTATAAATCCCGAAAATATCGACGAGTACATCGGAACCGACGGCTATCAGGCTCTCGCCAAGGTGATCACCGAAATGAAGCCTGAGGACGTTATCCAGACTATCCTTGATTCCGGTCTCCGCGGAAGAGGCGGCGGCGGATTCCCTACCGGCATGAAGTGGAAGCTGGCAAGGAACATCGTTCCCAACGCGGATCAGAAATATGTGTGCTGTAATGCCGACGAGGGCGACCCCGGAGCGTTCATGGATCGTTCAGTTCTTGAGGGCGACCCCCACGTTGTTCTTGAAGCTATGGCTATCGCGGGCTACGCTATCGGCGCAAATCAGGGCTACATATATGTTAGAGCCGAGTACCCGATCGCTATCCACCGTCTTGAGATCGCTATCGGTCAGGCGCGTGAGTACGGCATTTTAGGCAAGGGCATTTTCGGTACTAACTTTGATTTCGATATCGAGCTCCGTCTCGGCGCGGGCGCGTTCGTTTGCGGCGAGGAAACGGCTCTCATGACCTCTATCGAGGGCAATCGCGGCGAACCGAGACCCCGTCCCCCGTTCCCTGCGGAAAAGGGTCTGTATGGCAAGCCCACTATTCTCAACAATGTTGAGACATACGCCAACGTTCCGAGAATAATCCTTAACGGCGCAGAGTGGTTCTCCGCAATGGGTACCGAAAAGTCCAAGGGCACAAAGGTATTCGCCCTGGGCGGAAAGATCAACAACACCGGTCTGGTGGAAGTACCTATGGGTACTACTCTCCGCGAGGTTGTTGAAGAAATCGGCGGCGGCATACCCCACGGCAAAAAGTTCAAGGCCGCTCAGACAGGCGGCCCCTCCGGCGGCTGTATTCCCGCGGAGCACTTTGATATTCCTATCGACTACGATAACCTTATCGCTATCGGCTCCATGATGGGCTCCGGCGGACTTATCGTTATGGACGAGGACAACTGCATGGTTGATATCGCTAAGTTCTTCCTTGAATTCACCGTTGACGAGTCCTGCGGAAAGTGTACGCCCTGCCGTGTGGGAACAAAGAGACTGCTTGAAATTCTCGACAAGATAACAAGGGGTCAGGGCACTCTCGAGGATATCGACAAGATGGAGGAGCTTTGCTACTACATCAAGGCGAACTCCCTGTGCGGTCTGGGTCAGACTGCCCCGAACCCCGTGCTTTCCACGCTGAAATTTTTCCGCGACGAGTATGTGGCTCACGTTGTGGATAAAAGGTGTCCCGCAGGAGTCTGCAAAAAGCTTCTCAGCTTCGAGATCGACCCCGACAAGTGCAAGGGCTGTACCGCCTGCGCGAGAGTCTGTCCCGCGGGAGCTATCGAAGGCTCGGTTAAAACTCCTCACGTTATCAACAAGGATAAGTGCCTGAAGTGCGGAGCGTGCATCGAAAAATGTAAGTTCGGCGCGATCTCCAAGAAGTAAGCCGATCGGATAAGGAGGATTTTAAGAAATGGATATGATTAATGTTAAAGTCAACGGCGTTGACGTTACCGCGCCGAAGGGTACCACTATCCTTCAGGCTGCGCGTATGGCGAACGTTGATATTCCCACGCTTTGCTACCTTAAAGATATCAACGAGATCGGCGCGTGCCGTATCTGCGTTGTTGAAGCCGACGAGGGCAGAGGAAAGCGTCTTGTTGCTTCCTGCGTGTACCCCATTACAGAGGGTATGCAGATCTTTACAAATACACCCAAGGTTTTGGAGTCCCGCAAAAAGACCTTGCAGCTCATTCTTTCCACACATGAAAAGAAGTGCACCTCCTGCGTAAGGAGCGAAAACTGCGAGCTGAAGAAAATGTGCCACGACATGGGCGTTGACGACGAGTGCAAGTACGAGGGCGAAAACATGAAGTACGATATCGACTTCTCCGCCGCCCACATGATAAGAGACAACAACAAGTGTATCCTTTGCCGCCGCTGCGTTGCGGTCTGCAATGCCACTCAGGGCGTGGGCGTTATCGGCGCAAATGAGAGAGGCTTCAAGACCCACATCAGCTCCGCCTTTGAGCTTGGTCTGGGAGAGACAAGCTGTATCTCCTGCGGTCAGTGTATCGCCGTGTGTCCCGTTGGCGCGATCACCGAAAAGGACGACACCGACAAGGTTCTGGACGCTATCGCCGACGAGAGCAAATTTGTTATCGTTCAGACGGCTCCCGCGGTTCGCGCGGCTCTGGGCGAGGAGTTCGGCTATCCCATGGGTACAAACGTTGAGGGCAAAATGGCTGCGGCTCTCCGCAGGATAGGCTTTGCCAAGGTATTCGACACCGACTTTGCGGCTGACCTCACCATTATGGAAGAGGCTACCGAGCTGGTTGAGCGCGTCAAGAACGGCGGCAAGCTGCCTATGATAACCTCCTGCTCGCCCGGCTGGATCAAATATTGTGAGCACTATTTCCCCGATATGATAGACAACCTGTCCTCCTGCAAGTCTCCTATGCAGATGTTCGGCGCAACGGCTAAGACCTACTACGCTCAGAAAATGGGCATAGACCCCAAGGACATGGTAGTAGTCGCCGTAATGCCCTGTACTGCTAAGAAGTTCGAAATAGGCAGAGACGACCAGAGCGCGGCGGGAGTTCCCGACGTGGACATTTCTATCACCACGAGAGAGCTTGCACGTCTTATCAAGAGATGTGGTATCAAGTTCACCGAGCTTGAGGACGAGAAATTCGACGAGCCTCTGGGCATAGGCACAGGCGCGGGCGTTATCTTCGGTGCGACAGGCGGCGTAATGGAGGCTGCTCTCCGTACAGCCGTTAAGATGATAACCGGCGAGGAAGCCGGAAACATCGACTTTACGGAAGTCCGCGGCGTTGAGGGGATCAAGGAAGCCTCCTACAAGGTTGGCGATCTTGACGTTAAGGTTGCGGTTGCTTCGGGTACTGCAAACGCTGCAACTCTTCTCAAGAAGGTAAAGAGCGGCGAAGCCGACTACACATTTATCGAGATAATGGGTTGTCCCGGCGGCTGCGTAAACGGCGGCGGTCAGCCTCAGCAGCCCGCTTCGGTACGCAACTTTGAGGATATCCGCGCTATCCGCGCAAAGGCTCTCTACGACCAGGATGCTGCAAGCACAATGAGGCGTTCTCACGAGAACCCTGCTATCAAGGAAGTTTACGATACTTTCTTTGAGAAGCCCGGCAGCCACAAGGCGCACGAGATACTCCATACAAGCTACGTTAAGAGAGGTCTTTGAGAGACCCCATGCGGCGAAAGCTGTATTTGACAAAGCAATATGAAACGAGGCTGTTCCGTTCGGGACAGCCTCGTTTGGTGTGTTATACAGTTTTTCCGTAGCTGCAAGCCGGTTCGGAACAGAAGCGATTTTCATACTGTCAGCCAATTAAAAAGCAAATAAAAATTAATAGTCTGTACACGAAATCCACGATAGGATTTGGTATAATCTAAACTGTTTGCAGTTTTATGGTAATTTTGCCGGAAAGAGGTTTGTTTATGGGATCGGAAAAGCTTGGGTTCAGGGAGGGTCTGACGGACGGTGTGCCTATCGGTCTGGGGTATCTGTCGGTATCGTTCAGCTTTGGGATAGCCGCTGTTACGCAGGGAGTTTCCGCTCTTGCGGCTACGGTCGTCTCAATGACAAACCTGACCTCCGCGGGACAGGTGGCGGGTCTGGGGATAATTACCGCTGCGGGGACTTTGCTTGAAATGGCGTTGGCACAGCTTATAATAAATATGAGGTACGCGCTGATGAGCCTGTCCCTGTCCCAGAAGCTGGATCCGGGATTTACAACTCCCCACAGGTTTCTGGCGGCTTTCGGAATTACCGACGAGATATTCGCTGTGGCTTCGGGAAAGCCCAAGGAAATTACTCCAAGCTATATGTACGGTCTGATACTGCTGCCCTTTCTGTGCTGGTCGGCAGGTACTCTCTTGGGCGGAATCGCTGGAAGCGTGCTGCCCCAAATGCTCCGCTCCGCGCTGGGCATAGCCATTTATGGAATGTTTATTGCAATATTTATCCCTCCCGCAAGAAAGTCGGTCGGGGTTCTGGTTACAGTGATAATTTCTGCGGTGATGAGCTGCGGGTTGCGGTACATACCGTTATTTTCCCACGTTTCGTCGGGCTTTGCAATAATTATCTGCACCCTTGCGGCTTCGGCTGCGGGCGCACTGCTGTTCCCGAAAAAGGACGTTGAGGAGGCTTCGGAATGACCGCAAAAATGATCGCCTATATCGGAGTAATGGCGGGGGTGACCTATTTGGTGCGAATGCTGCCCTTTGTGATATTCCGCAAAAAAATAAAGTCCCGCTTTGTCAAGGACTTTCTGTATTATGTACCGTATGCTGTTCTGGGGGCAATGACGATACCCGCGGCGTTTTACTCCACCGGGAGCGTAGCTTCGGCAGCTGTCGGTATCGGCGCGGCGGTACTGCTTGCCTTTAAGAACAAGGGACTGCTTGCTGTGGCTGCGGCGGCTTGCATTGCGGCGTTTGCGGCGGAAGTTATTTTGAAGTATGTTGCAGCTTAAAAAATTCAGCCTATAGTTCCTGTCGTGCCGGACGGAGCTATAGGCTTATTTTTATTGCGTATCATCTGCGATCCCGAAAAGGATATCGTCAGTCATGGCCCGGTACTTTTCTTTATATTCCGCATAATAAGGATTGTTAAGCAAAAGACTGAACGGTGATGAAACTCCTGTTTCCTCTATTTTGTCAAGCCATTCGCTTTTGGATATTCTTCCATCGTATCCACATTCAATACTTGTTTCCAAATTACATACCATATAAAAAGCTTCCTCGTGTCCAAGCTTATTTGATAAAACACCGGAGGAAAACAGTTCGCCGACAAGATTAAGCTGATCGATAAATCCGGTTTTCTCGGCGTACTTTTCCTTAATTGCCGCTTCAATTTCATCATAGCTCATATTTGAATACCCTTTTGCCTCAAATACAATACTGCGCGGAGTACAGCCTATGGTATAGCCTAAATTATTATGAATATCTTCCTGGAACTGCTGACGTATCATAATGTGATCTTCACTGGGCTGGACAGCCGCTGTCATATAAAAATCATCAAAAGAATCAGCATATTTCTTTTCAATATCGGCATATATCTCGGCTTTCGACATTTCCGAATAATCTGCGTTTTTTATCGCTTCCGAAATACTGTCAAGCTTTGCCTGTGTGAAAGGTACGCTTGAAACAGTTACTTTTTCGCGGATGCGATTCGCAGATGAAATGCTGTTAAAAGTGTCCCGCGCGGACTCTGACTGCTTTAATACTTTTCCAAAGTTATTCTGTTTGCCGTCTCTTGCGGAAACGGAATCAGCCATTTTCGCGCATGAGGATTTGGAGCGCGTAGTCCTGATCGGTGCGCGGTTTGATGTTCCGTTGATGTTCATAAAGACCCCTCCGTTTTTTAACCATATAGCCTTGAACAAAACCACACAAACGCAATAAACAAGCGGATTTGCAAGACATA
>CAJUAN010000059.1 GCA_910584715.1 uncultured Oscillospiraceae bacterium
TGACGGTTCAACTCATAGTTGAGAGCCGACCAGAAGCCGAGAACCTCGTCCGGGTCAAGCTCGTTTATCTTGTCGTCGGGGAAAAGCTTTTCCGTTTTTTCCTCGCCGATGAAAAGGACGATGCCTTTTTTCAGGGAGCGCACAGTGTCCGAGGTTTTGAGAGTGGTCAGCATCTCCGCGCGAACCGCGTCAAGCTTATCGGAAAACTCCACGGTCTTGGCGGGGAGTTCGAACTCCCCGCCGTATGCTTTAAGCTTCGCCGCTCTGCGGCTGAATGAAAATTCTCCGGATTTAACAACGCCGTCCTGCATGGGTATGATATTCGATTTCATAAAAATTTCCTCCTAAAAAATTACTCGTTTTCGCTTTCGGGAACGGGTGTGTCAGCCTGCTCGCCCGGCTGAGCTGTAGGCTTTGTGTCGCTCCACTTGCCGTTGACGGGATCGAACCAGCCGATATCCTCGTCGCCCTGACCGTTGAAATTGCCCTTGATGATCATGTCGTCGTCATCGTCGCAGGACGATACCTCAACGGCGTACTTGCCCTTACGGGCAGGATAATATCCGCCGACGGCAGTATCGAAAGCGTCCACCGTGACCATGGGAACGACGGCGGCAGTACCGGTTTTGCGCTTGGTATAGATGTCGTAAACCTTGCGTATCGCAGGGTTCAGGAACATCAGCAAAGCCTCAAACGCGATAGACGGCGAATAGCTTGTGATATTTTTTCTCTTGGATTTCTCATTGATGAATTTGCGCTCCTTGGACTGAGCCGAGGGACTTTCGGTCATTGCCGTCCAGCCCACGCCCATCCGGCACCATACGGTATCGTCCTCGGCTTCGGGTGTAACGCCCTCCGCGTCGGTCACGTCCATGAAGTGGAGAATGTCGGTGCGCTGCACGGTTGCCTCAATGTTTGTGTTTTCGGGTACTTTAAAAATGCTCATAATTTTAACCTCCAGATTTAATGTAGTTTAATTTGAATTGGATTTGGTACAATCCGGTATTGCCGGTCTTGTCCCTCTCGAAAAGAGAGCCGTTGACGGCTGAAAGCTTTGTGGGCGTGCAGCCTTTGGGCATGACAGGGAAATTCTTCGTGGAATTTTGCTTGCCGCACCAGTCCTGTAAACGTTCCACAAATTCGGAGTTTTCCAGACGGTCAGCGTCCTCCTTTGCAAACTTGCGGACGAACAGCGTAAAATTGTACTCATGCTTTCCGCCGCCCGAAATAAAGGGCTTTACAAGATTGTCGCTGTCAAACATTATGCCGTAATTGTTCGCGTCGCCGGAAGTCCAGTCCACGTGTCTCGCTTTAAGCGGTATCTCTTTGAGCAGAGGACACGCCGCGATGTACTCCTTAACACCTTGGATCATAGTTGACAAAATATCACCTCCGTTTGGATTTTCCGCCACAAAGCTTTGCGGCAGACCGCAAAATAATGTCGCCATAGACAGCTTTCATACGTTCCCACCATTTCGGACCGCGCAAGCCGCCCCTTGCAGTACCTTCAATACCGCGCCCCGCATTATTGTAGTACACGGAACGCGAGTAGGGAGCGATGTACCGCAGTATCCCCGACCCAATAACAGAACCGAGGATAACGGAACGCTTCAGGAACCCGGTCTGGAACGGCGTGTATTTGTCCATGTGCCGAATGCACTCGGAATCAATAAATTTCTGCACCTTCCCGCCCCTTTGCAGACCCCGCTCCCGGAGAAGCTGCTCGGTGGGCTTGATAGAAAATCCCATACTATCGCGCTCCGATCTCAATGTGCCGCATATCCTCCGAGCCGTAATCACGCCGCGCCGCGGACATGACCGTCAGCATACCGTCAAGATCGCCGACCTTGGCAAGCTCCCCGCGGATAATGTAGTCGTGTTTTTTCACGTCCGCAGACAAATCCGGAATCCATACAGCAGCCTTGTCGGCGTTCTCCTCGCCGTACTTTTTGACCTCGTAGCCCTCGGTCTCCTGCCACATGCAGGGGTATGTGCCGACAATTTTGTAATTGCCGTCGTCGTCGGGGCATACTATTGTGCAGTATCCGTTTGTTATCATATCCATTTGACCCCCTTTATAAGGTCGGCAAGATAAAGCTGAATGGTGTCGTCCAGCTTCTGGGCGTCGGTGCGCTGCGTCCCCGCGGCGTAGGAAATGGAGTAATTCCCCACCTTTTCGGAAGTTTTCGCCCCGCCCCGCTCATTGCCTTTAAGGGTATCCGCAAGAGCGCAGCACGCTTTTTTCACGCGCTCGGACATCTCATCGGGGATACCCGCCCTTTTGAGGATATATCCCGTCCTGCCGTCGATGTAATCCGAGGCGCGCTCCGAAAGCCGCAAATAGTCGGCTTCGGAAAGCGTACCCCGGTACGCCTCGCGGTAAAATTCATAATCGGCGTATGCCATTCAAGACACCTCGCTGTCAGCTTCGGCGGCATAAATAGCGGCGATTATTTCCGCTTTGGTACGCGCCCCGCCAAGGTCAACGCCCTTTTCGGCGGCGCGCTCGCGGAGCAGCGAGACGGTCATTTCCTCAAGAGAAATTTTTTCCGCTTCGGCGGCGTGGGCTTCGGTAACTTCGCCCGGAGCGTGAACAGCTTCGCCGACAGCGACCTCATCGGAGGTAACCGTGTAGCCCTTGCTCCGCAGACGCGAGGCAAGAAAATGATCATCTGTGTGAGCCTCGCCGTGTGTAAAAGTAAGCCCCATGTGATCTCCGGTAAATGCCTTATTTTCAGGAATAGATATCTTATACGACATATTGATATACCTCCCATCTCACTGTACCTTGATACCGCGCATAACGCCGGCTCTGAGCGTATTTTTCAGTACGACCGCCGCTTTCATTTCCACCTCTCCGGTCTTGACCGCGCCGGGGAGATCCATTTTCGGCAGATAGGTCTTGATGATCTTTCCGCCCGCGGGGGAAACGGCGTGGAAACCGTCCAGACCGAATTTTACGGCATACAGATCGCAAAGTCCCGTCGTTGTGGTCGTTACCGCGCTGTCGCCCTCGCCGGTGGTCTCGGATACGGAATAGGGCTTCACCACGTCGGAGGACGCGGTACCGTCGAAATATTTTCCAAGGTCAATAAACTCTATTCCGTTGTAGCCGTTAGCCTTGCGCCCGAAGCTGTCCTCGCTCTGGGTCAGGTACCCGGCGCGCCTTGCCACCGCCTGAATGCGGGAGATTATCTTGGAGCCGCCAAGAAGCGCGTCCGGCTTGCCGTCCAGTCCAGCTAAAAATTCGTCCAGAACGTCCAGAAATTTCTTGTAATTTGTATCGAGCATGGGGGAGTTGGAAATATCCAGCCCGATCGAATCCTTGTACTCGGTTGAGGAGCCTGTGAGGATCGCGTCCAGACCGTCAAATTCGTCCTCATTTTTCGCGGAATCGCCGTTGATAACGAGATAGTGGAAATAATTCCGAGCCGCCTTGATCTTCTCTTTCAGCTGAAATTCGATCTCGTTCAGGCTGCCGCTGGTCTCCTGAATAACGCGGTCGACCGTGAACGCGCCGCCGAAAATTTTAATGTCCGCGGTACATTTTTTGCGTATCGCTTCGTTGGCGGTATACTCGGTGTTGAGCTTACGGGTGGACGCTGTGGACGGCGTGAGGAGCCGTACATAGCCGTAGGTCAGAGTAGACCCTCCCGTGCCGGGGGATACCGCGTCGTCAAATGTCAGCTTGTCAAGCAGCGCCGATTCGCGGCGGAACTCGTCGATAACAAGCTGATCCACCTTGTCCGGCATTGCGGCTTTCGCCTGTTCAAGTGTAAGTGCCATAATTAGTCCTCCTATTTATGTGTTGTAGTGTTCGGCGAGTGCAGCTCCGAGAGTCTCCGCGCCGCTGTTTCCCGCGGGCTTATCGTGCTGCGACCCCAGCTGAGCGGTCATGCCAGTGGGCTTAGCCGTTTCATCGGCGGAACCGAACAGAAACGCCTTGTCGGTTTTGAGCCTATCGATCTGCTCAGACACACCGATAAGCTTGTCTCCGTCCAATTTGATAATGGAGCGGTCGAGCAGCTTGCCCACGATATCCGCGTCCCGCGCTCCGCATGACGAAAGCGCTTTCGACAGAGCATTATCAAGCTTCAGCGCGGCGGTATCAGTATCGTATTTTTTTGACATCTCCGCAAGATCGGTTTTGAGCTTATCCACGTCCACACCGTCAAATTTCTTGACCGCCTCGGTCAGCTCTTTGATCTTGTCTGTCGCCATGGTAAGCTCCGCGTCCTTGTCGGCAAGCTTTTTCGTCTCCGCGGATACTTCCGCTTCGTTCATGGCTATGACCTGCTTTGCGGCTTCCTCGGGTATGCCCAGCTTGGTCAGTTCTTCAAGCTTCATAGTTAGTCCTCCTTAAAATTTTATATAAAAAATGCGCCTTAAAACGGCGTTCTAATACCGTTTTAAGGGCGTTTTTCCATAATTAAAAGCACCCTTATTCAGAGTGCTTTTTAAGCATTTGTTTGTACATTTCTTCTATAGGGCAATCGGATTCAATAAGCTGTAAATATTCAGCATAAGAAATACCAAATTTATTTTTACAATATTCGTCCTTTTCGATTTCACTTTCGAGTTGTTCCCACCATGGAACATCGCACATGGTTATTGGCTTACTACTTTCCATATTTCCAACCTGCCTCATTACAAAATGCTTGTATAGCTTTATCGGTTTGTCCGTGCTTGCGTATACAACGCCCGAAATTCATTTCCAAAAGGTTACGATCAAATTCGTTGGCAGCTTTTTTACCGCTGCCGATTGATACCGCGCAAGCCTTACCGTCATGCCCAACGGAAATAACAGCTTTCATATTATCAACATCATTCAAAGCCATAATATCAGACAAGCTAAGCGGCGTATTATTCGGGTGATTATGCACGAGAATAAACTCATGCTTTTCCGAAAGCAGTATGCCGCTAACATCTCCGCTGTCACTGTAATGCTTTTTAGTAAGCTTTTTAAGCTTTCTGCCGCTTTCCGAAAGCAGATAAATCGTTTCGGACGGCTTGTTATCATTCTCCACAACAGCAAGCTGTGAATATTTGCAGACAGCCTTATCGAGTTTCAGATCGAATAATCCCTCAAACTGCTTTTTAAAAGCAGCGCTGTTAAGGAAATCGGCGTTTGCAGGATAATACGGACGGTTACCACCGTTTCCGCTGTTGATGTTGGTTTTTCCGGCAGCGTACCTTTTCGCCGCATGAACCGCCTTTTGTGATACCGACCTACCAAACCCGTCCACCCGAACGCGTGAATTATCCGGAAGCAGCCCGGTAACCTTAAGATGTTCGGCAAGAGCCGCCTCCCGCCGCTTCAGCACAGCGGACTTCCGCGCAAATTCGCTGTCATATCGTGCTTTAGCAGCGGGATCATTTTCGACCGACCGCGCCCCGTCCAGAGCGGCGAGCTCGCGCTTGGACTTGCGGATCGCCCTCTCATAGGCACGCTGTTTCTGCGTGTCACGGTAAACCCGTTCATTCTCGGAACGGGAAAACTCCGGCTCGTTGGCGGGTTTGGAGATACCCTCAAAGTACGGGAAAAACGAGTGCCGGCAGTTCCAGCCGCATAAGCCGTCCCCGGTGCCGTAGCCGGTAGCGTCGTAAAAATACGGGTACTTCGGGTGACCTTTGACAAGGCTATAGATCTGTCCCTGCCATTCGGCGTGAGAGGGACGCGCCCCCAAATGGGAGGACACTTCCACCAGCTGACAGTCCATTTCCGCCGCAAGCCCCAGCTGCAGATCGCCGCAGGTCTTGCCTATCCCCGTAACTATCGCGCGGCGTACCGCAACATCAAGCTGATCCGTCCGGCCGGATTTGTAATTAACACACTTTATCCCGTCCGCGCCAAGCTTTTTGACAGCCTTAAACTGTGCTTCCTGCGGAGTAAACGCGCCGCTTGCGACTTCCAGATAAGCCAAGTCCAGCGCGTCGGAAAGCTGTCTGTTCGCCGCTGCCGCCGCGGAATTGGTGAGATTTCTCATCAATCCGTTTGTATTTTTCAAGCCTTTTTTCAAGGCGTTTGAAAAAGCTACCGAACGGGTATAGTTCGTCAATTTCTCCCGGTAATCGCCGGATACCAGTCCGTCCGCAATGGCGAATTTGTAGATTTTTTCGTCCTCGCGGATAGCGGTTTTGACCGCGTCCGTGTAAAGCTCCTTAACAGCTTTTTCGGAAATTTTCAGCTTTTGGGCAATACGTTTCTTGACCTCCCGGGAGGACAGCGTGAGCTGATTAGCTTTGACGATCTGCCACTCCGCCGTGGGGGTCAAAAGGTTTGTTTTTCGGATACGTCTGCAAATATCGGAAATAATTTCGTCCTGCAATTCCGACATTAATTGTATCATACTGTCGGGAAGTTTGTCAAGCTGTGAGGGAGTCAGAGCCATTATCAGCCGCCTCCCTCAAAGCCTAAGTCCACGGACTCAATGCCCTTGATCCCGTCAAGGATTTTTTTAGCGTCCTCCTCGGTATCGCCGTAATATTTGGCTCTAAACTCCCACGGAGCCTTAACGCCGTCCCGTACCTCCTGCAAGTCCTGCAACCGCTCGGCGGTATCGTCGATTATCACAGAGCGGTCGAAATCAATGTCTATCTCGGCATTCTCCGCGATATCCGCGCCCATGAGGTTTTT
>CAJUAN010000060.1 GCA_910584715.1 uncultured Oscillospiraceae bacterium
CCTCTTGCGGCAAAGCCGCAATTCACCCCCTTGCAGAGCTCTTGAACGATAAGGGGAGTTTCGCCGTCTGCGGACGGCGACAAGGGGCTCTGCCCCCTTGACCCCCGCGAGCTGGGCTCAGCTCGACCAGCTAACCTCTGGCGGGATAATAACGTTTGTGCGATAAACATAAATTTATATTTCGGTTCCGTCTTGAAATTCCCATCCGTTCGTGTTATACTGTAACTACAGTATAACGGAAAGGCGGTACAAATATGAGCAAACTGTACGAAAGACTTGAAAAATGCTACAAGTGCTTTAAATCCAAAATTGATTTTGAACCCGACGCGGCGCTTGTCCTCGGTTCGGGACTGGGCGACTTCGCGGACGGCATAAAGACAGAGGCTGTCCTCGATTATCATGATATAGAGGGCTTTCCCGTATCCACCGTTCAGGGGCACAAGGGACGCTTCGTTTTCGGCTATGTGGGGGACGTTAAGGTCGTCATTATGCAGGGGCGCGTCCACTACTACGAAGGCTATAAAATGGAGGACGTTGTGCTGCCCGTCCGCCTTATGAAGATGATGGGCGCAAAGGTACTGCTGCTGACAAACGCGGCAGGAGGCGTTAACAGGGACTTCCACGCAGGCGACTTCATGCTGATATCCGACCACATCAATATGGCTCCCTCGCCTCTTATCGGCGAGAACGCCGACGAGCTTGGAGTAAGGTTCCCCGACATGAGCAACATTTACGACAGAGATCTGCGTGATATTGTCCGCAATACCGCAAAGGACTTGGGTATACCCTTGCAGGAGGGCGTTTATATCCAGCTTACCGGGCCCAACTACGAGTCCCCCGCGGAGATAAGAATGGTGCGTACCCTCGGGGCGGACGCGGTTGGAATGTCCACTGCCTGCGAAGCGGTTGCCGCAAATCACGCGGGACTTAAAACCGTGGGTATCTCCTGCATATCCAACATGGCGTGCGGCATTACCGACAAGCCCCTTACCCACGCGGAGGTTCAGGAAACCGCCGACAAAGCGGCTCCCCTGTTCAAACAGCTTATCACCGAATCGGTGATACGTCTGGGAAAGGCTTTGTAAAATGTCCGCGGAAAGAAAACAGGCGGCTGCCGTCAGATGGTGGAACGGTCTTTCGCCGAATGGCAAAAGGATAGCCTGTATCTGCGCGGGGTGGCTTCTGACAGCCGCCGTTATCGCGCTGGATACAGGCATTACCGTTCCTGTGTACAAAATTTTTTCGGACAAGGTTCAAAGCCCCCTGAGGATAGCGCTGCTGACGGATTTTCACAGCAGCTCCTACGGGAAGAACCAGCAGGTACTTATTGACGCAATAGACAGGCAGAACCCCGACGTTATACTTATGGTCGGGGATATCGCCGAAAACGTCCGTCCCCACAGACATACCGAGGAGCTGCTGGAGAAGCTGACGTGCAGGTACCGCTGCTACTACGTTGTTGGTAACCATGAGGAGTGGTCTGGAGAGTGCGGAGCCATAAAGGAAATATTCCGCTCCTACGGGGTAAAGGTCATGGAGGGTGACAGTGAGATATTCGAGGCTTCGGGACAGGCTATACGCATTTCGGGCTCGGATAACTCTCTGCCATTTGAGCAGCTTTCCGCCTGTTACGAAAATACGGGGGACGGTATTTTTACCGTGTTTATGTCCCACCGACCCGACCTTGTGAACCTGTACAGCGGACGCGGCTTCGACCTTGTGGTATGCGGCCACGCCCACGGAGGACAGGTGAGGATACCGGGGCTGCTGAACGGTCTGTACGCTCCCAATCAGGGTATGTTCCCCAAATACGCGGGGGGACGGTACCTGCTTGCGGACGGAAAAACGGAAATGATAGTCAGCAGGGGATTATGTAAAAATTCGCTGCCCAGGGTGTTTAACCCGCCCGAGGTCGTCGTTATCGACATTCTGCCGCGGGAGTCAAATTGACGTGAAAGCCTCCGTGACAAATCCGATAATTGTTTTGATCCCGCAGCAAAACGCACGGTACTCTTTCTCGGAGTTTATTATTCCGTCCTTTTCAATATATTCTTTAAACATAGAAAAATCCTCCTTGCTGAGATTTTTCTGAAGCTCATTGTAAAGCTTCTCTTGTTTATAGAAAGCCTTGTTCGCTTCGTCGGAATAAACTGCGGGGGCGTTAGCTTCACACAGCTCCGAGTAATAGTACTTTTTTAACATACTGTTCATTTGCTGCCGCTCCTTTTTTAGATGATAGATGGTCAGAGGTTAAAGGCCAGAGGTTTGTGCTATGGTTGAATTACAACATACTTGTTAGTACTTGTCAATGAATAAAATATGTATTATTTATGAATATATGGAGATGGTGCTTTGGATAAAAAATATATTGAACGTCCCAAAACATTTAATAAGAGGGAATACAACAAAGAATATCAAAAAAATCATTATAAACAAGTTACGCTTTCATTGACTCCGGAACTGAAAGAACGTCTTGACAAATACTGTTCGCAGGAAAAAATATCGCGGTCGGAATTTATCAGGCGCGCCCTTGACGTTCTGGAAGACCAATAACGGCAAGCCGCCGCAAGCGCGGCGGACAATAACGAAACCAAATCAATTGCGGAATATAACTCCGTAAAATAAATACCGAAAAGGAGAACCCCCTATGCATAAAAGAACAAAGCTCTGCGGGATATTTATTTCCGCGGCAATAGCGGCGGTATTGTTCGCCTCCTGCGGCAAACAGGAAAGCGAACCCTCCGCTCCCGACAACACTCAGCCGGAGATACAAACCGCGGAAGAGGAAACGGTCAGCCCAAAGGTAACGGTTGAGGGAACAAAATTCATGGTGGACGGCAAGGAGCTGTGGATAAACGGAGTAAACACGCCGTGGCAGAACTGGAACGACTTCGGCGGCAGCTTCGACCCGACCTTCTGGGACAGCCATTTCGCCGACCTCCACGCTATCGGGGTAAACGCCGTACGCGTTTGGGTGAACTGCGACTCCATGGTAAGCATAAAGCTCAAGCCCTCGGGCGAAGTCCGCGAGGTCACGGAGCAGCACTGGTCCGACATAGACAAGCTTTTCGAGATCGCCGAAAAGCACCAAATATACCTTATGCCCACTCTCATCTCTTTCGACCACTGCAAAAGCGGGCAGTACAAGGACAGGTGGCGTTCGGTCATCACAGACGAAACGGCTATGAAAAGCTACGTCGATAACTACGTAAAGCCCTTCGCCGAGCGTTACGGCGCAAACGAATGGCTGCTTGGCATAGACCTTATGAACGAGCCTGACTGGGTACACGAGAACGAGGAATGCGGACGGCTCCCTCTGGAGGACCTGTCGAAATTCTTTGCCAACTGCACCGCGGGCATTCACGAAGTAAACCCCGATACCCTTGTTACCGTGGGCATGGGAATGATAAAATATAACTCCGACGCCGGCGGAGGCCGCATTCAAAACATTGTTTCCGACGAAGTGATGACAGGCTATGCGGGAGAAAAGGCTTGCCTGGATTTCTACACGCCTCACTATTACGACTGGATGAAAAACAGCGGTCTGGGCTGCGCCTTTGATTCCTCTCCCACTGACTACGGTCTGGACGGCACAAAGCCCGCTTTCCTCGGCGAGATAGGCACCTCCACACCCCTGAAGAACGTTTATCAAAAATGTTACGACCTGGGCTGGAACGGCGTTATGATGTGGTGCTCCAACAACGGCGCGGAACACGCCGACAACTGGGACGACATCGCCGCGGCAACACAAAATATAGAGAGTACCGCGGGTGACAAGGTTTTCCCCTTGGGCAAGAATTAAGCCTTTACAGAACAAATTATGAACGTTTTTTTTGTATAGTATTGCTATAGAAACCTGTCCGCTTTTATGGTATAATTACAAACAGTTGTTTAAAAACTAAAAACCGTCCGGGAACAGCCGCAATCAAAGGTCTGTCTATATATGGTATAGCACGGATCCGGGCTGTCGGGCGGATCTCAGAACAAAAAGGAGAAGCTGTTATGATTTTACTTTACGAGAAGATTTACAGGCAGAAGCAGGAGCAGTACAAGCTTGACGGAGACCTTCAGGCGTTCAACAAATTTATTTCGGACGCTCACGATTTCCAGTTTGCGGTAATGACAAAGAAAATACCCGAAACGGAATACGCCGCATGGCTCGACGCTCAGTGCGCATCGTAACCGTAACAGCAAATCCTTATTGACTTTTCCGTTGGGAAATAGTGTATAGCTTGGTAAAAATCAGATAAATATCGGTCAGATATAATGTATCTGACCGTATTTCTCGTTATCTTGTCGGGGGAAGAAAACCAATTGAAGAATAAAGTGCTATAATAAGGGGAACAGCATATATGAAAAATCATACTCAGGTTTATGTAAAAAACAGTATTGAGGCTGTAAAAACATATTGCAAAGCGTTCGGCGCGGAAATAACCTTTGAAATGAAAAACAGCAGCGGTACGGAATATGAGCATTGCGAAATATCGGTGGACGGCGGAACCTTTTTAGCGGTATCCGAAGCCCAGAATCCCTGCGACGTTGCTTTTGTTCACAAAATGAAGTGGGAAACAATGACCTTTAACGTTTTTGAAATGGGGACGGAAGAACGCGTCCGGCGCGCATTTGACGTTCTGCGCGATGGCGGAGTTGTTCTTGAAGAAATTCATGAAGTGCCCTGGAGCAAATGCTGCGCCACTGTTATTGACAAGTACGGCGTATGCTGGTGGATAGCAATTTAAAGAGCAATAAATAAAGCCGCCATACAGACCGCTCCGTGTGACTTGCTCGGCAAAGCGGTATACCAAATAAAACACCGAACGGGTGCAGATTATCCTGCACCCGTTTTTATTTTGCGGTCATATCCATATAAAGCCCGCTTTAAGTCACCTTAGTCTCCCCGTTTCTTTACCGGCATCATCAGATCGAGCGTTACTTCAAGCTCTGTTTCGGGAGCCCAGCCGTTATGGGCGTTGTATATCCAGTTAATGTGTTCTTCCAGAGAGCCGCCCATTATTTCCTCTGTACCGCGCCAGTCGAAATCGTACTTATCGCTGTCGTGTACCCATTTCCACAAATCGTTCCAGCGGGAAAATTCGGGAAAATGAATGTTAAGCGCGGCAAAAAGTCCGCCGTCAAAATGCTTTTTGGTAAGCGGCGCGGGAACTTCCATATCCTCGGGAATAGTTACCCACATTTCGTAGCCGTGCTCGTCGTTCGGGAGTATGCCGGGGTTGGGGTGGTTAAAGCCGAAATGTCTTGAATCGGGTTTTATTTCGTAAAGCTTTTTCTCGCGGATAAATTTGGTCAGCTCGTCCCCAACGGTCTCCTCCGGGTCTTTGCCGATAACGTGGTTTGAAGCCACAGTAAAAGGCGGCAGCATTATGATACGGACGGGAAGCTGCTTTATCAGCGTCTCGTTTGCTTCATTCAGGTCGTTCACGGTGTTTTCTGTACTCACAGAACGTTCCTCCTTTAAAGTATTCTTTGAAAGGGAGAGCGTTTCGGAAAGCTCCACTATCTCCTTGTCCTCAAGCATATCAAAGCGTTCGGAGCTTTTTTCAAGCTTGTCCGCAAGACAGCGTATAATGTTCCGTATCACGTCCAGAGCGGATATCTCGCCGTCCAACTCGGCAATGCTTTTCCGCAGTATTTCAAGAGAGGCGGTGTACTCCGTGTCGTTAAGTATTACCGAAATATCCTTTAAGGAAAGACGCAGCTTACGCAGAATAACGATCTGCTGCAGACGTCTTACAGCAGTTTCGTCATAGGTGCGGTAGGCGTAGTCCTCCTTATAGGTCGGGGTGATCAGTCCCATTTTTTCGTAATGGCGGAGCATTCGGGGCGTTACACCAAAACTTTTTGATACCTGCGTTATCGTCATAGTAAGATTTTCCATGGCGTACTCTCCTTTCAATATTATTATACAGTATGACACGGTGTTAAAGTCAAGGGGTGATGCAATAAATTTTTGTTTAACTCACAAACAATGTTAAACCTGCCAAAGATTAGCTGGTC
>CAJUAN010000061.1 GCA_910584715.1 uncultured Oscillospiraceae bacterium
TGGACGATATGAGCGATACGGGAATACGGATAGTCACCGCCACGGCGCGGGAGATTGCAGAGATTGAGGGTGTGAGAGAATAACCGCTGTCCGGCTAAAATTGAATAGGAACTAAGAAGCGTTGCAATTTTTTCAGTTGCAGCGTTTTTCTTTTGCGGAAATCCGCCAAATCAGACATTCCCGGTGTTGTAGGTAGTAGGAAGAACTTTCGTAGTTATCATGACTTTTTTATTATCACGATCTTTGATGACAAAGCTGATAAACTCAAAGGATTTCTTTAAAAAAGTCGGGATAATATTTTTCAATAGCCACCAACTTTGATTTTTTTAAAGCGACAATATTTCTTCAAAAGTCGGGATAACTACGGAACTTATTTTTTCTTCGGTAGCTCAATCTTGTAGTTGACATACTTCCCGCCCGTATCAGCTAAAACAACGGTTCCGTCGTAGGTTTTGCCTGTTTTCGGGGAATACAAGCCCTTGACATTTGCCTTGCCGGATTTTAAGAGGGCGGCGGCAATCTTCGGGGTAAAGGTGACTTTCCTTTCCTCAAAGAAACGGTCGTTTTTCCACATGGTAAAGGTGCAATCCCGGTTAGAACAATAGTAATTCTTTTTGCCCTCCCGGACAGGACAGCCGCACCGGGGGCATTTCCCGACAGAGGGCTTTTCCTCCCCGCCCGTGAAAACTGCCTTGCTTTTGTCGGCGGCGGTGTTCTCCTTTACCAGCTCCCGCGCCATAGCTTCAATGCGCTGCATGAAGTCCCCAGCGTCGGCAGCTCCCTTTGCGATCTGCGTCAGATTGTTTTCCCATTCGGCGGTAAGCTGCGGGGAAGTCAGCATATCCGGCAGGACAGACACAAGGGCGGCTCCGTTCTGCGTGGGGATAAGCTGCTTTCCCTTGCGTTCCGCAAAGCCGGACTTCACCAGCTTTTCAATGACAGCGGCGCGGGTGGCGGGAGTGCCAAGCCCCCGGCGTTCCGCGTCCGGGTCGGTATCCCCGTTCCCGGCGCGTTCCATTGCCGACAAGAGGGTTGCTTCTGATAAGAGGTGTAAAGTGTTGACGTGGATTATTTCTGATTTTTTTCAAGGCACTCATTGATAATCAGCTTTTGCACTCTGTCCTTAAAGGTTTTGTCAGTGTCTTTACTGAAATGTACCTTGACGGTGTAAGTGGTGTTCCCCAACTTTCGCTTGAAAGTGTGGGGCTGTTGCTCGTTTTTGGTTTCTGCCATATTCTCTGCTCCTTTACATAAAAATAGAGCGCATAGACTGGTTTCTATACGCTCTGACGCTGTGTTATATTCCTTATTCAGTTGTGATTGTGGTAATGGTTGTTTCGACAAACTGGAATTTGAATGACTAAAGTTAGCTGTTTACAATCGGAGAAATAACAGGTTTTCCATCTTTGTCCAACAGCGGTGTCAATCCTCCTGCATATGCAACTTTACGAAACACATAATTCACTCCAGTTTCTGTATCTACTAAAATTTGCGTTACATCAACAGTCCCTTGTGAATAAACTATCTTAAATCGTTCATTCTTAGCCATTTTATTTACCTCCAAATAATTTTGATTTCTCTTTATACTTGACCTCTCAAAACGAGAATTTCTCTGTTTCAATTTACAATTCTTTTCCCATACAAAGAGATTCCGGCATATCTACATACGCACCATAATTAGCAATTTGCTTAAATCCTAACTTTGAATATACATGACAAGATTCCGCTAAAAGTTCTCCTGTTTCCAAAATCATTTTCTTATATCCCAATTCTTTCGCCCACTCTATTAGTTTAGAAACCAGCTCTGTTCCTATGCCCTTTCCTTGTTCATCTGGTATGACAAACACTCTTTTTAGCTCTATTGTATTTTCATCATAAGGACGTATCGAACCACCACCAATCGGATTATTGCCTCGATAGACAACTATCGCTTCGTTTATTTTATCAATTAGGTTATATTGAGCGTACTTATCTCGTTTAATTATTTTTCCAACTCGCAAATCTAAGTCCTCATCAAGCAACCTGCAATTTTCTATAAAATCTTTGTTATTTCCATCGCATCTTAAAAATATAATTTCGCTCATCTTTATTTTACCTCCAAAAAATTCTGATTTGTATCTTTAACAGAATACCACAATCACACCCTTATTTCTATCAAATTTTCATTAAATTTCTTCCTCCCTCTGCTTAGTCTTGCTTTGTTGTCTGTTATGCTGTCGGCTCTCATTCTGAAGCTCCCTCTCAAGGTTCTTCTTGTTATAGCCGATTACCTGTCTTGTCGTCTGCCTGTGATGTGTCAACGTCGTGCATATTGTTCTTTTCCGTTACCATGCTGATTAGCTCCACGCATAGGACGTAGGTAATGACAAGCCCCGCTATGTGTACGATCACATTCTCCGATAGTGTCCGTATCATGCTGAATATGCCCGCGTTCCAGCCCTGCGGGGTCTGCCCTGCCTCGGCGGCGATAGTGCCGACTTTCTCGTTTACGTCTGTAAATACCCGATAAAGTCGGTTTTTACAGCTAAATTGTTTTTAACTGGATTTTTTATTGAATTGTTTCCCCATTCCCGCTGTCGGTCAGATTTCCGATGAAACGGTAATGGATTTCGATAGACTGAACTTTCTCACCATTTACCCGGCGTTTGTCGCCCACTAAAATCTTTGTGATAAGTTCATTGATGATACAAGAATTTAATTCCTTCAGGTCACTGTACTGCCGGATCAGGCTTATCCACTTTTCCGCATTCTGCTCTGTAGCGTCATGCTCTGCCGACTGCTCCTGCAATGCGGAAAGCTGTTTTTTGAGTTCTTCCTGCTCCCTCTGGTACTTCGGCATAAGGTTGTCTATGCTTGCCCCCGCAAGCCTGCCGAGTGCGTAATCCTCATATAGCTTGCTTATGACTTTCTCGATTTCCCCAAGCCTTTTCTCAATGGTTCGCCTTTTCCCCTCAACCAAACCATAATCCACGGTACTGTTAATCTGTTGCTGTTCCATAACCCTGCCAAGGACTGCCTGCTCGTCTGCAAGTGCCATTGTCGCCCATTCCCTGATGTCCTTCAGAACGATGTCATACAAGTCCTGCTCCTTGATGCGGTGCGGCGTGCATCCGTCCGGCCCGTTCGCCTTGTAGTTCTGGCATGAGCCGAAATACGTCTTTTCAGGATTGTTTTTGCTTGTCCGTTCAGGAAAGAATGAAATGCGCCTGCCGCAGTCCGGGCAGTAGGCAATGCCGGAAAAGATACTCGGCTCCCTTTTTGCCTTGCACATCCGCCTGCGCTTCCCGTTGACTTCCTGCACACGCTCCCACAGTTCCAGGTCAACAATCGGCTCAAAAATGTCCTTTACCACCACCCACTCGTCTTTGGGCTTCACATAGTTCTTGCCGACCTTGAACAGCTTTGACTGTTTCTGCGCCACAAGGCTCCCGATGTAGACCTCGTGCGAGAGTATCCATTTTATCGTGGTTTCGTTCCACATATAGTTGGAGATATGCCCCTCGCCCTGAAAACCCGCCCACGTCCGTTCGCCCCTTACATGGTGCCAGTATGCGGGTATCGGTATGCGCTCCCTTTTCAGCACGTTGCCGATTGCCTTGTAGCCTTTCCCCTGCACGGCAAGCTCATACATACGCCGTACAATCGGCGCTGTTTCCGCATCCGGTATCAGCTTGTGGCTGTCCTCCGGCGATTTCCGGTAGCCGAACGGCGGCACGGTGCTGTGGTAGACGCCCGCCCTTGCCTTCGTGGTCATGGTGCTGCGGATTTTCTTTGAGATGTCACGTGCGTAAAAATCGTTAGATAACCTCGCATAAAGAAGGATAGATTTCAGAGTTCCACATAGCCGACAAAGTTGTAGTAGATTTTGATGTCCCGGTGGGTCTCCCCGGCGATTTCGTACTTCTCGCCCACCTCGATGCGCTTCACCAGCCGCAGGAGCGTGGGGCGGTCCAGTTCCTCAAGCTGGGCATAATCCCTGATGACGGCCAGCCATTCGTCGGTGGCCTGCTCGTCCTCCTGGGTGGCCTCCAGCTGGGCGGTGAGTTGCGTCCGCTGTTCCAGCTTGCTCCGGCGTTCGTCCTCATAGCGGTTCATCAGCTGGACACACAGCGCCTCCGGCTGCGGTAATCCCTTTGATACCGCATGGAGCCGCCGCAGTCCGCGCAGTAGAGGACGCCAGCGAACAGGGAGATCACCCCATCGCTGCCGGAGCGTCCCTTGGACGGATGGTTGTCCAGCCTTTGAACGGCATCCCAGACCTCCTGGGAAATGAGCGGCTCATGGGTATGCTCCACCTTGATCCAGTCCTCTTTCGGCTTGCTGACCTGCTTGTGGACCTTGTAGGAAACGGTGCCGGTCTTGTTCTGCACCATGTGACCCAGATAGACCTCATTCCGCAGAATGGTCTTGACCGTCACATCGTTCCAGTAGGGTGTCTCGCCCCGCAGGTTCGGCCTGCCCTCCGCCATGTAGTAGAAGCCGCGGGGAGAGGGTACGCCCTCCTCATTCAGTGTCCGGGCGATCTTCCGAAAGCTGTCCCCCTGCAAACGCATATCGAAAATGCGGAGAACAACAGGCGCAGTCACCGGATCGATTTCGAGGATGTGCTTGTCCGCCGGGGATTTTCGGTAGCCGATAGGAGCGTAGCAGCCGACATACTTACCCGTCCGAAAGGTGGACTGCTTGACGGCGCGGATTTTGCTGCTGGTGTCGCGTGCATAGAGGTCGTTCATGACATTTTTCAAAATCACCAGCATCTCATTGTTCTTGTGGATGGTGTCCACGCCGTCATTGAGAGCAATGAACCGGCACCCCATCGAAGGGAACACGATGTCCGTATACCGGCCAGCCTCAATGTAATCTCTACCGAGGCGACTGAGGTCCTTGCACAATATCAGATTGATTTTCCCAGTTTTGGCATCGGCGATCATCTGATTGAACATAGGACGGTCGAAGGTCGTACCCGAGACTCCGTCATCGCAGTATACCGCATAGAGATTCCAGCTCTGCTCCTGCACATAGCGGCTGAGCATGATTTTTTGGTTTTCGATGGACACGGACTCCCCGGTTCTTTCATCGTCGCGGCTGAGCCGACAGTAGATTCCAACATTGTATTTTTCCTGCATCTTATTTTTTTACCTCCCTGGACGCAGGAACATAGCATCTGTTACCTGCTCCCATTATAGCCGCTTTAGCACTGTAAAGCAATAGTTTTCCGCCGGACATCGTAAATTTTTACGCCGTCCGTCGCCCATTCCGCTCCAGTTCTGCTGTGTCAATAACTTCGCCCATTTCCGCTTTTTCCGCAAAGCTGCTGGACAGGTGATAGGTCACTCCGTCCATTTCCACATCAAGCCCCAGGTTCAAAAACACGCCCCGGCACCCGCCGTATTCAAAGCCGGGGAGTTCCCCCGCCACTGTGATTTCTACTGGCCGTTTTTCTGTTTTCATGTGATACCTCCCATACTCCGCAGAATGTCCACGGTGTTGCCCAGCGCACAACAAAGTGCCTCATTGTCTGGATTTTTCATGCTGGACTTCGCCGCCATTCGGATTTCCCGCAGGGCAACCTCCACCTCCCGTGTGGTATACCCGGCTTGAACGGCGGCGATGGCAAGGTTGGCAAGATAGACGCAATCGGTACGGCTTAGCTTGTCCTGCACCGCCATTCTGCCGAGCTGCTCCAGGATGCCGTCACGGGATTTTAAGGTGGCGGCTGTTCTGTCCTCCCGCCATAAGACCTCGCTGTTTGGAATTTCGGTAGCCGCTACCGATAACAGGTGGACGCCCTCGTACATATACATCTTGTTCAGCGCCTGCCGCCTGCTGGGGGCGTATTCCTCGGTGATGCGGGCGTCCAGCTTCGGCCTACCCCGCTTGCGTTTGACTTCTTCCGTTTTGACTTTTTCCATTGTCCGGCCTCCCTTCAAAAACAAAAAAACGCGGATACAATAAGACCGACCCCAGCAAAAACGCTGTGGTTCGGTCTATGTATCTGCGTGAAAAATATGT
>CAJUAN010000062.1 GCA_910584715.1 uncultured Oscillospiraceae bacterium
CCACATTTTACGCAAAAAAGCTACCCTTTGGGGTGACTTTTTCGACAGGCTGAGCGGCAGCAGATCATATGCTGCCGTTTTTCTTTTGTCCGCTGATTTTAGTTTGCGGAAACGTTCGGAAAACGCTGTGAGCAACGGTACTGTTGATTTTGGGAAAATCGATCTTAAAGGAATTTCCGCAGACGGCTATACCTTATATAAAGCGGCGAAAACCGTCTATACGCAAAATCCCGAAATCACTTCGGATGAGCTTTTCGATAAAGAACTTGCGGAAGATTTGATACTGTACATCATTTTCAACGGTTTTTTGATCGCTGAAAACGGTATTAAAATTTTGGAATTGGAGGTTACAGAATGATCGGAGTTACTGTAAATCACGAGGGAAATACGCTGTTAATATCTCTCCCGACGGACGAACTGCATGACCATCTCGGCAGCATTGGGATAAATAAAGATATCCCCGTCGGCGGTACTGAGAATATCAATGTAAAAATTTATGCCGATAACGATTTGGAAATTTAAAAAACGGTCTGCGGACGGCTTCTCCACGACGACAAAATTTCGCGGGTAAACGAGCTGTGCGAGCAGATAGAAAGCGCATGGCGAGTCGGGTACACCGATACGAACAAAGCCTTTGCAGAGCGCGGTCTGCACGGCGCAGAAGCAATGTCGGCGGCTGTTTCGAAAATGGATATTCAAGCGCGGGAGGAAATAGAGCAGGAATTGAAAATGCAGTAAAAATTCTCACTCGTTGCAAAGGGGGTGAGAGATGAAATTACTTGAACTGTTTGCCGGAACCCGATCCGTTGGCAAGGCGTTTGAAAAACGGGGGCATAAGGTTTTCAGCGTCGATGTGGAAAAATCCTAATTTCAATTAAAAGCGTAGTCAAAAAATCTGCGCAAAAATCATATACGAAAATTTTTGCTTGATTTTTTGAACGCTTTTTAATCGAAATTAGGATAAAGATTTTGAGAATATCGACCTTTACGACGATATTCTCAATGTTACCTCAAAACAGATACTTGACTGTTTCGGCAGACCCGATGTGATATGAGCAAGTCCTGACTGCTCCACATTTTCAATAGCGGCGATAAGCCGTCACAGAATTAAAAATCCCGTAACGGGAAGTCTTGACGCGGCAGTGATTACGCCAAATTCTGCGACAGGGTGAACAGGCACGTCCTGCAGCTCATAAGCGAGCTTGACCCGAAATATTTCTTTATTGAAAACCCACGCGGCGGGCTTAGAAAAATGGAGTATATGCAAGGCTTGCCGCGGTACACGGTAACTTACTGTCAGTACGGCGACGCGAGAATGAAGCCTACCGATATATGGACGAACCATCCTGCCCCGAATTTCAGACCTATGTGTCACAACGGCGACGACTGTCATACCGCCGCGCCGAGGGGGAGCAAAACGGGTACGCAGGGATTGAAAAATTCAAAGGAGAGAGCCAAAATACCGGAACAGTTATGTGACCACATTGCGAAAATATGCGAGGTGGATTACAGAAAATGTGTGGCTGACAGCAAAAGGAGGTGATTTTTACGGACAGCAGGAGAATTGAACAGCTGAAGAAGCAGTACCCGCCCGGTACAAGAGTGCAGCTCGACCGCATGGGCAGCGACGACCCGCGCCCGATAGAGTCGGGAACTAAGGGGACTGTAGTCGCAGTAGACGATGTGGGTACGGTACACTGCAATTTTGACAACGGACGCAGGTTCGGTATCTGCCCCGAAGCGGACAGCTTCCATAAAATAACCGAGCAGGAAGAAAATCAGGCTTTTGAAATGTCTATGTGATATTTCAAAAGCCTTTTTTCGTGAAAGGAGGTTTTTACAGCAGTAAAATATTTTGACTGCTTTGCGGGTATCGGCGGCTTCCGTTCTGTAATTTGAAAAGCAAAATACAAAAACCGTAGTTAAAACACCAGTAAACAGAAAAAATGATCCCCGCCGCAAACTTCCGGAGAAGCCCGCGGCGGGGATTTTTGTGGAAAGAAAAATTAGCGGATCAGCGTGTCAGGAGCAGGGAGTCATCACTATGTACGTCGTCGTTCTCCAGGGAATTAAGCAAGCCTGTGTCTATGTCGCAGGCACTGCATAGTTTGATAGCCGTGTCAAACTTAGGATCTGAAACTCCGCGCTCGATATTGCTGATACACCTGTCGCTGATGCCGCATATCTCCGCAAGCTTTTCACGGGAGTAGTGTTTCTTCTCCCGGTAACTGCGGACCATTGCTCCGAATTCTTCATGATAAGACAAAATTTTCACCTCTCAAATATATATTAAGAGATAAACGTGTATGCCGACAGGAAGCGCACTTCCTGTCGGCAAAATTTTTAAAATATTCACAGGATACCTCTTAAAATAGACGTTATTTAAGGCTTTTGTCAAATATCAATAGTTATCGGACAAACGGTATATTATAAGGAACCAACAGCATTATTTAAGCGTAACAGCAATAAGTTCGTCTATTTTGCACCCCAGCACGGAGCAAATTCCATCAATATGCTTAAGCTTCAAAAAGGTGCAGGAATTACCGCATATAGCACAGATTGTCGAGGGCCGGATATACTGTGAATGTGGGTTTATTTTTTATTTCCGCAAATTAAACATTAAATCAACATACCTAATCATACCGCCGGTAAGCTCAGGAGCGACCGTAATTATGCAGGTTTTACTTTTAAAAGCTGCAAATTCGGTCAAAATAGTGCGATTTTAACATTGAAATGTACAGAAAAATGTGGTATAATAATGTTAACTTTTACAAAAAGGAAAGGAAGAATTACAAATGATGGAAATAAAGGTTACCAGGACGGAAGCTCCGAAAGCGAAACCCGAGGACGAAAGCAAGCTCAGCTTCGGCAAAATATTCACCGACCACATGTTCCTGATGAACTACGACGAGGGACAGGGCTGGCACGACGCGCGTATCGTCCCATACGGACCTATCCCCATGGATCCCGCTTCAATGTGCCTGCACTACGGTCAGGCCGACTTCGAGGGAATGAAGGCCTACAGAACGTCTTCGGGCAGGATACAGCTTTTCCGCCCCGAAAAGAATATGGCAAGGCTCAACGTTTCCAACGACCGCCTCTGCATACCCAAGATAGACGAGGCTTTCGCTGTTGAAGCGGTAAAAACTCTCGTAAAGATCGACGAGGACTGGGTGCCTCACGCCGACGGAACATCCCTCTATATCCGTCCCTACATTTTCGCGGTAGACCCCATGCTTGGAGTACACCCCGCGAAGCACCTTATTTTCGCCATAATCATGTCCCCCGTTGGCGCGTACTATGCGGACGGACTTGCTCCGGTAAAGATATATGTTGAGGAAAATTATGTCCGCGCGGTATCGGGCGGTACCGGCTTCACAAAGGCGGCGGCGAACTACGCTATTTCCCTCAAGGCTCAGGACGAAGCTGAAAAGCAGGGCTACGCCCAGGTGCTGTGGCTTGACGGCGTACACAAGAAGTACATCGACGAGGTAGGCGCGATGAATGTGTTCTTTGTTGTGGACGGTGAGGTAATCACTCCCAGCCTTGACAGAGGCTCTATTCTCAGCGGCATTACGAGAATGTCCTGCATTGAGCTGCTGAAGTCCATGAACTACAAGGTGACCGAGCGCGATATCGAAATAGGCGAGCTTGTAAAGGCATACGACGAGGGCAAGTTCGACGAGGCTTTTGGTACCGGTACCGCGGCGGTAATTTCTCCCGTGGGCGAGCTCAAGTATGGAGACAAGGTAATGACCATAAACGGCGGCAAGATCGGCGCGATCTCCCAGAAGCTTTACGACACTCTCACCGGTATCCAGTGGGGCAAGATAGAGGACACCCACAAGTGGACTGTTCCCGTAGGCGAGTGCTGTTGCAAGTAAACTTGTTGCAAGGCTGAGCCTTGACCCTGAGTCACCCCCATTGTTAAATACTGTGAACATTTACTTTGCTGTGCCCCTTCAAGGGGGCGGTAGGGAATGTCAGGTAATCTACAATAATATTTAGATCGTAAACGGCACGCCAATAGAGCTTAAATAGCATAACGGGGGAGCCTCCGAACGCTTTTCGGAGGCTTCCGTTTATTTTGATTACAAAACGGTTAAAATTTTAAATGGGATAAGTTAAAATAAACCAATTTTTCTATAAGTCTTGTGCAAAATGCACTAAAGATGTAAAATATTTCCCAAAAAAATGTGATAAAAAACATTGAAAAAAGCTTTTATTTTGTCCGCGGTTATGGTATAATATTAATGCTGTAAAAATAGGTTTGCTTTGTACAGCGCATACCTCCGCGCAATATCACGGTCAGGGTATGCGCAAATTGTTTGCGAATATCCGTATTACCGCGGTCTCAGAGCCGCTTTGGGAGAGAATATTAGTTGGAAAAATTTATTATAAAGGGCGGCCGCCGGCTTGAAGGGGAAGTCGAGATCAGCGGTGCGAAAAATGCTGTGGCTGCCATAATCCCCGCCGTTATACTGTCCGACGAGCCCTGCGTGCTTGAAAACGTGCCGGACATAAGCGACGTTTCAATAAGCCTGCGTATTCTTTACGAAATGGGCGCAAAGGTCGTTTTTCTCAATAAAACTACGGTCAGAATAGACGCGACCGGCATTGCCGACCCGATAGTACCCTACGAAATGGCAAAGCATATGCGCGCTTCATATTACTTTCTGGGAACGCTTCTCGGAAAATTCGGCAGAGCGAGGGTCTCAATGCCCGGCGGCTGCTATCTGGGCGACCGTCCCATAGACCAGCACCTTAAAGCCTTTGCCGCATTGGGAGCGACCTGTTCGATAGACCACGGAATGATAGACGTGCAGTCCGAGGGACTGTACGGTACTCAGATATATTTTGATATGGTAACCGTAGGCGCGACTATAAACGCTATGCTTGCGGCTGTAAAAGCTACGGGAATGACGGTTATCGAAAACGCCGCCAAGGAGCCCCATATTGTCGATCTGGCAAACTTTCTGAACTCTATGGGCGCGGACATTATGGGCGCGGGCACGGACGTTATCAAGGTGCGCGGCGTAAAGCGTCTTAAAGGTACGACATACGCGATAATACCCGACCAGATAGAGGCGGGTACGTTTATGGTCGCCGCAGCAGCGACGAGGGGCAACGTGCTCATCAAGAACGTTATCCCGAAGCATTTGGAGAGCATTACCGCTAAGCTTGAAAAGATCGGCGTAAACGTTGAGGAATTTGACGAAAGCATTCGTATCTCCGTGGACGGTCCGCTGGTCAAAACAAGCGTCAAGACTATGCCTCACCCCGGATTCCCTACGGATATGCAGCCTCAGATATCCACGCTGCTGTGTCTTGCGGAGGGTACGAGCATTGTTACGGAGGGTATTTTCGATAACCGTTTCAGATATGTTGACGAGCTTCGCAGAATGGGCGCGGATATTTCCGTGGACGGAAAGGTCGCTGTTATAGAGGGTGTAGGCTCTTTTATGGGTGCGCCTGTAACGGCTCCCGACCTGAGAGCGGGAGCGGCGCTTGTAATAGCAGGACTGGCTGCCAAGGGCGTTACCGAGATAGAGGATATCTACCACATCGAACGGGGCTATGAGAACTTTGAGGAAAAGCTCCGCGGACTGGGAGCGGATATCACTAAAAAAAGCGTTCCGGGCGCGGCCGTGAGAAAAGCTGTGATCTGAAATTACTGTAAAGACAAAAGCGTGTCTCCTGTATTTTTATACGGGGGACATTTTTCATTTACTGTTTGTCCGTAGGCGGCGGACAGTTTCCGATTTCACACCGTTAAATCAGGAGCAAAGCTTTTCACGCGCTTTTGCTTCGGTAATTTTAGCCACGGAAGATAAATTATTGTTTAACGCACTAACGTTATTGCCCCGCCAGAGGTTAGCTGGTCG
>CAJUAN010000063.1 GCA_910584715.1 uncultured Oscillospiraceae bacterium
CAGTTTTGGTAACGGCTATCATTCTCCTGTTCTGTCTCGGCTGCACGGGCAGGGTAAGCAAAATGTCCCCTATCGACGCTGTTAGAAACGGGCAGACGGGAGAACGCTTCCGCAAAAAGAGCGTTATGAGCCTTGGAAAATCGCGGCTTGGCACGACGGTTTTCCTTGCCGCAAACGATATTGTAAGCAGTCCTAAACGCTACGCTGTCATCATCCTTACATTTTTTCTGTGTATGTCTCTGCTGATAATACTCTCCAATGCCACGGCGTCTCTTAAAAGCGGAAAGCTGCTGAAATATTTCGGGGAGGCGGACTGCCACGCCGTTACGGACATCGGCGACGAAGCTATGAAATTTATGACCGTGGACGGACATGAAAAGGTTAAAAAATATCTTGATGATATGGAGCAGACCCTTGCGGAAAACGGTATGCCCGCGGAATGTATGACGGAATATTATATTTATACGATGATAAGATACGGCGAATATGAAAGCAAGACAGCTATACTTCAGGGTACGGGAACAACAATGGATATGTATGAATACTTAGAGGGTACTCCTCCCCAAAACAGCGACGAAATTGCAGTGACAACCCTTTTGGCAAAAAAGCTGGGTGCGGAAATAGGCGATACCGTTACCGTGTCCTACCCGACGGGCGAAACGGCGGAGTTCATCATAACCGCTCTGTATCAGGCAATGGTCAATCAGGGCATATCCGTAAGAGTTCATACCGACTGTGATATAAACTATATCGCAGTAAGCGGTTCCCCCGGTACGCAGATAAAATTTACCGACGACCCAGACGATAAGGAAGTATTAAGCAGAATTGAAAAGATCAAGGAGCTTTACCCTAAGTTTTCAAGCGTTAAAACAGCGGGCGAAACCGTAAAGGACACCACCGGGGTCGGTGATGCCATAGACGCTGTGAAAAAAATGTCCGCCGCCCTTACGGCAATTTTAGTCGCGCTTATAACCGTGCTTATGGAGCGTTCCTTTATCGCAAAAGAGCAGGCGGAGATCGCCCTCATGAAAGCCATAGGCGTGAGGAATGCCAAAATATACGAACAGCACACGTTAAGATTTTTCATTTCGGCAGCGGCGGCTGTACTTCTTGCGGAACTTTTTGGTATGCCCTTTACAAAGCTTTGCTTCGACCCGATTTTCGGGTCAATGGGTCTTGAAATGGGTGTGGAATATGTGCAAACCCCCATGGAGATATACGCGGTATTCCCCTTTATCGTCCTTACTGCCACAGCCATAAGCGCGTTTTTGACCTCTCTGTACACAAGAAAAATCAAATCCTCCGATACGGCAAGCATTGAATAACGAAAGGAAGAAGCAATTATGAATATTCTCGAAGTAAAGGATCTTTGCAAGACCTATATCGTGAACAAGCGTCAGAACAATATTCTGAAAAACGTAAATTTCAACGTGGGCGAGGGGGAAATGGTCGCCGTTATGGGGCCGTCGGGTTCCGGCAAATCCACGCTGCTATATGCGGTTTCGGGCATGGATGATCTTACCGCAGGGGAGGTGAGCTTCTGCGGTAAGAATATCGCCCAAATGGGCGAAAGAGAACTTGCAGACCTGCGTCTTGACGAAATGGGTTTTATTTTTCAGCAGATGTATATGCTGAAAAACCTCACCATATTGGACAATATCATACTCCCCGCAACGCAATCCAAAAAGCTCCATAAATCCCGCAAGGAAACGGCGCGGCGTGGTCAGGATTTAATGCGCAAGCTCGGCATTATTGGCATTGCCGACAATGACATCAACGAGGTTTCGGGTGGCCAGCTTCAGCGGGCGTGCATTTGCCGCAGTATGATAAACAATCCGAAAATGATTTTTGCCGATGAGCCGACAGGGGCTTTGAACCGTACTTCTTCCGACGAAGTAATGGAAGAACTTGTAAAATTAAATTCTGAGGGAACAACGATCATGCTCGTTACTCACGATGTTAAGGTCGCGGCAAAATGTACAAGGGTCATGTACATTGTTGATGGAAACATAAAGGGGGAGTATGACCTAAGCAACGCTTCTACGCAGATGAGAGATCGGGAGCGGGCGCTGAATAACTGGCTTTTGGAATTAGGTTGGTAGTATGGATATTCTTATTGTTGAGGACAATAAGGAGCTTGCTGATTTGCTGTGTGACTTTCTCCGAGCGGAGAATTATACGGTATCAGCGGTTCAAACAGCCGAAAAAGCCTTGCTGCTGTATGAAAAATACGGCGCAAGGCTTGTCGTGCTTGATATTATGCTGCCCGGTAAGGATGGATTTTATGTTCTGGAAACAATCCGCAGGTCAAGCAACACGCCCGTATTGATTGTAAGTGCGAAAACGGAAAAGGAGGACAAGCTGAACGGACTGAATCTCGGCGCAGACGATTATATAGAAAAGCCATATGATATTGATATTATGCTCGCAAAAATAAGCGGGATTTTTAAGCGACGATACGCTCTTGACGAAATTACTGACGGCAATATACGCATAAATAAGGCGAGCCGAACCGTTTACAAAAATGGAAAAGAACTCGAAATGACCACAAAGGAATTTGACCTGCTTCTGCTCTTGATGGAGAATAAGGGTAGGGCTTTAAGCAAGGAATACATTTTCGGACAGGTCTGGGGCAGCGACAGCTTTTCGGAACAACAGACCCTGACAGTACATATAAAATGGCTGCGGCAAAAAATCGAGGATACCCCCAAGAATCCTAAAAAAATAGTTACGGTATGGGGAGTGGGTTATAAATATGAAAGCGTTTAACAGGATTCTCTTGGCAGCTACGGCTGCCGTGATCCTATTGTTTGCTGTCGTGAATATGATCCTTGCTGCCGACAAGACCGACAGTGGCAGACTGTACCGCGTAGAGATAAGCCGTCTTGCTCTGGAAATAGAAGCGAACGGTTCTGCTGACATTTCCGAATGTGAGTATGTAACAAATATTGAACGATACGGAGAAAAATTTTACAGCACGGACAGCGACTATGTAATCCGTGAAATAAATGAAGAACTTTATCGCTTCGATTACCGTGCAAATGGTTATTCCAACAAAGCACATCTTGTAGGAATTGTAAACGCAGTTCTCGGTACTATGGCGATTTTGTTTATCGCAGTTATGCTTTACATAAAATTTGCAATTCTTGCGCCCTTTGAACGTCTGAGTGATCTACCTTACGAGCTTTCAAAAGGGAATCTCAATGCGCCGATAGAGGAAACGAAAAACCGCTTTTTCGGAAAATTTCTCTGGGGAATCGATATTCTCCGTGAAAATATCGAACAGCAAAAGCAGCGCGAACTGGAAATGCAGAAGGAAAAGAAAACCTTGCTGTTATCGCTTTCCCATGATATAAAAACGCCGCTTTCTGCAATAAAATTATACTCGGCAGCACTGTCGAAAAATTTGTATCCTGACACAGAAAAGCAACGCAAAATTGCAGAAAACATCAGTGAAAAGGCGAACGAAATCGAGAGCTATGTTTCGCAGATCATAATGGCATCCAGAGAAGATTTCCTCAGCCTTGAAGTGAATATGGACGAGTTTTATCTTTCGGAGCTTATCGAAAAAATCGCAGGGTATTATAGGGAAAAACTGGCACTTCTCAAAACAGATTTCATTATCGGAGAATATAAAAATTGTCTGCTTTCGGGGGATTTGAGCAGGAGCGTTGAATTGCTGCAAAACGTTATGGAAAACTCCCTCAAATACGGTGATGGCAAATGCGTGGAATTGATTTTCCCTGAGGACGACGAATGCGTCCAAATTGCAATCAGAAACAGTGGCTGTACGCTCGGCAAGGACGATTTGCCGCATATTTTTGAGAGCTTTTGGCGCGGTGCAAATGCGGAAAATATTCGTGGCAGCGGGCTGGGCCTCTATATTTGCAGACAGCTTATGCACAGGATGAACGGCGAAATTTTTGCTGAGATCAACGATGACATTATCACAGTCACCGCAGTTTTCGCAAGAGCGTGAATTGCTGGTGCGGAAAGCAGTTTCATTACCGCAAATTTCTAAAAGTATATCTATACTATATCCCATCTGCCCAGCGGCAGAAAAGAAAAAAACCGCTGCTGGGCAGGTCTACTTTGCGTGTTCAAATTAGCCTTATGGCGGTTTTGAGAAATCAAAGCCGTCATTTTCTATGACCTCGTGGCGGCAACAGGAGGATGCCGCCGTGAGGTTGCGATGCCAAAATCAGTTTGATATTCATTCGTCAAAAAAAGCCTGCCCCCCGCAGCGGCGCACTCCACCCACAATTGCGAAAATAGTCGTTTCCTGACGGCTCATAATGTTGCTACCAGCACCCGAATGGCCTCGCGCCGTCCGGGTGCTTTTCTATGTCCGGGCCGACCATATCGGCCCTGCTGCCGCTCTCCGCCCTTCTCCGTTCAGACACCCAAAAATCTGAACGGAGGAAAGGACGATGGAAATTACCATCAAAATCAACGGGCGCGTAATGTCCGTTGAGGTCAGCGCCGATGTTGCTGACTATCTGGAACAGGCCAAGCGGGACAGCCGGAAACTGTACCGGGAGCGTCAGCGGTATTGGGACGGGCGCGAATATGACGAGTACATAATCGCCACGGAGGGGCGCTTGCCCTACTGCGCCACGCCGGAAGAATTGATTTGCCAGTGGGAAACGCTGGATGAAATTCTAACGGTTCTGGCACTCTGCACCGATACCCAGCAGGAGCGATTTTTGCTCCACGCTCTGTACGATCTCAGCTATGCGGAGATTGCCGAGATGTGCGGTTGTACCAAGGTTTCCGTTTGCCGGAGCATCATGGGCGTTCGCAAAAAGTTTTTCAAATTCTGGAGAAAAACACGCTAACGAATGACCCCCTAAGTGGGCTATAAGGTGAGGGGCATCACGCTCCATCACCGGGAGGGACAAGCTGCTGCGGCAGCTTGTCCCTCCTGCTATCTGAAGGAGGTCACTATGGCAATCATCAACCTAAGACGCTACTATCCCCACTACCCCAAGGACAAATTTCTGGAAGTGCCGGACGAGGTAGCGGAGGCTCTGGAGGAAGGACGGCGCATCGAACACCGGCAGGACAATCGGCGGAGCTACTACCATGTCTATTCCATGGACTGCACCCCCGCCATCGAGAACCACACCATGTTCCTGGTGCTGTCCCCGGAGGAACTGCTGATCCGGGACGAGGATGAAGCGGCGGCGGAACTGGTCATGGAAAACCTGGCTGCGGCCATCGCACAGCTTTCCCCCATCCAGGCCCGGAGGCTCCACGCCCGGTATGCGCTGAAAAAGAAGTATCGGGAGATCGGCGCAGACGAGGGCGTGACCGGAAGCTGCGCCGCTAAATCCGTCACCAATGCGGTCACGAAGCTGCAAAAATTTTTCATCAAAAATGGCTGGATGCCGAAGGAGGCTTGATACAAAAATGGACAAAACATTGGAGGCACAAAAGGCTCATGCTGAAAAGGAAATCTATCAGCTTGAGAACCGGCAGAAGATTTTGCTGAACCGAATCCGCAAGGAGGAACGCAACGCCAGGACCAGCCGCTTGTGCAAGCATGGTGCGATTTTGGAGGGCGTGTTCCCCGCCGTCCTTGACGCTGACGGCGAGGCTCAAGGAGTTTCTGATTGCCCTTTCCCGCCTGCCGGGAGCAGGGAAACTCGCGGAAAAAACGCTGAACGCCGGGGACGAAGGATAAGTCTGTTCGGAGAACAGCGCACTTATACACCGTTCCGGTGTCGTGCGCCCTGCCGGGGGCTGTTGCGTCCT
>CAJUAN010000064.1 GCA_910584715.1 uncultured Oscillospiraceae bacterium
TTGGGGTGGTCGATATTGAAACGGGTGTAAATATCTTCAAGGGAAGTCCCCGGCGTAAGCTCGGCGGTATAGATACGGTCATAATTCGCCGCTTCCACGGAAAGCCCCGCCGCCTGCAGGCGGTCGTAAGGCTCAAAATGGTAGTCCCGCATACCGTCCCCGTCCTTTAGCTGGTAAATGGAAAAGGTGTCTTTTACGCCATATTCCCGCAGGGCTTCCTTTGCGGCTTCGCTCCCGGCTAAATCCTGTTTCATGTCCCGGTACTCGCAGAGGGCGATCCAGTCCTCCTTATGTACGCCGAAAATGCCGCCTTTTTCCGCGTGGTTTTGTATCTCGTCAACACTCCCGGCTATGCCCTCGCTTCCGTCGCTGTAAAGCAGGAAAATCTGCATATCCTCTTTTTCAAAAAGGTGCGCGGCGGCTGTTTCCTGTAAGGGAAGCATACCGTTCCACTTGTAGCCGTATTTTTCCATATCCGCAACGCTGATTGTGGGGTCGGGTAAAGCTGTGTCCGTTTTTTCCGCTTCCTGCGCCTTTGCATAAAGTTCTTTCACGTCGCCCTGTGTCAGCTCCCCGGCTTCCAGCTTCCCCAAAAGCTCCCGGCATTTCTCCGGCGTTCCTGTGTAGAGAATGTCCCCCAGCTTTGCCATGCCGTTATCCTGTGTCACATACTCCTGCAAGATAGAGCTGTTTTCCGGGCTGTCGCTGTATGGGTTCTGCCGCACCTTATAAATGCTTTCCGGCTCAAAAGGTTTCTCCGGCGTGTCCGTGGTTCCCGGCTCCGCGCCCTGTGCTTCCTCCTGCGGCTGCTCCTGTGCGGCTTCTTTCTGCACGGCGGCTTCCTGCCTTGCCCGTTTCTGTAACTCGGTGGGGCGTTCCCCGGTAAGGGGCTGTATGCACTTGATACAGTCGGCGGCGTAGATCGCATTGTCGTTTAGCTGCCGCTGCCATGCTTCCGCGCTGGGCGCATAGCGGAAGCCGTTCCCTTTCAGTTCTTCCCGGATTTCCTTATCCGGCTTTTCATCAAAGAAAATCTGCAAGCGGTTATCCGCTGTGTTGGCTTCCACACGTCCCCCGTCAAACTCCCAGCCCACATATCCAAGCTCTTTCCTGCGGGTAAGGGCGGTAATGCGGTTTTTCAACCTGTGGATTTCCGCGTTGTTGTTGGATAGCTGGTAGCTCTCAAAAGGTTTCGGGTTCGCCCGGTAGCTGCCGGACATGGACGCTTTCAGCTTTTCGATCTGCTCCGGGGATAAGTGGGGGCAGCCGTCAAGGGTCTTATTCTTTCGGTAATAGGCATTGACCGCTTTCATGGTTTCCTGTAAGGTTTCCAGCTTTGCAAGTTTGCTTTCCAGCTTAGAAACGGCGTTCGGGTCGTCGGCACTGATACCGCCCATGCCGGTACTGCGGATTTTATCAAGCAAGCCCTGTATCTCCGTAAACTCCTGCATATTTTTATCTGCGGCGGCGTTCTGCTTCTCCTTTTTACGGACAGGGAAATTGCTTCCCCCGGCGATCATAATGGACGGGACGCGGGCGGTGATCTCATAGCCTTTATTCATGTTCGCCGCCAGCTTCCGGGCGTAAGCGTCAAGCAGCCCGTCAATCCGTTCATGGAAAGAGGGGTCAACGCGCTTTTTCTGCCTTGCGGCAATCTCGGCGGCTTCGTCTACATAGTGGCGGTATTCTGCCGTTGCGCTTCCGGGCTTGTAATCGGAAAAACTGATTGCTTCCTTTGCGCGGCGGGCGGCGTTCTCGTTGATCGGGTAGTAAGTAACGGCTGTTTCCGGCTGCTCTGCCGTGTGGGTCTGTGGCTCGGCGGTTTTCTCCGGCTGTGCTTCTTTCCGCTGTGCAAGCGTTTTTTCCGCACGTTCCAGCACATCATCACGGACAGGCAGCGAATACAGGTCAGAGGTTGAGGAAAAGCCCACGTTGTTGAATACATAGTCAACGTCGGTTTCTTTCAATGCCCCTGCCGCAAAGTAATTTTCCCTTGTGGGGGTATCGCTTACTTTCCCGTCCAGTATGTCATAGTTCAAGCCTGTTTCAATATGGGAGCAGATTTTATCATCAACTGCTAATGTCACATAGTACCAGCCGATATGCCCGCCGCTTCTTTCGTCCGTACCGTCGTTAAACTCCACATTAAGCAGGGTGTAGGGCTTCAATCCCTTTTGTGCTGCAATCTCATTGTCCTTTGCTTCCCGCTTCCTAAGTGCGGAAATGGCGGCTTCCTTTGTGGCGGCTATGATCTCCGGGTTATACCGCACCAGCGCGGCGTTGACATCTTCATTCTGTACCTTTGCGGTTTTGGCTTGTGATGTCCTGTGGTTGCCGATAAAGAGGGTCGCGCCGCTGTCAAACTTGATAGATACGTCGCTTGTGCCGCGCCATTTTCCCGTACATGGGGAAGTTTCGATTTTGCCGGACGTGCCGCCGAAAGACTGTGCGATAATTCCGATCTTATCCTGCAAGGGGAGATTTTCGTACTGCTTTGCAATCTCAACCGCTTTTTTCTGTAAATCCGTAAGGGGTTTCGTGGCTGACTCTGCCTGTTCCGGCGTATCTGCTTTTTCAGAAATAGGGCTTTCCGGCTCCTGCGGCTTTTCCTGTGCTTCGGGTTTCTCCGGCTCCTGCGGTTCGGCGGTCTGTGCTGCTTCCTGTGCCTGTTCAAATGCTTCCACGTCCAGCTTTTCTATCGCTGTGTCCTTGCGCTCATGCAGCGCAAGGATTTCATCACGGGCAGACAGCATAGAAAGATCGGGGTTGTCAAGCTGCCCTCCGTCGATCTCTGAAAAATCCTCCCGGTAAAAGGTATAGTCGTAGCCGCTTTCGCAGGTCTGTATATAAAGATAATCGCCGTTATCCAGCCGATAGGCGGCTTCCTGTTCCTGCGCGGTGTATGGCTCGTACCCATTGGCGGCGTATTCCTCCACGGTCATTCCTGCGGCGGCTGCTTCCTGTGCGATTTCCTCCTTGACGTGTTCCTTATAGGCTTGCAGCTCCACGTCAAAATCTTTGAGCTGGGGGACAGGCGGTAAGTTATATTCGCCTTGATTGATAAGTCCCCGGCACTCGGAAACATAGGCTTGCATGGCGGTATGGTAGGTGGTTTCAGCAGGGGTCAGATTGTCTTTTTGCAGGGCTTCCCCGGCGGTACGCTCCATTTCAGAGAGGTTGCAATGCAGTTTCAGATAGGGGACAAATTCATTCAAGAGAAAAGCCCGGTGTTCCTTGTCGGCTTCCAGTGCTTCCTCGCCCTCATGCTCTAAAAGAAAATTATTCCAGTTTGGGTCATTGGCATAGTAGGCATGGTATTTTTCGATATGCTCGATCAATGCGCCCTCCCCGTCGCCTAAGTCCTGCCGCCCCTCGTATTGGTCGGCTTTGCCGTTCATCACAAAATCAATGCGGAACTCGGTCTTGTCATAGCCGGGGCTTTCAAGGTTCGCTTCGTCAAGGGCTTCAATGAGGGTGTTTGCACGGGACAGGGGGATTGTTTCGCCCTCCCGTAACTGGCTGCTTTCACTCCAAAGGATTGTGACGGTCGGCTCTGCGGCAAGGTCGGGTGTCGGCTCTTTTTCTGCTTCCTGTGCTTTTGCGGCTTCCCGTTCCTTTTGCAGCTCCGCAAAATGCCCGTCAATGGTGTTGATGATCTCGGCGGCGGTGGCGCGGATTGTTTCAAGGGAACTTTTCAGCTCCGCAAGCTCCCGCCCGCTGCTCCACCCGGCGACGTACCCAAAGGAATAGTCGGACGTGTCAAGCCCGTAATGCTGGCACACGGTATAGGCGATACTTTCCGCCTGTACCTCCCTTGTCCTGCGGTCGGGTCTGTCCGGCTGTTCCGGGGCGTTAAGGTCAATGTCGTGCAGCTTCGCGTGGGCGATCTCATGGATAGCGGTCTTTAGGTTCTGAAGCTGGCTCATGCCCTCGTCAATGGCAATGCGCTTTTCCTCCAAGTGGTAGTAGCCGTGTGCGCTGCCCTCGATCTTCTCAAAGCCCATAGGCACGGGAGAGGTCTTTTCCAGCGCGGCGAAAAAATCCTCGTATTGTTCCACGTCCCCGGTCAGCTCGTTTGCGGAAATGCTGGGAAGCTCCCGCCCCTCGGTCTGCGACACGTCGAAAACGGCGACAACTTTATAGGCGGGGATTTGGATTTCTTTTGTTTCCGTGACGGGCTTCCCGTTGCTGTCTGTCACCGTCTTTCCCGTCTGCGGGTCTTTTTTCTCTACCTCCTGCCGGATTTTGTACGGCGACGGGGCAAGTATGCGTATGCCCTTTTCCCCGCGCATTACGTTCCGTCCAAAGTTATTTTTCCATGCGTTAAATCCGGCGATAAGGGAAGCGTCGGGCTTCTGCATGGCGATCAGCAGCGTATTGTTGAAGCTGTAATTGTGGAACTTTGACATGACTTGCAGATATTCCTTGTAGCGTTCACTGTCAAATAATTCTGTAATTCCCTGCTCCAAGCGGTCTGTGATCTCTTTCAGCTTTTCAGCGGGCTTGTCGGCGGTGAGAATGATCGGATTGACCGGGCGCGGCGGTGGCGGGGAACCTGTCGGCGTTCCCGGCTGGGGTTCCTCCTGCTCCGGCGCGGCTTCGTCCTTTTCCAGCTTATCCGGGGCGGGGCGTTCCGGCTCCGGGAAGCTCATAACGCGGTATTCGCCCGGTATGTCATTTTCCCGCCCGTTGTACCACTGTGAAAAAGTGTTGCCGTTGTTGTAGATATAGCCCTGCTCCGTAAACTGTCCCCGGTCTTTTTTAACTGCGTCCCGCCCGTATTCCTCGTACTTGAAATATTTCTTTGCTTCTTCGGGCAGCTCCAATTCGTCCAGCTCGTCAATGAGGTAATAGCCGTAGTCGGCTTCGGTTCGGACAGCGGGGTATATCCAGTAGCAGTCAAGGTTCTGTGCAAGGTTGATAAGGTCTTTCACGCTCCCGGCGTGTTCCCCCAGCGTCACCGCCGCCGTGAATTTATCCCTGTCCTCGTCGCCCTGCATTTCTAAGAGCTTTCCAAGATAATTCAGCTCGTCAATGGTGCTGCCCTGTACCACGGAAAGCGGCACGTCAAAGGGGTAGGCTTCTGTATTGGAAAAGCCATTGATAAAAAAGTCCTGCGGGTTCTCCGCTGTAATGCCGACGCTTTTCATAGCCGCGTGAAGCTGCTCTGTGGTGGTCGGCATGGAAAGCCATTCGCCGCCCGGTTGCCCGGTTTCAAAGCGGCTGCGGCTGTCAATTAAAACTGAAAATGTTTCGCTCATTCGTTTGCTCCTTTCTTTTACGGCAGCGTTACGGAAGCTGCCCTTTTTATTGTTTCCCGGTATGCTGCGCTGCACCCGCGCTTTCTGCCAAGATTTTTTGATTTTTTCAAGAGGGTTTGGGACACTTCCCAACAAGCAAAATCCCCGTCCGGCGCGTCAGCGTCGAAAGGGGATTTACGGAAAAGGGTACTCTTTTCCTATGCTTGCTACGGAACTTATTTTTTCTTCGGTAGCTCAATCTTGTAGTTGACATACTTCCCGCCCGTATCAGCTAAAACAACGGTTCCGTCGTAGGTTTTGCCTGTTTTCGGGGAATACAAGCCCTT
>CAJUAN010000065.1 GCA_910584715.1 uncultured Oscillospiraceae bacterium
GAACCCCCGACCTGCTGATTACAAATCAGCTGCTCTACCAACTGAGCTACACCAGCTTAAATCACGGAACCTAAATTCCGCTTTATAGCAAAGCCGGAGCTGTATGAAACAGTCCCCGCTCCTTTACTTCTTTAAGCGACTTAATTATTTTATCATATCAATATGCTGTTGTCAATAGCCGTCGGATTTTTTTACAATTTGTTCATATCTGCACGTCGACGCATTTTGTACTGCGTACTAAGTGTACCCAAAACGCGGAGAAATATCCGTCTGCATAAATATTGAAAAGTCCGGAAATAAAACCCGCGGCAGGGCTTTGGGGTCTATTTCCGCACCCCAGCCCCGTGAGCCGCGGAGCCCGTCCTTGAAACCGAAATACTTCCCACTCCGCTTGCCATGACAGCTTTCCGCAAGATAGGTCTGTACATAAACGGACATTTCAGCAGCTTTCCCGCTATCTTTATCCGCATCGGCAGTATCCTTGCGGCATAGATCTTTTGCGGATCGGCTGCTCCGCCGTTCAAAACCTCTGCCAGTACCCTTGCGCTGTTCACCGCAAAGCTTATCCCCTCCAGAGAACTGGGACTTATAAGCCCCGCCGCTTCACCGATGAGAAAAGCCTTGTCCCTGCCTGTGCTTATGTCAAAGGGCGAATCGGGACGGAGCACCACGCACGCCTCGGTTTTCAGCGGCTCGCCGAATTTGAAGCCGTATTCCGCAAGACGCTTTTTCTGCCTTTCAAAACTTTCGCGGCAGCCCTTGGGAGCAAACGCTCCACCAAAGATAAACAGCTTATCCTTTGATATCGACCAGGAGCAGCAGTCGCTTGTCTCGGGGTCGAAAATACAGCTGTAGAACGGGTTCGCGTGCTCCTCGGCAAACCACTGCTGTATGGCGGTGTAGCGGCGTATCTTCTTTTTCGGGTACAGATAACGCCTTACCGCCGATACCGCTCCGTCCGCGCCGACTATCCTGTCCGCGGAAATTATCCGCTCCGAGCCGTCGTTCCCGCGGCAGACAAGACGGTAAGAGCCGTCCGCGCTGCGGGAGATTTTCCCGCACCTGCCGCATATCCTTTCGACATTTTCGGGGACGAGGCTTTCAAGCCACAGGTCAAACTTATGGCGGTCGAGATTCATATAGAACCGCTGGTAGTGTCTTTCCCGGCGGCTTTGCAGGTCAATAGTCCGGACGGAAAATATCTGAGGGTCTACCAAAATATCTTTCGGCAAAGTAAGATCGAACTCCGCAAACGCCTTTTGTGCGTCGGGGGACAAAAGCCCTCCGCAGACCTTTCTGAAGCTGCTTTCCGAAGCAGTCTTGCCGTCAACCAAAACCGTGCGGAAACGTCCGTCCAGAAGCCGTGCAAGCATAGCTCCCGCAGGCCCGCCGCCGATTACCGCAATATCAAAATCCGCCATAACAGATCCCCCTCCGCTCTCTTACATCTTGCCTCTAAAATCCTTGCCTCTAACAGGGCAGCCATACCCTCATCTGGTTTTCGCCCCTGTTCCCCCATGTGTAGTAAGGCACAGCCATTAACGCCTCTGGAATCCTTTCGGGCTTTTTAAAGCTGTACAGACCGTCCTCCGAGACCGTTCTGTATCCCTTGACTTTAAGCGTTTCAACGCCGCCAAGCTCGGGAACCGTTTCTCCCGCGGTAATTTCCGCACCGTCGTCAAGACTCAGGGAAAGCACGTCCCCGCCGTTGTCTGCACCCTCGAAGCAGTACACCAGCGCGCCCCTTTGGACTGCCGCGCAGCCCGTGTTTTCCGCCGCTTTCGTATTTGAGTACACGAACCTCGCTCTGTCGTCGAGAATCAGTTCAATAACGTCTCCCGCCTCTACCCCGATGTAAGCGTATCCCGACTTTATTTCGGGGGAAATTTTTTCTCCGTTAACGGAAATTTCGGTGCGTTCGCTCCAATCGGGAATGCGCACCGCCAGTACCCCGCCGCCCTCGGAAACAGTGTACCGAACCGTGAACCCGTGTGGAAAATCCGTTTCGCACAAAAGCTTTAAGCCGAACGAGAAATCAACCTCTCCCGCGGCGTAAAGATGACAGTACGCCGTGCCGTCCCCCTCGCCGTAGGCGTATGTACCGAAAGCGGCTACAGTCCTTGCCACGTTGGGAGGACAGCAGGCGCAGGCGAACCATTCGGGACGCTGGGACTTGTCGTGCCAGTGGGTAGCGGCTATTCCCGAAATGCCGGGGATAACTTCAAGGGGATTGACGTAGAAAAACCGTTTGCCGTCAAGCTGCATACCCGCAAGAACTGTATTGTAAAAAGCCCTTTCCATAACATCGGCATATTTGCCGTCGGGATAATTTTCAAGCATTCTCGAAGCAAAAAACATCAGTCCGCAGGAAGCGCAGGTCTCGGCGTAGGCGGTATCGTTGGGCAGGTCGTAGTCCACCGTAAAAGCCTCGCCTATGCCCGTGGAGCCTATTCCACCGGTTATGTACATACGCCTGTCGGCAATGCTTTCCCAAAGGCGTTTGCAGGCGTTAAGCAGCTCCGCGTCGTCGGTCTCGGCGGCAAGGTCCGCCATTGCGGTATAGAGATAAACCGCGCGTACGCTGTGTCCCACCGCGTCGGACTGTTCGCGGACAGGAGCGAAGCTCTGCTGATAATAACGGTCGTCGGCATTGTTCCCCCAGACCGTCCAGTCCCGCTGCTCCGCTTCCTTTTTGTAGAAATTTCCGTCCGCACCCTCGACGGGTACTCCGCGGACGTTTATAAAATGCTCCGCAAGCTCCAGACAATGCTTTTCTCCCGTGGCGCGGTACAGCTTTAGAAGTGCGAGCTCCACCTCGGGGTGCCCGGGGTACCCCTCGTACTTTTCGGTAACGAAGTGTCTGTAGATGTGCTCAGCGTTTTTCAGCATTACCTTCAGAAGCTTATCCTTGCCCGTGGCGTTATAGTAGGCGACTGCCGCTTCCATAAAGTGTCCCGAACAGTATAGCTCGTGACCCTCCAAAAGGTTTGTCCACCGCTTGTCCCTGTCTTTTATTGTAAAGTATGTGTTCAGGTAGCCGTCCTCGTCCTGGGCGGCGGCGATAATGTCAATAAGGGAATCGGCGGTCTCCTCAAGCTTTTTGTCGGGAAATACCGCAAGGGTGTACCCAACCGCTTCTATCCATTTGGCGGCGTCGCTGTCCTGAAATACCATGCCGTAAAAGCCACTGTCTGTAATGGCGTCGCCGGGCTTTTGTTCCCGAGACGAAAGATACTTCTGTATCGCTGCATGGTCCTCCCCGTGGAGAGCCGCGGCGGCGTTAATGAAATTCTGTACCACGTGGCTTTTCTCCGCGCCCTCCGCTTTGTCGCACAAAACGTCGTACTGATATGGTATAACAACGTCCTTGATAAGCTTTTGGTACCTGCTGATAAAGCCCTCCGAGGGTTTATATTGTTTTATTGTGATCTGTCTCTGCGCTTTCATGAAAATTTCCTCCCGCTATAAAAGTATATGCTTTAATTGTACCTCAAAGCCCGCGGTTTGCAATAGAAAATATTCCGAATAATTTGTACAAAATTCCGATTTCAAATTCTCGGCACATAGTCTTTTCTGTACTTCGAGGGGGAGCAGCCCTTTTCCCTTTTGAATATCCTGCTGAAATAATAAACGTCCCCCATGCCGACCGACTCAGATATTTCCGACACGGACATAGGCGTTTCCGCAAGCAGGCGGCAGGAAGCTTTAATGCGCGCTCCGATAAGATATTTTTTTATCGTCATACCCGTGTTTTCCTTGAAAACCGCGCAGATATGTTTATAGGAAATTCCGCAGAGCTTTTCTATATCGGCTGAGGATATCTCCTCGTGATAATGTCCGTCAATATATTTTTTTATGCGGCTGACGTATACGTTCCGTGGGCTGTCCTTCCGGTAAACTTCCGCGCAGGACAGGAAAATTTCCCACAGCAGTATTGAAGTCCGCGGCGTGTCCCCGCTGTTGTGAGCCTTTGCAAGTCTATGGAAAAGCCGCTCCGTTTCGGAGTCCTCCCCGATATCAAGCAGCTTGGGAAGCTCTATGAACTGCCTTGAATCCGACTCTTGCATGTACACCCTGTCCGTATCCGTGACCTGCGGCGAATGAAAGACACGCATATCCCCGTCGGGTTCGGGACACAAAAAATGCGCGTAGTACCAAACCGTCCCCCGCTCAAAAGGCTTTTCACCCCAGTGATGCACGCCGCCTTTCAGAAAGAAAAGATGCCCCGCGGCAAGGCGGTAGGGAACGCCGTCCTCGATGATCTCCATGGAGCCCTTCAAAAGCAGTATAGCCACATTGCAGTCAAATATCCTGTCAATGTGTATCTCATTTTCTCCTGCTGCGCAGCGGTCGGCTTCGCACACAAAGGGCATGGCGGTGCAGGGGATTTTTATCGTATGGCTTTTTTCGGACATTTTTGATTCCCCGCTTTCCTTTCGGTCTATGAAAATTATACCGTATTTTGGAGGTAAAATCAAGGATTTTTTCTAAAGCGCAAAGATTTTATTCCGATAATCGGCAAATAAAAAAGCCACGGTTTTCCGCAGCTTTTCTCGTTGTTACGCTTTATCTTCCGGGTCTCTCTTATAGACCTCTTCGGGAATCTTTTCGTATTTTTTCTCATAGTCGGAGACGCGCTTGCGCATTAAATGTTCAAGCTCTTTATTTTTGCTTCTGCCGTAATATTCTGATATGTACCCAAATTTATTAAGCAATTCATGACTTGTTCTAAGCGTAAATCTTGCTTTATCGTCTTTCATAATTATTTTTCTCCACAATTACGTTAACCTCAAAAATACAGCGGTACATAAAAATATCCTGACAAAATTTGTAGGGGACGGGTTTCCCGTCCCGAATTATTTATTTTGCGGGCGGGGAGACCCCGCCCCTACAATAAGTATGACGCAATTTTGACTTAATTTTCTAAATTAATTATACACCTATGATATAATATTTACAGGAATGACGAAAATTTGACGCATAAAAAATAAAATTTTCAGGAGACAATTAAAAATGAAAGAAAAAATAATAAGAGTATCGGGGACGATTCTGGGAGCCGCAATTATCCTTTTTGCCGCTTTCGGAATATGCTGTTTTGTAAGAATGACAGGGAACAGCGGTATACATTACAAAAAATACGACCTTAATAACGACGGGAAAAGCTCCCTGCTGATAATATCGGGCGGCGGGACTGTACAGAAAGAATCGGTGGACTCGTTTGGGGAAGTGCAGATAATTTATGTCTGCAAAAGCGTTTCGGGCATTGAACCGCACTCCTTTCGGGACATTGAGGGACTGAGGATACTTGTAGTGTCTGCCGATATTAACTCTCCGGAAAACGACCTGCCTATGCAGACGGATATGTTTTTTATTGAAGATTGTTTTGACGCATTTTCGGGATAAAATCGAGTGTTTTCCTAAAGTTCCGTGGATTCCTGCCGATATATATTATATATGGTTATAGAGATGAGCAAAACGCATTCCCAAAGTCTGAAAGGCTTAGAAAGAAAAAGCCG
>CAJUAN010000066.1 GCA_910584715.1 uncultured Oscillospiraceae bacterium
TGTTCTCCGAGGATTGAAACCATAAAAACACGTTGCCGATTCTGGGGAATCCCGAAATCCCGTGCATTGAGTACCTTCCAGTAATTGGAATAGCCCTGAGCCTCCAGCCACTCGCGCCAGCGTTTGAAGTTATCGGCGTGTTTCTTGAATGTCAACGCCTTTACATTCTCCATAAGGAGGTATCGTGGACGTTTAGCCTCGATAGCGCGGGCGCATTCCCACAATAACGATGAACGGGTGCCGGAACCCTCCGCGAATCCGCGTTGCTTCCCGGCGGTACTTATATCCTGACAAGGGAATGAATAGGTGAATAAATCAAAGTCGGGCATTTCCGCACTGGTCCAGTCTATCAGCGTAATATCCCCGTAGTTGGGAAATCTTTCCGTAATTTCCTTTGTCGGAGTGTATGCCTTTATATCGAGACGGTCGATTCTTTCGCCGGCAAGACGCGGATCGCGGGCGGCGTAATATGCCGCCACTGCGTAGCGGTCAATTTCCGAAAAGCCCACCACCTCGTAATCAAAAGAGGGATAAGCCGTTTTCAGTCGTTCGAGGGCTATTGACTGACTGCCATAACCGGCGAACGCTTCAAATACTCGTAATTTCATAAAATCGAAAAAAGGTTTGCCGGTTCTTCATCAGGAAGGAAGCGGCCGTTAACTTGTAATGCTTTTCGCATGGCTTCGCGGAATGATACCCCGTTATTGGTGTAACCCATAATCATATCATAACATTTGGGGTGTTCCCGCAAAAGCGTATCAAATCGCGTATCATCTGCGAACTGTGAACCGAATCCGCAACCCATACAGCCTGTTCTTGCCGCCCCTTTATGATAGATTTCGGCGATTGGTAGATTTTGAGCGCGAATGTATTCCCAAATATCGGCTTCGGTCCAAATCGAAAGCGGCTTACTTGCCGGAGATTCCCCGAAAACGTTGCAGCCGCCTTGCCTTAGATACTGTGTTTCGCGTAATTTGCTTTCGGCGGCCATAGTTCCGACAATCGGACGGCGACCGGTTTCCCGCTCGAATCGGTGAAAAGGCTCCTTTTTTAATTTGTTGCAACACATTGCCGAAGTCTCGTAAGGCTCTGTCAATAGGTAACGCCATTTCAAAGCAAGCCTGAATTTACCGTTGCCCATATATATCCCGGCGGTCTTGGAATGTGGATTTATCCTTACTTTGTGAACCCTGTCCGCTGTTTCTTTTCCGATAAGAGGAAAGACGTATTTCGCCCATATCTGGCGCGGTGTGAATTGCGGGCGAATAATGCTAATGACAGCCCCGGCAGCTTGCGTCTGGCGCACAAACTTGATTATTTCGGGATATTCGTTGCCGGTATTGCAGAACACCGCGAGAATGTCCGGGAAAAGAACCCGGCAAAGGTGCAATAAAACCGTGCTGTCTTTCCCTCCCGAAAAGGAACAATAAACCTTATCAAGTCCACCTAAACGGGAAACAAAAGTGTCAATCGTTCCGAGGGTATGGTCGATTTTTTTGTGATAGCGTCCAGCGTTGCCGGGCTTCCAGTGTCTTGCTATCCATAACGGTAACAGTTTAGAAGGGTAGTTTTTCCTGTTGCGGGGGTTGTGGGGGTGGATTCTTGATTCTGTCCGATTCGGCTACCGTGCGGAGATAAATCATTTCTTTCTGCACTTTCTTATGTGTAACCGGGTCTTCAATTCTCCGCATGATTCTCTGTCCGCTGTTGCATAGGTCTTGCGGATTCAGTTCTGCGACATATTCGCACGTATAGCAAAAGCCTTTCAGTGCTTTGGTAAACCTCTGCATTGACCATTTATGATTGCCGGAAAAACTCTTGAAGGCGTTAAACGCCTCTTCCCTGACAATTTCGGTATTCAGGTGGTCGCCGTTTCCGTTCTCATCGACAGAGAAATACATTTCGGCCCAGTCTTGGAAGTTGTCGCCCATATCCCGGAGGAACTTGCGGAAAATGATATTGTCAATCCGTGGCTCGATTTTTACCGGCATATTCGCGACAGAAAGATAGAATCGGACGCATTGCATGAAGAAATTTATATCTGCCTCCCATTCCGCCTCTGTATAGGTTGACGAATATAAATCTTTGTTGAAATCGTCGTAAATACGCCGTGTTTCGAGGTAGTCGTTATCTTCCGTCTGCTGGTGGTAGTAATCGGAGAACACAACAAAGAGCATACGGCCGACGCTTGAACCGTCAAATTCTTTCGGCACATAGTTTGTGGTAAACGCAAACTTCGGGGCCTCGTTGAATTTCAGTGTATAGGCTGAAACGTTCTTCGTGTTTATGGTTATGTCGGAGGTGATGTTGTCGTAAAACTGTTTGAACGGCAGATATTCGTCGCAATCATCTACAACCACAATTCCGAGGTGTTTACTAATCTGCTCGAAAGCAAATTGATTTTCCAGAAGCCGGGGGTTGCGTCCGCTTATCTTCAGCCACCGTGTGATGTGGGAAAGTGCGCGGAACATGAAGGATTTGCCCGAACGTCCGTTGCATTGGTCGTTTTCGCCCACGATATTATCCATTACGAACGGGGCCCATGCGCGGGAATCGGATTTGAAACGGTGCAGCATAAATCCGATTGTAAAAATCTTATTTATAAGACACTGTTTTTGTTCCTGTATCTCGGCAGGGGTGAGGCGCGGCCCGGCAATGTCGAATTTGTGTTCCTTGCGGTATGCCTCGATTTGCTCGGCAGTCCATTCGCCCGGCATTTGTTCCAGTTCCTTACGCCAATAGATACGCGATGAATTTATCAGGTATCTGAAGTAATTGGAGGTGTGGGGCTGAACCTCGATATTGAAATCTTCGCTGTCGTATCGTCCTTCCGGGTGGGTAATCTCGAACATAGCGGGAAGGAATCGAATATTATGCGGTATTACGTTTTCTTCCCAAACATAGCGTCCGCCGACGGAAATACGGTTTTCGTGCTTGGTTATTTCTTCGCCTGTTACTTCAGCCGAGAACGTCGGGAAATAAAAGAACTGCGAACGTTCGGTGTAGTTGGTGAAATCCGGGTCAGCCTCCCGCAATGCTTCGAGCGAGGAAAGGGAAAGTGTCGGGGTCGATAATATCAGGTTTCTGAGTTCTCTCGGCTGTCGCGTCTGAATAGACCATTTATGCACAAATTCGCGTATTTCTTTCGGAGTAACAAGGGCTACGATATTGCCTGTAATATGGATAAATTGTGTTGCCGGAGCGTGTTTGTCGCGGAGCGTATAGAATCCGTTCAACATCAAAAATTCATGGAGACAGGAAATGTCGATACTATATTTGTAGCGGCCTTTGTTTTTTCCGTCCTCACCTTTTGCGCTTACCCATTGGCGGGTCCAGAACTTCGCCGGGGTTGCAAGTTCGAGAAGTCCGCGAAAATCACTGTTGTTTTTCCAAATCTCTATCCAATCCCGGAAGTCTTTCCGGGGGTTGCCACGGTGGTCTCGGTAATTAGTGAGTTCGTCGGGCAGCCATATCGTATGAATGTCGATGAAACGCAAAGCAAGTTTCGTTCCTCTATCTCGCCCGGTCGTGTCGATGTCCGGGATATTATAGACGGTTTCGACATATCGGGTTATCTGACTGTATTCTTCTTGCGAAACATTGTATGACTCGGAGTTGAACCACAGAGGGTGGTAGCCGAGGGAACGGACGCAAATCGCGTCGCGCTCACCGGAGCAAATGATGGCTTCCGGCAGCTTCTTTTCTTTGTATGGCTTGCCCTCGTTCGCCGGGTCTGTATTGAAGGCCCTTTCTTCAGCCTCGTTATATGTCCGATAGGCTGCGATAAGCTCAAACAGTCCGTTGATGTAACTTTGCGGCTTTTTACCTCTGGGCTGGTATTGGAATCGCCATTGCTTATCGGCGTTAAGAGGCTCGTATATCTTATAAAACCGGTCGGGTTTGCCGCTCGCGTCAGTAAACCAACATTCCCGCATAAAAATCGGATAATTTTCATTGGGGAACTTGTGTGTTGCTTCGCGGTTCTTTACAGATGTGAGACGTTTTACACGGTACCAGTGTAATGCTTTCAGATGTTCAGGGGTAACACGCGGCCCCATAATGGAACATTGGGATTTTGTAAATTCTTGGTCTATATCCCACGTATATTCCCCCTCCTGTTGCTCCGAGGTAGCCGGTTCGCGTCTTATATCCGGGCGATTGATTGAACGTGTTATTTCATCCTGTATGTTGAATATGGCCGAGAGGTCGAGGATTGCTTCAGTGAATGAAATACCCTTTGCCTCCATGTGTATCTGTATGGGGTCAACGGCGCGGCCTTCACCTCCGAAGTCAGTAAGTTTCCAGACTTGCCCCTTTGATGTCTTGAACAGTTTTACCCGTGCGCTCGGTGTCCGTTCATCAGGACGGGCACGGAACGGTTTGTTTGTCCGTGCCGATTCCACAGCCTCCGGGTAATGCAGCGCGATGATACGGAGGCCGTCGTCGGTTGCCGCGTATAGCCTTTCAGGTGTTACCATATCATATTACAAATTACATAATTACAAAAATTTATGGCGGTTTTTACCCCCCCCGATTTTCTTAAAATCGGTTGAGCCAGTTATTGTTCCGCAAAATTGCCGAGAATCGGCGTTCGCGGGAAGGACGGCCAAAACGTTGTTATTCATATTGGAAGATGTTTAGTTGAATACAGTAGCCGAAAGACTTCAGCCGGGCTTCGATTCTTTCGGAGCGATTCACCTCCGGCACAGTGGCCACCCTTTGGTTCTTGGCAAAGACATAGCCACGGCGACGCGCATAGTAGCGGAGGTTATACAACGCTTTAGGTTCTTGCATTGGAAACAGAAACGTCGGTATCGTATATTGCCGATATGGCATTGCAAACAATGTCTGTAAGTTCGCCCATTGGGAGGTCATGAGAAATACGGACACAACCGTTTTTATCATCATCAAAGAACACTTCGGTGGCTTCAATGCCTCCGGCTTCGTTGATTTTATCGGCGATTTTGAGTGGCAGACGTTTGTGTTTTATCGTCAGCATTGCGCGTTCTGCGCTGGCGTTAAGTATGGCGGAATATGCGCCAAAGGTGATTTCTTTTTTCATTTTTCGAGTAGGTTAATATACCTCCCCGGAGGTCGGACGCTTACGCCTTCGCCCCTCCCTCCGGCTTGGTAATTGTGAATATTTCTTTTCCTGACACCTGAAGGCTCACACGGTTGATGTCTCTTTGCGAGGCCGGACGTATGGAACAGTTTCCATAAACCCAGTTGTTAACCGTGTGCAGCGGCACAAGGCAAGCGTCAACCAAAAGGTGCTTCGTCTTGTTATAGTCCTTGCGTGGCAAAGAATCAAGCCAACCGCGTAAAATTTCGTTTGGTGAAGAATCCAAATAGAAACGCACGATTTTGCCAACAAACCGCTGAATAAAAG
>CAJUAN010000067.1 GCA_910584715.1 uncultured Oscillospiraceae bacterium
GGCTCTGCCCCCTTGACCCCCGCAAGCTGTGCTCAGCTTGACCAGCTATCCTCTGGCGGGGTTATAACGTTTGTGCGTTAAACATAAATTTAAAACTCTATTTAAAACTCTAACAGATTTCAAGTACGCTAAAAAAACGTCCCGCCGCAATTGCCTTTTAATAACAATTGCGGCGGGATAAAATTGGAAGGTTAATAAGGAAATGGCTTGTATTATCTGTACTGCTCAAGATTATTTTTCAGCACAACTACTTGACTGTCAAGTTCCTCGCTGGCAGCGGCGGCATTCTGAGCAGTTGCGGACGCTGTTCCGATGACGGCTTCAACCTCTCCAAGCTTTGAAACTATCTCGGCAAGCATGGTCTTCTGTTCCTCGGAAACGTCTGCTATTTCGGAAACGGATTCTCTTATGGAGCTTGTTTCAAGCACGACCTCGCTGAGCATTTCCGCTGTTGCGTTTGCAGAGGAAGTGCCGCTTTTGATCGTCTTTACCGTATGCTCTATAAGTTCAGCAGTTGAGTTGGAGGCGTCTCTTGATTTTGCGGCAAGACGGCGGACTTCCTCTGCTACTACCGCAAAGCCCTTTCCTGCCGCTCCCGCTCTTGAAGCCTCAACGGATGCGTTCAGCGCAAGGATATTTGTCTGGAGAGCAATATCCTCAATAGTGGAATTCATCTTGACTATCTCGGCGGCGTAGCCTGAAATGCTCTTCATAATTTTCAGAAGCTCCTGCATTTTCTCGTTGCCCGCGTTGACCGTGTCGGTAGCCTTTACCGCTCTTTCCTTAACATCAAAGGCGTTTGAGGAGGACTGTGAAACGCGGTCGCTGATGTCCTCAAGATTTATATGTACGTCTCCGATAAGTCTTGTTTCGTCGGATACAGCGTTTGCAAGCTCCGTCGCTCCCACGGATACGCTGTGAGAACCGTTGGCTATCTGTTCGGAAACCGTACCGAGCTGATCAAAGGTAGAATGCATAGCCCCGCATATGTGGCGTATGGACTGCTCCATTGCGGTAAATTCTCCGACAAACTGAACGGAGCTGTCATATATAAATTTACCGTCCGCCATATTTGCAAGGATTCTTTCTATTTCGTTTATGTAGGACTTCAGCGCCTTGTTTGTCCTGCTGAGCGCGTCGCAGATCGTGCCTATCTCGTCGTTTTCAGCGTCGGGGTAATCGTGTTCCAGAACGCCGTTCGACATATTTGTAACAATGTACCCGATAGAGGACAGAGGTCTGAGCCTTTTGGTAAACTTGCTGTAGAAGAACAGCGCTCCGCCTATAATTGCCGCAGCCGAAACGATCACAGCCAGTACTATAATATTGTTCAGCCGTGACATTGCCTCGTTATAGTCGGCGGCATACAGCACTTTCCAGCCGGTATCTCCTATGGGAACAACGGGGAAGTAACGCATTGTACCGTCGTAGCCTTTGCCCGAAACTACGTTTGTGCTTCCGGACGCAGCAAGCACATCGCTGTAAATAGGGGCGATGTCGATAAGCTTTGTTACAACCTCATTTCCGCCGTCCAGCCTGTGGTCGTAATCGGAGTTCTGCGCGTGAACGACTATATTTCCCGCCGCGTCAACAAGCACCGCATAACCGTTCATGTCCGCTTTAAGCTCCTGGGAGAGCGCGACAAGCTCTGTGACTTCGATATCAAGTCCGCAAACGCCAAGGACAGTTCCGTCCTCCGACAGCAAGGGGCTTGCGACCGTTATGACTATCTTTCCCGTGATAGCGTCTATGTAAGGATCGGTAACAACGATATTCTTGGTCAGCTTGGCGCTTTTGTACCAGCCGCGCTCCTGCGCCACATAATCCTCCGCAACAGGGAAAATACTGCATACCATTCCCACTGTGTCAGTTTCCCATGCGAGGTATCCGTTCATTATGCTTGACGAGCATGGGTGAACGACCTTGAGCATATACTCCTGCAATTCCTCCCCGTGCAGATTGTCATGCACCGCAGCCTGAGCAAAGCCATTTGCAATGGTCGTGTGCTGAGTGAACCATGCGTCCATTTTGGCGGATTCGGTCGCAACCGTGTGATACAGATCGGATTTTATGGAACGTGTGTACTGAATATTGACGTTTATTGAAAAAATAAGGCATACTACGATAAGGTTCACAGCAAGCACTCCTGTGGACGACGTAAGAATACTGCGCAGCAGGCTTTTTCTTTTCATAATAAAGTCCTCCTTATGGTTTGTTTTAAAATTGTGGATTTTTGTAAATCAATGCGGTAAAGCTTTTCCGTTTTTGTATTTGTAGTAATGATTGCAGTCTGCGTCATTATTTGTACTGTACGGTAAGGTAAAATAATCAATTCAATTTGGTTATAAATAACATTATAGTCAAAAAATACACAGCAAAACGGAATTTGACGAAAATAACGCCTTTTTTGACGAAAATAGCATATCGCCAAAAATACGCTCAAAAAAGCGGAGGCTATATTTTTCTTTAAAATCAGTGTACTACTTATTTTGCTTCCTCAACAGGGCGCTTTTGCAATGGATATAATCTTACATTATCCTATAATTTTTTTCAATATTTTTCACTTAAACGACATTTTTTTCACTTATTTGACAAAGCCCCGTCCTTGTCCGATAAAAATAAATATGCTATAATAGGTGAGTGGTTATTGAATCCAGTTTTTCTATGGGGGATTTACAGATGTACCGTATTTCTGTATGTGACGACAACAGCAGCGAACTTGAAAAAATATGCAGTATTATCAGCGGCTATACCGAGGCAAACAATATAACTGCGGAAATAAAAACCTTTTCTTCGGGCAGCGAGCTTCTTGAATATGAGGGAACAAACTGCCGCTCGGACATTTATATACTGGATATAATAATGCCAGGCATGAACGGTATCCAACTGGGAAAAACTATCAGGCAAAATAATTCGGAGGCTTTTATTATTTTTCTTACCACTTCAAAGGATTATGCGCTGGAATCATATTCGGTAAAGGCGTTTTCCTATCTTATCAAGCCTGCGGAAAAGAAAAACGTCGAAGCGGAGCTGAAGGACTGCTTTTCACGCATAAGCAGTCCCCCCGAACGATTTGCTTTAAAATGCGCCTCAAACACAATGACGGTCAACGCCGAGGATATCGTTTACATAGAATATTACAATCACCACATGATATACCGTCTTGCAGGAGGAAAAACTGTCGAGAGCATTCATTTCAGAGGAACTTTTGACAGTATGATCGGGGATTATATCAAAAACGGTTCTTTTATCAAAAGCTCCGCAAGCTACCTTGTCAATATGAAGCATATCAAAACCGTAAACTCCGTGGGGTTTATCATGTCCGACGGGACGCTTCTTACAGTTACGCGAAAATATGCCGACGCAAGAAAAAAATATATAGATTACGAGCTAAACGGGGGTGAACGGCAATGACGACGTTTGAAAACGACATCAGCTACTACATGGTAAAGTCGCTGGTGGTAATAGCCGGCACTTTGGGTATGATGATGTCCTGCATGAAAATAAAATATCCCTTAAAGAGATTTATTGTTACATTTGCGGTCTATCTCATTTGGGGAGGCTTTTTTACCTTTTTCTCACTGAAGCTTTTCGGACTGGTCGTTATGCTTCAGCTTTGCATACCGATGATATCCGTCCCCGCAATGTTTATTCTTTATTTTATGTCTACCTTTTCGCCGTGGCAGGCTATATTCAGCTATACTATGCAGCTCAGCATTTCGGTTATCCTTGCCATGAGTCAAACTATAGCCGTTACGATTTTTCACGGCGGACGCGCCATGGATCTGGTCATACGGGCAGTCAGCTATTCCTTATGTATTTTTGCGGAATTTAAGCTTTTAAGAAAAAAATTTGCGCTGCTCAATTATCTTCCGGATAAAAGCTGGAGGACGCTGACGTTCGTGCCGATAGGATTCACTGTGCTGTTTTTCCTTATCGGAACTTATCCTGTGCACTATACGAAATCTGTCGCGGCGATAATCTATATTTATGCTATTACGGCGGTAATGCTGCTTATTTACGTAATAATTTTCCACAGTCTTATAAGTCAGTACAACTTACAGCTTTCCGAATACACAAACAATATACTTACGGCTCAAAGCGAATCCTTTCAGAAGCAGCTTGAGGCTATCAATTCAACTGAGGAACAAATAAAAATACTGCGGCACAATATGCGCTATAATATAATTGTTGTTTCAGATATGCTCACATTGGGGAACAACGCAGGTGCGCTGGAATATCTGCGTTCTATCGGCGCAAAGCTTGACAATGCCAAAAAGACGTTTTACTGTTCTAACACTACCGCAAACGCTATTTTGTCCTATTACATCGACCGCGCGGAAAGCAAGGGTATAAAGACAGAGGTACAGTTTGCAATGCCTGAAAATCTCAGCGTTGACATTATAGACTTTACTGCGGCTGTAGCAAATGCGCTTGAAAATGCCGTTAATGCGTGCGCTAAAGTAATTCCTGAAAATCAAAGAAGACTGCGGGTAAGGACCACGGAATCCAAGCAATACATAGTTGAAATTGCCAACAACTATACGGGAGCGGTATCATTTGACGAAGAAGGGCTGCCGGTCTCAAAGGAAAGCGGTCACGGGATAGGTACTCGAAGCATTTCGGCTTTTGCGCGAAAAAATAACGCCGTTCTTGATTATGACGTTACTGACAAATGGTTCAAGCTGCGGATAGTTCTTCCTAACGATGGAAAATAATCTCATACTGTTTTTATAAATAAAATTTGCGTGATTAAAAATTGATTTCTGTGGATTAATATACGGAAATCAATTTTTGTATTTGTAAATTTTTGTTTAGCACACGAACGTAATAACCCCGCCAGAGGTTAGCTGGTCGAGCTGAGCACAGCTCGCGGGGGTCGAGGGGGCAGAGCCCCTTCGTCGCGCTTCGCAAAGCGCGAAATCTCCTTATCGTTCAAGAGCTCTGCAAGGGGGTGAATTGCGGCTTTGCCGCAAGAGGGGGACGCTCTGCGATAGAGAGCGTCCCCCTTGTCACTCATCTGACGAATCTTGAAAACAATCCTGTGGATTGTTTTCAACGGACAAATTTTGTTTGGGTTAAACCAACTTTTGCCGAGATTTAAACAACTACAGTTTATCCCGTTTAAAACAGTCCACAGGACTGTTTTAAAGATAAATTTTGCTTAAACCGCAAG
>CAJUAN010000068.1 GCA_910584715.1 uncultured Oscillospiraceae bacterium
TTAACCCAATCAAAATTTGTTCGTTGAAAACAATCCACTGGATTGTTTTCAAGATATATTATGCTGCGTAACTAAGGGGGACGCTCTCTATCGCAGAGCGTCCCCCTCTTGCGGCAAAGCCGCAATTCACCCCCTTGCAGAGCTCTTGAACGATAGGGGATTTCGCGCTCTGCGGAGCGCGACAAGGGGGCTCTGCCCCCTTGTCCCCCGCAAGCTGTGCTCAGCTTGACCAGCTAATCTTTGGCAGGTAAATAACACTTGTGCGCTAAACAAAAATTTATAACTCCAAAAATGATTTCCTTGTTTTTCACAGAAAAGTATTGAAAAAATCCTGAAACAGTGGTACAATATTAATGTATTTCTTGATTTTTTTGGAAAGGAACGGTTCAGCAAATGGACGCTATATATTCAATGGGCGCGCTGATAAACAGTATACTGCCGATCGAATTCTGGGATCTGATCGACATAGCTGTGCTTACCGTACTCATCTATAAAGGCTTTACGCTTGTAAAGGAGACCCGTGCTGGCGGTCTTATACGGGGTATCATACTTATTTTTGTCGCTTATATGGTTATGGGTACGGTGGGAATGAACGCTATGGCGTATATACTCAGAAACGTTTTCAGCGCCGGACTGCTTGCGCTGGTCGTTCTTTTTCAGCCGGAGCTGCGCCGCTCGCTGGAAAAAATGGGACACACAAAGGTGTCCAAGCTGTCTGTTTTTTCCTCCCTTACGGCGGACTCGGACGATGTGCTTGCGGCTAAGTGGAGCACCGCTATAGAAGCTATCTGCGACGCCTGCGAGGATCTGTCCGCGACCACTACGGGCGCGCTTATTGTTATAGAGCAGGATTCCAAGCTGGGCGAGCAGATAGATACCGGCACGGTACTGAACGCCGCTCCCTCAAAGGAGCTTTTCGGAAATATCTTCTACCCCAAAACCCCGCTGCACGACGGTGCGGTAATAATGCGCGACGGCATTATCCTTGCGGCGGCGTGCTTTCTTCCCAAGCCCCAAAAGGAGGAGACAATAAACAAGGCTCTCGGTTCGAGGCACCGTGCCGCTATCGGTATGAGCGAAAACTCCGATGCGCTGATAATCGTAGTCTCCGAGGAGACCGGAACTATCTCCGTTGCGGAGAACGGGGATCTGAAGCGGGGCTATACGAGAGACAGCCTTAAAAAGCTGCTGAGGACAAAGCTCCTGCCCGAAAAGAATATCAGGCAAAAGCCCCAGGGACGCGGAAAGTCCGACGACGGCGGTGAAAAGGAGCCGTCCTTCAAACCGTTCAGAAAAAAGAAATTTACCGATAAAATATGACCTTCGGTACCATACACTGCGGAAAGGAGCAGGACATTAAATATGGGCGCACTTGATATCCCGAAGGGGATCTTTAAAAGGATCGGCTTATTCTTTTCAAGGCTTTTTGAAAAGGACGTGGTCGTTAAGATAACGTCGCTGGCGGCGGCGATAGTGATATGGTTCGTTATTTCCGTAAGCGCGTATCCTACTATGGAAAAACCCGTTTACAACGTACCTGTGCAGATTGCCCTTGAGGGTACTTACGCCGATTCATACGGGCTTCAGGCTATGTCCGTGTCGGCTGAAACGGTCAACATCGTTGTTGAGGGAAACCGCGAACAGGTGGGAAACCTTTCCGCGGACGAGCTGACCGCCGTGGCTTCTGCTGAAAACGTTATGTATGCGGTGGAGTACAGCCTGCCGCTGGAAATAATGTGTTCATCGGGAAAGGAATTCGATGTGATAAAGATTGAGCCGTCCTCGGTGACCGTGGATTTCGATATGATCGTTTCAAAGGAGATCGAGATAGTTCCCGAGCTTTCGGGAGTATCCGCCGCGGACGGATACTTTATAGACGGCGAGGACAGCGTTGTGGTGGTGCCGAATATCGTAACGGTGACCGGCCCCGCGGAGGTCGTTGAAAGCATAACCAAGGCTTCCGCTGTGGTCAGCGAGGACGCTTCGCTGACAAAGACGGAGGATTTCAGAACGAGCGCGGTCAAGCTCTATAGGGGAACGACAGCCGTGTCCGACGAGGAAAAGGAAAGGCTTTCCTTTGACAAGACCGATTTTACCGTCCATGTTCCCGTTTACGGAAAGAAGACGGTCAAGCTGAACGTGCGGATAACGAACGCTCCGGACAGCTTCAATACCGAAAAATTCAGGGAAAAGCTTGAACTGTCGGTGGACGAGATAGAGGTAGCCGTTCCGAACGAGCTTGCAAGAGAAAATGAAATGGGAAATGAAGTTCTGGATATAGGCGTTATAGATATGCGCGAGGTGGACATCGGCAAGGAGTTCACGTTCGCGGTGGACAGCTTCCTGCCGGAGGGCTACCTGGACAGGAACGAGATAGGCACGGTAACGGTAAAGTGTCCGTCGGAGGGACTTGTCAAGCGCGCAATACACATAACCAATCCGTCAATACAGCTTGTAAACGTTCCGAACCGGTTCGACTTCAAGATAATAACGTCGGGTTTGATGCCAATGTTTATAGGCTCGGAGGAATCAATGGAGCAGATAACCTATATCGACGTTATAGCGCAGGTGGATATGCTCAACGGTCTGAACGTGGAGGAGGGCGAGAGCTATCTGAAGCTGCCGGTTACGTTCAGTATACCCGCATTTGACGACGTGTGGTGCATAGGCACCGAGGACGGCGCTCTGTCTCCGAGGGTCACCGTTCAGGTAAAGGCTAAGGAGGATTAAGCTTTGGCGGTAATTATTTCTCAGGTAAAGACTCCCGTTACGGCGGCGGGGGAGGAAATAGTCGGAACGGCACTGAAAAAGGCGGGACTTGCTCCCGCCGCCGTTTTAAGGAGCGGAGTCAGGAAAACCTCCCTTGACGCCCGCGACAACAGCCGCATATGCTTTGTGTCCTCGGTCTGGGCGGAGCTTGGGGACGAAGCCGCCGAGCGCCGCCTGTGCGAAAGAAAACCGTTTTGCGACCGCGTTCCGGAAGGAGCCGTAAAAATTCTGCCCGACAGGACTTTGCCGGGCAGAACCGATGGGAAAAAGAAAAGGGTCGTTATCGCGGGTTTCGGCCCCGCGGGGATATTTGCCGCTCTTACGCTGGCGGAGTACGGCTTTGAGCCTGTCGTAGCCGAGAGGGGCGGGGACGTTGACGAGCGGGAGGAGGCGGTGCGGAAGTTCCGCTGCGTCGGAGAGCTTGACGTTTCCACCAATATCCAGTTCGGCGAGGGGGGCGCGGGGACTTTCTCCGACGGAAAGCTTACCACGCGCATAAACGATCCTCTTTGCAGATATGTTCTGGAAAGGTTTGCCGAGCACGGCGCTCCGGAGGAGATACTCTACAGAGCCAAGCCCCATATCGGTACCGATATGCTTCGGGGAGTGCTGAAGAATCTCCGTAAAAAAATAATTGCCCTCGGAGGACAGGTGCGTTTCCACACTGCTCTGACGGATATTTCCTCCGAAAACGGGCGGCTGCGGTCGGCGATCCTGAACGGTTGCGAGGAGGTACCCTGCGACGCGCTTGTACTCGCGGTGGGGCACAGTGCGCGGGATACCTTTGAAATGCTCTCGGACAGAAAAATTTTTATCGAGCCGAAGCCGTTTTCCGTTGGCGCAAGGATAGAGCACACGCAGGAAGCGGTGAACCGTTCCCTTTACGGGAAACAGTGGGATAATCCCAATCTTCCGCAGGGAGAGTATCAGCTTTCCTATCGGACAAACGGGCGGGCGGTCTATACGTTTTGTATGTGTCCCGGGGGAGTTGTGGTGCCCGCCGCAAGCGAGAGGGAGACTGTTGTTACAAACGGAATGAGCGAGTTTGCGCGGAACGGGGCGAATGCAAATTCCGCGCTGGCGGTATCGGTGTCTCCCGAAGATTTCGGGAAAAAACCTCTGGACGGAGTGAAATTTGTCCGTGAAATTGAGAAAAAGGCGTACAGCCTTGCCTTGGGCGGAGGGAAGTATTTTGCCCCCGCAGTCTCGGTCGGAAGCTTTCTGAACGGCGGGGGCTCTCTGAAAGGCGCGTCGGTAACCCCCACATATTCTCCCGGAGTGACCGAGTGCAGCTTTGACGGGCTTTTCCCCGGCTATGTCACGGAAATGATGAGAATAGGCATACAAAGCTTTTCCCGTAAAATGAAATGCTTCGGGGATCCGGGCGCGGTGCTTACGGCACCGGAAACGAGAACGTCCTCCCCGGTGAGGATAACCAGGAGCGGCAGCATGGAATCGTCGTCCCTGAAAGGACTGTACCCCTGCGGAGAGGGCGCGGGCTATGCGGGAGGGATAATGTCCGCCGCTGTGGACGGAGTAAGGTGTGCTCTTAAAATTATTGAAGGTTAAAGTATTTGCAAGAATGCCTTGGAGGTTTTCTGTAAGCGGAAGCGGGAGATATGAGAATTAATTTTGGAGAGACAAATTTATGTTTTTCTTTGTACTCTTTCGTTTGCTTTGTCTTAACTTCTTTGTTGGGGTTTTTTATTTTGCTTTGTTTTTGGGTGAGGACTTTTTTGCTTGTTTTGTCTTGACATTGTTTACTGTTGATTTATAGATAGTGCGGGAATCGGGGGTCAGGCACCAAAAAGGGAGAGGGGGGAGATTGTCGGGACTAAAGGACGCTGGGACTCCCCCCTCTCCCTTTTAGGTTCCTGCCCCCGAACCCCCTACCTCCTTAATCCTACACCCTCCTCCCAACGCTAACCAAAGGATTTTTTGTTAGCTAAAATAAAACACATAGCGTGAGCCGGGAGAGGGAAAGGGGCGAGGGGAAAAGGAGCGCGAGGGAAAACCCGAGAGGGGAA
>CAJUAN010000069.1 GCA_910584715.1 uncultured Oscillospiraceae bacterium
CATGCCTACCGTTCCCGGTATCTGCTCGCAGTCCCGGAACGGTAGGCATGAGCCGCCCTTTGACTTGATTCTTAGTAACATTTTACGAGAAAATGAGGTGGCGGCTTAGTATTACCCGCCACCTTGTAACCTGTAACCAACATTCAGAAAATGGCTATATTTCAGCGTTTTTCATGGTTACAACGTAATGTAACCAATGCTGTAACCGTTACCCTGGCTTTTCACTTCGTAACCAGAAATATGCCCCCTCCGGGCGCACCCGCTTAGAGGGGGCTATACAGACGGTATCTGCCCGTCTGTAAATATAAACGATTGTGAGTACAAAACGTGACACTTTCTGCCGGAAAGTTTGCATTTTCGGCATTTTTCACAAAAAAACCGCTCTGCAGGGGGACGGATGCACCCCGTCCGGGCGGCTTTTCTTTGTTCACTATGACGAAATTTGTCTTTCGGTGTAATATTCTGCCGTTTCATGTCATGTACTGTATAGGAGCGGTAAAAAGAAAAATCTGGTGGGGCGGGTGTGAAGCTGATACCCTTGCCCTCTCAAAACGCCCTTATTTGCCCTCTGGACGGTTTTTGGGGGCTGTATGGTAACTTCCCCTTACCCACCCCTTAAAAGCCGTGTACACGCCTTAGAATCGCTTCCAGAGCCTTTTTCTTTTTGTTGCTAATTCCTCACCCTCTGAAACTGGTAGGTTCTGTTTGCCTATTGTGAGTTCCAGTACAGTCTATTGTGACTTCTGGTACGGTATCGGCTTCCCGTACTCATTTCTTTTTTATCGCTTCACTTTGTCTGGCAGAAGTTTTCCACAACGATAGAGCAGATTTTCTCGCGCGCGCATAGGAAAGCATATTTATTTATTATTTATTATTATTTAGGGGAGAGGAAAAGGCTTGAAACAAGGGATTTTCGGGGTTTTTATTGGGACTTTTGGTACGGTGTATTGGGACTTTTGGTACGGTGTATTGGGACTTTTGGTACGGTGTATTGGGACTACTATTGACAAAAGTCCTAATATGTGATATAGTTTTCCACACCGGGAAACCGTACTAAATCTCACAATAAGGAGCGTGGCAAAGTGGCGTCAAATGCGCAAAGTATTTATGATTCAGACCGGGAAATAGCCTTGCTGACAAAGCGGGAGTATCTGGTAGTCAAAAGCAATCAGCTTGTCCAGAAGAACCGCTATGAATTGTCCCTACAAGAGCAGAAAGTAGTAGCTTTTATCTGCTCCATGATAAAACCGGTTGAACCGTCCCCGGCAACCTACGGCAAGCCGTTCCAACTGGAATATGAATTTGACATTCGGGAATATTGCCGGGTGTGCGGTCTGGATTACGACAACGGCAAGAACTATATCGACATCAAAGCCACCCTAAAGGGGTTGCGTGATAAATCCATGTGGCTGACCATGCCGGACGGTTCAGAAAGCCTTTGCGGATGGCTGTCAAAGGCAAACGTCAACAAACGGAGTGGCAAGGCGCTTATTAAACTGGATGAAGATTTAGTGCCGTATCTGTTTGACCTGAAGCAGAGATTTATGCAATACAAGCTGATACAGGTTTTGGGTATGAAGTCTGCTTTCTCTATCCGGGTGTATGAACTGCTGAAATCGTATGCCAACATGAAACAGGCAGAATTTGAAATAGACGAATTGAAAAGGCTTCTCATGGTGCAGGACGTGAAATCTTACGCAAATTTCAAGGATTTTCGCATTAAGGTACTGGAAACATCTTTGCGGGAAATCAATGAGTACACGGACTTAGATGTATCTTTCCAGACCGTCAAAAAAGGGCGCAAGGTTATCCGGGTAGTGTTCGACATAGCGGAGAAAAAAGAGCCGGAACGTTCCTACGCACAAAATCGGGCAGAGGACGCTATCAGTCAAAATTATTGGATTGGTGGCGTGTATTAAGTGAGTGGAATTAAGGCAGAGAAAGGAGTTTGTATGCAAGAATTTTCCGACAAGGAACTTGACTATTTGAAGCTGATAGAAAAAGCATTTTCCCGCCGTCTGGCAGAGAGTGAAACGGCAAAAGTCCGTTATTGGGTTGCTCAAAATATCCCTCTGTCCGAAATTATCCGGGCTTTTGAAATTATGGTTACGAAAGTTAGCAGTCTTTCATTTCCGTACATGGCGGCAATCGTTGACCGTTGGCAGGAGCAGAAGAACGGAAACGGAAAAACACTCATGGAGCAAGCCGCCGAAATTGATGAGCGGTACGGGAGTGAAAAGTGAGTGGAACACTCTCACCCTTTTTCCGGCTTGATTGCCCACCAACGGAACGGAGAGAATCCGTCAAGGGCAACGAAATTTTTCACCCGGTTACGCTTCCGGCTTCCGGCTCGGCGTGACCGGGTGAAAAATTTTTCGGAGCGTAGCGGAGAACCCTTGACGGATTCTCGGAGTGGAGTACAATCGGGCAAGCCGGAAAAGGGGGAAGCTGCGCCGCACGTTCCCCTCAAAATCCCCCTGCGTCCCAGGGAGATTTTGCGCCGGGGGTCTTAGGGGTTTCCCCTAACAAGCGCATAAATGTATGTACACCGTTTTACGGTGTGCGGGCATTTATGCTATGCTTGCTATATAACCTCCGGCGCATGGTTGAGTTGGGTGTTGGGAAGATTTCACCCTTGCCACCGGCAGGGCGCACACTCAAACCAACGGTTGAGTATAAGTGCGCCCTTACGGGGTTGCTTTGTACTTCTCATACAGAATCTTCCGTATGTCCTCGCCCGTTATCTCTCCCCGCTTTTCCCTTTCGACAAGTTCCAGAAACCCGTCTGACGGCTTCAATCCGTCTAACTGCACTATGCCTATCGCAAAGTCCCACGCTTTGTCATTATCCATGTCATGCCCCCTGTTCGGTTTTGGGCTTCCGTCCCCGGCTCTTTGGCTTCGTCTGCTCCGGGGCGGCTTCCGTCTTTTTCGCCGCCCTCTGCTTCGGCTGTTTCACAATATCCATGGTCTGCTGTCCCCGGATATTCTCGTTGGTGACTTTCACGCTCCATATCCAGTCTGTAATGGCTTGAGAAACGCTCTTATGGTTCTCAAAGGCATATTGCTTTAGCCGTTCCTCTGTGTCCGGCGTGACAGAGATATTAACCCTTTTCTTGTTCGCCACTCTTACCACTTCCTTTCCCGCCGTCTGGCTCTCTTTCCCTCTAACTGCATACGCCGCCTTGCCACAAAGTAATAGCCGTTGTCTGCTTCGATTCTGGACGCTACCCACTCCGGCGGGTCGTCCTCGCTGTCCTGTACCAGAATTTCAACCGGGCTTCCGCACGTCAATTCGATTCCGTCAAACTCATAGCGTCCGTTCTGGTTCATGTGAAGCGTTCCCTCGTTGGCTATCGGCTGATGAATGTAGTCCATGATTCCTACAACCTCGTCCAGACGTTTCAGAATTTTCATGTACTCCGTCATAAGCTGAACCTCGTCCGGGTTGCCCTCGTCAATCTGCACCGATTCAAGATATTCTTCGTACTCATAGCCCACGCTCCGCAAAAGGCTTTTTATGGTCTGGTTCGTGTCCTTGATTTTCGCTGTCAATTCCTCTAATCTCATGGCAATTCTCCTTTCTGTTTATACATACATTATACACACGTTTTACACAAATGTCAAGTATTATTTTACACACGTTCTACACATATCATACTCACGGTGAGGACGAAAAAGGGGCGCAGAGCCTTTCAGTCCTGCGCCCGGTTATTCGTTGGTTACTGCCACGTCATTTGCAGTTCCCTTTTGTTGTTCATGCAGTCCGACAAATACAGGTTTATAAGCGTCTGGTACGGTATGCCAACCTTTTCCGCCTGTGCCTTGAAATAATCAATGACAGACGGCGAAATCTTTATAGTGACCTGTTTTTTCAGTTCCCTTGCATACGGGTTTTTGACCGCCTTGCTGAAATCAAATTCCCTTTCCAGAAATTCATCTCTGTCATTCATAGCCCAATGCTCCTTTCATAGCCCGCTTTTTCGGTTGCGGTAGCTTTTCTCGTTGAGATGATACGGATAACTGTTTCATCACGGATACAATGCACGACAAGGAGTATGCTCCCGTTCTCACTGCGCCCGATGATACGAAACCTGTCCTCGTCCTCTGAATGTAGTTCGTCATACTCTAATAACGCCTGTTCATCATAGAACACTGTCCTTGCTTCCTCGAAAGAAACGCCGTGTTTCCGTTGGTTTATTTGGTTTTTGTTCTCGTCCCAGTCGAATACATACATTCCCGTCCGCTCCTTTAGTATTTACAAAGTAATTATACTATATTCACGTTGATTTTGTCAAGCGTTGCTTTACGCACATTGTACACACTTTGTACTCACCGTGAGGACGGAAAAAGGACAAGGGCGGCTCATGCCTACCGTTCCGGGT
>CAJUAN010000070.1 GCA_910584715.1 uncultured Oscillospiraceae bacterium
CGGACGCTTTCAAGTACCTGATGATGCGCCGCGAGTGGCTGAACGCCGCCAAAGCCGCGCCCTCCGCAGCGTCAGGAGCGGCCGAACTTGCCGAACAGTGGATGGCCGACCGATTCGGCGGCTGACATAGTTACCGGCTCCCTTACCGACCATATTACCGCCCGACGGCCGACCATACCGCCGGGCTTATTTTTGCGCTCACCGAGCCGGCGGGTAACGCCGTAACAAACCCGAACGCTCACATTTCACCTTTGGTAAGGGGTGGTAATTATTTTTTCCCTTCAGAGCGGCCCGCACCTCGGAGCGTGTCAAAAATAGCGTTTTTATTTTTCAATGCGGTTAACTGTCTTATTTATAGCGAAATGGTGTTTTTAAGACCAAAATTTTACGTCTGAAATGCCGTTTTTTGCTCTGCAAACTGCAAATTTTCACCTCATTACCGCTAAAAATTCGTAACTTTGCACTGTCAGACACCCGGAATCCGGCGGAGATAACACCAATCTTACGCCACATGAACCCCCAAACCAGCCCGGAAGTAAAAACCGAATTGCAAAAAACCGATAAAGCGGCCAAAGGCTGTGGAATGGTGATTTTTGCAGCAATAATAATCGCTATAATATACGCGGTATTTCAGGGTATAAACTCTGATTCTGCCGGAGATTCAAGCGATGAAATCCAAGCAGCCGCTTTCCAGATAGCAAAACAGGAGGTTAAAAGTCAGTTGAACAACCCGGCGACCGCTGACTTTTCTCTAATGTCGGTAACGCGTGAAAAGTTCGGGGATAACACCTATCGGATAAAAGGCACTTTGACCGCTGAAAATTCTTTCGGGGTGGAACAAGCATTGCGATATACCGTTACACTTACATATTTTGAGGGGAATCCGCTCGACCGTTCGAGTTGGAATATTACCACTTGCGAGGTGAAAGAAAATCGCTAACGATATTAAACACAATGTAGGGCTGGGGCAAAATTGTTCCGGCTTTATTTTTTCTTTCTGTATTAAATTTTATTAACTTTTTTTTTTTTTGTTCACAATATTCTTCCGAACTTTGTGCCGTCAACAAGCCCGGCAGTTTGCCGAAGTAGTCGCGAAAGCGGCTCGAAATATTTTCGGGCATTTTATTTGCCTGATTACATACGATATAAGGCGTTCGCCTTCTCCACCCTAAGTAACACGACTACTTCGTCGGTTTCCGGGCTTGTTTGACGACATGGAGAGGCGAACGCCTTTTTTATGCCTTACTCAAATCGTCAAACAACATCTAAACAAGCCCAACAATGAAAGCAACTCAAACTTTACCGGCTCCGGCTGAATTATGCCGGCCGAGAGCGAAGAAACTACCGATTAAAGCAATTATTTACCTTACATCGGAAAAATTCAGTATCTTTGTATCCGTAATCGCCACCCTTATTGCATGGTGGGGCGTTTGCATTGACAGCGAGCGCGTAACCGCCTACGGAGGGCTGGTGCTTATAATCGGCTTTACACCGTATGCCATACGTGAAACCCGCCGCGACATACGCCAAGACCGCCTCGGTGTCGGAAAAGAATGGTAACAACATGAGAAAAGTAATCGACTTCAAAGATACCTTAGACCGTGGTATCTATAACATTACAATCAAGAACAATGACGGAAGCATCGAAAAATGGCTAAACTGTCAGCCTGATTTCTACACTCTGACCCGTTGGGTTGACAAGTGCGAAATCAAGTGGTTCAAAATAGAATTAAGAAACAACTAATAAACCGAAAAATCATGGATACAAAAAACAACACTATACAAGTAAGCGACGCAGCTCTCTCCGCGATAAACGGACTTCAGCACCCCGCCGGAACATACGACTACTACCGGCGCACCCTCGACCGCCTGTTTAATACCGTACTCCACGCCTCCGAGGAACTGGGTATGGACGATATGGAGGCAGTGGCGACGCTCCGAGCCATTGACAGCATACGCCAAGACCTCGCAACAATCGCCGGACCTGTCGCCCGTCGCCGAAGCCACCCGGAGCCGCCGGAGGAAGAAATCGCCGAACGGGTAGAAGAAACATTCACCGACATAGACGACGTTTCGGATTCCAACTATCCGAAGCCAGAGGACGAAGCCGGGGAAGGAGGTTTGGAATGAAAGATTTGGAAGCCTTTAGGGAGGAAATTCAAAGCGCAGCAAGTGGATATTCCTATGATAACAAGCAACTGGATTTTACCGCCGTGGTAAAAATATCCGTTGTGGACGGATGGACTTCTGCCGAAGTGGTTGAATATATCGAAACTTCGGCAGAAACAGACGAATACGACGAATCTGACGAATAAATTTCAAGGTAAAAAAGATTGTTACCAAATATCAAAAAGCAAGATAGAAGGGAGATAATATCAAATGATTAATTTTGCAACATGGAAATAGAAAAAATATACAAGATTGACGGCAAGTCGTTCATGGTGAGCATATCCCTCTATTGTACTTCCAGGGAGACAATATGGAATATAGGCTGTTATTATAGGGAAAAAGGTTGCAGGAAATGGCATAGCATCCCTAAAACAGATGTAGCCCCGGAATGGATAGTAGAGACCAAGAATGAGCTGCTAAAAAAAATAGATTCCTCATTTCGGATATCGTGACCAGCCAAAAACGAAGCTGTGTCAAAAAAGAACTGCACCCCAAAAGTTTTGTGTCTAACTTTTGGGGTGCAGTTCAATTACGGCACAGCCTCTTTTCACATGCCTCCGGGGTTGTCCTTCCAACCTCGCTCCTCTTGACCGAAATTTGCAGCGTAAAACGCAGACGATATGGAAATAATAAACATCATTATCCCGATTATCACCCTTGTTATCGGAGGCGGAGCGACATGGATTTTTACAATCAAATACACACGTCGACAAGCCGAAGCCGAGGCAATGGAGCATTTTCAAACAGTATATCAAGGCTTGATTAAAGACCTTCAGGATGACCGCGCCGAACTTCGCAACAGAATAGGCACAATGGAGGATAAAATCAAAAGCCTTGAACTGATAGTGGAAAACAATGCCAAGATTCTGAAGCAGCTTTCGCGCCTCGCTTGTGTAAAGGCTCCTTCATGTGCTGAATGTGTACTTATTGATATTTCACAGTTATGAAAAGATATGATACATTATTCGCGTACTGCCTTGTCTGTATTGCAGCGGCTTGCCTCGGCATTTTGTTCAGTTGCCGCTCTACTAAGGAAGTCGTCGAGGAAACCACCATACAGGCAGTTTCCGAATCTTCCGCAGATTCTACATTCAACGCCGCCGCCACCGCCGAGAAAACAACAGAGAACCGCGCCGATTCCTCAAACGTCCGCGCTGATGAACGAGGCAGGGTCGAGATTGAGAGAGATTCAGCGGGCCGCCCGGTTGTTATCCTCTGGAACCTCGATTGGCGGTTACAGGGTAATAACACCATGCAGACAGAGAAGGGCAAATGGTTTTACGGGCTTAACTCCACGCGCCATTCCGAAGCCTCCGGCAAGACTGACACAGACACCCAAAAAAAGAAAGAAGCAAAGACTGAGGTGGACCCGTCTATCCCTTTAGAAACCATTATCGGAACGGCCCTTCTCGGATTCACTGTGCTTTATGTCATTTATGTAATTATAGCCGACCACGTATGGCCATGGATAAAGGAACGCAGACAATAGACCTTTTTCAGGCTATCGAGGAAATGAAACGTATTAGCCTTGCCGGAGGAACGTTTTCGATGAAGTTCCGCAAGTGGAACAGGCAGACGCGAAATGGCGGCGACATTGTGAAAGTGAACGCCGCCCGTGTCCGTCCTAAAGCCTCCGACGAGGATATTTCCGGCTCGTCATACAAATTATTTTTTACTGATACGGAAACCGGGCTTGCCCGTGTGTGCTGGCAACCGTTAATTGTCGAGTTCAACGGCCGCCGCACAGTCTTAAACTAACACTTCAAATATACCACGATGATACGCAGAAGCGGAAATTTCGGATTTGTCGATAACGGAGCCGGT
>CAJUAN010000071.1 GCA_910584715.1 uncultured Oscillospiraceae bacterium
TACCACCCTTGTTGCTAAATTGCCATGTACCAACTCCTAATGGGGAAAGCATAATATCCGATTGTCCTAAACGTCTTTTTATATTCATTTTCAATGCTCCTTTCATAATAGATGATATGTCATCTATTAGTGATTGTCAAGCGTAATATTGACAAAAACCAAGTCAAAATAGTAAAATAAATGATATGTAATATACATGAAAGGAGAACAAAATGGATAATGGTACAAGATTTCGATATATTTTTAGGAGTGTTGAAAAAGAAGCAATGAAAAAATTTGCGGTTGCCCTTAGTTCCTTAAACGTGACACCCAATCAGAGTGAAGTATTGCTTGTATTATATGAGAATGAGCCTATTTCTTTGAAAGAGTTGGGGGAATTATTGATTTGTGAACAAAAAAGCCCTAGCCGTTTAGTGCAAGGACTTGTAGAGAAAGGATTGATATATAAAGGAACATCACAATCAGACGCCCGATATTCTGTTTTATATTTGACAAAAGAGGGAAAAGAGATTATCCCGCAAATTATTGAAAAAGAAAAAGGGTTTGATAAAGAGTTAGCACAGTTTTTGGAAAATAATATAGAGTTTGAACAAATGATGTCTGTTTTAAAAGAATACCTAAAGGGAACAAGTAGCGAAAAAAAATTAAAAATGCGTTCTTTGTGGGAATAATTTTAAAATACCGGAGAATGGCACTGTATAAGCTGCCATTCCCCGGCGTTCCATTACTCCATATCTTCAGCAGGCAGAAACACAAGCTCTGCAAATTCTTCCTCGGTCAGCTTCTTCAGCTTTTCCGCTGTGCGCTCCGCAAACTCCCGTATTTCCGCTTCCATGTAGGGCAGGGCGGCGGTCATTGCCGCCACCGTATCAGCCCTTGTTTTCTTCCTGTAACAGCAGATAAGGTTTGTTTCCTCAAAGTTGAATTGTCCCATGCGCCTATACCTCCAATCCCTTGTTCCTGCTCTTTGCCGCCTGCTTCTTCGGGGCGGCGTTTACGGTCTTTTTGTCCTGTGCAAGCTGCGCCCGCAAAGACGGCTTTTTCTCTTTCCCCTTGCCGGACAGTGTTTCGATATGCTCCTTAATGTTACCACAATTTAAGCGGTGTTGGTTATATTTTTCTTCCAGTAGAACGCCATGCAGGGCGGCGGGGTCTTTGGGCTGTTCCTCGAAGTTAAGGAATTTTCCTAAGTTGGGGTCAGCGTCCCCGGTAATGCGCTTCCCAGTTTCCTGCGTCCGTTCCCCGTTCTCATATATCAGCTTGGTATCTCCGGGGGTTACGGAAGCATCCTTGACGTGCTTGTAGTGCTTCTGGTAGTCCAGTTCGTAGAGGTTGCCCGTTACCCTGCCTTTCTCAATGCCCGTCAGCTCCACGGCATAGGCGAGTATTTTGTCCCTCGTCTGCTCGGCGTAGAAACAGAACGTGTTATGCTCCCGTGTGTCCTTGATGAACGTGTCACGCTCCCGCAAGCACCACGTTCCGGCAGGGCGGCATATCCACAAATATTTTTTGTCCTCCGGGTTCGGGCTTTTCGCCGCCTGCTTCAAAATCTTTATGTCTATGTCAAAATCAGACTGGAAGTGTTCGGTGTGGGTCTGCATGATTGCTTTGAGGGATTTTAATATATCCACGTTTTCAAATTTCTGCATGGTTCAGCTCCTTTCTAAGTCCTGCTTTTTTGTCTTTTCCGCTGCCTTTTTCGGGGCGTTTTTCAACGCTTCCTTGTCCTGTGCAAGCTGCGCCCGGATAGAGGGCTTTTTCTCGGTCTTGGCGGCTGTGCGGGCTTCTTTCTGTATCTCCACGGGGCTTTTCCCGGATAAAGGCTTTATGCAGGATAAACGGTCAGCAACGTAGATAGCGTTGTCGTTGAGCTGCCTTTGCCATGCCCCGGCTTTGGGCGACCAACGGAAGCCGTTTTCCTTTAAGGCTTCACGGGTCTGTTCGTCCGGCTTTTCCTCAAAGAAGATTTGCAGGCGGTTATCTTCCCGGTTCATTTCCACTGTGCCGCCGTCAAATTCCCACCCGGCGTAGGCGGTTTCCTGCTTTCTTGTCAGTTCTGCAATGCGCCCCTTTATCCGGCGTATCTCTGCGCTGTTGTTGGATAAAGCCCATGAGGGGTAGGGCTTGTCGTCTATGTGCCACTGTGACGACATATCCGCTTTCATGGCTTCGATACGTTCAGCGGAAAGGTTGGGGCAGCCGTCAAGGGTTTTGTGCTTTCGGTAGTAGGCGTTTACCGCTTTCATGGTGTCCTGCGCTGCTTGCAGCTTTTCCAGTTTTGCTTCTAATTTCTGGATTGCCTGCGGGTCGTCTGCGCTGATACCGCCCATGCCCGTGCTGCGTATCTTGTCAAGCAAGCCCTGTATCTCGTTCCAGTCCTCCATGTTCCTGTCACGGGCGGCGTTCTGCTTTTCCTTTTTGCGTACCGGGAAATTTGAACCGCCCGCAATGAGGATAGAGGGTACACGGGCTTCAATGGAAAAACTGCTGTTCATGTTCTCGGCAAGTTTCCGGGCGTAGGTGTCAACAAGGCTGTCAATCTTTTCATGGTACATGGGGTCTACACGCTTTTTCTGGTGTTCCGCAATCTCCACGGCTCTGTCTACCATTTGTCTGTATTCTGCGGTTGCGCTGCCGGGCTTATAGTCGTAAAAGCTGTTTACGTCATTTGCACGGCGGGCAGCTCCCTCATTGATTGCGTAATAAATGGTTTTCGCTTCCGGGGCTGCCTGCTCCGGCGTATCTGCTTGCAGGGAAAAGGGCTTCCCGTCAAAACAAAATTCCTTTTCCGGGGTAAAGCCTGCCTGTGCTAAGAAGTCCGTTATCCGTGCAAATTCCTTGTAGTCCTCCTGTGTGTAAATGCCCTGTTTCAATGCTTCGTCCTGCGGGTGTATGCAGCCCTCGCTTGTAAGGAATGTAAAGGCGTGTTGGCAGTCGGAAACGTAGAGCAGGGAATTGTCGCTGTTGTCATAATGCCCTTTGTTGTCGTAGTTTTCACTTTTTCCGATATGGATTTTGTCGTCTATGGTAAAGAGTGCTACCATGCCGTCATAGCGGCTTTTTGAAGCGGCTGTGATACGGACAATGTCCGGCTCGGCGGCTGTTTCTTCCTGCTGTATTGTCTTGGCGTACTGTTCAAGGGAAATCTGCTCCCCGGTGGCTGCTTCCAGTCCGTCAGCGGCGGGGGTGTTGTTGATGATACCGTCAATCATGTTTGCGTTTTGCTCGGTGGTCTGCTCGGCTGCCTTTAGGTAATTTTCGGGCGGTTCTGCTGCAACGGCAAAAGCCCGTGTCCCGTTCCCCATAATCAGATATTTTCCGTCCTCTGATTGGTGGTGTACGCCATATCCGGCTGCTTTCATCTGCTCCCGGCTCATGGCGGTTACAGAAAAGCTCCCCCTCGGTGTGGTAATCTGTTCCCCGGTCATTAACCCGTCCGGGGTAAGCTGCCGTACCTGTCCCCGTAAAAACTCCGGCACGTCCCGGTAGCCGGTACGGTCAACATAGTGCGCCGTGTTCTCCCCGTTCTGATGAAGTACCACTATATCCGACACGGAAAGGCTGTGTCCCTTAAAATCTTTGGGGCGGTCGGTATTGAAACGGGTATAAATATCTTCAAGGGAAGTTCCCGGCGTGAGTTCTGCGGTATAGACAAGGTTATAATTCGTTGCTTCCACGGAAAGCCCCGCCGCTTGCAGGTGGTCGTAAGGATCAAAACGGTAATCACGCATACCGCCCCCGTCCTTTAACTGGTAAATGCCGAAAGCGTCCCCTTTCCCGTAAAGCAGGCGCATTTCTTTTTCCGGCG
>CAJUAN010000072.1 GCA_910584715.1 uncultured Oscillospiraceae bacterium
CTTTAGGGGACACAGCCTTTCCGTGTCGGATATAGTGGTGCTTCATCAGAACGGGCAGGACACCGCCCATTACGTTGACAGTTTCGGCTATAAGGAAGTGCCGGAGTTTTTGCAGGAGCAGACACAGCAGCCGGAAAAGGCAAATCCCCTAAAGCACGTCGAGGACACTATCGAGCAGAACGACAACAATTTTGACGGTATCATCAACAACACCCCCACCACTGACGAGCTGGAAGCAAAAGCACGGAGCGGCGAACAGATCTCCCTTGCCGAGTATGCCGCCGCGCTGAAAGCGGAACAGGAACAGGGCAAGGAAAAGAAGCCGGGGAAAAAGGCAGAAAAGAAGCCCTCTATCCGGGCGCAGCTCAAAGCCGACAAGGAACGGGCGGCGCAGAGGAAACAGGCAAGGAGTAAGTCGCAGGACTTGGAAAGGAGCTGACCCTATGGGGAAATTAAATAAATTTGAAGATGTGGACGTGTTCGCTTCCCTTGAAGCCATAATGAAGCAGAACACGGGATTTTATCAGAGCGATTTTGACATTGACAGACAGATCATTGCGGAAAAGGCGGCAAGCCCTAATAAAGAGGATAAGACCCTTTTGTGGCTTTCCCGCCCGTCCGGGACTTACTGCTTCCGGGAGCGTGACGTTTTCATCAAGGACACCGCACCGAATAACACATGGCGTTTCTACAAGGAGCAGACCCGCGACCTTATCCTTGCTTATGCCGTGGAGCTGACCGGGGTACAGGGCGGGAAGATCAAGGGCAACCTGTATGAGCTGGACTATGAAAAGCATTATGAGCGCGTCAAGGATAACACGGTTGACGCGGGGACAGTAACGCTTGTTTATGAGCAGGGGACGCGGGAGCAGCCAGCAGACCGACGCTTTGACGGTTATCCCGACCCCCAGCTTGGAAAGTTTGAACGCTTTGAAGTACAGCCGAAAGACCCGGAAACCCTGCAATCCCTGTTACGGGAGGAAAAGCACAGCCGGGACAAACTGACACCGGGGGACTTTGGGGCGCATATCGAAGCCCTGCATAACAATCTGATTGAGCGGGAAGCGCGGCGCATTGTGGCAGACATGAAAAAGCTGCCTGTCCCCAACAGCCCGGACAAATCACATTTCATGGTGGAGCTGTCCCCGGTATTCACCCGGCTTGCGTCCACAAAGGACACGGAACGGCTTTTCTCCATGCTTCCCTATAAGACCCTTTCCTTTTCCGCACTGAAAGACCAGCGCGGTACATACGCGCTGATCGGAAAGGACGAGAACCGGGACAGGGAGGTAAAAAAGCCCCGCCCCTCTGTCCGGGCGCAGCTTGCACAGGATAAAAAGAGAACCGCCCCGAAAAAGGCGGCAAAAAAGAAAGATCACGGATTGGAGGTATGAGCATGAACAGATTTAACAGTAATTTCACGGTGGAAGAAACCAACCTTTTGAGTATCTACATGACAGGCAGCAAGGAGGGGCTTGTCGTAGCCATGAACGCCGCGCTGCCCTTTATGGAGGGGGAAATGCGGGACTTTGCCGCCCGCACCCTTGCCAAAGTGGGGCGCATGACCGAAGCGGAATTTGCGGGGCTTGCCCTTTACCCCGCCGACGAGGTATGAACGGGATCAAGCGGCTCACGCCGCCCCAAAGCCGGAAAGTCAACGCCCTTGTGCGCCGGACGTGCTGCAACTGCGATAACGGCAACTGTATCTTGCTGGACGACGGGGACTATTGCGTATGCCCGCAGCTCATTTCCTATTCCCTGCTCTGTAAATGGTTCCGTATTGCGGTACTGCCCGCCGATAAGGAGCTGTACGCCGAGCTTTACCACACGGAGGATATGCGCCGTTGTAGCGTATGCGGTGCGCCCTTTGCGTCCAGCTCCAACCGGGCTATTTACTGCCCGGACTGCCGGAAACGTATCACCCGCAGACAGACCGCCGAGCGCATGAGGAAAATGCGGGGGAATGTGACGCGGTAGGGGCAAAATAAGCCTTGATTTATGCGGCTTTCCGGGCGGGAAAATGAAGCGGCAAGGGATTTATACCTTTACCCCCGAAAATGCCGTTCTATTGCGTAACATTTTGGTATCTGCACCTATAAGGAAACCGGGGCGCGGTGGCTATGTTGATAGCTGCCGCGTCCCGGCTCTTTTTCGTTCTACAAACTTGAATTTAATTTTGTAACTGCTCAATGATAAAATCTACATTTTCCTCAATAGACTTCGTTCCATCAATGCGTATGATAGGACATTTCAAAGATTGTATCCATTCTTCAACAGTGTTTTCTGGACGAGATTTAACAAATTCAAAGAACTTTTCTTCCTGCTCATATAAATCGCCGCCCATTGACATTCTATTACCGAATTTTTGAAAAGAACGATTTCTAACTCGTTGTATCCGAATATCCTTTGAAACGTCAATCAATACGGCATACCGAAAGAAAGGATAGATATGTTCTCCGTAATCCCCCTTTACAGAAGCAAAAACAAAATTCTCATGTGCTTTAATCTCACTAAAAAGGAGCTTTTCAACTTCTTCACGAGTGCGTGGGGAAGAATAAACATAGTTAGGGTTTGTCTTGGGAAAATATAAATTTTCGTTGTCTATAAAATGAAAATCTAATTTCTCTGCAAGAGCTTTCCCCAATGTACTCTTACCAGAACCATTAAGACCACAAACAATAATACCTGTTCCCATATGATGCTCCATCAATCCCGATTTGTTTATATCTGCATTGCCAGTTCAAATTATATGATATTGCACTTCAAAATTCAACCATATTTCAATATTATCCGCGCTCTGTTCCCCTTTCCCTTTCCGGCTGCTTCTCTGCCTGTAAAATACTGTCAATGTTCCGCTTGATAACATCATATTCCGCAACCTGTTTTTTCAGCTTGCCATAGTCGGCATAAAGGGCTTCTTTCTGTTCTTGGAGCTTTTCATACTCTGCTTGCAGCGCGGGGACGCTGGGGAGCTTCCCGCCGATCTGCGCCGCTTTCAGTGCCTTTGCAGCGGCTTCATGTAGGATAATGCCCCGTTCATGCTCTGCCCGGTACTTCTCTTTGTTCCGGGCTTTCTTGTAGGCTTCATAGAGGGGCTTTGTCTTTTGGTAGGTAGTGACATTCTTAATCAAGACCGCCATATCCGCAAGCCGCTTTTCCACGTCCTTTAGGCTGTCCCCTGCCTGTCCGCTTGCCGCCGTGATTTCCTCTATCCGGGTGAGCAGATCGGCGTACTGTTCAATCTTGTTTTCGGTAAGGAAGTTCATAGTCTTTGCCGCCTGTTTCAGATTGTGGATTTTCGCCCACTGTTCATAGCCCCGGCTCTGCTGCGCCTTGATACTGTTCTCAATGTCAATGAGAAGATTAACGCCCTTGCGCTCTGCCTTTGGAGCTTTGGCGGCACGGGTGCGCTTGCCCGCTATCCGTTCCCTTATGGCTTCCTCTGTATAATCTGCGCCGAGGGTTTTTAGGCGGGTAAAGCGTTCCTGTCCCGGTGCGCGGCATGAGATATATTTTCCCGGCTTGATCTCATAGCCCGCCGCCTGTAACCGCTGCAACAATTCTTCAAAGTCGGACACTTGGGGAATGAGCGCGTCAACGGCGGTCTTTAGCTTGCCTTTCCAGCTTGTTCCCGTTTTCTCCGCTTGGTACTCCGCATAGCTCTTTCCCTTGCTGCCTTTGCCGGGGACGACGACAGACAATCCATTATCCCGGCACAGCTTGTCGCTCATGTTCCGTATACCGTAATACGTCCGCTTGTTGGAAACATACTTGTGATGATCTACGAAGTTGACCGCACAGAAAA
>CAJUAN010000073.1 GCA_910584715.1 uncultured Oscillospiraceae bacterium
AGTCACGTTATGACCTTGTGAATCTGTTTTTACATCCTGATACAGCCATTCTGCTATCCATCCGTCCAGTGTCCACATGTGATATGCCGCTGTCGGCCTGCTGCGCTTCACCTGCATGGTCAGCGTATTCCTGAAACGTGTTTCGCCTAATCGCCCTGACTTCACATAAAGTTCTTTTTTTACATACCATGTCTGAACGGCTCCGGCGGTTATCTCTTTCCATCCGTGCAACCGCGCCTCAGCATTGTAATACTCGGCGATTGTTTCAAAATCAAGGTTGTTATGATGTTTGAGCAATTCCACTAATACAGATTCTTTCTCGCTGTCTGATACCTTGGCGGCGTTGCCGTTCAGGAATTTACCGGAGATAAAGCACACATAACCGTCGCGCACATACTCCGCAAATTTCATTTGCAGCCTCCGGGGGCTGCCGGGCAGTGAGTGGTTGAAGCGGTCCGACAGGCGCGGCAGAGCTGCCGCCGCACGGGCCCAGAACTCTTTGCCGGCCACGGCCTTTTTGCCTGTGCGCTGCCGCTTGCTCACATGTGCGTCCCAGCATCGCCGGAAAGCGTTCATTATCGCCGCGTTATTAGCATACTCCAGCACCTTGTCCTCGGGCAGGTGTCGGCCATCGCTCAACGTATAGCCCTGGAAAAAGTCAAAGGCCTTGCCATCTGGTGTTATAGTGTCCATAAATTCCTTGCTCTCGGCCTGCTCCTGAGCGTCCGGGTTGCACTGGTATATTTCAGTACGCCACTTCATCGGAAAACTATCAACCTCATAAAGCGCAACTCTGCCGTTACCCCCCTTTCGCACCTGTTTGACCTTACCACGGTGAACCAGATTATTAAGATTGGCCGTCGTAATAATTCGCCCGGTGAGCTCCGCGTGGCTTATGCATATTTTACCGTCAATTATCTCCATATCGCAGCTTTGAGGCGTTAGTGTTGCCAAATTTCAAACTTATAAGACAGATGGGACCTTCGTTAATGTATTTAAGTGCTTTTAGACGTAGAACCTGTGCGCTTTTCGGCAAACAACATTTATATTTGTCCGGAAGTCCTTTTACTGCTTCTGCCAGCTTCTCCCATGTTGCTTTTTTAGTTGTGTATAATTCCATGCACCGCGAAAGCACAGCACAACCATAAGAATACTTTTCAACATATTCATGCGGTAACTTCTTACCATTGGGGAGTTCAATGCACGAATAATACGCAACATCTGCAGGCTTCGGGATTATTTCCCCCAATGAAACTATAAAGGGATTGCCATATCTGCGGAAAACCTCAACCTGTACTTTCATCGGAAGGCTTTCAATATCATATAGTGCAGTCCTCCCATTTCCTCCGCGCCGAATCTGATTTATTTTACCGCGTCTTACCATTGCCTTAAGGTTAGACGCAGTGATAATTCCACCTGTGAGCTCTGAATAGCTTATGCAAATTGTTCCGTTTACTGTCTCCATAATATTACATGTTTTCAGCTATGACCTGAATTTCGGACAGTTGCGGAATGCTTATGCACTGTTTGTGTATTACCGTCTCGCCGTGGTGGTTTGTTATCCAGGTTTCCCCAGTATTTTTATCTATTCGCAAGGTCGCGCCATTGTTAAAGCGCTGACGCATGATCTGGCGACCGCCCTCTGTTGTGTCGTGCATGGTTTCGCACTCTGGATAGTGCGCCATCGGCTTGCCTCCATAGTTCTTTACTGCTGTATAACGGATCTTGCGGGCAAGCTCGGAGTTCTTGCGGTATGTCAACGCAAGGTAAACCATTTTGTCCGTGCAACCGAAAACTCGCATAAGCTGCTCGATCGATTCGTTTGTTACGTCAATGTAACGGGGTGAGGTTGTTTTCATATCCTTTTACTTAATTGTTTCCGTTTCGTAGTCATCAAACCACTGTGCGGCTTGTGCCTCTATCCATGCGAGGCCGCATTCTCCCGGGGCAACGAGTAGGGCGGTGGTGTTGTCTATCTCATAGGCCAGCAGCTCGTCCTCTCCGTTGATTGTTTCCACGAAGTCCGGGAGCTTCGACCATTCGCGGAAACCGATTGTTAACTTGGTTGCTTTCATTGTCCTTTTACTTTTGTGGGTTTCGTTCAGTGTGTTAACCTTGTCTATACGGCCATTTTTTTGTAACTTTGAAGCCGTTTCCGCAGTAACACGCTGCAAAGTTAGGTTAAAATTTTAACTATACAAAATTTTATGGATAAAAAATCACCCGAAAAGGAGAGAATTTTGACCCTAATATCTAAGTTGGGAATTTCTAAAGCAACCTTCTTTAGACGCACAGGACTGTCAGATAGCAATTTTAAAGGGCGCAATCTTTACAGCAAACCAGGCAGCAATGTAATGGTTAAAATTACAACTACCTTCCCTAATGTTTCTGGAGAATGGTTGCTTACCGGCGAAGGCCCAATGTTTAAACGCGAGTCTGATGATATGCCCTATGAGAATCAGCCTTTACCTCCTGACAGCATTCCTCTTATTCCCGCTAAGGCTATGGCAGGGTTCTTTACCGGCGAAGTTGTTGTTGATGAATCAGAATGTGAGCGTATCAGGATTCCCGGTATTAAAGCGGATTTTGCCATTCCTGTAAGCGGTGACAGTATGACGCCTCTCTATCAGTCAGGCGATATGGTTATATGTCAATTCGTCAACCTATCAGATATGTTTTTTCAATGGGGCAAGGTCTATGTCATCAACACTAACCAAGGTGTGCTGCTTAAAAAAGTGCGTCCAGGTAGTGACAAGCATTTTATAAAACTGATTTCAGAGAACAGTGACTACGACCCGATTGATCTACCCTTGGCCGACATATACCAAATTGCATTGGTCAAAGGTCTTGTGCGTCTTGTGTGATGCGTTCCAATATACCCCTATATAACCCCTAAAAGTGGACCAAATAACGGTCTTTACCCTGTTTTATATGCTTTTTTAAGCTATTAAACACGTTTTGCGCCTATTATCAGCAACTTAAATAAACCACAACCCCGCAATTTAATAGACGATTTTTGGTATTAAAGGGGTGTTTATCGCTCAAAAATCGCCATATTTTTCAAAATTTTTGTCCTTATGGGGGCGCGAATGGGGGTGCGTATGAGTACCCAACTGAATGCCCAACTGAAAGACCAACCCCATTTTCAAAACGAAACGTACACAATTTCGATCGCTACCCACCCCCGTTTTTACCCCTCTGGAGCAGCCTGCCCCCAACGCCATTAAATAGGCCTGTAAACACCGTAAAACACTCCGCCGACCGCCGCGGATCATCCCTGTACATGGGCGCGCTACGATCTGCTCTCCCTCTCCCTGCCGACCAACCAGCACAATGCCCCACAAACGCCGTAAACGCTTGAATTTCGCGCCCTCTGCGCCATTCTGAGCCGTTGGCCCAGCCACACAACGAAAGCGGCCACACAGCCGGCGAAAACCAGCCATGCAGCCGC
>CAJUAN010000074.1 GCA_910584715.1 uncultured Oscillospiraceae bacterium
TTTATGATTTTGCCCCTAATCAGGTTTCTGATTAGGGGCTTTTTCGACAGGCTGACTGCCGAATGTTGATTCCATTCGGCAGTTTTTTATTATAAGTTTATTTTACAGCGTCTGTGATAGCCTTTACGATATCAGGGAAATACCATTCATAAGTAGTTCTGTTTATCAAACCGAATTTTTCGTTGCCGGCGCCTGTACCGCCGTTATCCCAGACAACGCAGGGTATGCCGTATTTTTTAGCTGCGGCGAGAAAATACTTATAAGCTTTGATACGCTCTGCGTCGTTGTTTCTGTTGGTAACGCCGCATTCTCCCATAATAACAGGTATGCCTTTGCTGATATACACTTTATTGATGTTATCAAATACCCAGTCTATCTCTTTTTTGCCGTCCTCGTTGAAGGTTTTGAAATTTACATCGCCGTAAAGAGCAAGATTTCCCGGTGCGTATGAATGTACTGAAATGATTATCCTGTCGTCGTCGGGAATTTCCAGCGCGGTCATTGCCTGATACGACGTGGATGTTGCCGCATATGGGGCTATCATAAGAAAACGCGTCTTATTGTTTCCGCCGCCTGCTCTTACGGTGCTTACAAAAGTCTTATACATACGGTTCAGAACTTCCCACTCAGCCTTTGTTCCGCCTGTCCATTCCTTTGCCGAACCTTCGGTGCGGGGTTCGTTGCGTCCCTCGAAAATAAGCTTTTCGTCGTAATCCTTAAACCTTTCGGCTATCTGCTTCCAAAGCGCCTTGTATTTTTTGGTTGTTTCCTTTTCAGAAGCTTTGTCAAGCGGGAATGTTGTATTGTCATGATGAACGTTGAGAATTATGTACATATCGTTGTCATAGGCATAATCCACGACCTCCTGAACGCGGTCGAGCCAAGCCTCGCTGACTGTTCCGTTCGCATTCATATGGCTTCCCCAGGTAACGGGAATACGAACTGTGTTGAAGCCTGCTTTTTTTACCGTCGTGATAAGCTTCTCAGTGGTTTTAACGTTTCCCCATGCCGTTTCGCTTGAAACGTCGTAGCTGCCTATAGCGTCTAGAGAGTTGCCCAGGTTCCAGCCTACGCCCATTTTTGCGGTCAGCGCTTTGGCGCTTTCAAAGGTTTTCCCCGATGTCTGCTTTGGGGACGCTTTTTCGTTTGTGACCGTAACGGTGCATATCGCCTTGTACTTGGTGTCCTTGATCTTAACGGTAATTTTTGCAGTACCCGCCTTTACAGCGGTTACAACGCCTTTTTTTACTGTGGCAACGGACTTGTCCGACGAGCTCCACTGAACTGTCGCTTTTTTGTACCCCGTGACAGACGGTTTAAGGGTGCAGGTCTCGCCTGCGGAAAGCGTTACCTTTGTCTGATCGAGCTTAATGCTCTTTTGGGCCGCGGAAACGCTTACCGACATTGTGCAGATGCAAAGCAGCACAGCTAAAAACGCGGCGGTTATTTTTTTCAGTTTCATAGGGAACCTCCGTTCAAAAATATTATTAATTAATTTTAACAGATTTTTTTCCTTAATGCAATAGTATATTGTGTAAAATTTACTGTTAAAATGAAAATAAGATGAAAAATTATCCTGTCCTGTTGAAAAAACACCGGAGGTTTGTTATAATTATTGTCAGTAAAACTTGTATGAAAGGAGAGCTCCGAAGGGAGCGCAGCCGTCTATGAAAAAGCTTTTGTTTGTATTCAATCCTCGTTCGGGAAAAGGTCAGATCCGTCAGCATCTTATGACCATTGTTGATACTTTTGTAAAGGGCGGGTACGAAGTTACCGTTCACCCAACTCAGGCTCAGCTTGACGCTTATGAAAAGATATCCTCAAGGTGCGAGGACTTCGACGCCGTGGTATGCAGCGGCGGAGACGGCACTCTCAACGAGGCCATAAAGGCGCTTATGGTCTCGGGAAAGCGCGTGCCGCTTGGATATATTCCGTCCGGTACAATGAACGATTTCGCTTCCAGCCTGGGCATTCCCAAGGATATGCCCGAAGCCGCCGCAAGGATCGTGGAGGGGCAGCTCGTCACCGTCGACGTGGGTTCGTTCAACGACGAGTATTTCACCTATATCGCCGCTTTCGGAGCGTTCACCGACGTAAGCTATGAAACTCCCCAGCAGATGAAGAATATGTTCGGAAGCCTTGCCTATATCATGGAGGGAATGAAACGGCTCAATACCGCTAAGTCCTATCGCGTTACCGTTACTCACGACGGAGAAACTATCGAAGACGATTTCATCTTTGGCATGGCGTCAAATTCCACATCGGTAGGAGGCTTCAAGGGACTAAGCGGTACGGAAGTCCTGCTGGACGACGGGGTATTTGAGGTGCTGATGATTAGAATGCCAAAAAGCCTTGCGGAGTTTCAGCTCACCATAAATTCGTTTTTGAAGCGTGAGCTTGACTCAAAATATTTTGTGTCGTTCAAGGCGAAGCAGGTGGAGTTTCATTCGGACGGCGATCTGCCCTGGACTTTAGACGGAGAGTTCGGCGGAAACTGCCGCAACGTTACCATAAAAAACAATTACCGTGCCGTGGATATATTTGCTCCGAAGCCGGGAACGGTGATTGCCGCCTCAGCCGACGAGGATACCGTGGAAGATACGGAGGCATAAAAACAGAGGACAGACTGATCTTAACAAGTCTGTCCTCATTATTTATAAATTTATAATTATGCATTGTTTACGCTGTTTTATTAAGCATACCGCCCCTGCCCTCCGTAGGGTCAAATAAGCCCACGCCGTATCTGTCGCTGTCGTTTCCGCTTCTTGTGACTGTCCTTGTGGTACCGCCCGAAACGAAAACCTTTCCGCATTCGGGACATATGCCCGTGTGTATGGTAACGCTTTGGGATACGACTTCGTTTCCCTCGCGGTCGGCTTTAGCCTGATTTCTGCTGACGTGCTCCTGTTCATGACTTCTTACGGCAGCGCCGGCAGCTTTGGGGTCTACTTTTGTAGGAGTCTGGAAAGATACGCCCGAGTCATCGGAACCGTCCTGATACTTTCTGTTTTTACAGGTCTGACATTCAAAGGAGTCAAATCGGCGTTTCTTGTCTGATTCGTCGGATATCCTGCCGTACACGTCTGAACTGTTTCTATTGCTGTCCGGAGAAATTTTTCCGCCGCGGTCTATTGGGGACGCTTCTGTTTCCATGTGTTCTGCCGTACTTTTTTTATAGGCAGAGATGCCTCCGAAATTGCGGTATCCGCTTGAAAAGTCATGTAACATTCCTGAAATTCCCATACCAATAGGTTCAATGACCATAAAACTTCCTCCTTTACAGACAACTTTAAATAATTTTATTATAGCATCTTTTTCATGAAAAATCAAGGGAAAATTTATTTTAATTTGATAAATTTATGTTTATCGCACAAGTGTTATTTACCTGCCAAAGATTAGCTGGTCGAGCTGAGCCCAGCTCGCGGGG
>CAJUAN010000075.1 GCA_910584715.1 uncultured Oscillospiraceae bacterium
AACGCGCCGGGTATATCGTGCGGTCAAGGGAGCGTGACGCGAAAGGCCGCTTGCGGGGCGCGGAGTATGTGATCTACGAACAGCCGCAGCCGCCTACATCAGATTTACCTACGTTGGAAAATCCAACATTGGATAATCCAACGCAGGAAAAACCTACATTGGATAAACCTACGTTGGAAAATCCAACGCAATTAAATAAAGATATATCAAGAACTGACTTACCAAAAAAAGAACAATCAATTACGGATTTACCAAGTACCGATTCCATTCCTATCCTTTCCCCTGACCCCTCACCTTACGGGGACGCTGCGGCAGAGCCGCCGGAACGGAAGCGAAAGGAAGCGGTAACACAGAGCGCGGTTGAGCTTTATCGGGAGATCATTAAGGAGAATATCGAGTACGAACATCTCCTGCGCTACTCCAAGATTGACCCGGTGGAATTGGACGGCATTGTGGAACTGCTGGTGGAAACCGTCTGCACGGCCCGCAAAACTATCCGGGTGGCCGGGGACGACTACCCCGCCGAGCTGGTAAAGTCCAAGCTGCTGAAACTCAATAGCAGTCACATTGAGTTTGTCATGGACTGTATGCGGGAGAACACTACGAAAATCCGCAATATCAAAAAATATCTGCTGGCGGTGCTGTTCAATGCCCCCAGCACAATGGGAAGCTACTACACCGCCCTTGTCGCCCATGATATGGCGACGGGACAAATCTGAAAGGAGCGTACAACATGAAACAGGGAGCCTTGATTTTCGACGAGCGAACCGACCGCTACGATATTCGCTTTGGGCTGGGGGACTACTATGGCGGGCTGCATTGCGGCGACGCGCTGGAAGTGTTCACAGGCCGCAAGTGGAAGCCCACCCGCATTGAGTACGGCGCAAACTGGTATCTTGTCGGAATCCGCGCCGAGGATTTGAGCGGTCTGCGGGTACGGATTTGACGAGCTGTACCCCACAGGGCACAGAACATCAAAAAATCTGAACATTTTGACTGACATCGGGGAACGTGGCAGATAAATCCTGCCCCATTCCCACCTAAAAGCGAGGTGGTTATTTGCAAGATGAAGTCAACGAAAAAGTAGTGGCCCTGTCCATCAAGGGGGCGAAGCTCACCGCCGAAATGCTGCAAAAGGCCATGAAAGAGGTACTTTCACAAGTAAAAAAAGAGGTTGATAAACAGGCAATCCCCCACGGAAAACAGACCTTGCGCCAGCTTATGAAGCAGAACGCGGGCGTTTCCAATATCGAGATCACCGACGGCAATATCAAAGCCTTTGAGAGTACGGCGAAAAAGTACGGCATTGATTACGCGCTGAAAAAGGACGCCACGGAAACCCCGCCCCGCTACCTTGTGTTTTTCAAAGGGCGGGACGCCGACGTGCTGACCGCCGCTTTTAAGGAGTTTTCCGCAAGGAAGCTGACACAGGAGCAAAGGCCGTCTATCCGTAAGGTGCTGGCAGCGTTCCGGGACAAGGCAAAGCAGCTCAACACCAACCGTCAAAAGGTGAAAAACAAGGTGCAGGAGGAATCCCTATGAAGCCGGAAATCAAGAAGCAGCTTATCCTAAACGCCCCCTATCTTCTCTTTGTCTACCTCTTTGACAAGCTGGGCGAAGCGGTGCGCCTTGCCCCCGGTGCGGACGCAAGCCAAAAGCTGCTGCACATGGGCGAGGGCTTTACCGCCGCCTTTTCCAGCGCAGCCCCCAGCTTCCACCCGACAGACCTTTTAATCGGGATTGCGGGTGCGCTCCTTATCCGGCTTGCCGTCTATGTAAAAGGCAAGAACGCGAAGAAGTACAGGAAAGGCATGGAGTACGGTTCGGCGCGTTGGGGCGGGCCAAAAGACATAGCCCCTTATGTCGATTCCGTATTTGAGAACAATATCCCCTTAACCCAGACAGAACGGCTCACCATGAACAGCCGCCCGAAGCAGCCGAAGTACGCGAGGAATAAAAATATCCTTGTGATCGGCGGGAGCGGCAGCGGCAAGACCCGCTTTTTCGTCAAGCCGTCGCTTATGCAAATGCACAGCAGCTATGTTGTCACAGACCCGAAAGGCACAGTCTTAATCGAATGTGGAAAGCTGCTTGCCCGTGGTGCGCCGAAGCTGGGAAAAGACGGAAAACCCATTATGCGGAACGGGAAGCCCGTTTATGAGCCGTACCGTATCAAGGTACTGAATACGATTAACTTCAAAAAATCTATGAAGTACAATCCCTTTGCGTATCTGCGGAGTGAAAAAGATATTTTGAAGCTGGTAAATACCATAATCGCCAACACCAAAGGCGACGGCGAGAAATCTACCGAGGATTTTTGGGTGAAGTCAGAGCGGCTTTTTTACTGCGCCCTGATTGGCTATATCCACTACGAAGCCCCGGAGGACGAAAAGAACTTTACCACGCTGCTTGAAATGATTAACGCCAGCGAAGCCCGCGAGGACGACCCGGAGTTTCAAAGCCCCGTTGACCTGATGTTTGAACGGCTGGAAGAAAAAGACCCGGAGCATTTTGCCGTCCGGCAGTACAAGAAGTTTCTGCTTTCCGCTGGCAAGACCCGAAGCTCTATCCTCATTTCCTGCGGTGCGCGGCTGGCCCCCTTTGACATTCGGGAGCTACGCGAGCTGATGGAGAGCGACGAAATGGAGCTGGACACGCTGGGGGATAGGAAAACCGCCCTTTTCGTCATTATCAGCGACACGGACGACACTTTTAACTTTGTCGTATCTATCCTCTACACACAGCTTTTCAATCTCCTGTGCGACAAGGCCGATGATGTGTACGGCGGACGGCTTCCCGTTCATGTGCGCTGCTTGCTTGACGAGTTTGCGAACATCGGGCAGATTCCGAAGTTTGAAAAGCTCATTGCCACTATCCGAAGCCGGGAAATCTCCGCGTCGATTATCCTGCAAAGCCAGTCGCAGCTAAAGGCCATTTACAAGGACAACGCCGATACCATAGTCGGCAACTGCGACACCACCCTTTTCTTGGGCGGCAAGGAGAAATCCACGCTAAAAGAAATCTCGGAAATACTCGGCAAGGAAACGATTGACAGCTTCAACACGTCCGAAACGCGGGGGCGGGAGCTGTCCCACGGGCTGAACTACCAAAAGCTCGGCAAGGAGCTTATGACGCAGGACGAAATTGCCGTCATGGACGGCGGCAAGTGCATTTTACAGGTGCGCGGGGTGCGCCCGTTCTTCTCGGATAAGTTTGATATAACGAAGCACCCGCAGTATAAGCACCTGTCCGACGCAGACCCGAAAAACGCCTTTGACATGGAGAAGCACCTAAGACGCCGCCCCGCCATCGTCAAGCCTGATGAAGTCTTTGACTACTACGAGATCGACGC
>CAJUAN010000076.1 GCA_910584715.1 uncultured Oscillospiraceae bacterium
GCTCCTCTTCGGTTGCGATCGCGCCTGTGGCGTAGGCGTGTTCGGCTTGTTTCCAGGCCGCCTCGAGGGCGGACGTTGTTTCTTTTTGTTGTTCTGTCAAAATGCCTTTTATTTTGTCGGAAGTTTCAGTTGCACGAGAAATGCTGCTGTTTATAAACGACAGGAGCGGTACGGACAAAGAAGCGTTTGAATTACTGCTTTCAATCTTGGAATAGGTCTGCTCTTTAAGATTTTCATAATCCTTAAGAATCTTTTCGTTTTCTTTTTGTGTAGCGACAAGTTCATCATATGACAACCCATACCTTGCTTTGGCAAGTCGGTTCATATAAGCCTTATCGTCCAAATGAGATAACTCCCCACTGGAATCGGCTATACGTCTGTTTTCGGGAACGATACTGTTTTCAAGAGAATCAAGTTTTTCCTGAATATCATAATAATTTGAGGCGGCTACACTGTATTCCTCATATTTTGCAGACAATGCCGCTTGCAAACGCATTCTCTCCGTAACTTTTTCGATGCTGTCTGCGAGATTAAGATACGCACCTGACTGTTCGTCAATAATTTTTGTTCCTTCCGGCAAAATGCCTTGAAGCTCCTCGACAAGGTCAAGGAATTCAGCCATTTCACCGTCTGTCAATTCTTCAAAACGCTGCCGAAGTTCTTCGTATCTTTCCGCCTTACGCTGTATTACGGAAATCTCTTTTTCCGAATCCTTTGTGATCCGGACTGCCGAACCTCTTGCGTTCTCAATAGCAACAGCATATTCGTTAGTTTCTTCCGTTGCGTTTTTCATGTCGGAAACGATTGCCCCGATCGCAACACCTAAAGCTGCAAGAGCAGTTGCAAGCAGCACAACGGGATTTATAGCGCATACCGCATTAAACGCAGCTTCTGCGGCAGTAGCGGCTGTAATTTTTCCTGTAAACAATCCGACAGCAATCTCTGTAAACGACATTCCGCTTGCAAGAGCCGCCTGTTGGAAGGTCGCCGCGCTTGTTTCAGCTGCAAGCAGTGTCAATGCTGTATTTGCTGCCGTTATGCTTGTTATAACGGGAGTAAGTATGGCCGCCGCTTTCATTGCAACAAATTCAGCGGTTACAAAAGAAACTATTATTTTCAAGGAATTGGCGTGATCTACAATTAATTCAAGTCCCGAAGCAATTGTAGGAATAACATTATTTCCAACAATTTTTATTGCCGATTCTGCAAGGTTGCCGAATCCTGCGGATATTTTTTCGACACTTGCAGACAGGTTACCGTCAGCAATGCTTGACGATAATTCTCCGATATATCCGGTAACCTCCTGCACCGCGTCGCGGAACGGTAATTGAAATTTCTCATAAGCCGCAATACCCAGCCCCTCAAGGGCAGACTGCATAATAGTAAGATCGCCCTTGAGGTTATCGTCCATAGTAGCCGCCATTTGCGCCGCGGCTCCCGCGCAGTCGGATATGTACCCGCTCAACTCGTCAAAGCGTTCCGAGGACGTACCCAAAAGGGCGTTTACAGATTTTAGGTCTACTTTGTTGAAAATTTCGTTTAGTACGGCAGTGCGCTCCTGATCGGATAGTGTGGACAATGCAGTGTTAAGGTCTGCAAATGTATCCTCAAGCGGTCGCATTGCACCGGAAGCGTCAAAAGCCGTAACACCCAAACTGTTCAATGCCGCCGCTGCCGTGTCGGTAGGAGCAGACAAAGACAGGATAACATTTCTGAGAGCAGTACCGCCCTCGGAGCCCTTAATACCATTATCTGCCAATATACCGAGGGCCGTGTTCATTTCCGTAACGCCGCCCGACAGCATTTTAGCTGTTCCCCCGACTGTAAGAATAGCCTCGCCGAGTTGGGACACGGACGTATTGGATTTTTGCGAGGTAACCGCCAGCTTGTCCGAAAAGTCCGCCATTTGGGACGTTTCCAGTCCCAATGCGGACATAGCGTCGGTTACCATATCCGAAGCGGCGGCAAGCTCCATGCCGCCCGCCGCCGCGACGTTCAGAACCGTAGGCAGAGCCGCCACCGCCTTGTTAGCGTCGTACCCTGCGAGAGCAAGATAATTCAAAGCTTCACCCGCCTGGGAAGCGGAAAATTTTGTGGTCTCGCCCATTTCTTTAGCGGCAGCCGAAAGAATTTCAAATTCTTTCGCCGCTGACGTGATTCCCATAGTAGCCGCAACCTGCGACATGGAAGCCTCGAATCCCGATCCCACGGTTATCATCTGCTGCGGTATTTGGGCAGCCGCCGAGGATACCTTACTGACCATATTCGCGGCGATATTACCCATGGCAACGTTGGCGGTCGCCTGTAGGTTGCTTACGCCGCTTGAAAATCCAGAGTTGTCGATACCCGTCTCAAACATCAATCTGCCGTCTGCTGCCAATTATTTCACCTCCAAAAAGTATGAAATCATCGGCACATAATGGCACTACTTGATTTCGCTGTTGATAATTATTTCAAATTCTTTTTTGCAGTTCCGGGCTTTGCACTGAACGCGCAAACCGCGGCAAACCGCCTCTTTGTCCCGTTTTATCGGCATTTGGTATCCGCAGTAGGGACAGCGTATTTTCTCGGTTTTTGTTTCTGCGGACTTCATTTATCAAACTCCTTTCAAAAAAGTCTTGCAATATTTACGATTATAGTGTATGATATAGATATAGTAAATTACATATTTAAGGAGATGTTAGCCATGACTGACAAGACAAGAGCTAAATGCGAATATTGGATGACACTTTATGAAAAGGATTATGCCACGCTCCATAAAGCAAAACCGGAGCAATATTCCGGAAAAAATGAAGATGATTTCGATTTTAATGTTTTTCAAGATGAAAACGGGAAGTATTTATATGGTGAATATAATATACAGCCCGAACAAATCGAATTGATAAACAAACTTAAAATCGAAAATCATCTTAAAATAATTAAAATAATTATTGCCGCAGGATTTTTAATCTCTGTTTTGAGCAGTATTATTTTAGGGATAGCTATAGCACCTTAACTGTTCGTCATCTGTTCCCTGATCCTCTTCAACTCCTCAATCTTCTGCTGCTCGGAAAGCGACCTTGGAAGCGCATAAAGCTTCTTCATATCCCGCAAAAACTTCTTGCGGTAGTCCGGAGCCTCGTCCAAATCCTCCGCACGGTAGCCCATAATATCCGTAAACTTGCAGT
>CAJUAN010000077.1 GCA_910584715.1 uncultured Oscillospiraceae bacterium
GACCGTTGCGTATCTGAGCTTCGAGCCGGAGCTTTGCGATGTAGTCGTCCATTGATGATGACAGGTTTTTATAGCCTTGTATCTGTCCGTCAATGCAGTCTATGTTCATGCCGTAATTTTTGTTGAGCAGTTCTATGATTTCAGACGCCCGCTCGTTTTCGGCTATGACGTTTCCACTTTCATCAACATAGCTTTGGAGTTCGTTCCAGAGGCGTTGGATATTGTCTATCTCGGCGTTGTCCGCATTGTTGGATTCCTCCCGGGCGGCTTTGAGTTCCTCTAACGCGGATTGCTCCTCGCGGATAGCGCGGGTCTGTTTGTCGTATTTTTCAGTCCAAGGGTCTGCCTCTGCCGCGGTTTCCATGTTGTCTACATAATTTTTGAATGCCAATGCGCCGGCTACAGCAACGGCTGCAAGTCCTGCAAGGGCAGCTTTAGATGCAATTGCCGCAACGGTGGTTTTATTTATTTCAACACCCAAAAGAGCTTCTGCGGCAGTTGCAATATTCAGCTTTCCCGTAAGGAGGCCTACCGCAATTTCTGTGGCGGACATTCCGCTTGCAAGTGCTGCTTGCTGAAATGCTGCCGCACTTGTTTCTGCAGCAAGTAAATTCAATGCTTTGTTTGCGCTGATTATAGCAGATACAGCGTTTGAAATAATCGGCGTTATTTTTACAACCGCAACAGCAGCGGCAATACCGCCAAGCATCGCCATTATTTCGTCACCATATTCAATAATAGTGCTGAAGCCTGTAACTACGGCAGGAATTATATCATTAGAAAGCACTTCCATGATTGAGCTTGTTGCACTGCTCATAGCTGAAGCAATGACATCAAAACTCTCTGACAGTTCGCCGCTTGAAAGGCTTGCCGATAGTTCTCCCACACACCCCGTAACTTCTTGCACAGCTGTACGCATAGGAGTTTGAAATTTCTCATAAGCCGCAATACCTAACCCCTCAAGGGCAGACTGCATAATAGTAAAATCGCCTTTGAGGTTATCGTCCATAGTAGCCGCCATTTGCGCCGCGGCCCCCGCGCAGTCGGATATATACCCGCTCAACTCGTCAAAGCGTTCCGAGGACGTACCCAAAAGGGCGTTTACAGATTTTAGGTCTACTTTGTTGAAAATCTCGTTGAGTACGGCAGTGCGTTCCTGATCGGACAGGGACGATAACGCCGTGTTAAGGTCTGCAAAGGTATCCTCAAGCGGACGCATTGCACCGGAAGCGTCAAAAGCCGTAACACCCAAACTATTCAATGCCGCCGCTGCCGTATCGGTAGGCGCGGACAAAGACAGGATAACATTTCGCAGGGCAGTACCGCCCTCTGAGCCTTTGATACCATTATCTGCCAATATGCCGAGAGCCGTGTTCATTTCCGTAACGCCGCCCGACAGCATTTTAGCTGTACCACCAACTGTAAGAATAGCCTCGCCGAGCTGGGATACGGAAGTATTGGACTTTTGTGCCGTAACCGCCAGCTTGTCCGAAAAATCCGCCATTTGAGACGTTTCTAATCCCAATGCGGACATAGCGTCGGTAACCATATCCGAAGCGGCGGCGAGCTCCATACCGCCCGCTGCTGCAACATTAAGAACAGTAGGCAGAGCCGCCACCGCTTTATTGGCATCGTATCCCGCAAGAGCAAGATAATTCAAAGCTTCGCCCGCCTGAGAAGCGGAAAACTTTGTGCTTTCGCCCATTTCCTTAGCCGCGGCGGAGAGCGTTTGGAACTCCGCTGCCGCGGAAGTAATACCCATGGTCGCTGCAACCTGAGACATGGATGCCTCAAAACCGGAACCCACGGTTACCATCTGCTGCGGTATCTGTGCTGCCGCCGAGGATACCTTGCTGACCATATTTGCGGCGATATTGCCCATGGCAACGTTGGCGGTCGCCTGTAGGTTGCTTACGCCGCTTGAAAATCCCGAGTTGTCAATGCCTGTTTCAAACATCAATCTGCCGTCTGCTGCCAATTCATTCACCTCCAAAAAGTATGAAATCATCGGCACATAATGGCACTACTTGATTTCGCTGTTGATAATTATTTCAAACTCTTTTTTGCAGTTCCGGGCTTTGCACTGAACGCGCAAACCGCGGCAAACCGCGTCTTTGTCCCGTTTTATCGGCATTTGGTATCCGCAGTAGGGACATCGTATTTTCTCGGTTTTTGTTTCTGCGGATTTCATTTATCAATCTCCTTTCAAAAAAGTCTTGCAATACACCCTCTTTTGTGGTATAATGATAAAAATTTATTTAAGGGGCGATTATATGCGCGAAGATATTAAAAACGCCATAAAGGAATATGAGATAGCAACAACACCTTTTTTTAAAAGAAGCGCTGAAGCTGCTGAAAAGTATTTGGATGATAGTGAAAACGTGATTCTTTGTTTGGAAGTTAACTTTCGTATTAATTATCCTGACCCAACCAAAAAAATTGCACTACCCGGAATTGTGCTAATTACTAATAGAAGGATAATCATTTACTACAAGCCTAATAAAGAGGAATTTACCGACGTGCTGCCGTTAGAGGACATTACTAATATCAAACCATTTAATCCTCTTGTCGGAAGCGACCATATTCAGGTATATTCGGTAGGCAAAGTATATGACTTTCCAATAATAACAAAGCAAAGGGGTTTGGTAATATCTGCAGCTCAAAGCAAGCAAGCGGCTTTTTCCAAAATATATAGAGCATTTTTGTTCGCTGTAAATCCCAACGGATTCGAAGAAATCAAAACGGAAGAATCGGAAAAAAGCATTAACCAAACTTCTGACATTCCCGAACAAATCGAAAAACTTGCCGCCCTAAAGGAAAAAGGGATCATTTCCGAAGAGGAATTTCAAGCTAAGAAATCTGAATTACTCGCAAGGTTATGATCACGCCTTGTATTGTTCCCTGATCCTCTTCAACTCCTCAATCTTCTGCCTTTCGGAAAGCGATCTTGGCAGCGCGTAAAGCTTTTTCATATCCCGCAAAAACTTCTTGCGGTAGTCGGGAGCCTCGTCCAAATCCTCCGCACGGTAGCCCATAATATCCGTAAACTTGCAGT
>CAJUAN010000078.1 GCA_910584715.1 uncultured Oscillospiraceae bacterium
TGCTGGGGTTAGATAGCGATACTTTTTACATCTACCATGTTGCGGCGGTCATGGTTGACAACTTGCGTCGGCTCCTGCTCGGTATCAACCTGTCCGACAAAGCTATAATGGATTTCGATTTTCCGGGTGTTGGTTTCCCGGTCTAATTCATGTATCAAAATACGGTCGATAAACTCATGGACGTTTTCATAGGTCAATTCCTGTATGTCGCTGTATTTCCCGACAATCTGAATAAACCTTGATATATCCCTTTTTCGCTCGGTAACGGTTGCGATCTGCTGTTGTAACTCGTCTATCCTTGCGGCAAGGGATTTCTTTTCGTCCTCATAGCCGGAAGTTAGAAACACAAACCGTTCATCTGTCAGTCTGCCTAATGCGTTGTCCTCATACAGCTTGCGGAAAAGCGTGTCAAGTTCGGTCATACGCGCCTGTGCTTTGAAAAGTTCCTTTTGCTGCTGCGCTAATGCCTTTCTCGCTTCCATGTCGCCGTACTCGGTAGCTTTACAGATAAAGTCCTGTTCGTGTTCCTTAACATACCGCAAAACCCGCCGCATATCTTCCAGCACTAAATCAAGAAGTACGTTTTTGCGGATATAATGAGAGGTACACTCGCTGCCTGTCCTTGCCCTGTTGCGCCATGCGCCGCAAGAATAGGAAAACTTGCGCGGCTCGATATTTACGCCCTGTTGGTAATACATCTTATGTCTGCAACCAGCGCAAAACAGCAAGCCGGAAAAAATATCAATCTCCGCTGCTTTTGTCGGGCGGTGGCGGGTAGCAATCCGCTTTTGCGCAAGTTCAAAGGTTTCCTCGTCAACAAGCGGCTCATGGGTGTTTGGGAAGAAATAGCGTTGTTCTTCTTCGTTCTTCCGGGTCTTTTTCGACTTGTAGGATACCTTGTGAGTTTTCGCGGTTATGGTATGCCCTAAATATTCCTGCCTTGCTAATATGTCATAGAGCGTTTTGTCCGGCCAAGTATAGGGGGCGATCATTGCCCGCTGATACCGCGCCTGTCCTGTACGCTGATAGCGCAACGCTCCAATCGTCAAGACTTTGTTTTCCGCAAGCCATTTTTGGATTTCGCACATACGCACGCCGCTAACAAACATAGCGAAAACCTGTTTGACAATCGGCGCGGTTTCCGGGTCGGGTATAAGGTGGTGGCGGTTGTTCGGGTCTGGGATATAGCCGTATGGATATTCCCCGTTGACGCGCTCGCCTTTTTGCGCCTGTGCCTGTTTAACTGCGCGGATTTTCTTGCTTGTGTCGCGGGCGTAAAACTCGTTAAACCAGTTCCGCAAGGGGGTAAACTCGTTATCCTCCCGCGCTGTGTCAACTCCGTCGTTGATCGCGATATAGCGTACTCCGTTTTCGGGAAATACAATCTCTATGAGTTCGCCCGTTTTCAGATAGTTTCTGCCAAGACGGGAAAGGTCTTTGGTAATGACCGTCGCCACTCGTCCGGCTTCCACTTCCTGCAACATCGCTTGCAGCCCCTCGCGCTCAAAACTCACGCCGGAAAATCCGTCGTCCACAAAAAACTTTGTGTTCAAAAAATGGTGTTCGTCCGCATAGCGTTGAAGTATCATTTTTTGGTGCTGTATGCTTCCGCTTTCTCCGGCTTGCATATCCTCTTGACTTAAACGGCAGTAAAGGGCGGTGATTTTATTCGACTGTAACATTAGTCCTCCTTTCCGACAGCCGAATAAACAGGTATAATGTGTTGCTATCATTATACCATATCCCGCCGCCTAATGCACTACTCGGACGCTAAAAATCCCGGATTTCCGGGCTTTTTCTGCAAATCCTTTACAATGAGTTTCTCAATCTTTTTATGGATTGTATCGGTTGCCTTTTCACTCGGCAACGCTTGAACAAGATAGGTGATTTTCCCTATTTTGCGTTCGGTTGTAATTGTCTGTTTTTTATCCATTAGAAAAACCTCCTTTTCCTGTATGGATAAACTATATTCGTCAAAAGGCAAAAACGGGCGGTTGTTAGCTGCAACCTCACGGGAGTTTCACCCCGGCCCATGCTTATGGGTGCGCCGCGCAATACTTTGAGGGTGTTCAACGCGGGAGTATCATTGTGCCGCCTTGTATGTCGTCGCCCACAAGCTGCTAAACCTGTTTTACGGCGCGGTAGTTCTCGCTCGGCTTTTCCCCTATGGGGAAAAGCTGTCATGGCGTACCCGCCGACTGGCTCGGTACAGACGGAATGTACCCGTTTGCCTGTTATGCTGCGCACCAAAGGCCGCTTTCTTTGTCAAAGAACAATAGGCTTTGTCGGCCTGCAAAAGCACATCAACAGCGGATATGCTTTTGCGGAACGACAAATAGCCCATAACGGGAAGCGTGGAAAGGGGACACGCTCCCCGCATGGGCTAAAAGATTATCCTACATGAAAAGCAAGGGTGCGGGTAATAAGGCGCACTTGCAGCCTGTTACGCATTTCCTCGTCCACATAGGAATAGGTATTGCCCGCGTCGTCTTTCAGCGTGCGGGTACAAAGTTTCGCTATGTAACCCTCGTAGTGCTTCAAGATCGCGCACATGGCGGTTGTGTCGCCGTTTGCCGCTGCGGAAATGACAGGGAACGGCAACAGATTTTCAGACTTCCTAACGGTATTCATCATCTGCTTTTCCCTCCAAATACTGTTTGATTTTCGCAAGCGCGGATTTCCTGTGCCGGAAAACCGTCGTGCGTACAACATTCAGCAGTTCGCCAATTTCCGCGTCGCTCATATCCAAGAAGTAGGACAAAAGGATAATGTCGCGTTTCCTTTCGGGCAAAGCGTTAAGGGCTTCGGCAAGCAGTTCATTTTTGACGAGTACATCAAAGCCGGACACTTGAAAACGGAAATAATCGCTTTCGTATTCGTCCGTTGTGAAAAGCTGCGCGAGTTCGCTTTCGCTCAAATCCGAAAAAGTAACTTCGCGTGCTGCGCGTTTCGCAAGAGTGCGGCGGTGGCTTTTCGCTTCGCCGACCAAAGTTTTCTTTGCTAATGCGTCGTACTGATGTTGTATTCTTTCCTTGTCGGAAG
>CAJUAN010000079.1 GCA_910584715.1 uncultured Oscillospiraceae bacterium
AGAACATAGACAGCATTTTGCAGCGGGAACGCCAGCCGGAAAAGGAGCGGCAGACAGAGCGTGAATAATATCCCTTTTGCCAGTAGAAAGTACGGGAAAGGCGTGATATAATAGGGCTATCAATACATACGGGGGCTTTGGCATGGGAATGCAGAACACGCCAGATATTGAAACGATACGTGCCGCCGTTGCTGGGGAAGCGTGGGCATTGGAAAAGGTGCTTGCCTGTTACGACGACGAAATTAACCGCCTTGCGACGGTAAAGGAGCGTCAGTCGGATGGGAGCATGAAAGTCGTTGTCGATGAAGATATGCGGCAGCAGCTTATCCTAAAATTGCTTGAAGCAATCCCGCAATTCCCCATTGAGGGCAAGTAGACGCAGCTTTGCCATCAATGGAAATGCCGACTTGTGGAAAAGATACAGACGCGAAGCGGGTGTATCTTTTCCACAAGTGCCACAAGAGGGCGTAGCTCTCTTGTGAAAAAAGAAAAGGAGCTTTCAAAATGGATATTAGGATTTTAACACCAGATGATTACTTGCTGATTATGGAACTGGCACCTGATGATGAAATTATGACTTCAATGTTTTTAAGTGTTGCCGCAGCCATAAAAGCCGGATTTGACGGAATTAGCTATACATACGGGGCATTTATAGATGGAATGATAGTAGGGTTTATATACGGCTTTGTCTTACCCAATAAAACGCTACTTCCGCAATACCTATATGTTGACACTAATTATCGTGGTCAAAAAATAGGAAAACGCCTTCTTGAAACATTTGAAAAAGAATCAAAATGCACTTGTTCAATAGCATATTTTGAAAAAGGGCTATGCAAATATTATTCAGAGCAAGGCTATATTATAGGTAACTCTGTCGTTGCCCTTAAAGAATTATCGTACAACCCGAACGAGAAATAACAAAGGCGGGGCGCGGCAGCCAAGTATGGCCACCGCGCCCCGCCTTATATGTGGTGCAGCTCTTATGTGCCTGTTACGCAGTAGAAGCCCATTTTAGAGGGCTTGAATGTAATTCCCTTGCTTCCTAAAAAACGCGCCCGGAAAGCCGCATAAATCAAGGCTTATTTTACCCCTACTGCGTAACATGGGCGCGTCGTTTCCTCATACGCTCGGCAGCTTGCTTCCGGGTGATACGCTTCCGGCAATCGGGGCAGTATTTCACGCTGTTAGAGCTGGACGCAAAGGCCGCGCCGCATACGGTACAGCGGCGCAAATCCTCCCGCTGGTACAACTCGGCTTGCAGCTCCTTATCGTCCGGCAGGACGGCGGCACGAAACCACTTGCACAGCAGCGAATAGGAAATAAGCTGCGGACAGACGCACGTTTCCCCGTCGTCCAACAACAGGCAATTCCCGTTGTCGCAGTTACAGCAGGATTTTTTCACAAGGGCGTTGACTTTCCGGCTTTGCTGCGGCGTCAGCCGTTTCAGCCCGTTCATTCGTCGTCTGCGGCGAAAACGGCAAGCCCCGCAAACTCCGCTTCGGTCAGGGCGTCGATCTTCTGCAAGGCGCGTACCGCCAGCTCTTGCATATCCCCGTCCATGAACGGCAGGGCGGCGTTGACGCGCTCGAACAGCTCCCGCTTGCTGCCTGTATTGTAAATGCTCAAAAGGTTTTCTTCCTCAACGGTCAATCGAATCATGCTCATACCTCCATTTCGTGTTTCTTCGATTTCGCCGCCGCCTTTTTCGGGGCGGCTGTTTTCTTGTCTGCGGCAAGCTGCGCCCGGATAGAGGGGCGGGGCTTGCGGATTTCCCTGTCCCGGTTTTCGTCCTTGCCGATCAGAGCATACGTCCCATGTCTGCCCTTAATTTTGGAAAAGGAAAGGGTCTTATAGGGCAGCATGGAGAAAAGGCGGTCGGTGTCCTTTGTAGACGCAAGCTGCATGAACGCCGGGGCGATCTCCACCATGAAATGCGTCTTGTTGGGGCTGTTCAGCCTGTCCAGCCCTTTCATGCGCTCCACAATGCGCCGCGCTTCATGCTCAATCAAACCATCGTGCAGCGCGGCGACGTGGGCTTTGAAGTCCCCCGGCGTCAGGGCGTCCCGGCTGTGCTTCTCCGCTTGCAGCACTTCGCGGAGTGCTGCGGGGTCGTTCGGCAGCGTTTCATAGCGCAGATACTTTCCAAGGCGCGGGTCGGGGGAAGCGTCGAAAAACTCCCTTGCGGGCTGCTCCCTGTCCCCGTAGGCATAGGTCAGGCGCACCATGTCGGCGGGAACCGCCTGCTCCTTGACGCGCTGGTAGTGCTGCGCATAGTCCAGCTCATACAGATTGCCCCGGATTTTCCCGTCCTCCACGCCTGTAAGCTCAATGGCATAGGCCAGAATCCTGTCGCGGGTCTGCTCCTTGTGGAAACGCCAGGTATTGTGCGGCCCTGTGTCCTTTAGGAAAACGTCGCGCTCCTTGAAGCAATACGTCCCCGACGGGCGGGAGAGCCAGAGAAGCGTTTTGTCCGCTGCGTCAGGGCTTGCCGCCGCCTTTGCGATAATCTCCTTGTCAATCTCCAAATCGCTTTGGTAAAAGCCTGTATTTTGCCGCATAAGGGCATTGAGGGACGCGAACACGTCCACATTATCAAACCTTTGCATGGGTCAGCTCCTTTCCAAGTCCTGCGACTTCGTTTTTGCCGCCGTCTTTTTCTGCGCCGCCCGTTCCTTATCGGCTTTGAGCTGCGCCCGGATAGACGGCTTTTTCTCCGGCGTCCCGCCGCCGCGCTCCTTATCGGCCTTGATTGCGTCGGCAAGGTCAAGCAAGGAAATCTGTTCCCCAGCCTGTACCTTTGCTTCCAGCTCGTCAACGGTGGGCGTGGGCGGGGTGTTGTTGATGATACCGTCAAAGCTGTTGTCGTTCTGCTCTACGGTGTCCTCAATGTGCTTTATGGGGCTTTCCGGCTGCGTGGCGGCAACGGCAAACGCCCGTGTGCCATTCCCCATGATGAAATACTTTCCGTCCTCCGATTGGTGGTGAAAGCCATATCCGGCGGCTTCCATCTGTTCGCGGGTCATATCGGTAACATGGA
>CAJUAN010000080.1 GCA_910584715.1 uncultured Oscillospiraceae bacterium
ACAATCAATATGGGAGTATCCGTGTTTTCACGGAGTTTTGAACATACCGCAAAGCCGTTCATATCGGGAAGATTGATGTCAAGCACCACAAGCCTTGCGCCATATCGTTCAAAAAGATGTACGGCACGTTCTCCGCTGTTCACGCCTGATACGACATATCCCTCATTACGCAGAAAGTCGGTCAACAAGTCCGCCAGTTCCTTATCGTCCTCCACAATCAGAATATCGGTCATAAAATCACCACCTGCAAGTATTGTTTCAAGTATCACCAGCCCTGTTCCATAAGCCAGTTATTCAGTTCTCTTTCACGGTCACGGAACTCCTTGTCACCGCCGCCAAAATGTCCCATTTCTTTTTCGCCGACGATACCGCCGTCCACAATGTAAAGCACTCTGCTACACTTGACGGCAACCTTTGAATCGTGGGTCACGCACATGATCGTCGTACCATCACGGTTGAGAGAGAGCAGCTCGTTCATGACCTCGTCAGAGCTTGCGCGGTTCAATGCGCCTGTGGGCTCATCGGCGAAGATCATCCTGGGATTATTTATCATGCTGCGGCAGATGCAGGCTCTCTGAAGCTGTCCGCCGGACACCTCGTTGATATCGTTGCCGCCCACGTCATCGATGCCGAGCCTGCGCATAAGCGCTCTGCCGCGCTCATCGGTCTGCCTGCGGCTCGACCTGTTCTTTTTTGATTGTGCCGCAGGGAGGATTATGTTATCCAGAACGGTGAGGTTTTTCAGCATATACATCTGTTGAAAGATAAATCCCATTTCATCAAGACGCACATCGGCAAGCTCTCTTTCTCCCATTGCGGTGATATTTTTTCCGCAGAACAAGACTTCCCCCGACGTGATGCCGTCCATACCGGACACGGTGTAAAGCAAGGTGGATTTGCCCGAACCGGAGGGGCCCATAACTGCTGTCATTTCGCCCTCGGAAACGGTGAAATTTACGTTTTTCAGAACATTGTTCTGACGTTTGTTTACAACGTAGGTTTTGCAGAGGTTCTTTACTTCTAAAATATTCATAATAAGCTCCTTTCTTACTCGATACTTGCCGTATCGGAGGATTTAATTTTTTTTGTATAGAGTGAGGTTAAAAATGCGCTGACGACTGTGGCATCAAGAGCGATAACGGGGAATATCACGTATATCTCCACAGGGTTTTGCATATATTCTACGCCCATTTCAAGCCCCATCGTCCTGAAAATAGGATCGAAGCAAAGCTTTGTAATGGGCATACCCAAAAGCTCCGCAAGAGGTACAGCCGCCGTCACCGCAATGAAAAATCTTAACGTGTGCTGTCCGTATATTTTGGCGTTCCTGATGCCTATGGCTTTCATAAGGGCGATTTCCGCCTGCTCCTTTGCGATAAAGGAACGCTCCACAAGCACGGTTATAAGCGCGGCTAATATTACCGTAAGGACGGCGGACATTTTTTTCACCGCGTCTATGGCGTCGCCGACTCCGGTGGTGTCCTTTACGTCTTCGCCCGCTGTTTTAACGCTTGAAAACTTAGGGTAAAGCTCCTTGATCTTTTCAATTCTGCGTAATACTTCCTCATCGTCGGGGTCGTCGGTAAATTTTATCTGTGTACTGGGGGAGCCGCTTGCTGCGATATAGTTGATATCGCAGTCGGTATGAACCCTTGCGGATATGCCCTGGTTGACCATTGCCTGATACAGAGCGGTTATGATGAACTCCGCCGTTTCGCCCGTCGGGTAGGACACGGTAACGGTATCGCCTATTTCCGCACCCAGCTTTTTTGCCAAAAGGGTTGTCACTGCAATTTCGTCGCTGTTTTGGGGAGGAGTACCCTCTAAGTATTCATACATATCCATTGTTGTTCCCGTACCCTGAAGTATAGCTGTCTTGCTTTCATATTCGCCGTAGCTTATCGTCGTATAAATAAAATACTCCGTCATACATTCCGCGGGCATACCGTTTTCCGCAAGGGTCTGCTCCATGTCCGCAAGATATTTTTCAACCTTTTCATGTCCGTCCTCGGCCATAAACTTCATAGCCTCATCGCCGATGTCCGTAACGGCGTGGCAGTCCGCCTGCCCAAAATATTTCAGCAGCTTTCCGCTTTTAAGAGATGCCGTGGCATTGGAAAGCATTATCAGCAGCGACATACACAGAAAAAACGTAAAGGTAATGACAGCGTAGCGTTTGGGACTGCTTACAATATCGTTTGCGGCAAGAAAAACCGTCGTGCCAAGCCGCGATCTTCCAAGGCTCATAACGCCCTTTTTGCGGAAGCGTTCCCCCGTCTGCCCATTCCTTACAGCGTCGATAGGGGACATTTTGCTCACCCTGCCCGTGCAGCTGAGACAGAACAGGAGAATCACAGCCGCTGTCAGAACCGCGCAGGCAATGTTTACAAATCCGTTATTGCTGCTGTCTATTATAATAGACTCCGAGGAATAACTTATAAGCATTTTCCCGAATGGGTAGCTGAGTATCAAGCCGAGTGCTGCGCCGACAACGGAAATGGCGAAGTATTTTGTAAGGTACAGCCCCCGAATTTTTATGTTCCGTATGCCTATTGCTTTCATAACGCCTATCTCGCGGAATTCTTCAGAGAGGGTAAAGGCTATGGTGAACCGCAGTACCGCAAAGGATATGATGATAAGAATAAGGCTCACCGCAAGGATAAGACCCATGATTATCATGTTAAAAATATAGGCTTGACCCAGTGTATCCGTGCCACTCGCAAAGGTAAAGCTGTCGGATATATCCGCTATCTGGGACAGGGTCTTGTCAAGATTGGCGGTGTGTATGTATAAGCATTTCCCGCCGTACATATTTTTCATCGTTTCGTCGGACATATATTCGTCAAATTCCTCGCCGTTCATGATAAACCTTTTAATGCCTATCAATTCCGTGCCGCAGACAGCGTCCTTGAAACTGCCCGCAAAGGTAAATTCGTGGCTTACGCCCTCTATTTCGACAGTAATTTTGTCGCC
>CAJUAN010000081.1 GCA_910584715.1 uncultured Oscillospiraceae bacterium
ATAAAGCAAAGGAACAGCTTACCGACGAGGAAACCGAACAGCTTGATGTTTCCCGTTATCAGGACGCTGCGGCAGCTCTGTCGGCGCTGGACGGGCAGACCGAGGTCAATGTGCCGATGGCGGCAGATATTGGCGAGACATTCGATGACGGTAATCTTTCCTATCGCGTCACTGCTGAGAATGAAGTTGAGGTTACTGGGTTGCTGGTTAAGCTGGACGGTGAAGGCAAATTGGAAATTCCGGAAACAGTTACAAATGGTGATGTAACTTATACGGTAACCGCTATCGGCAAAGAAGCTTTTCACGCTGGAACACAATCGTGTAATGAAAGTATAAAAGAGGTTGTTTTACCAGGGACGCTTAAAAAAATTGATTATGGCGCTTTTTGGTACTACCCCAAGCTTACCAAGCTTGAACTGCCTGATGGCATTGAAGAAATTGGCGAGCGGGCTTTTTTTGAGTGTCTGACATTGGCTGGAGAAATTTATCTGCCGGACAGTATTACTAGTATTGGTTCCTGCGCTTTTGCGGCCGGTTTGGGTGTTGGTGCGTATGGTAATCCCAGTAATAATATTACCAGCGTTCGTATGCCCGCTCATTTGCAGTCGCTTGGTACTTTTGCCTTTTGCCGTTGTGGCAGTTTGGAGTCTGTGGAAATTCCCGCTGGCATAACGGTTCTTAAAAAGAATACGTTTGCTTTTTGCACCAGCCTGGAAAGTGTCACTTTGCCGGAGGGTTTGACAACGATTGACGAGGATGCTTTCAGAAGCTGTACAAGTTTGGAAACGATAAACTGGCCGGACAGCCTGCGTAATCTTGAAATGTGGGCGTTTACAGGCTGTTCTAAACTGCCTGCGGTTCAGTTAAATGACAATATGGAGGTTATTAAAAGCTGTGCTTTTCAAGGCTGTACTTCTTTGACAGAGGTTACGCTGCCGCCTAATTTGAAAACCTTTGAACCGGCAGCTTTTGCAGAATGTACATGTAAAATTAATGTTCATAATATGCAGGAATGTATCGACCTTTTGATATATAAAGAAAAATATCCAAAATACACATTTACGGTAAATTTAATCAGCGATACCGGCGAAACCGTCCAAATTTTTGAAGATGAGAACTTCCGTTATGCCGTTACGGACAGCACAAACAGCACGGTGCAGCTGCTTGGGCTGAAAAACGCTGATAAACAGTATTCCGGGAAGCTGGAAATTTCGGCAAATGCAACCTGTAACGGAACGGAATACAAAGTTACATCAATCGGTAATAACGCTTTTGAAGATTATGCCCAGATAAGCGAAATTGTTTTGCCGGATACGCTTGACGCACTGGGGACTCGGGCGTTTTATGGCTGCAAAGCCTTGGAAGAAGTTCTGCTACCGGAAAATCTGACGATGATTGGCAATAATGCCTTTGCCCGCTGTGAAAAACTGGCCAAAGTAACATGGCCGGATCATCTGCAGACCATTGGAAGCTACGCTTTCAGCCGGACGCCGTTGACCTCCGCTGCATTGCCGAACAGTCTCCATAGTATTGGCGAGTTTGCCTTTGAATACTGCGACGCTTTGAAAAATGTTTATCTACCGGCTAATTTAGAGACAATGGGCAGTAGTACATTTTGGATGTGCAGCAGCCTGCAGGATTTAAGTTTTAGTTCTGATATGCTGTTGACGGAAATTCCCGGCGGCACGTTCCGCGGCTGCGACGCTCTGACAACTGTGGAACTGCCGAAAAGTATTATAAAAATTGACGGCAGCGCTTTTGAAAACTGTGCTGGTCTTACCACTATCACGCTACCGGAGGGGCTGGAAAGCATTGAGGCTACTGCGTTTTATAATGATAAGAGTTTAACTGGTCCGCTGAACCTGCCGCAAGCGGTTAAAAGCCTTGGCGTCAGCGCATTTGAAGAATGTGAAAACCTGCAGCTTCACATAAACGGCAGCAATTTGCTGAATCATATCGGCAGTGATGCCTTAAAAAATGTCAAGCTGGTAACTTGCGACGATCTGTCGATGTACGGTTATTTAAAGAGCCTGGCTGGCGCGCCGACAGAGGTCAGGATGCTGTATGATATTGCCGATATTTTGCTTGAGCCCGAATTTATTCCCGATCAAATCTACACCGGCGAAGAAATCAAGCCGGAAGTAAAACTATATGTGGAGGAAAACGGTGGGAAACATTTCTTTGAGCTTAACAAGGATTATACAGTATCTTATGAAAATAACACCAATATTACTGATGTCGTGGAGAATGGCCGGGCTAAGATCATTCTTACACCGACGAAGGACGGCAGTTTGTATGGCGGGTCGAGGACGGTAAATTTTACAATCCTTGCACCGCAGAAATACCCCGTAGTGATGCAGGACAGTGACGGTGGAACATCATCCGCCAGCACGAAGGATGCGGAGGAGGGAACAAAAATTGAGTTAACTGCTACGCCAGACGAAGGGTATCATTTTGTGAAATGGCAGGTATTGTCCGGTGATGTGTCGATTGAAAATAACAGCTTTATTATGCCGGCCGCAGAAGTGCGAATTCAGGCGGTGTTTGAGGCGGATACCTACACCGTGACACTGCACGCCAACGGCGGTACCATCAACAGCGGGGACGTGGACAGCTATACCTACGGCGTGGGGGCGGTGCTTCCGACCGCCGACAATATGGCTTACACAGGACACGCATTCAATGGCTGGTATGAGGACAGCAGTTTTTCCGGCTCCCCTGTAACGGCAATCAGCGCCACCGACACAGGAAATAAGACATTCTATGCAAAGTGGGTCCCGGCGGAAGCACAAAGTTATACGGTTTTGGTCAGCGCAAGCCCTGAAGCAGGCGGAACAGTAAGCGGCGGCGGAACCTATACGGAAAACACTTCTGTCACAGTTACCGCCACATCAAACGAGGGGTATCATTTTGTAGAGTGGCAGGTATTGTCCGGCGGTGTGTCGAT
>CAJUAN010000082.1 GCA_910584715.1 uncultured Oscillospiraceae bacterium
AATGTCTGCGGCAGGCTGGATTTGCCATAAAAAACTGTATGGTTGTAGAAAAGGGGACTGTGGGAGGTATTGGTGATTTAAAAGGCAGCTTTGCCAATAATGCAGAGTGGATTATTTTCTGTCAGAAAGGCAGGCAGTTATTTAACCATACTACTTTGCTGCAGAACAGGAAAAAGGCAGGAACGAAATTTCATGCAGGCAGAGAACCAAGTAAGAAGTACAAGACAAGGTTTAATGCCTGCTGGTTCGGCTCTGAATATCCCAAAGCAACTTATAATTCCGTCTGGCAGAAACAGAACGGGATATACCACCCTACGATTAAAAATGTGGAGTTTCTTTCATGGCTGATTCAAATATCCAGCCAGCCGGGAGAACTGATTTTTGACGGATTTATGGGGACTGGGAGTACCGCACTGGCAGCAATAGAAACATACAGGAGATATTTGGGCGCAGAAATCAACAGGGGATATTATGAAACAGCAGTAAGGAGGATTGCGAAAATGCAGTAAAAAGTAAGTTTCAATAGACATTGGAGGAAATGAGAATGGCACAGAAAAATAAAAGAAGGAATACCGCCTGCCATAAAGAAGCAAATGCGGAGTTCCAGAAGGGAGCTGACAATGCTTTTACGGGCGGCGGCAATGCTGCCTATCAGCCGAGGGATTCCGGTATTGAGAAGCCGGGACGTGGTTCAGGCGGCAAAAGGCAGACGGAAAAGAGTATGCAGGCACAGCAGGAAACTTTTGGACAAAAAGTCCAGAAGTCCAAAGAGAGCCAGCCGGGAAAAAACAGCACGTTTACAGAGAATAAAAGCATGGATTCCCAAAGCGGCGATGCCGGACAGCGTAAAACGAACCATGCTTCAAAAGCCCATGCAAAAAAGCAGATGTACCGGAACACTTCTGGACAAAAAGTCCAAAAGTCCGATACAAAGCCGGGGCAGGAAGAAAAACCGGATTTTGTAAAGGAAAGCAGCGGATTTACCGGGCAGGAAAGTTTTAACCAGACGGAGGATCAAGAGAAGAAACAGCCGGATGCGGAAGATTACCACCGGAGGGACACTTACAGGCAGTCGCAGAAAAAAGGGAAATACCATAAAAAGCGGGTGCAGAGGGAACACCGGAATAAAGGCGGCACGAAGGAAAAAGCGGAAAATAAAACCTTTACGGAGGAATCTTTTACGGAGGATACCGGGAATCTGTTTCAGGGGGAAGGAGATTCTGAATTTACCGGAAGTAAAAAGCTGCAAAAGAAACGGCGGCGGGCAGAAAAAGCCGCAAAAAAGGCACAGAAGGCAAGGGCGAAGCTGCCAAAGACAAGGGAATACACCTTGCAGAGAGTGTTTGACGAGAAAACCGGGAAGGGAAAATATGTGGTTGTCCCTCTGGATAAGGAGAAGCCATTCAAGCAGGAGGGCATACCCAAAACCACCATGCGCCGGATGCAGAATGAGAGCAAAAATTTCGTGCATGGGAAAATCGCTGAAACGGAGAAAGAAAATTCAGCGGTGGAGGGCGCACACAAATCGGAGCAGAAAGTGGAAGCGGTTTATTCTTTCGTCAAAAGGCAGATAAAGGGGAAAGAGCAGAAACAGCGGGCAAAGGTGGCAAAGCTGGAAAAGAAGCAGTTTAAAAAGGAAGTCAATTTCCAGTACCAGAAGTTTCTGGAGGAAAACCCGCAGATGCAGAAAAAAGCATTGCAGAAGCGGTTACAGAAACAGCGCATCAAACGGGAGTACATCAAGGCGAGGAAGAAAGCGGCGGCAGGAAAAACAGCGGAGCAGGCGTTTGAAAAGACGAAAAACGGTGCGGTCACTGTGGCGAGGAAGTTACAGGAGTTCGCAAGGAGAAATGCGGGCTTGCTTGTGACGGTGGGCATCATGGCTCTGCTCCTTATGATGATTATGGTTTCCGTATCGTCCTGCGGGGCGATGTTTGCGGATACGCAGTCCACAATTTTAGCGGCAAGCTATTTAAGCAAGCCGGAGGAGATTGACGCCGCCGATTTACAGCTTACCCGTCTGGAGCTTGACTTGCAGAATGAGATTGACCGGGTGGAAACGGACTATCCGGGGTATGATGAATATTCCTACAATCTTGGGGCAATCGGGCATAACCCGTTTACCCTTATCAGCTATTTGTCCGCAGTCCATACGGAATTTACCGCAAGCGGGGTGGAAAGTGAAGTACAGGCTCTTTTTGATGAGATGTATACGCTGACGCTCACGCCGGATACGGAAACGAGGACAAGGACGGTCACAAAGACAGGCACAAGGACGGTCACTGATCCGGTCACAGGGGAGGAAACAGAGGAAGAATATGAGTATGAGGAGGAAGAAGAATACGAGGTCAGTATCCTCAGAGTGACGCTTACGGTCATACCGTTAGAGAGCCTTGTTGCCGGGAAAATGGATACCGAACAGGCGGAGATTTTTGCCATGTACCGGGAAACAAACGGTCTGCTTCAGGAGTTCGCTTCCCCGCTTAACCTTTACTGGTATTATTATGTGTCAAGCTATTACGGATACCGGAAAA
>CAJUAN010000083.1 GCA_910584715.1 uncultured Oscillospiraceae bacterium
CAGGGGGAGCGTGAAGTTTTATTTTGCGAACTGCCGCCGCACACCGTAGAACGGTTCGCCATGTGGGATAAATATTTCCAAGATACATACCTTTTTGAGATTATGGGCTTTGAAGTCGCCGTTGCTGATGAACTGTTAGCCGAAGCACTGAAAGCCCTGCCGCAGGACAGGCTTGAAATTATCCTGCTATCTTATTTTGCGGATATGACCGACAAGGAGATAGCGGGGCATTTGAACCTTATCCGCAGGACGGTATCACACCGCAGGAAAAACGCCCTGCGGAAACTGAAAAAAATCATGGAGGGCTATGCTGATGAATAAGAGCAGGAGAAAAACACCGGGCGGTTTGCTGCCTTACCCCGTCATTGTGTCGGCTGTTTCCGGCAACGTGGACGCTATCAACGTGGTACTGGAACACTTTGCAGGCTTTATCTCCGCACTGTCAACCAGAACCATGTATGACGAGCAGGGAAAGCCCGTTGTCTACATTGACGAGGAATTACGCCGCCGACTGGAAACCAAGCTGATAGCGAAAATCCCGACCTTTAAGGTGGCATAACGACAGATACCCTTTCCCAATGGAAGCAGGAAAGCACGGGCGGGCTGACCGCCCGCCGCTTCTTGCCATTCCGCAAAAGTACATCAACATGGTGTGCCTTTGCGGGCTGACAAGCCGCAAGAACCTTGACAAAGAAAGCGCACGGCGCAGCATAGGGCAAACGGACACGTTCAATGTGCGGCGAGCCTGCGGGCTGATACGCCAAGACCCCCGGCAAGGGGCGAGCGATACTATCAGTGAACCGCAGGCGGCAAAGTGGAAACTGCCGCCGCCATGACCCGCACATTGGCATAATGATACACCCGTATGACACGGCTACTCATAGGAATGAGAGGGGTGCAAGTCCCGTGGAGCTGCCAAGCCGTCCGTTTCGCCCATTTTACTCAACTTTTTTGAAAAATAATAAAATTTAACGAGCATTTTTGCCAAAAATCTGTTATCATGGTAGACAAGATATTGAGGTTTCATTATCTGGTCTAGGAAAGGAGGGCTATGATAACCGTAACCAAAAAAGATTTAATTGCTCTGGGTTATGGTACTTCTTTTGCGGCTGACATTATAAGGGAAGCGAAGAAACTTATGATTTCCAAAGGACATACATACTACCAGTCCCGGAAATTAGACCGTGTACCGAGGGAAGCCGTGGAGGAATTGTTGGGTATCAGATTTCAAGACGGGCAGGCTGAATGTACTTCTTGCACACCAATGTAAGGAGTGATATTATGGCGAAAGACCCAATCAAGAAAGCAGATAACGGAACTTATTATTTTAGAGCAAACTTAGGCTACAATCCGATAACAGGTAAACAAATCCAGAAATACCGAAGCGGCTTTAAGACAAAAAAGGAAGCACGGGAGGAATATTCAAAACTTGTCCTCACTTCCACCGAAGAACTGACCGCCAAAAAAGAAACGATTTCTTTTCAGACGTTCATTGAAGAAACCTACCTGCCGTGGTATAAAACGCAGGTAAAGGAAAGCACCTATTTAAACCGCCGTTCCACCATTCAGAAACATTTCGCATACTTCTACAAAATGGCAACGGACGAGATAGAGCCTATCAACGTGCAGAACTGGCAACTGGAACTTGCAAAGGAGTTCAGCCCTAACTATATCCGTATCGTACAGGGTATGCTCTCTATCGCATTTGACCGGGCTATCGTTTTAGGGATTGCAAAGAAAAACCCGTCACGCATGATAGGGAACATCAAGAGCAAAAAGACAAAGGTTGACTTCTGGACGTTGGAGGAATTTCAGAAAGTGATTTCCCTGCTCTACAAAGGCGATTATTACGAACACTACCTTTTCATTTCCTTTTGGCTGCTGTTTATGACGGGCATGAGGATAGGCGAAGCCGCCGCCCTGCAATGGTCTGACATTGATTTTGAAACGGGGCTTTTAAGCATTACAAAAACCCTGTACTATAAATCAATGGACGATTACAAGTTTGTTGAGCCAAAGACGCAGGCAAGCGTCCGCACAATCTATATCGACACGGACACCATAAGAGAGTTGCAGGCGTGGCGTGAGGTTCAGCAAAAGGTACTGAAAGGCTGCAATCTGGTGTTGAGCTACAACAGTATTCCGACCAGTAAGCACACGCTTCCAAGAGCCTTAGAGAAACTTGCCGGGCTTGCAGGCGTACACCGTATCAAAATCCATGCGTTACGACATTCCCACGCTTCCCTCTTAATCAGCATGGGAGAAAACCCGCTTTTGATTAAAGAGCGTCTAGGGCATGAGAAGATACAGACCACTTTAGGAACATACGGACATTTGTACCCGAACAGCAATCTTGAAGTTGCCAATAAATTAACGGGCGTGCTGACATACACACCCGCTTCACACAGCATTGCAGATTACACTAGCAATCAGCACACCGCAATCTATCACAGAGAGGTTGAATAGAAAAATGCAATCGTAATGCAATGAGAAAGAGAAAAAGCCGCCAAACCCTAG
>CAJUAN010000084.1 GCA_910584715.1 uncultured Oscillospiraceae bacterium
CAGACCATAAAATCCTTTGCAATAGAGCCTACCGTTCAGAAAAAATGGGAGGGACTCCTTGCAAATTATACAAAAGCAGGCTTTAAGACGTCAATACTTTCGGGTAACGCAGGGGCGGCAGCACAGCTTGTCCAAAAAATTTTTGACCTTGCAATTTTGTGGCTTGGCGCGCGGCTCGTAATTGCCGGGCAGCTTACGGTAGGTCAGCTTGTGGCGTTCCGTATGCTTGCGGGACGAGTCAGTTCCCCCGTTCTGCGACTTGTCCAGATGTGGCAGGATTTTCAGCAAACATCAATCTCCGTTCAGAGATTGGGAGATATTTTTAACACCAAGCCCGAACCCACTATGGATAATTCCAAAACAAGACTTCCCGCAATACGCGGCGACATACGCTTTGACAAGGTCTCGTTCCGGTACCGCACGGACGGAGCGGAGGTAATAAAAAATATGTCTTTCGGAATACGCCCCAATACGGTAGTGGGGATCGTCGGCAGGAGCGGTTCGGGAAAAAGCACGATTTCAAAGCTTATTCAGCGGCTGTACATTCCCGAGTCGGGAAAAATTCTTATTGACGGAGTAGATTTATCTCTTGCAGACCCTAATTGGCTTAGAACACAAATAGGCGTTGTTTTGCAGGAAAATTTTCTTTTTAACGCCTCTGTAAGAGAAAACATCGCTCTGCAAAATCCCGCGGCGAGTATGGACGAAATAATCCGCGCGGCAAAAATTGCGGGCGCTCATGAATTCATTCTCGAGCTCAGCGAGGGCTACGACACAATGGTAGGCGAAAAAGGAACGGGGCTTTCCGGCGGTCAGAAGCAGCGTATCGCCATTGCAAGAGCCTTGCTGACAAATCCAAAGATACTCATTTTTGACGAAGCGACTTCCGCGCTGGATTACGAATCGGAAAGCATAATACAACAAAATTTAAAGGAGATCTGCAAGGGCAGGACGGTGCTGATAATCGCTCACAGGCTTTCTACTCTGAAGGACGCCGATCTGATAATGGTGATAGAAAGGGGTCAGCTTGCGGAGTACGGTCCAAAGGAAAAGCTGATCGAAGCAAAGGGTCTGTATTATCATCTGCTTTCCCAGCAACAAAGTGCGAGGTGATAAAATGCTTGAAAAACTTAAACAAAAATATGATAAAAAACTCGAAACCGATTTCCTTTCCGAGGCGCTTGAAATTGTAGAAAAACCCGCCTCCCCGCTCGGACATTTCGTTATATGGATAACGATAGCGATAGTTGTCGCTGCGGTCGTCTGGTCGTTTTGCGGGAAAATGGACGAGGTTGCGATCGCTTCCGCAAGAATTGTTCCAAAGGACGGCGTGCAGGTGGTCCAGCCTTTATACGAGGGCGTTGTTACCGATATTCTTGTGGAGGAGGGAGAATTTGTACGAAAGGGACAGGAGCTTATTATTCTTGATTCCACAGCCGAAAAAATAGGAATGGAAAATTCCGAGGCAAAAATTAAGGAGCTTAAATTGCAGAATGATTTAATATCGCTGCTGCTGAAAAAATCCGATATTTCGGATTACGCCGAAAAAAATAATATCTACAGTGAAAACGAAATCCAAGTTATCAGGCTCATGATATCCATGCAGAATGAAAATAAGCTTGCGGTAAGTCAATATGAATCCCAGCGCGGCCAATATGGTAAGCAGCTTGAAATCGAAAAAAATACCCTTGAAAAATTAAACGGCGACCTTTCAGCTCTGCAAAAACAAAAGAACGAAGCAAGCGAGCTGTACAGCGGCAGTACTCCCGAAAATCAGGCTCTTGAGAACTATAGGCTCCAGCTTGAAAATGCGGAAAAAGAAGTCGATGAATACAAAAAGCTTTATGAGATAGGCGCGGCCGCCAAATATCAGCTTGAGGAAAAGCAGACCGCTCTTGATGAAATAAAAAAGCAGTACGAGCTCCAGCAAGTTAGGGCGGAGCACGAATCTGCGGGAAATTCCGCAGAAATTTCTGAATTGCAGAGAGAAATTGATTTGATAAAAAAAGATATCTCGGCGCAGGAAAAATCCGTTGAAAAGCAGGAAGAACTGCTGTCTCAGTCAGAAACGGCGATAGAGTCCGCAAACGCCGAATTTGAACAGACGCTGACAAATATGCTCGTTTCAAACAATCAAACGCTTACGGATTTTGAAGCCGATCTGAAATTGAGGGAGCAGACAAATAAATCTCAGGTGCTTACAGCTCCGGTGGACGGAACGGTCCAAACGGTAGCGGTAACAACGGTGGGCGGCGTGGTGACCTCAGCGCAGCCGGTGGTCTCGATAGTCCCGCAAAACGCGGAGCTTATTGTCGAAGCCGACGTGCTTAACCGTGACATCGGCTATGTTTTTGAGGGACAGGAGGTTTCCGTTAAGCTCGATACGTTTTCATTCCAAAAATACGGAACGATCGACGGAAAAATTATTTATGTAAGTCCCTCCGCCGTTGAGGACGAGCGAAAGGGCCTTGTGTATAAGATAAAAGTCTCCGTCGA
>CAJUAN010000085.1 GCA_910584715.1 uncultured Oscillospiraceae bacterium
AAAGCGGAAGAAAGGCCGCTGATTATATGACAGGGCGGAAATGCGTCTCACCGTGGAGCTGTTGACAAATCATCTAAATTTTAGAGATGAGCGTAATTTCAGGCAAGAAAAAAGACGCCCATCGGCGTCACACTGAGTATTTTAACATTCTTTTGAGGTTCAGGGCCGTGGCAGAAAGGAGGCAGTGGTCCTCCGCTGCCTCTAATCCTCGCCGTAGGAGACGTGTCAGGTTGTGACCCCATTTCTGCGCGGCAAAAGTACCCTCGCACCAGATCTGCCGCAGCTTCAGCGCCTCCCGGTACTCCGGTTCCCACCGCCTGGAGAAATGTTTTTGAACAACCGTCTTGAAATAACTGTCCTGGAGCTTTCTGGCGCCGGCCTTGTCCGTCTCATTCAAACATTTCTGCCGCAAAGGACAACTGCCGCAGTCTTTCTTTTCCGCCCAGTATTCCCAGAACAGCCCGCTGCCGCTGCGATACAGCCGCTTGCGCCGCAGTTCTTTTCCGTTGGGGCACAAGTATACGTCTCGCTGTTCATTATAAGCAAATGCATCCCGTTTCAATTCAGCTTTCGTGCGGTCGTGGGCGGGCTGGGGCACGACAAAGAAGTCAATGCCCAGCTCTTCCAGTGCCCGGTGTGCCAGCGGGAAGTCATAGGCGGAGTCCGCTGCAGCGGCCTTCAGCGGCACAACATATTTATGGACATGCTCCAGCTGCTCCAAATAAGGCCGTGAGTCATGAACATCCCCCGGTGTCACGGTCACAGCGGTGATGATACCGTGGTCTGGGTCAGCAGTCTGGTGAGACAGGTAATAAAATCCGCTGGGCTTGCCGGGCCGCTTCATGTAGCCCGATTCCGGATCGGTACAGCTCACCTTCTTTCGGGAACGGCGCTTGTCCTTTTTGATCTGTTTTGTCCGCTTCGCCCGGCGCTTCCCCGTCCGCCGTTTCAGCTCTTCCAGACCTTCCTCCTCATAGACGTCCAGCAGCTCCCAATAGTTTCCCGCCTCATCCGGCACATCGATTCCCTGCTCTGACGCTCTGGATGCGTTGGCTTTTATATGGGTGGAGTCCGTCACCGCCAGCCGCCCGCTCACCAGACCTTTTTCCACGCACTGACGCACCACTTCTTCAAACAGACGGCGGAATACCTTCCGAAACGCGGGCTTCCGACGCCGCAGCTGGCTGATCGTGCTGTGATCCGGCACTCGTTCGTCCAGGTCTATCCCGAGATACCAACGAAACGCGTTGCTGTCCGCGCACCGCGCCTCGATCTGCCGCTCCGAGGGGATGCTGTACAAAAATCCCAGCAACAGGTATTTCACCATCACCACCGGGTCTATGGGCGGCCGGCCGTACCTCCGGCTGTACAGGTGGGCTGTCTCTTCATACACAAACGATAAGTCCACAGCCGCTTCCAATTTCCGCAGAAAATGTCCTGCTGGCACCAGGTCCTCTATCGTTACCGTGTGATATTTTAATTGCATATCCTCGCCCCCTCCCTGTTCTTATTATAACATATTTCAGGCTCTTGGGGGGACTTTGTCAACAGCTCCACCGTGAGACGCATTTCTGCAATATTAAATTGGCATTGAATGTGCTTTGTTCCTGTGCTATAATTTTTTTACAAATCCATAATTGAAAAGAAACGATATTATGAAATATGCCTTAAAATATGTAATAGATTTTATAGCATTGGCTATCTTATATGCGTTCTACTTCTTCAAAAGATGGAAAAGCAAAGGTAGAGATACATTGTTTTTTAACACGCTCATGTATGTGTATCTATCTTTTGTGGTTTTTTTCACTTTGATGCCAATCATAGTGAAACTCCCCTTTATTTTCAATCACCCCTACACTCCTATGAATATGGTGCCATTTGTAGATGTGTTATCGGGCAGGGGAGATTTTCTCAGGCAGATAGTGTTAAATATCATTATGACTGTACCGTTTGGCTTTCTATACCCGCTTTCGCAAGGTCAAAAATCAGGTTTTTTCAAAACGATATTCTGTTGCTTTCTTTTGAGCCTTGGCATTGAGTTGCTGCAACCGCTGATTAGCGGTTCCCGTTCTTCGGACATTACGGACTTGATTACTAATGTAATTGGTGGAATGATAGGATATTGTTTTTATATCATTTTTAAGCCGATTACAAACTGGATTTCAGAACAGCTAACAAAGAATAGTTAACAATCTGAACATTTCTGTTTACAAAAGAGTCTCTTGAAAATCGCCTCCTTGATTGATGCCGGAAATACGTCTCACGGTGAGACGTATTTCGCTGGGGGGGTTAAGGGGGCTTCGCCCCTTAACAAGGGTCATTTGGTGTGCTACCAAATGACATACTTGCTCGGACAGCACCGC
>CAJUAN010000086.1 GCA_910584715.1 uncultured Oscillospiraceae bacterium
AGGAGGTTTTACCGTGAGATTAACTGCACAGGAAATTGAACAAATGAAAAGCGTTGACATCGGCGCAGTAGATAAGGAAACCCTTGCAGACGCAAGCGGTTTTACTTTCGATCCGATGCTCCCCAAGGAAACCCGGGCCCAGCGTATGTTGGAGCATTTCAAAAATCCGTATTGTTTCCGTTTGGGCGATATGGTGATTAAGCTGGAGTTTGCGGACGAGGGGCCCTCCCTCCAGGAACTGCTCACCGCATTTTTTCTCCGGCAAAAAAGCGGGCTGTAACTTCGGTTGCGGCCCCTCTGCAACTTCGAGACAAAGTGTCCCATACAAAGGCATCCTTGTTGTCCCTCCCCAGCAGAGGTATAATATAGATGTAATGTGATAGGGAAGGAGGACAAATGGCAAGAACAGCAAACCGGGGGACAATAAGCGCCAGCGCCCCTACTTCATACAATGCGATGCGTTGGAGGCTGGGTAAATATATCCGGCTCTCCAAAGAAGATTTACTCCGTGGCCGGGACGAAAGCAACAGCGTTATCAACCAGCGGCGGCTTTTGGAACAATACCACCAGACCCATCTGGACGAGTTCCATGACGGAACCGAGCAGGATGTATATGTGGATGACGGCAAAACCGGGACGGATACCGACCGTGAAGATTTCCAGCGGCTACTGGCCGATGTGTATAGCGGCAGGATCAACTGCGTGATTGTCAAAGACCTGTCCCGCCTGTCCCGTAATTATACCGATGCCGGGAATCTGATTGAAAATCTTTTTGTCCGGCTGAATGTACGGTTTATCAGCTTGGCGGAGGGTGTGGACAGCTATCGCAACCCAGACAGCGTATCAAACATTATCGTGCCGATCACGAATGTAATGAATGATCAATACTGCTACCAGACCTCAAAGAAAATCCGGCAGGTATTTGATATGAAACGCCGCAACGGTGAATTTATCGGTTCGTATGCCCCCTATGGCTATGTGAAAGACCCAAATGACAAACACGCCTTGTTGGTTGATCCCGAGGCCGCCGAAGTGGTAAAAAGCATTTTTGCTTTGTTCCTGTCCGGCATGAACAAGCGGGGGATCACCTATTACTTGAATGACCACGGGACACTTTGTCCCACAGCTTATAAGCAACAGCAGGGGCTCAAGTACAACGCCCCCAACGCCCAGGGCAATCCTATGTGGAGTACAATCACCATAGACACGATCTTAAAAAACCGTGTTTATGTGGGGGATATGGTACAAGGCCGCCAGCGGGTGAAAAGCTATAAAATCCACATTCAAGAAAAGGTGCCGGAGGAAGAATGGTTTATTGTGGAGAATACCCATGAGGCCATCATAGACCGGGAAACCTTTGCAAAGGTGCAGAGCCTGCTCAAACGGGATACCCGCACCGCTCCCAAAGCCAAACAGCTTTACCTGTTCAGTGGTTTTTTGAAATGTGCCGATTGTGGCCGGGCGATGTCCCGGATCGCATCCAAAGGGATTTATGTATATTATCAATGCGGGACTTATAAAAGCCTGTCAAAAAAGGCTTGCACCATGCACTCAATTAAAAGTGACCGTCTTGAGGCCGGAGTGCTGTTTGCGATCCAGCAGCAGGTGCATCTGGCAATTACCTATTCCGAGCTTGTTGCCCGTATCAACTCAGCACCTCTGAAAAAGAGCAAGTCAAAGCGGCTGGAAGATACCATCGCCGCAAAAGAAAAAGAGCTTGCTAAAATCATGCGATACAAGCAGGCTCTTTATCAAGACTGGAAAGACGGAGAAATTACCCGCAACGATTACCGCCACATGAGTGAGGACTATGAACAGCAGATTGAGGCCCTCACACGCATTATGCAAACGCTGACGGCGGAACAGGAACAACTGGAAAATGGCGTGGATGCGGAAAGCCCATGTCTGACCGCATTTCTCAAATATCGGAACATTGACAAGCTGACACGGGAAATTTTAGGCGAACTGATCGACCACATTAAGGTTTACGAGGGCGGCAATATCAGCGTGAAATTCAAATACGCTGACGAGTTCCGCCGTATAGCAGAATATATCGAGCTCAATTCCCCTATGGTTACGGGGGCCGCAGGCTGACCCCCTAACCTAAAACAATTCCGTTTGCTTGTTTTCCTAATATATAACGCCCATAGGTATATCCAATAGAAAAAAGGTTGCTGTACTTTCTCTTTTCCTCACTTATATCCTGATTGATCCGTAACAAGATCAGGCTTACTAATGAAAACAGCAGCAGCATGACCGCCAGCAGAATAAGGACAGATACCACAAGTTTATTTTGCGCCTGTGTT
>CAJUAN010000087.1 GCA_910584715.1 uncultured Oscillospiraceae bacterium
ACTTATGCAGATTTTTCCGTTGATTATTTCCATTCCTTTTACTATCTTTGTGGCTCGTTACCATAGTTACACCATGAAGAAAACTGAAATCATCAATCCCTGGGAGATTGCCTTTTGTTCAATGTATTTCGGACGCTGCTCACTATTTGAGTATCGGGAGTTAGTCCACGGGACTCTAAAAAGCGTAGCACGTCTGCAAGGATTCTATTATTACCCACCCGAGATACCTTCCATTCTTGCAGAATCTGTCGATAACCACATACAAGACGGCACAGAAGTCTGGATTGAATATCACTATTTTCGTTCCGGAGAGAATCCGACAATGCCTCGATATATGTTCGCCCGTCTGATTGCTTCCTTGTTTCAACAATATGCACCCAATACCGGGCGGCCGCTCCTTTTCGACCTGGTCGGGATAGCCCACATGCGATCTCTTGAACTGTATAAACGGGCTTTGAAAGACTAATTGCTCCCATGGTCAAAGGCTTTCAGCGTAAAGTTGGAGATCCGCAAGCTCCGGGAATTTCACTATCTGGCGGCGTCCTATCACTGCGCCGTTACGGTTATACACTACCGCGGCGCCCGTGTGCTTGTCAATCTCCAGACGCACACCATTGTTGAAGTTCTGCACCATGAGCTTGCGCCCGTCCTTCGTGACGTTGTGTAGGGTCTCGCACTCCGGGCAGTGGCACATTGGCGTAGCACCATACTCATGCACCGCTGCATATCGGATTTTTCGGGCGGTCTCACTGTTCTGGCGATAAGTCAGCGCCAAATAGACCATTTTCTGCGTCACATTGAAAACCTTAGCCAATTTGGCCGTGGCTTCATCGGTTGCGTCGATATAACGCTCTGCTGTTGTTCTCATATCCTTTTACTTTTTGATTGTCTCTGTGTACTGGTCATCAAACCACTGCTCCGCCTGTGCCTTGACCCATGCCGTGCCGCAGCAGCCTTGCGTTACGATTATCGCCGTGGTGTTGTCTATCTCATAGGCGAACATCTCCGCCTCTGCGTTTATCATCTCCACGAAGTCGGGGAGCTTCGACCACTCCCGGAACCCGATGCTTATTTTGATCGCTTCCATTGTCCTTTTACTTTGGTTTCTAACTGTTTTATCTTCGCGCGTTCCTTGGCTGCCTCCCCGATTTTTTGTATCTTTGGCGGCGTTTACCTCGGTAACACGCTGCAAAGATAACACTTATTTTTGACACAAAAAGCATTTTCGTCAAAAATTTGTGTTAGCAGGCGTAAATTCTTGTAAAAGGACATGGAGACAATTAAAGACAGACTAATCTCAATAGCTAAATTTCAAGACCTTTCAATCAGGGCATTTGAGGAAAAATGCGGCCTGGGGCGTGGTAACATCAGCAATATGGGTCCCAACAGCGCCATAGGTTCGGACAAGTTGACAAAAATACTTGACACATTCCCCGACATTGACCTTAACTGGGTGCTGACCGGCAAGGAACAAAAAACCGTTGAAGGGGCAAGTGCATGGGAGGGGACCAATTCTTTACTGCTCGAAAAGGTCATTACGCAGGCAGAGGAAATCGGGCAACTCCGAGAAAGAATAAGGAACCTTGAACAAAGATTGGAAAAAACTGCTGGCGATGTCAGCACCGGCGATACTGCAAATGTAGGATAGGACACTTTGTTCCTGCGTTCACCCTCATACCTCCACACACCCCCTATAAGCCCCCTAAATAGGGGTTTTCAGCGTTTTTTCTCCGTATTTTCAGCCCTTAAACGCATTAAACGCTTATTATCAGCCACTTTAATGAATTTTAACCGCTGTTTTAATGGAGTTGTTTCTGACATTAAAGGGGGTCGTATCGCCTCAAAATCGCGGTTTTCATAGCCGATTTTGTCCGTATGGGGGTGCGTACCTATGCGCCAGAGTACACCCAACTGTATATCCAACTGTATATCCAACCCCGTTTTTCAAACGAAACGTGCACATTTTCGACCGCTCTTTTACCCCCGTTTTACCCCTCTCAGAGTACCCCGCAGCCATCGCTATTTAACGGCATAATTAACACCCGACCTCCTCGCCGGATCACTCATGCGCATGGGCGCGCAGCCCGCGTCTCTCCCCCTCTCCGTCCACCGTCCGGCACAACACCCCACAAACGCCGTAAACGCTTGAATTACGCGCCCTCTGCCCCTCTCCGGCTCATTCTACCGCCCACACAACAGCATCGGCCACACAGCCGGCGAAAACCAGCCATGCAGCCGCACGATATTAAAGCCAAT
>CAJUAN010000088.1 GCA_910584715.1 uncultured Oscillospiraceae bacterium
CAGCTAATCTTTGGCAGGTTTAGCATTGTTTGTGAGTTAAACAAAAATTTACATCACCCCAATTAATATATCACACGGGAGGCAAACCAAATGAAGCAATACCTTGAAATAGGAAAAATAGTCGCTGTACAGGGACTCAAAGGTGAGGTTAGGGTAGAACCCTGGTGCGATTCGGGAGAGTTCCTCTGCGAGTTTGACACTCTCTACTTTGACAAGGGCGCGAAGCCTGTGGAGATAACCAAGTCGCGGGTACAGAAAAATATCGTTATCATGAAAATTGCGGGGATAGATACTCCCGAACAGGCGCAGAACGTCAGGAACAAAATACTCTATATGGACAGAAACGACGTGGAGCTCGACGAGGGCTCCTATTTCGTTCAGGATCTGATAGGTCTCACCGTTATTGACAATGACAGCGGTACGGAGTACGGAAAGCTCTGCGAGGTGTCCTTTACGGGTGCGAACGACGTTTATCACATAAAGGACGCGAAAGGCACAGTCCGGTTTATACCCGCCATACCCGACGTTGTGATAAGTACCGATATTGAAAAGGGCATAATGAAAATTCACGTTCTGGAGGGACTTTTTGATGACTAAGAGAATACGCGTCCGCGTGAAAAAGCGGCCGCTGAGAATAGATATCGCAACGCTTTTCCCCGACATGTGCGAGACCGTCCTGAACGAGAGCATTGTTGGCAGGGCGCGGAAAGCGGGCAAGATAGAGCTTCGGTGCCACCAGATAAGGGACTACTCCACAGACAAGCACCGCCGCGTGGACGACACTCCCTACGGCGGCGGCATGGGCATGGTCATGCAGGCGGAGCCTATCTACCGCTGCTTTACGGAGGTCGCAAAGGGTCTCCCCCGAAAGCCGCATGTTATCTATATGTCCCCCAAGGGTACCGTTCTTACCCAGCAAAAAGCGGTGGAACTGTCAAAAATGCATAATCTCTTTATAATCTGCGGACACTACGAGGGTGTGGATCAGCGTGTCATCGACAAAATAGTTGACGAGGAGATATCCATAGGGGACTACGTTCTCACGGGAGGGGAGCTTCCCGCGCTGGTACTGACCGACGCGGTTGCGAGAATGTGCGGCGGCGTGCTTTCCTCGGAGGAATGCTTCCAAGAGGAGAGCCATTTTTCCGGACTTCTTGAGTACCCACACTATACCCGCCCCGAAGTGTGGGAGGGAGAGAAGGTACCGGCGGTGCTGCTGACGGGTCACCACAAAAACATAGCGGAATACCGCCGCAATGAAGCCGTTAAAATAACCAAAGAAAGACGTCCCGACCTATACAAAAAATTCACAGAAAATATCAATATGAACGGTGAATGAACTATAACTCGCGGAAATGTTAAAAAAATTAGTATATAATTAACATAAAAGGCTGTGGAAAATTGTTCATAGGTAATAAATTTCGTTATTATTACCAAAAGTTTGTGACGCTGATATCTCCGAATTAAATAAAAAGCAGAAATTTTGTCTTATAGGCATTTTCGTAACATTTTTTCGTTGACTAACCGATAATTGCAGGGTATAATATATAGCATAGAAAGAACACATATAAACCCGTGCAAAAGAAATAAGTTAGGAGAGAGTATTATGTTCGTCAAAGATGTAATGGTTCAGAATCAGGTTGGTCTTCACGCGCGTCCCGCTACATTCTTCATTCAGAAAGCGAATGAGTTCAAATCCTCCATCTGGATCGAAAAGGAAGAGCGCCGCGTAAACGCCAAGTCCCTTCTCGGTATCCTTTCCCTCGGTATTGTAGGCGGCACACAGATCAGAATTATCGCCGACGGAGCCGATGAGGAAGCTGCTGTAACAGGTCTTATCGAGCTTGTTGAGAGCGGTTTTGCAGAGGAGACCAGATAAGTCTTTTGTTATTATTGATCGGGAGCGCAGCGGTTTTTTGCTGCGCTCCTTTTGTTTTGGCTTTTTGATAATTTTTAGTTTATTTTGTCTTAACTTATTTGTTGGGATTTATGGTTTTGTTTTGGGGTGAGGGCTTTTTTGTTTGATTTGTCTTGATGTTGTTTGCTGTAGGTTTATAGATAGTGCGGGAATCGGGGGTCAGGCACCAAAAAGGGAGAGGGGGGAGA
>CAJUAN010000089.1 GCA_910584715.1 uncultured Oscillospiraceae bacterium
CGGTTCTTTTCAACGCACCAAACACCATTGACAGCTATTATACCGCCCTTGTCGCACACGATATGGCACAGGGCATATTTTTATCGCAGGAACAGGAGGACGACAGCTTATGAAACAGGGAGCATTGATTTTTGACAGGGAAAGCGGACGTTATAATATCCGCTTTGGGCTGAATGATTACTACGGCGGCTTGCATTGCGGCGAATGTTTTGACGTGTTCGCAGGCGGCAAATGGAAGCCGACACGCATTGAAATGAGTACCGGGCAGGAATGGTATCTTGTCGGTATCAAGACGGACGTACTGGACGGCTTGCGTGTGCGTGTGCATAACCGATAACCGGGGCGGCTTCCCCGCACAGACCCAAGAAAGGAGGGATTGACCGCCCATGCAGGAACAAATCAACGAAAAGACCGTTGCTATCTCAATCAAGACGGCAAGGCTGACCGCCGAAGTCTTACAGAAAGCCGTGAAAAAGCTGCTTGACGCAAGGAAGCACAAAGCACCAAAGGAATACCGGGGCAGGCAGACCCTAAAGCACCTTATGAAGCAGAACACGGGCGTTTCCAGTATGGAAATCACGGACGCTAACATAAAGGCGTTTGAACCCGTTGCCAAGAAATACGGGATAGATTACAGCCTAAAGAAAGTAAAGGGCGAAGAACCGCCCCGGTATCTTGTCTTTTTCAAGGGGCGGGACGTGGACGTTATGACGGAAGCCTTTAAGGAGTTTGCCGCCAAGAAATTAAGCCGGGAGAAAAAACCGTCAATCCGCAAGGCGTTAGCCGCCTTTAAGGAAAAAGCAAAGCAGAGAAATGCGAACCGGGAGAAAGTAAAAAACAAGGACAGGGGGCGTGACAGATGAAACCGAACATCAAAAAGCTGCTTATCCTCAATGCGCCGTACCTGCTCTTTGTATGGCTCTTTATGAAGATTGGCGAAGCGTTCCGGCTCTCTCCGGGGGCTGACCTCTCCGGGAAGCTCCTACACATCATGGAGGGCGTGACCGCCGCCTCCCACAGCCCCATGCCGAGCCTTAACGGGCAGGATTTTCTTATCGGCGTTGCCGGGGCGGTTATTATGCGGCTTGCCGTCTACCTAAAAGGCAAAAACGCCAAGAAGTACCGCAAGGGTGTTGAATATGGCTCTGCAAGGTGGGGCAATGCAAAGGATATTGAACCCTACATTGACCCAGACTTTTACAACAACGTCCTGCTGACGCAGACGGAACGGCTTACCATGAACAGCCGCCCCAAAAGCCCCAAGTATGCGAGGAATAAAAATGTGTTAGTCATAGGCGGTTCGGGCAGCGGCAAGACCCGCTTTTTTGTCAAGCCAAACTTAATGCAAATGCACAGTTCATATTGCGTAACTGACCCAAAAGGCACAATCGTTTTGGAGTGCGGAAAGCTCTTAGAAAAGGGCGGGTATCGGATAAAAATATTAAATACTATCAATTTCAAGAAGTCCATGCACTACAACCCCTTTGCCTACCTGCACAGCGAGAAAGACATATTGAAACTTGTCAACACAATCATGGTAAACACCAAAGGCGAGGGCGAAAAGTCGTCCGAAGATTTTTGGACGAAAGCGGAAAAGCTCTACTACACCGCACTGATCGGCTACATCTACTACGAAGCCCCGGAGGAAGAAAAGAATTTTACGACCCTGCTTGACATGATAAACGCAAGTGAAGCGAGGGAGGACGACGAGGACTTTAAGAACCCCGTGGATTTGATGTTTGACCGTCTGGAAGAAAAAGACCCGGAACACTTTGCCGTAAAGCAGTATAAAAAATACAAACTTGCGGCGGGCAAGACCGCTAAATCTATCTTGATTTCATGCGGCGCACGGTTAGCCCCGTTTGACATTCGGGAGCTGCGGGAGCTTATGGAAACGGACGATTTGGAGCTTGACACGTTGGGGGACAGGAAAACCGCCCTCTTTGTCATTATCTCCGACACGGACGACACATTCAATTTCATTGTCGCCATGATGTATACGCAGCTTTTCAACCTCTTGTGCGACAAG
>CAJUAN010000090.1 GCA_910584715.1 uncultured Oscillospiraceae bacterium
AGCCCGTAGTACAGGCTTGCCCCCGTCTGGAACAGCTCTTGCGTGATAAAGGGGATAAAGATAGCGGTGCTGCTGGTGGTAAGCCCCCGCTGAATGGGGATAAGGTTCTCCCCAAGGGGGATAGAGGACACAAGCCCCGCTTCCTGCATATAGTCAAGGCGGGTCAGCGCACAGTTGTATTTCTGCGCGATACCCGCCGCCGCGAACACGTCATTGTTCAGCTTCCGCTTTGTGTCCGCCATATTCACCACAAGGAACGTGAGCAAAAACATTCTTTCATTCCTGCTCTGTAAATCCTGCAAGAGATTTTTCGCTTCGCTGCCGAACGTGGCAAGGTCGGACGGAATAATGTCCATGTCGTAGCCGCTTCGGACAGCTTTTTTCTGTTCCTCAATCTTCATTTTGTCAAGGTCGGTGATCTTGCGCTTGATGGTCTTGATGGCTTCGATCTGGTCGATACTGCGGATATGCAGATTGACGATCACACCCGTTTCAAGGTCGAGAATGTCCGCAAGCATACGGTCATTCAGTTCCGGCGCAAGGATTTCAAGGAAGCTCACCGCCCCCAGCTTGCGCCCCATGCGGAAATAGCGTCCCTCGCCAAAGCGGAACGAGGACGGGGCGATAAAGTCCTTTGTGGAAAGCCCGGACGGGGCCAGCCAATCCCACGAGAAGCGGAACGGTTCGCCCTCCGGGTGGAAAACGCCGTGTAGGGTCTGCAAGCGTTCATAGCCTGTCTGCGGGCGGGCGGTCACGCCCAGCACCTTAAAATTGTTCAGCACATCGGTTTCAATACGGGAAAGCCGCGCCTTTGCCGCCGCAAGGTTATCCGTTTCAATGGAGAACGTGATATACTTCTGCTTTACAAGGCCGTTGTTGCCCTTTTCAAGCTGGTTTTTCAGCATATCCGCGTACTCGCTGCGGATAGAGTTGAAAGCGTCGTCCTGCGGGGGAATGTCGATAGTCTGCTGCGCCTTTTCCTGCTGCGCCCCCTGATTGATGAAAGAGAGCTGTACCGATACGGAAGCGTCAAAGTAGTTGAGGAAGTCGCACCAGTTTTCAAAAATGGCGGTCTTGTCGTCGGCCTGCGCAAGCTGGTAGTTTATATCCTCAAACGCGATACTCTTTGAATACCGCTTGTCCGAAACATGGCAGATACCGTCCGGGTACATCTGGATATAGGGGATAGTCTGCTGGGCGGTATGGGGCTTGCCGTCGCCCTTTGCCCTCTGGATAACGGCTGCAATCTCTTTCTTCTCGGCGCGGGTCAGCTTCCTTTTAGCCCCGGCGGGGGCGGCTGCTGTGTTTTGTGCCTTTGGCAATCGCTGATACCTCCTTTTCAAGTTTCCGCTGCTTTTCCAAGACAGCGTACAGGTTTTCGGTCTGATAGGGCCGCTCCTTTGGACGGATAAACTTTGTTTCCGCAATGTTTCGGATTACCGTTTCAAGGGGCTGCCCGTGTTTTTCGTACATGGCAAAGAGGAAACAGGGGAGCATGACGGCGCACATCAACGCCGCCGCAACGGTCGTCCCGGTGCTTCCTTTGAGCAAAAAGAAAAGCGGCAAGCCCATAGCGAGGGCCGCCGCAAAGCAAACGATCTGCCGCTTCGTCAAATTAAGGGCAACTTTCGTTTTTACCTTTGTTAAGTCTTTGGGTACGGGTACATACGCCAAGTGATAACCTCCTTTCCCGCCTTAATGGGCGCTAAAGATGGATTTTGCCAACGCGCCGGATTTGAACAGGGAGAAGCAGAGGATAACGGTATAGGCTGCAAGGGAGAATATCGCGCTGTGCAGATTGTCCG
>CAJUAN010000091.1 GCA_910584715.1 uncultured Oscillospiraceae bacterium
GATAGAGAAAGAGATAGATATAGAGTTAGAGATAAAGAGAGAGGGAGAGATAAAGGCAGGACAGACCGCCCGCGCCCCTTTTGGCAGATATAAAAACGTATTCCTGTCAGAAAAGGAGCTTGCAGAACTGCAATCGGAGCTTCCCGGCAAGTGGGAATATTACATTGACCGTTTATCCGGATATATCGCTTCCAGCGGGAAGAAATACAGGAATCATGCCGCCACTATCCGGCGTTGGGCGGCTGATGATGAAGCAAAGAAAGCACCAAAGCAAAAGATACCCGATTATTCCTACCGGGAGGGAGAGAGCCTTTGACAACAGAGATAGAACGCCCCGTAAACAGGGCGTGCCAAAAGACCACTAACAGGAGGATTTTATTTTATGAGCGATTATGACTATGACAACGCCGTTTTCCGGCTTGCCACGGCACAGGAAGCCGAGCCGGAGGACTATACCGGGGAGGACGGGCTTTTATACTGCGGGAAATGCCGCCAGCCCAAAGAAGCCTATTTTGCAGAGGGAAAGACGCTTTTCGGACGTGACCGACACCCCAAAGAATGTGACTGCAAACGGGCAGACCGGGAAAAGCGGGAAGCCGCCGACCGGGAACAGAAACACCGGGAGGAAGTGGAACGGCTGAAAAGAATGGGCTTTACCAATCCGGCTATGCAGGAATGGACGTTTGAAAACGACAACGGCAAATGCCCCCAAATGGATAAGGCGCACTTCTATGTGGAGCATTGGGAGGATATGAAAGCGGAGAATATCGGGTACCTTTTATGGGGGAAAGTCGGCGCGGGAAAAAGCTATTTTGCCGGGTGTATCGCTAACGCCCTCATGGAGCGTGAAATTTCCGTGTGCATGACAAATTTTGCCCTTATCCTCAACGACCTTGCCGCCAGCTATAAGGACAGGAACGAATACATAGACCGCCTTTGCCGCTTCCCTTTGCTTATCCTTGACGATTTCGGCATGGAGCGTGGCACGGAATACGGTTTAGAGCAAGTCTATAACGTGATTGACAGCCGATACCGCAGCCAAAAGCCGCTGATTGTCACCACAAATTTGACGCTGGAGGAATTGCAGAACCCGGAGGACACCGCCCACGCCCGCATTTATGACCGCCTTACAGAAATGTGTACCCCCGTCCGCATTACCGGGGAGAATTTCAGAAAAGCCAAAGCACAGGCGAAAATGGAACGCCTTAAAACGCTGCTGAACAGAAAGGAGAGCCTATGACCGACACCCCCAACAGAAGCACCGCCACTACCGCCCGCCGCCCGGATTGCGTGACCGAGGTACGCCGGGGGAACACCGTCCTTGTGGTTTCCGGCTATTTCAAACAGGACACCACCGCCACCGCCGCCGACAAGATGATGAAAGTGCTGGAAGCGGAAAGCGCAGCCGGGGGAACAGCCGCCCATGCCATATAATGCGACAAACCTTAATAAAAAATGTGATATTTTTTCGACATAAAGTAGCAAAAAGGACTGTACAGACAGCCGCCCCATGTGGTATGATAGACCTACGGAATGGTGGGGCTGGCTGTCGGAAACGGAGGAATTTATGTCAAGACAGACTGCCACAACACTTATTACCGCCCTATATCCGAGATTATCCCATGAGGACGAGCTGCAAGGTGAGAGCAATTCCATAAGCAACCAAAAGCGGATTCTTGAAGCCTACGCAAAACAGAATGGCTTTTCCAACCTCAAATGGTACACGGACGACGGATTTTCCGGGGCAAATTTTGTTGAGGTAAGATAACGTAACCTTTTTTGCAGAGGGCGTT
>CAJUAN010000092.1 GCA_910584715.1 uncultured Oscillospiraceae bacterium
GAGCCATTTCCAAAATGTTCTGTGCCGTTTCATCGTTCAAGCCCTTTCGTTAATAATTCCGTTACCAGTTGGGAGGTTGATATTTTCCGGCGGTCTGCCTCGTCGCGTATGAGATCTAAAAGCCACGTCGGAAGATTAACGGAGAATTTGACTCTTGCCACTCCGTCAATCGGTTTCCTTCCGGCTCCTTTGCGCGAGCCTCCGCTTCCGTATCCTCCCATAATAGTAATGTTTTGATATACAAAGATAACACTTATTTTTGAATAATGCGGAATAATTCAAAAGAAATAAATATGTTCTACAACATATTATCGCCCGAAACCGTAAGGCTCCGGGCGATATGCAACGGCGGAAGTATGTGGGTTATTCCGGCGTGTCAGTCTTTTCTTTCCGCAATTCGATTTGCGCTTTAATCTGTCCGGCGACGGTTATAACGAATGTGAGGAAAGCGGCCCAGATAAATTCAACTCCGAGGGCGGCGAGAATGGTTACCAGTGCGCCGTGGATTTTCCATAAGGCGAACCCCGTATATAATCCGGGAAGGAGAACGGAAAAAAGTCGCAGAATCACTCCGATGATGTTTTTTAACTTTTTCATATCGAATTTATTTTGATTGATTGTTTATTTGCTTCAGTAGTTCCGGGAAATGCTTTTCGAGCCATTCGCGGTATTCATATTTTACGTTCTGAATGGTTTCCGTGTATAATATTCCCCAGATTTGGCGGTTATAGATTTGGTAATTACCGTGTCGCTTCATATCGAGAAATCGGATATACGTCGGCAGCGTCGTTTCTGTTCTGACACCGCTCCCGTCCGGCGAAATGCGATAACGCGGATTCGTCAAAGCTGCCATAAGTACACCGCTCCGGCCTTTAACAGTCGCACCGCTCCGCTGCTCCCGCACCCGGTCGTGTCCCTTTTGGTATATTCGAGACGTTGCGATAAGGCGTTGAGCCTCCAGAATGTCGCGGATTCCTTTCTCAAGCTGCTGCTTGAAATATTGAACTTTGATACCTTCCGTTTCCATTTCATCAAGTAATTATCTTGAATCCGACAGACCAACCGGCAAACCCGGCAAAAAACTGTGTTTCCGGGAGCGTGTTCAGCGTTGACACGTCGAACCGCATAAGGGAACACCCGGATGCGAGGTCGTCAAGCATACGCGACTTTAATTTTTCGGTTACGACTTGCGACGATTCGAGAACGTTCCATGCGTCCCGGCGTTGAGGGTCGTACTTCTCCATGACGAATACGACACACTCGTTTCCTTCCTTGAAACAGTCTATGTTCTTGCCTTCGCTTTCTGCTGCCGGTGGTAACACAAACAGAGTAACCGAACCGGTTTTAAGTGTGGCTATTCGTTTTGCCATAGCCTCGTCAACAGTTACGGGAAGAACCCCGGTAATAAGTGGAATACGTTTTGCGAGGCATTCCCAATATTCCTTATATGCGGTAAGATTTATCATATCTGCCCGAAATAGTGATTAGCCTCTGCGGTGCGACGTTTTACAAGTCCGGGGAGAACCTTTCCACCTCCGCGTACCCATTTGGCAAATTCTGCGCGGATTGTGGGGTCGGTGGGGGCTGCCATGACCTTATTGAAAAGCGTCGATTTCTGGAATGCTCCGATGCCGATATTATAGGCCAGCGAAACAAGTGCGTCGAACTGGTTGTTATTGATTCTCGCGCCACGGAGTTTGGCTGCCACATCGTCGGCGAACTTCTTAATATCCGCCTCGAAAAGCGCGTCAGCCTCGGCCTGTGTGA
>CAJUAN010000093.1 GCA_910584715.1 uncultured Oscillospiraceae bacterium
CTACCCGTGCGGCTTCCGCTTCCGGCTGTTTCTTTAGTGCATTATACAAATCCTCCAAAATCGGCATTTTGGACGGTTCGGGGTCGGCAAGGTATTCCCGGTAGACTTCCCGCACGGCTCGGTCAATCACGGTCTTTTCGATAGGCTCTAAGCCGCTTTTGCCGCCAACAACAAGCTCACAAAGGGAAAGGATAAAATCGCTTTTCAGTGACAGGGGGCTTTCGTCCTCGGAATAGTTGAGGTTCAAGTCCATAGGGTTCACAAAATCCCGGCTTGTGGGGGAGATTTTCACAACCTGCCCGCCTAATCGGTTGACAAGCGGTGCGTACTCGGCTTCGGGGTCGCATATCAAGATACAGTCCTTTTTGTCCGCAACAAGGAATACGTTTGTGATCTCACGCTTGGCGGAAAAGCTCTTGCCGCTTCCCGGCGTTCCCAAAATCAAGCCGTTAGGGTTTTTGAGCTTCTTGCGGTCGGCAAGTATCATGTTGCTTGAAAGTGCGTTCAAGCCGTAGTAGAGGGCTTCCCCGTTCTGAAAAAGCTCCTGCGTGGTAAACGGCACGAAAATAGCCGTGCTGCTTGTCGTAAGCCCCCGCTGAATGGGTATCTCATTCAGTCCCAAAGGCAGGGACGACATAAGCCCGGCTTCCTGCTGATAGTCAAGGCGCACAAGGGAGCAGTTCGCTTTCTGCGCCACGCCCGCCGTCTGAAAAATCTGATTGTCAAGCTGCTGCTTGTTGTCCGCAAGGTTTACCACAAGCAGGGTAAGGAGAAACATTCGCTCATTGCGGCTCTGCAAGTCCCGCAAGAGGTCTTTTGCGTCCCCGCCGTAGGTGGCAAGGTCGGACGGAATTATATCCATGTCGTAGCCGCTCCGTACCGCCTTTTTCTGCTCGGCTATCTTCATTGCGTCAAGGTCGGTTATCTTGCGCTTAATGGTCTTTATGGCTTCGCTCTGGTCGATACTGCGGATATGCAGGTTGACTAATAAATGCCCGTCCACGTTCAAGAGGTCGGCAAGCAGGCGGTCATTCAGTTCCGGCGCAAGTATCTGTAAGAACGATACCGCCCCGGTCTTGTCGCCCATGCCGAACATACGCCCGTTCTTGAAAGCGAATGAGGGCGGCGCAATGAAATCTTTCGTGGAAAGCCCGGACGGTACAAGCCATTTCCAGTTGAATAAAAATTTCCTGTCCCCGTCCGGGTGGAAAATGCCGTGCAGCACTTCAAGCCGTTCTTTCCCGTCAAGGGGCTTGTTTGCCGCCCCTAAGATTTTGAGGTGGTTTAATATATCCGTTTCCAGTCTTGAAAGTCTTGATTTTGCATTTTTAAGGCTGTCGGCTTCCAGTGTGAATGTGAGGTATTTGCGCTTCACAAGCCCGTTATTGCCCTTTGCAAGCTGTTCTTTGAGCATGGCGGCGTATTCCTCCCGCACATCATCAAAACCGTCCTGCTGCGGCGGTATGGCGATACTCTTTGAGAAATCCCCCTGCCCGGCGACACGGTTCACAAAGGTAAGCTGCAA
>CAJUAN010000094.1 GCA_910584715.1 uncultured Oscillospiraceae bacterium
CACAGGAAACCGCCACAACACAGGAAACGCAGCAAGCCGCCGCCCCCTACTATTCTATCAACGAAACCGCCGCCCGCCGCGCAAAAGATATGAACAGCTTTTACGATTACAAACCGGGCAGCGCAACGGCAGAATACCGCAGCTACATTGACGAAGCCGTACAAATCGCGGAACGGCAGAAAAAACGTGTTGACCCTATGTACCATGAAAAGATTGACAGTCTGCTTGACACTTATGCCCGGAAACTGGCGGCGAATATGAACAAGGGCTATGAAATTGCGGGGCGCGTTCCCTCTATCTTGATTGCCGGAGGTTCCAACTTCCCCACAAGGAAGAAAGAAAAGCAGAACGCCGCCACTGACCGGAATATGCAGGAATACCGGGACATACAGGGCTTGCTTGATAAAATCCGCAGCACAGGAATGGGCGGTATCAGCGCGGACGACCCGCAAGCAGTCGAGAAACTTCAAAAGAAACTTGCGGGACTGGAAAAATCACAGGAAACCATGAAAGCAGTCAACGCCTATTACCGCAAGCATAAGACCCTTGACGGTTGCCCGCATTTACCGCCGGAGCAGCTTGAAAAGCTGAAAGCGGATATGTCGAGCCAATGGCATTTGGGGGATAAGCCTTTCGCGTCATGGGCGTTATCCAACAACAACGCAGAAATCCGGCGCGTCAAAGACCGCATTAAATCCCTCTCACAGACAAAAGAAATCGGTTTTGTCGGTTGGGAGTTTGAGGGCGGCAGAGTGGAAGCAAACACCGAAGCAAACCGTCTGCAAATCTTTTTTGACGGGAAGCCCGACGAAGCGACGCGGACAGAACTGAAAAGCAATGGTTTTCGGTGGTCACCCAAAGCTGAAGCATGGCAGCGGCAGCTAACCAATAATGCCTATTATGCGGCAGACTATGTGAAATCCATTCAGCCCCTTACCGGGGAAAAGCCCACTGATTTACTGCGGGCGCATATCCGCAGCCAAAAGGAAGCGGCACAGGCGCAGCCCCCACAGGAGTACATCTATCAAGTACACGCGAACCCCCGCAGCGACAGCCGGGAAAATCTTTCTATTCTGCAAGCATACGTTCCACAGGAGGACGGGAAAGCCAAAATAGGCGACGTTCTGTATATCGGCACACCCGAAAAATGCCGCGAGCTTATGGGGCAACTGAACACCGGGGAACTGACACAGGCAGAGGTAAAAGAACTTTACGCAAAGGCACAGGAAACGGCGCAGACCGCCGGACAGGACAAAGACACCTTTTCCATTTACCAGATAAAGGGCGGGGACGAAACAAGGGATTTCCGCTTTGAGCCTTACGACCGCCTGCAGGCGGCGGGAAATGTGGTTGACAGGGCGAACTATGAGCTTGTCTATTCCGCGCCCCTTGCGCCGGAAACTTCCCTTGAAGATATTTACACCCGTTTCAATATCGACCACCCCAAAGACTTTA
>CAJUAN010000095.1 GCA_910584715.1 uncultured Oscillospiraceae bacterium
TGCTCAGCTTGACCAGCTAATCTCTGGCGGGGTTATTACGTTCGTACGTTAAACAAAAATTTATTTTACTATTTTAAAAAGGACGGTTTTTATGGCACGTATAAACGAAAATTTTTTAAGACTACAGGAAAATTACCTTTTCATCGACATCGCCAAAAGGCTTAACGCTTACCGAGCAGCAAATCCAGACAAAACGCTCATTCGCATGGGCATCGGCGACGTTACCCTTCCTATCGCTCCCGCCGCTGTTGAAGCTATGAAAAATGGCGCGGAGGAAATGGCTCACAAAGAAACCTTCCGCGGCTACGAGGACAGCGGCAGAGGATATCTTTTTCTTCGGGAGGCGGTCGCTGGGTACTACAAAAGCTTCGGCGTTACAGTCGATCCCGAAGAGATACTCATTAGCGACGGTGCAAAAAGCGACTGCGGCAATATCGTTGACATTTTCGGCGAGGACAACACCGTACTGATAACCGATCCCGCCTACCCCGTTTACGTGGATTCAAACGTTATGAGCGGAAAGAACATAATATACGCCGCCTCCAACGAGGAAAACGGCTTCGCGGCTATGCCAGACCCAAACGTACGGTGCGATATCATTTATCTCTGCTCCCCCAACAATCCCACAGGTTCGGTCTACACAAAGGAGCAGCTCAAAGTCTGGGTGGACTACGCCAAAAAACAGAACGCGGTGATTATTTTCGATTCGGCTTATGAAGCTTTTATCCGCGACAAGTCCCTGCCCAGAAGCATTTTTGCCGTTGAAGGCTCTCGTGAGTGCGCGATTGAGATATGCTCTCTTTCCAAGACTGCGGGCTTCACCGGTATGAGGTGCGGCTATACGGTGATCCCAAACGAACTTAAAGCCTGTACAAAGGACGGTACTTCTGTAAGCGTATCCCAAATCTGGCGGAGACGTCAGGGCAGCAAGTTTAACGGCGTGTCCTATCCGGTACAGTGCGCGGCGGCAGCTGTTTTCACGGAGGAGGGACTGCGCCAAACCCGCGAAAGCATTGACTACTACATGGAAAACGCCCGCGTTATGTCCGAGACCTGCGACGAGCTTGGAATAAGCTACACTGGCGGAAAAAATTCTCCCTACATTTGGCTGAAATGCCCGAACGGCATGGGAAGCTGGGAATTTTTCGACTACCTGCTGAACGAGATTCAGGTAGTGGGTACTCCCGGGGAAGGCTTCGGTCCCAACGGAAAGGGCTGGTTCAGGCTGACGGCGTTCGGTTCTCACGAAAATACGGCGGAAGCAATGAAGCGGCTCAAAGCCCTTTTGAAAAAATAATAAAAATGCAGTACCTATACGACGGTACTGCATCAGCCTGTCGAAAAAGTCCCTAATCAGAAACCTGATTAGGGGCAAAATCATAAA
>CAJUAN010000096.1 GCA_910584715.1 uncultured Oscillospiraceae bacterium
TGTGCTGCTGTTCCCGACGATGAAAACGCTTGGCGGAAAAGACCAGTAAAATCAAATGTTTACGGTTAGAGGGAAGTAATTTCAGATTAGGCGGTATAGCCCCAATTACAAGGGCTGTACCGTCTTTTCGAGTTCCTATGCGCCTTGCCGTTTCGGCTGCGTGGCAGAAAGGAAATTGATTTCCCCTACAAAGTTGAAAACAATATCTACTTTCTGTACCCGTTTCCCGTTCACCTTTTCCGGCGCATGGACTATGATTTTTTTGATAAATTCATTGACGATTGCGGGGGTGAGTTCCTTTATCCCCACATACTTGCGGATAATCGCGGCGAAGCTGTCAAAATCGCTTTTGTTCTGTTCGTAGGTATCGACTTCCTGCTGGTCTGCCTTGACCTTTTCTTCCAGTTCCCGCTGTTCCGCTTCATACTCTGCGGACAGCTTCAAAAACCTGTCGTGACTGATTGCGCCGCTTATGTCGTCCTCATAAATCCGCTTGAAGATACGGTCAAGTTCCGCTATCCGCTTCCTCGCCTGTCCGACTTCACGTTTCCTGCGCTTCATTTCCTTTTCTGTTTCAGCGGAGCGTTGCTGATACATCATTTCATGGAAAGCCATGATGTCATCAAAGAAAAGGGCGGTCACATCAAATATCCTGCTCCATACTATCTGCTTCAACACTTCCTCGCGGATAAAGTGCGCCGTACAGCTTCCCGTATTGCTTTTATACTTTGCACAGCGGTAATGGTCTTGTGAGCCGTTAAAGCTTTTGCAGGTAGCAAAGTGTAATTTACTCCCGCAGTCTGCACAATATACCAAGCCGGAAAACAATCCCTGTCTGTTCGCTTTTGTGGGGCGGCGTTTATTTGACCTTAATTCCTGTACCCGTTCAAAAACAGCGTCCTCTACAATCGCTTCATGGGTATTGAAGAAGACAGCCTGCTGTTCCTTTGTGGTTGGAATCCGCTTTTTCAGCTTGTGGGATTTGGAGTAGCTTTTGAAGTTCACCGTATGCCCGCAGTAGTCCATGCGCTCCAAAATGCCGACAATGGTACTATCCCTCCAGTCATAGGGATTGTCAGGAAACAGTTTTCCCTTTTTCTTTGCGTAGTAGGCTTTGGCAGTCGGCACATTATCTTCTTTGAGGATTTTCGCTATCTGCATAGGTCCTTTTCCGGCGATACATAAATCAAAAATCCGTTTCACCACAGCGGCGGCTTCCTCGTCCACAATCCACTTCTTTTTGTCAGTAGGGCTTACCATGTAGCCGTAAGGCGGCTTTGTCAGATGTTCCCCCGCCTGTCCTTGCGCCCGTTTGATTGCCCGTACCTTTTTGCTTGTAT
>CAJUAN010000097.1 GCA_910584715.1 uncultured Oscillospiraceae bacterium
TTGCCCTATGCTGCGCCGCCGTTATCTTGCGCCGCTTTCTTTTTCAAGGTGCAGCAGCAAGGCCAGAGCTGGGAGCAGCGGAAAGGGGGACGCTGCTTTTCAAATCAGGCCTTGAATGACAGGACAGCCCGCATGAGCTTTGACCTCAAGCGGTCGCGTATGTCCTCGTCTATGCCGTAGTAGCTGTTACCGCGCTCGTCGCGGAGCTTGCGCATAGACAGGGACGCTATGTAGCTGTCGTAATGATGTACGACGATCTCCATAGCTTCCGGGTCGCCCTTTGTTGCGGCTATGATTACCGGGTAAGGCAACAAGCCGCGCTCGTCCTGTTCGGTGTTACCAGTCGCTTGTGTCATAGGCGCGTTCCTCCAAATAGCGTTTTAACAGTTCAAAAGAGCTTGTCCGCCGATACTGGACTGTGCTTCTCGGAACGTCGCGGAGCTTTCCGATCTCCACGTCGCTCATGTCAAAGAAGTAGTAGAGCAATACGGCGTCCCGCTTTTCTTCCGGCAAGCTGCGCAGGGCTTCGGCAAGCAGCTTCGCGGTAATCTCCTTTCCCGCCACGCAAAAGGACTTTTCAGCTTCATCATCTGCAAAGTAGGTATCATAGGTGTAAAGCTGTTTTTCCTCTTGCGGGGACAAGTCAGAAAAACTAACCTCGCGGAGCTGCTGACGCTTCGTGTCCCTGTGGGCGTTGATGGCTTCGTTTTTCAACGTCCGCTTGCAAAAGCCGTTAAAGGCGCAACGGATTTGCCATTGGGTACGAATAGGCTCGTTCATGGTTTCACCTCCTTTCGCAACCGCGAAAGCGGGTGATGACTTCCCCTTTCGTAAGCCCTCAACACCAAGCGTTTTGAATACGCCGGAAACAAAGGCCGGATTTCTCAAAATCTTTTCGGGAAAACACAAAAATGCCCTCGTCCGCAAAATGCAGACGAGGGCAAAGGAATTGTGCGCAGCATAGATGTAGTCTGACAGTTCACCCTTTGGGGTGTGCTGTCCCCTGGCGGTGGCCGGGCTTTTTTTGATAAGTCAAAGAACATTGTACCCCAGCGATATATGTTGCGCTTCATGGCGGCTACCTCCTTTAGCCGCCGTAGGTTTGATGGGGTGACGTTATACTTTGTATTCCGACAAGGTAAAAACGGCGGCTTTGATTTCTCAAAGCCGCCGCGTTTGGGTATGCGGATATGGCTGCTGTACGACGGCTTTTTTTCTTTTGCCGTCGTGCGGCAGATAACTTCATATTTGTTAGATAGATGATTGGTGTTTTCTTGTTATGGCAGTTCGGGCCGTTCCTCCGTATGGTCGAAATGGACGTGCTCTGCGCTTATGG
>CAJUAN010000098.1 GCA_910584715.1 uncultured Oscillospiraceae bacterium
TCATTCCGATCCCCAGTCCCGGGAGCTTGCCGTCACAAAAATAAAGGAAGCACAAAAGGCGTATTCTCTTGAAAGCCGCTGCTTCCTTGAGTCCACCGGGATCTACCACATCCCGCTCCTGTGCTTCCTTCGCGATAAGGGTTTTGACTGCTCGGTCATTAATCCTATCATTACTAAGAATAGCACAAACATGAACGTAAGAAAACTGCATAATGATAAATTTGATTCTAAAAAAGCTGCCAAAGTAGGGCTGGATGCTTCCCTGAAGACTTCCGTCATTCCGGATGATGAGGTCATTGACCTGCGCAACCTGGTACGGGACTATTATTACTTCAAGGACCTGCAGTCCGCTGTCATCCTGAAGCTCACGGCGGAACTGAAAGTATCTTTCCCCGCATACCGAAAGGTGTTCAGTAAGGTCACCACCCAGACTTCTTTAAAACTTCTGGATGCGTATCCCCTTGCACGGGAGCTTCTCGCCGCACCAAAGGAGACGGTGGTGGAAATGATCCGTTCCACAGCACGCTTTGGGGAAAAGTACGCCCTGGCAAAATATGACGCCCTGCATGACGCCGCAGAGGATGCAGCTGTTTTCGGGCGTGCCCTTCACAGCAACGCCCTCCGGATCCGGCTGTATATAAAACTCTACCGGGAATACCAGGAGCATCTGGACAGCATGCTCGAAGAACTGCATAAAGCTGTCGAAAGGCTGGAAGGAACGCCGGTCCGTGACCGTATCTCCCTCCTCCAGACCCTGCCGGGTGTCGGTTTCCTGAGTGCGGTCGTCCTGATCGCGGAAATGGGCTCCTTTGACCTGTTTTCCTCACCCAAAAAACTTTATGCTTACTTTGGGATGGATCCCGGTGTAAATGATTCCGGCAAGTTCCATGGGGACAGGGTCCATATGTCCAAGCGGGGCTCCAGCCTTGCCAGGCGTATCCTGCATATGGCCGCCATCAACAACCTGAAAGTGGACAAAACAGCAAATGCGCCCGTGAACCCTGTCGTTTATGACTATTACATCCGCAAATGTGCCGGCAAGAAAAAGATCGTTGCCGTTGGGGCTGTCATGCACAAAATCTGTAACACCATTTTTGCTATGCTCCGGGATAATAAACCTTTTGAACTCATTACACCAGAGGAACACTGCAAACGGTACGCAGCAGAACACTCAGGAACTATGAACGCCGTTGCATGATAGAAGTCGGAATCAACTTTAAAAAATCCCATAACAATTGGGTTTATTAAAGTTACCCTTTTTTAGATCAACTGCTCGAAAAAAATTTTTTAAACATTTTTCAATTTACCTATTGACATTTCTTAGCTGGACTTT
>CAJUAN010000099.1 GCA_910584715.1 uncultured Oscillospiraceae bacterium
AAACCAGTGAGGAGATGTTTCATTTTTTAGCAAAGAGAATCCTTTATTATAAAGGGTTTAGAGTTTCGCAATTACCTAGAAGATAATAAAAAATGAAAGGAGCATAAAGAAATGATTATGGATTATTAGGAAAAATCGGCGGGTATGGTGCAGGAAGCATTTACCAAATAGGAAAGACGGCAGACAGCAGCGGTGTCAGCTTTTTAGAGCTTGCTTCTGCAAAGGCGGCGCAGAATGTGACGGAACAGACAAACGTAACGGATATGAGCTTTAAGGATATGTGGCAGTCAAGGTTTCAGGGAGCGTATTATCATGTGATGGAGGGTTCAGCTATAACATAAAAAAGATACCGGGGAATGGCACTGTATAAGCTGCTATTTCCTGACGTTCCATTACTCCATATCTTCAGCAGGCAGGAACACAAGCCCGGCAAGTTCTTCCTCGGTCAGTTTCTTCAGTTTTGCCGCTGTGCGTTCTGCAAGCTCCTGTATCTCCGTTTCCATGTAGGGCAGGGCGGCGGTCATTGCCGCCTGTTTCTTCGGGGCGGCGTTTACGGTCTTTTTGCCCTGTGCAAGCTGCGCCCGTAAGGACGGTTTTTTCTCTTTGCCCTTGCCGGACAGTGTTTCGATATGCGCCTTAATGTCGCCGCTTTTCAGATGTTCCCGGCTGTGTTTCTCGTCCCGAAGTGCATTCTGTAAGGCGGCGGGGTCTTTGGGCTGTTCCTCAAAGTTAAGGAATTTCCCTAAGTCCGGGTCAGCGTCCTCGGTAATGCGCCTGTCGGCTTCCTGCGTCCGTTCCACGTTCTCATAGATCAGCTTGGTAGCTCCGGGGGTTACGGAAGCGTCCTTGACGTGTTCATAGTGCTTTTGGTAGTCCAGTTCGTAGAGGTTTCCCGTTACCCTGCCTTTCTCAATCCCCGTCAGCTCCACGGCGTAGGCAAGTATCTTGTCCCTTGTTTTCAAATTTCTGCATAGTTCAGCTCCTTTCTAAGTCATGCTTTTTCGTTTTCTCCGCTGCCTTTTTTGGGACGTTTTTCAACGCTTCCTTATCCTGCGCAATCTGCGCCCGGATAGAGGGCTTTTTCTCCGTCTTGGCGGTTGTGCGGGCTTCTTTCTGTATCTCTACGGGGCTTTTCCCGGATAACGGTTTTATGCAGGATAAGCGGTCAGCGGTGTAAATGGCGTTGTCGTTAAGCTGCCTTTGCCACGCCCCGGCTTTTGGCGACCAACGGAAGCCGTTTTTCTTTAAGGTTTCACGGGTCTTTTCGTCCGGCTTTTCCTCAAAGAAGATTTGCAGG
>CAJUAN010000100.1 GCA_910584715.1 uncultured Oscillospiraceae bacterium
CACCAGTGCAGACGGTTTTGCCGTTAAAATGAAGCGGACGAAAGCGGGGGGCAGGGTTGTAAAATCCTGTTCCCCGTTTTCGGCGGCGAAATGGCAACGGCAAAAATCCAGACGGTCAAGGGGGAAGAGTAGAGATTTTTTCGCGCCTTGTGCGAAAAAATACTACTCGGCCTTGACGGTCTGGATAGTCGGAACGGACATAGAACGGGGATTGTTTTCAGCGGGGAGATGTGCTATACTTAACTAACTATAAAATTAACCAACAGATTACAATTTTGGTAGGAAATCAAAAAAAGGGGGGGACATTATGAATATCGAAATCATTTCAAAGAAAGAAGCAATACCATCATTTGATAAAAACATGATCGCGGTTAAGCATATCCAATATTATCCATCCCGTCATGGTACATATAACGAAGCTGAAATTACACCAGTGTTGATTATGAACATACTGAAAGAGATTTACAAAGGAATTAACCTCTTTCTATATTTAGACCCCTATGGAGAACGCGACTTTATGGAAGTGCTTTCAGACGGGGAATGGCTCTCCCTTGCTTGCTCTTTTAACCAAAATGGCAAGTTGCACAATTATTACACATACAATGGGGTTTATGCTGATACTGCTGAGGAAGTGGAGCAATTTGATTATTCCGACAAGCGTGTATGGACTGCCCTTGAGAGTGGAGGACAATCCCCAGTTCCCAAAATTCAAGCTGTCACAGATATGGAAGCTGGCGTAAAGGCAGTGGAGTATTTTATTCGGAGAGGGGAACTTTATCCACTAATCGACTGGCTACATGAGTTTTAACAATATCTGTCTGATGAAAGTCCAAAACAATGCGGCGGTGACAAGCATAGTAACTGTCCCCGCCGCCCTGTCTGTTACCGCTCCATATCCTGCGCCCTGCGGGGCTGCTGCTCCCGCTGTTCCTGCCGCAAGATGTTGTAAACGCTCCTGCGGATTTGCTCGGCTTCTTTCACTTCCCCTTTCAACGCGAGATACCGCCGGTTGAGCGTTTCCCGTTCGGCGGTCAGCTTGGCATACTCCGCTTTCCATGCCTTTACCGGCAGGGCGGTCTTGCCGTTCATCACGCCTTTCAGATAGTCGTGCGCTGCCGTGAATAGGATTTGCTCGGCCTCGGTCAGCTTCTTTTTCCCCTTGTACTTGAAATAAATGTCGGCTTGCTCAAGGTGCTTTTTCAGAGTGCCTAACCGCCGTTCAATGGGTTTCAATTTGTGCTGAATGTCAAGCTGTTCCCCTATCATGGACTTGAATTTTTCATCAAGC
>CAJUAN010000101.1 GCA_910584715.1 uncultured Oscillospiraceae bacterium
ACTTCCAGAGATTGTGCAAGATAGGTTTCCCTGTCCTTATAGCGTCCCACCTGATAAAGCATACCTTGTAGCTGGCCTTTGATAATAGTAATAGGTGTTTTTAGTTCGTGGGAAGCCGCCGAAAAAAACTCTACCCGCTGGCGTTCAAGCTGCCGCTCCATATCAATATCCGCTTGCAGTTTTTGGTTGGCTTCCTGCAAATCCGAGAGCGCAGCGCCGAGCTTTTGGGAAAGTGTATTCAGACTGATCGACAGAACGCCTATTTCATCAGTACGGGTCGTGCTGCATAGGCCGCTAAAATCCATATCGGCCATTTGCTTTGATAGCCTACTTACTTTCTTGATTGGCGCTGTCATATACCATGAATAGAAAAAGGCAGCGATTACCGATACCACCAAGACAACAATTCCCAGTATGGGAAGTGACTTTTGGAGTGCTTCTACTACTTGACTTTCTTTGCCTGCGTTTTTAGCAATCAACAGGCTATATTCCTCTCCTCCATCGAGTAAAGAAACAGCGTATGGCTTGGATAGATCACCGCTCTTAAAATCTTCAACCTTTCTGCCTGTAATGGTATCAAGATGTGGTAAAGTCACTTCTTCGCCAGAGCTGTTGAAAATCCGAATGATAAATTCGCCGTCAAATCGGTCTGCAAGCATATCATCGTAGTTTGGAAGAAAAAACGGTACTTCATCTTGCGGAATATTGGACAGCTCCGTAGCAAATAATTCCGCTAATTCCTCTGCTTCGGCTAATTCGTGAGAGTACACATAGGGAGCAAAACGGGCGATACATAAGTAAGTTACGCTGCAACAAGCAGCCACAAGTAGCAGAGTGATAAAAAACACCTTGACCGACAGCTTGCTTCTAATTTTCCTTATCAATTCTATATCCCACCCCTCTAATCGTTTCTATGTAGTCTGCGGCACCGAGTTTTTTTCGTAAGTTTTTGATATGCGTGTCAATAATCCGTTCTTCTCCGAAAAACTCATACTTCCAAAGTGTTTGCAAAAGGTTTTGCCGCGTCAAAATCCTGCCTTGGTGCATTATCAGCTCCCGCAGGATTTCAAACTCGCGGGGCGTGAGGTCAATGCTTTCCTGCTGGGTATTTACCCTATACCCCTCTAAATCCAAGGTGAGGTCTTTGTAAGTGATCGTCTGCGGTTCGCCAGACTGTTTTGCGGAGCGACGCAGGACAGCGGCGATTTTCCGCAGCAA
>CAJUAN010000102.1 GCA_910584715.1 uncultured Oscillospiraceae bacterium
CCAAGCTGTAATACTCATAGTAAACCCTGTTTTTGTCCTGCACTTCCTTGTAGTAGTTGCGGTGGTACAGTTCCCCGTACTGCATCTGATTTTTAAGCTGTTCTTTCCTTGCTTTTTTCAGTATGGCGGTAAGCGTATCCCCAAAATCAACCGTCCGTACTTTCTTACGTTTTGTCGGTCCGATAATCGTCTTGTGTTTTGCACCGTCATAGCGGATACTCCGTTTTACCGTAAGATATTGTTCCTCAAGGTTGATGTCCTGCCAGGTCAGCCCGCATACTTCGCCAATCCTAAGACCTGCATAGTAGGCTATCTGTATCGGCAGAACCGCAGAGACATTTTTCTTTTCAAGATAAGCGATAAGTTTCTCATAGTCATCATGGGAAATTGGCTGTGTGCCTGACTGTCCCATATCTTCCTCTGAAAACAAATCCACTTCCTCTGCCTTTCGTTTCAGCTTGATGTACTGCATTGGATTGAACGTAATCAGTTGCTTTGGGAATACCGCAAAACGGAACGACTGCTGCAAAACCGCCGAGAAAGAGTGGATATAGTCTTTACTCAATCCTTTTTTGACTTTCCCGTCGGGATAAGTTCCTCCGAAAGTAAGCAGGTCAAGGAATGTCTGCAAATGCTCCGCTGTTACGGTTTTTAATCTGCGGTCAGCAACAGGATGTTTCTTAATGCAACGTATCGCACTGAGATAATTTTCCACCGTACCGTTGCTAAGAGTGCCGACCTTTAATTCTTCCTCCGCCCAAATATCGAGCAGTTCCCCAAGCGTGATGTTGTCAGCTTTTGCAATGAATTTCTTTTCTTCGTAATCCTCCATTGCCTGCCGTAACAGCTTTTCCGTCTCGCTCTTGCTTTCCGTACCCGTAAACTCTTTCTGTACCAAGTTGCCGCTTGCGTCCTCCACATAGAAGCGGTAGTACCATTTCTTTCCTTTTTTCCTTACAGAACCTTTTGCCATAATCCGTTCTCCTTTCGCAAATGCAACCTCGGTTGCATTGGGGCAATCGGAACTGATGAAATGCTTTCTGCGTGTAAGTATATCATGACTCCGATTGCTTTACTATACCGATTCGGATTCTTCCCCCGATACCATAGAAAGAAGATTTGCAAGCCTTACGGTGGCTGTTTCGGGATTTTTGGAATAGAGCCTCACAATATCGCCCATATCATTAA
>CAJUAN010000103.1 GCA_910584715.1 uncultured Oscillospiraceae bacterium
TTCGGGCTGGCTGTTCCTGTTTTTACAGCCTTTTTTCTCTGTAACGCTTCTTTCTTAAAGTTGGCAAAGGCAGCCTGTATTTTTTCCAGACGGTCAGCCGGAAAGCCTGCAGTATTTTTTACCCGGTTTATTTTGTTGCGCCAGTTCTGGCATTCATTTTTATAAAGCAGGTCATAGTTATTTTCTCTTGCCCTCTCGTCAAATTCCCGCTTGTTTTGAAGTGCCTGTGCTTTGCGGCACTTGTCGCTGCACAGCTCATACCGCTGGCTCTTTGCCAGAAAATATTTTCCGCAGACCTTACACCGCCGGAAGCAAAGCCCCCAGTCATTCAGCCTGTTCAGATAATAGGTAATCAACGGGTAGAGAGACGCATAGGCAGACACACATTCTTCTGTGCGCCGGTTGTCCGGGAACCAGAGGTCAAGCCGGGTATCTTCTGATGGTGCGCCTTTGAAATAAAGTCTGCCAGCTTGAAAATGTTTCGGTTTTCCTGTCTCCCTGTCAAAGCTCATGGTTTCGTTATGGAATACCCCGGTCAGGCTGCTCATTTTATCCATGAAGCGGTCACAGGCAGCGTTACGGTCACGGGGTTCTCTGGCAAGCAGATAGCTGTTCCAGATACGGAACGCCACATACATTTTCAGAGGGTCGTTGCTAAGATATTTTCCCCAGAGAAATTTGCTTGCCGCCTGCTCCAGCTCCGGCTGTTTCCATCGGTTGGAATGGAGGGCTTGCCGCAGCGGAGAAAGCCCGTATAAGTTCCAATCTCTGTCCGTGTCCCGCTCAAAGTTTATCAAAAGAGTTCCCAGCGGTCGTGTCATATCACAAAGCACCTCTGCGTTTTGGCTCCCATTCAGCCGGAAGCGGATCTGTTGTTCTTTCCCAATCAAAATCCGTTCTTTCATTTTCTTCCTGTCCAGCGTCAGGACAAATAAAATCCTCTCAAAACATGGCTCATGCCGTATAAACCGATTCTCCATCCCTATCCCCTGCCTTTGCTTATGGTAATTATATAATTCAGTTATATCAGTTACACTCATGGTATCGCAGAAGCATTGTTTTGTCAAGAATAGTCCGCTATGATGATTGCAGTTGGTAATTTCGTTCTACATAGTACCTTCACGATGAGCGCGGCAAAGCGGAAACGGGAGGTACAGGTGAATTTCCGGGTTTCCC
>CAJUAN010000104.1 GCA_910584715.1 uncultured Oscillospiraceae bacterium
CTTGCGGCGGTTTGGGTTTTGCCGATTGCATTTACAATCACATTCTTTTCAGCCCGCATACAGGAATACTTCAACCGTAAATCCGTAGCGGCAAATGTCGCGCTTGAAAGCGGCGTACAGGAGTGTATCGAAAGTTTGCAGGACTTAAAGGCGAACAATGCGGAAGAAAACTATTTAAGAGGGCTTGACAAAAAAATTGACTATGTGGAAAAGCGGCACATTATAACAGAACTTGGGACAGCACTTTTTGTTGTTTCTTCAACGTTGATATTAAAGTTTGGGATTGCTACGGTTGCGCTTGTAGGTTCTGCGCTGCTTATTCGTGGGGAAATTGATATTCCGCTGTTCTTTATGTTTTTGCTTGTGGCTTCAAGGCTATATGCCCCGCTTGAGGGTGCATTGCAAAATCTTGCTGCGGTAATCTCCACCAAAACGAACATAAACCGCATGAATGAAATTCTTGACCAGCCTATTCAGACAGGAACAGACAGAGTAACAAATAAAGGTTACGATATTGTGTTCGACCATGTGGGATTTGCTTATAATAGCGGGGAAACCGTATTGAAAGACGTGTCCTTTACGGCAAAACAGGGAGAAGTTACCGCCTTAGTCGGACCGTCCGGCGGCGGTAAAACTACGGTATCACGCCTTGCCGCGCGGTTCTGGGATATAAGCAAGGGGAAAATCACTGTCGGCGGTATGGATATATCGAAAATAGAGCCGGAAACCTTGCTGTCGCTGTATTCTATCGTATTTCAAGATGTGACGCTGTTTAACAACACAATTATGGAGAATATCAGAATAGGCAGAAAGGACGCGACCGACGAAGAAGTGATTGCAGCGGCAAGACTGGCAAATTGTGAAGAATTTGCGGCAAAGCTCCCGGACGGGTATCACAGTATGATTGGTGAAAATGGCTGCGAACTGTCCGGCGGGGAAAGGCAGAGAATTTCAATCGCCCGCGCTTTCCTCAAAAATTCCCCTATCATCTTACTTGATGAAGCAACGGCAAGCCTTGATGTGGAAAACGAAACATTGATACAGGCTGCTTTATCAAGGCTGATAAAGGATAAGACCGTACTTGTTATCGCCCACCGTATGCGTACCGTAAGCGGCGCGGATAAAGT
>CAJUAN010000105.1 GCA_910584715.1 uncultured Oscillospiraceae bacterium
ACGACACTTTTAACTTTGTCGTGAGTATTCTCTACACCCAGCTATTCAACCTCTTGTGCGACAAGGCAGATGATGAATACGGCGGGCGGCTTCCCGTCCATGTAAGGTGCTTACTTGATGAATTTGCGAATATCGGGCAGATACCGAAGTTTGAAAAACTCATAGCCACCATAAGGAGCCGGGAAATATCGGCTTCCATCATTTTGCAGAGCCAGTCACAGCTAAAGGCAATCTACAAGGACAACGCGGACACCATAAGCGGGAATTGCGACACGACGCTTTTCTTAGGCGGCAAGGAAAAAACGACGCTCAAAGAAATGTCGGAGCTTTTAGGAAAAGAAACCATAGACAGCTTCAACACGTCCGAAACGCGGGGGCGGGAGCTTTCCCACGGGCTGAACTATCAGAAATTGGGAAAGCAGCTTATGACCGAAGATGAAATCGCGGTTATGGACGGGGGCAAGTGCATTTTACAGGTGCGCGGGGTGCGCCCGTTCTTTTCGGATAAATTCGACATAACGAAGCACCCGAAATACAAGTACCTCTCCGACGCAGACCCGAAGAACGCCTTTGACATGGAAAAGCACATCAAACGCCGCCCCGCCATTGTGAAGCCGGACGAAGAATTTGACTACTACGAGATTGACGGGGAGGGCTTACAGGAGGACACAGACCATGAATGAACACCCCGGAACTGACAGGCGGCGGTTCACCCTGCTTGTCAACCCCAAAATCCGGGAGGAACAGCGGCGGCAAGCCGCCCTGCGGAAATTTATCAAGGATTGCGAACGGCTTTACGAGAAGAACCGGGCGCATTTACAGGAGGACGCAAGAAATGAATAAGCGTATCAGAAAGAAACAGGAGAAGCAGCGGAAGCAGCTTGAAATGAAGTGGCTGCTGGAAACGGCAAACGCCATTGACGCAGCAATACAGGAGTATTGGCGGTGGCGGGAAGAAATGGAACGCCGCTATGTGGAGTTTTACGCGGAGGAAATAGCCCGCCGCATGGGGCTTGTCCCGAAACAGTGACAGGGCTTAAAAGATTTGCGGCATGGAAATGTGGATAACAGGCTATGGGGCTATGG
>CAJUAN010000106.1 GCA_910584715.1 uncultured Oscillospiraceae bacterium
AGAATATCCGAAAGGGATGCGGCCTGCCGCTCATAATCGGCTTTCATATCCCGGTAGTCCTGCTGGGTAATTTCCCCGTCTTTCCAGTCTTGATATAAAGACTGTTTATACCGGGTAACTTTTGCCAGTTCCCGCTCCTTGGCGGCTATCAGATCATCCAGCCGGAAAGACTGGCTTTTTTTGACAGGGGCCGAATTGATACGGGAAATAATCTCGGAGTAGGAAACCGCCAGATGTACCTGTTGCCGTACAGCGAACAGGACAGCGGCCTCCAGCCGTTCATGCTTGATGGCGTGCATGGTGCAGGCAGTCCGGGAGCGGTTTTTGTAGGTAGAGCAAAGATAACGGTAGCTTTGCCCGCTCTGGCTCCGGGTAACGGATTTTCCACAATCCGCACAGCGGAGGAAACCGCTGAACAGGTGGAGCTCCTTTTTCCGGGGAGCCGTCCGGGTATCACGCTTTAAGAGGGCCTGCACCTTTTCAAATGTTTCCCGGTCTATGATAGCCTCGTGGGTATCGGACACCCGCACCCATTCCTCCTCCGGCACTTGTTCAATCTGGTGTACTTTGTAGCTTTTCACCCGGCGGCGGCCCTGTACCAAATCCCCGGTATAAATCGGATTGGTAAGAATGAGGGTTACAATTTTGTCGCCCCACAGGGGATTGTCCGATGTTGAACTGGCAGGCAGGCCCTTTTCCCTGCGGTATGTTGTGGGGCTTGGGATGCCGTGATCGTTCAGATAATAAACCATAGCCCGCCTCGCCATACCCTGCAGGCATAAATCATAAATGAGCTTTACAATTTCAGCCGCATCGGGATCGACGATTAACTGGTGCTTGTCTTTCGGGTCTTTCAGATAACCATAGGGAGCAAAAGAGCCGATGTACTGGCCGTTGCGCCGCTTGTAATCGAATACCTGCCGGATTTTCTTTGAGGTCTGATAACAGTATTGATCGTTCATTACATTCGTAATCGGGACGATGATACTGGAAACGCTGTCCGGGTCACGGTAACTGTCCACATTTTCGGCAAGGCTGATAAAGCGGACACCCATCTGTACAAACAGGTTGTCAATCAGACTG
>CAJUAN010000107.1 GCA_910584715.1 uncultured Oscillospiraceae bacterium
CAATACGGTTATCCGCTCCCTTTTCCTCAAAGCCGATAGCCAGCCCCAATTCCTTTTGCGTCATACCCCGAAATGTGCGGATTTTCTTGATTTTTTCTCCTACTGTCATATGTTCCACCGCCTTTGAAAATAGTATAGCGCAAATAAGCGAAATATGCAAGAAGAAAATTAACAAAATTGCGAAATAAACTCTTGACATTAACAACCATGCGAATGTATAATAAGGATGTCGGCATTAACAATTTTGCGAACAACGAATAAGGAGGTGTTGCACTTGAGCAAAGAGCTGTTTGTACGGGCCGAGGAAGTGGCCGGGGCGCTGGGTATCTCCAAGCCCTACGCCTACAAGCTGGTGCGGGAGATGAACGAGGAGCTGAAGCAGAAGGGTTTCCTCACCATCCCCGGACGGGTGAGCAGGCGCTACTTCGAGGAAAAGTTCTATGGACTGCGGGAAAATCAGTAAGGAGGGAAGAAAATGCCAGCGTACAAAGACAAGGCCAAGGGAACATGGTATGCGTCCTTTTACTTTGAGAACTGGACAGGGAAAAAGGAAAAGAAGATGAAGCGGGGCTTCAAGACCAAGCGGGAGGCGCTGGAGTGGGAACGGACGTTCCTGCAACAGCAGACCGCCGACCTGGATATGACCTTTGAGAGCTTCGTGGCGCTCTACGCCGCAGACATGAAAGGCCGTATCAAGGAGAACACCTGGGGGACGAAAGAGCATATCCTCTACAAGAAGCTGGTGCCTTACTTCGGAAAGCGGAAAATGAGCGAAATCCACTCCAAGGAGGTCATGGCGTGGCAGAGTGAAATGCTGAACTACCGGGACAAGAACGGCAAGCCCTACTCCCCCGTGTACCTGAAAACGCTCCACAATCAGTTGAGCGCCGTTTTCAATCATGCGGTGAAGCACTACAATCTGAAAGCCAACCCCGCCGCCCAGGTGGGCAACATGGGCAAGGCCAAGGGCCGGGAAATGCTGTTCTGGACGAAAGCGGAGTATCTGAAATTCGCTGACGCCATGATGGACAAGCCCCTCTCCTACTACGCCTTTGAAATGCTCTACTGGTGCG
>CAJUAN010000108.1 GCA_910584715.1 uncultured Oscillospiraceae bacterium
CTATGAACGCCGCGCTGCCCTTTATGGAGGGGGAAATGCGGGACTTTGCCGCCCGCACCCTTGCCAAAGTGGGACGCATGACCGAAGCGGAGTTTGCGGGGCTTGCCCTTTACCCCGCCGACGAGGTATGAGCGACATTAAGCGGCTCACGCCGCCCCAAAGCCGGAAAGTCAACGCCCTTGTGCGCCGGACGTGCTGCAATTATGATAGTGGAAACTGTATCTTGCTGGACGACGGGGACGAGTGCGTATGCCCGCAGCTTATTTCCTATTCCCTGCTCTGTAAATGGTTCCGCATTGCGGTACTGCCCGCAGATAAGGAACTGTACGCCGAGCTTTACCATACGGAGGATATGCGCCGTTGTAGCGTGTGCGGTGCGCCCTTTGCTTCCAGCTCTAACCGGGCTATTTACTGCCCGGACTGCCGGAAGCGTATCACCCGCAGACAGACCGCCGAGCGCATGAGGAAAATGCGGGCGAATGTGACGCGATAGGGGCGAAATAAGCCTTGATTTATGCGGCTTTCCGGGCGGGAAAATAAGGCGGCAAGGGATTTATACCTTTACCCCCGAAAATGCCGTCCTATTGCGTCACAAACCAATCTCTGCACCCATAAGAAAACCGGGGCGCGGTGGCTATCTGATAGCTGCCGCGTCCCGGCTTTCTTTTTATTCGGACAGTTCTTTTATATCCTTTATTCGGTTTCCCACTAAGATATAAAGTTCCCCGTCCTCTACCCTTATAATCAGAGTATCATTTTCATCGGGATAAGTCCCATATTCCACACGTTCTATATAGCCAGTAAGTGTATTTCCGTCCTCAAAAGTAATTTGCAGTTTACTATCTGCGTCAATATAGGTTTCCATTCCATAGCTGCCATTTTCTAATGTTATTCTGTAACATGGTGTAATATCAACGATTTTCATAATTATTCCCGTTCCTTTCCTTTCTCCCGTTCCGGCTGCTTCTCTGCCTGTAAAATGCTGTCTATGTTCCGCTTGATAA